>CAWFLY010000001.1:0-18453 GCA_963816735.1 uncultured Actinomycetes bacterium
CGACGACGCGAGCTAGCTAGTTAGGCTCGGAACGGAGCGGCCGGGCCTGGTGGCCCAGCGGATCTTCAAAATCCGTACGGTCGTGTAACCCACGGCTAGGTCGGTTCGACTCCGGCGCCGCTCCGTCCTCCCGCGAGAAATCGATCACGCACCCCCGCCCGCGTGAAAGGCGACCTCTTGTCGTGAGACACGACCCCTGTTAGGTTCGCGTGAGTTCGAGTCGAAGATGGTTTCGACGATCTACACAGGGGATAGGGAAGGTGCTTTCCGACTGGACCAAGCGGGTCCTCTCCCCCGTCCTTGCCACTGCGGCGATCTTGGAATGGAGGAGTGAGAATGCGGTCACGTCTAGGTTTGAGGGCACGGAGGCTTTCGGTCGCGCTGGGAATTGCGATCGGACTTCTTGCTTTCGGGGGAGTCGCGGCTGGTTCAAGCGCTGCGACGCACGTGGCGAGGGGGGCGTCTGCGCACCCGACGGCCCACGTCAGAGCGGTTGGGCTGCCGCCAGGAGCCTCATCCGTTTCAGGCAGTCCGCGGGTCTCGCGGTTTCTCGCAACGCCGGCAACTCTCACCAAGGCCGGAGGAACGACGGTTCTCAAAGGGACTGCCTCCAATGCCGCAAGCTGCACGCTTACGGTGAGCCCGACGCGTACCGGATTCCCCAAGACGTTGAAGCCGTGTGCGTCGATTTCGACAGCGGTCAAGCTTCCCGCGAACAAGGGAACGAAGCCGATCTTCTACACCTTCACGCTGTCTGCCAAGCAGGGTGCGTCGACGGTGCGCGCTGTGGCGATGACGGTGGTCGCAGGGTCTGCGAAGCCTGTCAAGTCGCTAACGCTTCCCTCGACCCTCACGAAGAACACCGAGCTGAGTCCCGCTGTTGCATCGGTCTACGTCCTACCCGCGGCGATGGTGACGGTCCCGAGCGCTCTCACACTCGTTGTCGCTCCAGGAACGATCGTGAAGGCCACTCCGAACCCTGGGAGCTTTGTGCTGGACGTTGCGGGGACGATGAACGCGGTCGGCACCAGCGGCTCACCCGTCACGTTCACGTCGCGTAACGACAACTCCGTCGGCGGCGCTACTGGAACCGGCCATCCCCAAGCGACCGACTGGGGCGGCATCCGAACGGAGGCGACGGGAACCATCGATCTCGAGTACGCCAAGGTCAAGTACGCCTCCGACGGTGTCGTAGCGCACGGGACCTCAACGATCCGCAATACCGCCTTCACCGCGATCGGTTCGAAAGCGGTCGCGACGGTTTCCGGAGATCATCTGGCTCTCTCGCTCGCGAGCATCGCCGGCCCGTCGGGCTCGGTGGTGACGGTGTCGGGGACGGTGACGTCGTCATCGACCCTCGGGGCATCGGCCCTTCCGTGGTTCCCGGATTGTTTGTCTGTTGCGAGTGGTGTGACGCTGACGGTTCAGGCCGGGGCGATCGTCAAGTTGAGCAACACCAATCCGTGCGGTGTCAGCGGGGGTATCAACGTCGCCGGGACGCTGTCCGCGGTCGGGACAAACGTCTCTCCGATCACGTTCACCTCGATCAACGACAACTCCATCGGCGGAGCTACCGGCACCGGCTCGCCGGCCGCCACTGACTGGTCCGGCATCCGGAGCGAGAGCAGCGGAAGCATCGATCTCGAGCACGCGGCCGTCAAGTACACAAGCGGGCCGAACAACGCTGCTATCGACGCGAATGGCGTCACCACGACGATCCTCAACGACACCTTCGACACGATCGGCGAAAACGGCGTTTCTGTGCACGGCGGCACGGTCAACGTGTCGAGCAACCAGTTCACAAACCTCGTCAACGCCGGCTTCTACGGCGTCATAGGGACGGACACGGGCAGCGCGTTCACGATGAAAAACAACACCACCGACAGCAGCGCCGCAGGGTTCTACATCGTGAGCAGCCATTTCAACTTCAACAACATCACCGGCAACACCGGCCCTTCGGGTACGGGGCTAATCATCAGCGGGACGGTGGCGACGTCATCGACGCTGGCCGCCTCCACGATGCCGTGGGTCATCATCGATTGTGTCTCTGTTGCGAGTGGTGTGACGTTGACGGTCCAGCCTGGGGCGATCGTCAAGTCGGGTCACACCAATGTCTGCGTTAACGGCGGCTCCATCAACGTTTCCGGGACGCTGTCCGCGGTGGGCACAAGCGGCTCGCCGATCACGTTCACGTCGATCAACGACAACTCGATCGGCGGGGCCACCGGCACCGGTTCTCCCGCCAACGATTGGTCGGGCATCCGCAGCGAGAGCAGCGGAAGCCTCGACATTGAGCACGCAGTCATCAAGTACTTGCTGGGATGGAACAGCGCTGCCGTTGACGCGAATGGCGTCACGACAACGATCCTCAACAACACGTTCGACACCATCTACGGGCACGGCGTTCTCGTGCACGGCGGCACGGTCAACGTGTCGAGCAACCACTTCACGAACCTCGTCACCGCCGGCTTCTTCGGCGTCGAGGGCACAGACACCGGCAGCGCCTTCACGATGAAGAACAACACCGTTGACAGCGGCGCAGGCTTCTGGGTCTCAGGCGACCACCTCAACCTCGACAACACCACGGGTAACTCGGGACCGTCAGGTGCGGGGGTGGCCATCAGCGGCACGGTGACGACGTCCTCGACGCTTGCCGCGTCCACCATGCCGTGGGAGATCCTTCTCGCCAGCTGTCTCCAGGTGCCGACTGGTGTGACGCTGACCGTCCAGGCCGGGGCGATCGTCAAGTCGAACGCCAATGGATGCGTCAGCAGCAGCGCGATCGACGTGTCGGGGACGCTGTCCGCGATCGGCACAATCGGCTCGCCGATCACGTTCACGTCGATCAACGACAACTCCATCGGCGGAGCTACTGGGACCGGCACTCCCCACGCCGGCGACTGGGGCGGTATCCACACTGTGCCGGGTGGCGTGTTCAACTGCACGTTCTGTACCCACAGTTACGACTGACGTTCTGAGGTCTGCCGGGCATCCGAGCGCGCCGCAAGACGCGCGCTCGGATGCCCCCATCGTCAGGCGAGGTACTCGACCCTAGGAGCCGCTGCGCCGTCAGGCAGACACGGCGAGTCGGAGCGCGGCGGACTCGTGCGCGGGGAGGGCGAAGGTGCTCTGCGCCGTGAGTAGCCGCTGTGCGTCGTCCGCCGTGAGCGGCCGGCTGAACACGAAGCCCTGGGCGAGCTCGCAGCCGACGTTGCGGAGCCGGCGCGCCTGGACGGCATGCTCGATCCCCTCGGCGACCGTGACGATCCCGAGCGATTCGGCGAGCTGGAGGATCGCCTCGATGAAGCTCGTGTCGGCCTCCTCGCCCGCGAGCGGGTCGACGAACGTCTTCGGGATCTTGAGGAGCTGGATCGGGAACCGCGCGAGACGGCTCAGCGACGAATAGCCGGTGCCGAAGTCGTCGATCGAGAGCGCGACGCCGAGCTCGCAAAGGCGATGCATCGCCTTCAGCCCGTTGTGCTCGTCGCGCATGACGCTCCCCTCCGTGATCTCGACCGTGAGCTTCCGCGGATCGAAGCGCGCGCGCGACAGGGCGAATGCGAGATCCTCGACGAGGCGTTCGTTCGTGAACTCGCCGGGCGCGAGGTTGACCCAGAGGCCGATGTCGGCGGCTCCGGGAATCGTCTCCTGCCAATTGCGCACGCGGCTGAGCGCCTGGCCCATCACGGCGCCGCCGAGATCGACGATGAGGCCACTCTCTTCGGCGATCGCGAGGAAGTCCTCGGGGACGAGGAGGCCACGCTCCGGATGCTCCCACCGTACGAGCGCCTCGAAGGCCTCGACCGAGCCGGTCTCGAGCGAGACGACCGGCTGGTAGTGGACGACGATCTCGTCGCGCTCGAGCGCGCGCCGCAGCTCGCCCGCGAGCTCCTGCCGCTCGCAGAGCCGCTGGTGGAAACGCGGCTCGTAGATCGCGTAATGGCTGCGCTCGTCGGCCTTCGCGACGTACATCGCGATGTCGGCGTTGCGGAGGAGCTCCTCGCCTGTGACCGCGTTTTCGCCTGTCAGTGCGATCCCGATGCTCGCGTCCGCGCTCGTCTCCCGGCCCGACAGCCAGAACGGCTCGGCGAGCGCGTCGCGGATCCGCTGCGCGACGAGCTCGGCGTCGGCCGCGTTCGTATCCGTGAGCAGGACGGCGAACTCGTCGCCGCCGAGCCGGGCCGGCGTGTCGCCCGGCCGGATTGCGTGACGGAGCCGCTCCGCCACATGCACGAGCATCTCGTCGCCGACCGCGTGACCCCAGCTGTCGTTGACGAACTTGAAGCCGTCGAGATCGAGGAAGAGGACGGCGCGCGACTCGGTGTCGGACGTCGCGCTCTCCACGGCCTCGGCGACGCGCGCAGCGAAGAGCGCGCGATTCGGCAGGCCGGTGAGCGCGTCGTGGTACGCCTGATGCCGTAGCTGCTCCTGGAGCTCTGTCACCTGCGCGAGGGACTGCTCGAGCCGGCCGTTCTGCAGGAGAACGCCGGCATGGCTGTTGAACGTCTCGAAGAGCGCGAGGTCGTTTGCGTCGAACGCCGTCACGTCGCTGATCCGGCCGCCGACGAGGAGCAGGCCGAAGACGCCCTCGTCGCCGCGCAGCGCGCCGACGACACCGTCGGCCAGTCCGCGGCTCGTGAAGAAGCCGTCGAGCGCGTGCGGCTCGCGCCTGCGCGGCAGCAGAATCGAGCGCTCCGTCGCGCTCACCCGCTCGATCGCCTCGCTCGTCTCCGGGGAGAGCGCATCGGGACGCATCAGGGTCTGTCCCGACGAGCCGCTCGTGCTCCGCAGGACGGGATCGTCGCCCGCGCGTGTGAGCAGGATGATCTCCGCGTAGTCGGCCCGCAGCAACCGCTGCGCGGAAAGGAGAAGCTGGCCGATCGCGAGTCCCATCTCCGGCGCTCCCTGCGCCGCGCGCATCGACTCGTAGAGGAACTCGAGATGGTCCCGCTGCGTGCGCTGCTGCATGTAGCCGCGGAAGGCGAGCACGCACACGCCGACGGGGAACGCGAGCAAGAGCAGCCCGAGCGGCCGGCTCTCGGCGAGCGAAACACCGACGAGCGCGAGACAGGTCGCCGCGAGCGAGCCGGCGAGCGAAAGACTGAGCGTCTCGCGCACCTGCCGGAAACCGAGGTGGGTCCGCTCGGCGACCGCGATGACGGCCGACACGAGCACGACTCCGAGGATGTGCGCCACGCCGATCGCGACGAGCGCAGCAACCCAGAGACCGCCGCCACCACCTCGGCCGGCGAGCGCGCCAAAGAGAAGCAGCGCGACTCCCGTGCAGAGCGACTGCTCCGCGATGTTGAAGGCGAGCTTCACCGGCCGCTGGCGGCGATGGACCGCGAGAGCGAGTCCCGCGCCGACGATCTGCCCGGCGAACAGAGCGAAGGGCGTCGCGAAGAAGAGGCCGAAGACGAGGCCGATCTCCGTCACCGAGAGCGTGTGCGCCTGCTTGCGGAAGTGCACGTGGACGGGCCACGCCTCGGCGACATAGAAGGCAATGGCGATCCCCCACCACGGCAGCCACGCGTGTCCCTGGTCGAGGCCCGAGGCGCGACCGGCGACGAGGGCCTCACGCCAGACGAGGCCCGCCGTCGCAGCAATCGCCGCCGTCAGGAGCCAGACGGAAGCCGGCCCGCGCAGCTGGCGCGGAGACAACGACCGCGCAGCCTTCGCGGGGATTCCCATCAGCTCCAACCCAGGCCCGCCCATTCGTCGCCCGACCACGAGCTGCCCGACCAGCTGCTGCCGCTCCACGAGGAGCCGCTCCAACTGGAACCGGACCACGAGTTGCCGCTCCAGGAGCTACCGCTCCAGCTCGAGCCCGACCAGCTGCTGCCGGTCCACGCGACGCTGCTCCAGCTTGAGCCCGACCAGCTGCTGCCGGCCCAGAGGCTCCCGTTCCACCAGCCGCCCGACCAGCTCGACCCGTTCGCCTCGGCCTGAGCCATGGAACGCGAGTTGAAGTAGTTGCCGAATATGTCCTGGTTACCGGTGAGCGCCACGCCGTCCTGCGTGAGGTGGTCGCTGCCGCGCGACGCCTCGACCGAGCCAGTTCCGTTGGACGACTGGAAGTTCTGCGCGTACGAGTCTCCGTACCACGACCCCCAGCGGTTCGGATTCTTCTCCAACGCGAGCGCCGGCAGGTTGATCGCGCCGGAGCCCTGGAAGTTGTTGTCGAAGCCGGGGATCATCTGGGCGCTGTCCGCGAGCATCCCCTTGACCTGGTCCGGAGTCAGATCCGGGTACTTCTCAAGGAGGAGCGCGATGACTCCCGACGTGATGGCGGCTGCCTCCGACGTGCCCGAGCCGCGGAAGTACCGGCTGCTGATCACGCCCTCAGGATGGTTCTGGTCGATGTACGAGCCCGGGACGCGCAGACCCTGCATGTGGGTGCCGGGCGCGACGAAGTCGGGGTCCTTGCAATTGGCGCAGCCGTTGGTGCGGGCGGAGTACGAGGCGACGATGTCGTCGACGAGGTTGTTCGTTCCCATCGTGTTGTACGCGCCGACTCCGATGATGTACGGGTCGTAGGCCGGATCCGAGAGGCCGCGGCCATTCCCCGGCGCAGAGCCCGTGTTGCCGCCGGCAGCGACAACGACGATCCCGTGCTTCCACGCCTGCTCAGCCGCGTACGCGAGCGGATCGGACTGGTACGGCAGGCCCGAGATCGTCCCGTACGAGAGATTGATCACGCGGATGTTGAAGCCGGGGTCTTGCGCGTGCTGGACGACCCAGTCGATCGCCGCGATCACCTGCGTCACGTCCGTGCCGCCGTCGGCGGTCGCGACCTTGAGGGAGACGATCCGCGCGTCCGGCGCGATGCCGCGGTAGGCCCACGCGGAAGCGCTCGAGTACGACGCGGTCGGGTCATCACCCGCGATCAGGCCGGCCATGAACGTCCCGTGCCCGTTCGTGTCGAGGTTCCGGAACTTCGAGTTCTGCGACTCGAGAGAGAGGTCGGGGCCGTAGAAGACCTGGCCGCTCCCGTTGAGCCCCTTCACCGGCGCGACGCCCGTGTCGATCAAGGCGACGTCGACACCCTGCCCCGTGTACCCGGCGTTCCACCACGCCGGCGCGCCCATCTGGGACGTGAGGTTGTACATCGAAGAGGCGTCCGTCGCCGGGTTGTAGCTAGCTGTCGCACCCCAGCTCACTCCCGCAAAGACGAGCCAGACCGAACTGACGCTGAGCACGGCGAAAATTGTCCGCCGCCCGCGCTTCCAAGACACACCGCAAATCGACACTCGTAAGCCCTCCGTTGTAAGTAGCCGCAGTCGAAAACCTGGCGCACCCTGATAGGCCGAACGGCCTACGGCATCCCCCGGTCAGGGGAGCGTCGCGCAAGATCACTCGAAGGAGGGTTGGGAAAATCGCCGGAGCGCGGAGGTCTAGCTGTC
Source organism: uncultured Actinomycetes bacterium (assembly GCA_963816735.1). GTDB lineage: Bacteria > Actinomycetota > Thermoleophilia > Gaiellales > Gaiellaceae > Palsa-739. Next base: position 7,404 of record CAWFLY010000001.1, read on the forward strand.
GCTCATTTTGTCGATCGCCGCGCGGCCTTCCTCGTGCACGCGGCGGCGGCGCTCCTCGAGCGACGCCTCGGGTTCGCCGGGCTCAGTCGGGAGACGGCTCTTCGCTCTCCCGCGACTCGGCGAGCTTCGCGCGGAGCTCCTCTGCGCGGTCGTCCGTCGCCTCGGGCGCCGGAGCCGTCGCGGTCGCGGGCTTCCGCCGCGCTTCCAGAGACGGTAGGCAAGGATTCCGCCGAGGATCCCAGCGATCCAGTTCGTCGAGACGCTTCATGGAACGGATGCTACTCTGGCCGCGCTTCCTGCCCCGTCAACGTGCCGTCTCCGTCCCGAGCGGCACAGGCAGTCGGGGCCGACATTCGAGACCATGGGAAGGACGTGATCGGGACTGTGACAACGTACGAAATCTTGCTGCTGCTGGACCCCGAGCACGCCGAGGCGCGCCAGGACGAGATCGTCGCGCGCGCGCGCGAGCAGGTCGAGAAGAGCGGCGGCACCTGGCAGAGCCACGACGCGTGGGGCCGCCGGCGCCTCGCCTATCCGATCGCGAAGAAGGACGGACGGCTTCTACCACCTCCTCGTCTTCGACGCGGACGGGCCGACGCTCGACGAGGTGTCGCGCGTCCTGAAGATCGACGACGCGGTGCTGCGCCACATGGCGACGCGCCACATCGCGGGATCGCGCACGAGCGCGCCGCGCGACGACGGCGCGCGCGCTCCGGCGCCTGCCGCTGCACCGGCGGCTCCGACAGACGAGGCTCCTGCGGACGAGGCTCCCGCGGACGAGTCCGAAACGGACGTTTCCGCCGAGGCCGAGCCGGAGTACGCTCCGACGGAGGAGGAGCCGACCGAGGCTCCCGCCGAGGAAGAGGAAGAGGAGAGCTAGATGGCAGCCAACATCAACCGCGTCGTGCTCGTCGGCAACCTGACGAAGGACCCCGAGCTGCGCCACACGCCGCGGCGGCACGCCGGTCTGCAGCCTCCGTATCGCCGTCAACAGCCGGCGGCGCGACGAGTCGGGCAACTGGGTCGACAAGCCGAACTACTTCACGTCTCAGCGTCTTCGGCAACCAGGCCGAGAGCTGCGCGCAGTACCTCGCCAAGGGTCGGCCTGTCGCGATCGACGGCCGGCTCGACTGGCGCGAGTGGGAGCAAGGACGGCGTGAAGCGCGAGGCCGTCGAGATCGTCGCCGACAGCGTCCAGTTCCTCGGCAGCCGCGACGGCGGCGAGGGGCGGCGGCGGCGGCGGCAACCAGTTCGTGCCGGCGGGCGCCTCCGAGGGCGGCGGCGCCGACTTCCCGGGCACACCCACCGACGACGACATCCCCTTCTAGGAGACAACCATGGCCAGAGAGAAGCCCCAAGCAAACAGAACGCGCGCAGGCGGCCCGGCGGGCCGGCCGGCGCGATCCGGCGGCGCAACTGCTTCTTCTGCAAGGAGAAGGTCGCCGAGGTCGACTACAAGAACATCACCCAGCTCCGGCGCTACGTCTCGGAGCGGGGCAAGATCCGCAGCCGCCGCATCACCGGCGCGTGCCGGCGCCACCAGGTGCAGGTCGCGCAGGCCGTGAAGCGCGCGCGCGAGATGGCGCTCCTGCCGTACGTGGCGGAGGGCTCGGAGGACAAGGAAGGCGGGCGCGGCGGGCGCCGCGACCGCGGTGATCGCGGCGACAGGAACGACCGCTGATGCAGGTCATCCTCCTCAAGGACGTCGACCACGTCGGCCTCCGCGGCGACGTCGTCTCGGTCGCGCGCGGCTACGCACGCAACTTCCTCCTGCCGCGCAAGCTCGCCGAGGCGGCGACGCCGGCGCGCGTCGCCGAACTCGAGAAGCGCGACTCGCAGCGGGCACGCCACGAGGCGAAGACCGTCGAGGACGCGCAGGCGATCGCCGCGACGCTCGAGCAGACGGTGCTCCGCTTCGAGGTCAAGGCCGGCCCGACCGGCTCGCTCTTCGGCTCGGTCACGCCGACCGACATCGTCGACGAGCTGTGGAAGACGAAGAAGATCCGCATCGACCGCCGCAAGGTCGACACCGCCCCGCTCAAGCGGATCGGCCGCTACTCGATTCCGGTCGACATCTTCCAGGACGTCCGCGTCGAGATCCGCACCGAGGTCATTCCCGAGGGCGGCGAGCTGCCGTCCGAGGAAGAGCTCGAGGCGATGGAGGCGGCCGAGCGCGCCGAGCACGAGCCCGCCGCCGAGGATCACACGGAGCTCGAAGAGGCGCTCGCAGCCGAGGACGCAGCGGCCGACGCCGCCGAGGTCGAGGCGGAGCCTGAGACCGAGGCCGAGGCTGGCGCTGAGTCCGAGCGCCGAGGCCGAAGCCGAGGCGGAGCCCGAGTGGCGCGCCGACGCCGACGCCGCCCTCGCGGAGGAGTAGTCGCCGGCTCTTTCCCCAAAGAGCTGCAGCACGAAGGCCGGGAAGACCGCGCTCACGCGGCCGTAGTTCCATGCCCTATGAGCGTCGTGAAGCGCAAGCTTCACGACCGTATGTGACGGTTCGTCCACGCCCTGTGGATCTGTGCAGGAAAGTTGCCGCTCAGAGCGGCTCTTCCGTCCACAGATGCGCCGTCCGGCGCGCCTGCTATCATGGTCAATTCACCTGCAAATGGCCGAAAAAGACCTGTTCACAAAGGACATACCCACACCTGGAAGAGCGGGAGCACGCCTGCTGGAATCAAAGCGCATGGCAGTCAAATCGGGCCTGGCCCCCGTCTCCCTGCACCGTCGGCTGCACCTGCGTCCGGCGCCATCCCGCCACAAAATCTCGAGGCTGAGGAGTCCGTTCTCGGGGCAATGATGATCTCGCCGCTCGCGATCGCGGCGGTCAGCGAGATCGTCGACGCGTCCGACTTCTACCGCGAGTCGCACGGGAAGATCTACCGCGCGGCGCTCGCGCTCTACTCGAAGAACGAGCCGGTCGACGCGATCACGCTCACGAACGAGCTCGAGCAGCGCGGCGAGCTCGAGGAGGTCGGCGGCCGCGTTCGGCTGCACGAGCTCTCGCTCATCGTCCCGGCGAGCGCGAACGCCGGCCATTACGCCGAGATCGTCCGCGAGACGGCGACCCTCCGCGGCCTGATCCGCGCCGGCGGCGAGATCGCGCAGCTCGGTTGGGAACGCGAAGGCGAGCCGGCCGAGCTCGTCGCGCGCGCCGAGGATCTCGTCTTCCAGCTCGCCGAGCGCCGCGCCGACGGCGAGCTCGTCCTCTTCAAGGACGCGCTCGTCGAGAGTCGTTCCAGCGCATCAACACGCTCTACGAGAACGGCGCCGAGGTGACGGGCCTGTCGAGCGGATTCAAGGATCTCGACAACCTCACGGCCGGCTTCCAGCCGCAGAACCTCATCATCCTCGCCGCGCGCCCGTCGATGGGAAAGAGCGCGTTCGCGCTCGAGATCGCGAACCACGTCGCCGTCGACGAGGGCAAGCCGTGCGCGTTCTTCAGCCTCGAGATGTCGCAGCAGGAGGTCGCGCAGCGCCTCATGTGCTCGCGCGCGAAAGTCGACGCGCACCACATCCGCACCGGCAAGCTCTCGAAAGACGACTGGCCGCGGCTCATCAGGCGTGCGGCCAGCTCGAGGCGGCGCCGCTCTACGTCGACGACACGCCGGGCCTCAGCCTCCTCGAGCTCCGCGCCCGCGCGCAGACGCTGAAGCGCCGCCAGCCCGACCTCGGCCTCATCGTCGTCGACTACCTCCAGCTGATGACGACCGGCCGCAGCGAGGAGAGCCGCCTGCAGGAGGTGTCGCGGATCTCCCGCGACCTCAAGGCGCCTCGCGAAGGATCTCGACGTCCCGGTCATCGCGCTCTCCCAGCTCAACCGCTCGCCCGAGCAGCGCCACGACAAGCGGCCGATGCTCTCCGACCTCCGCGAGTCCGGCTCGATCGAGCAGGACGCCGACATGGTGATGTTCCTCTACCGCGAGGAGTACTACGACCGCGACATGGAGGACGACTCGAAGAAGGGCGTCGCCGAGGTCATCATCGCCAAGCACCGCAACGGCCCGACCGGATCGACTTCAACGTCGCCTGGATGAGCCGCTACGCGAAGTTCGCGAGCCTCTCCCACCAGCCGGAACGCCGCGTGAACGTCCGCTGCCTCGGCTGCAAGCGCGAGTTCGCGACCGAGGAGGTGCAGATCCTCGGCCAGACGTTCGCGGCCGAGCGGTACTGCGACGTCTGCCGCGAGGGCGAGAAGGCGGAGGCCGAGCAGCGCGCCGCCGACACGCGGTGGGCGCGCGTGCGGGTTCCGTCCGCGTACGACGGCTGCTCGTTCGAGACGTTCGAGCCGGTGCCCGACACCGCGAACGCGCTCGCGGTGTGCCGGCAGTGGGCGCGCGAGCTGCGCGCCGGGACGGATCTGCGCCAGGGACTGCTGCTGCGCGGCAACCCGGGCGCGGGCAAGACGCATCTCGCGGTCGCGATCCTCCGCGAGGTCGTGTGGAGCGACCGGCGCAAGACGGCGCTCTTCCTCAACGTCCCGGCGTGGCTCAACGCGCTGCGCGAGAGCTACGGCGACGGCGAGCCGCCGCCGAGCCCGAGCGGCTACGACCTCGTCGTCCTCGACGACCTCGGCGCGGAGGACTGGACGAGCTGGGCGCGCGACCGGATCTACAACCTCGTGAACCAGCGCGAGCAGCAGCGCGGCCTCGTCATCGTCACGACGAACCACGACTGGGGCACGCTCGCCGGCCGAGTCGGCGGCCCAACCGCGAGCCGCCTGCGGCGGCTGACGCGCGAAGTGCACGTCGACGCGCGCGACGACTTCCGCGAGCGCGCCGCGGCTTAGCGAAGGCGCGCAGTCGGCGCATCGTCTCAGTCAGAGCCAACCCTGCACGGCCGAGCGAATCATGCTCCCCGGTGCGAGTCAGCGTGCAGCTGATGGCGCGCCGCGCGTCTCACTCGTGGACTCGCCAGCGCCAGGAGTCGACCCAGAGCACGGCCTTTGGCGCGGAGCGCCGGTCGCGACGTTAAGACCATGTGGCTGCTCCCGGACGTGATGCTCGCCGAACCGCTGGCGGTCCGAGCAGCGACCTCGCCCGCCGCCGTCGGCGAGCCGACGCAGGTCAGCGGTGCGGCCGACCACGCTGCCGGATGCGTCGAGACCTTGAGCTACGACGAACGCGCGCCACGACTGCGGCGACGTGCACTGCGTGCCGACTCACCGTCCGCGACCCGATCCAGCCGCGGGACCCGTAGCGTTAACGCCATCATCGGTCAGCGGCGCGACGGATCCGAAGGGTCCCACGGGCGAGAGGACGTGCCGCCGCCTAGTGACATCGTGAGCACTCGCCCTCACGGCAAGGGCCGCAACGCGTGACCGCCGTACAGGTCCTCGCCGTGGCAAGGCTGCCTCACAAGACGGAGGACGTCGTAAGCTCGACCGGACGGCCGAAATCGACCTGCGGTCAATCAACGGCAACGGCCTGCGCGCACAGGTCGTCGCCTCATCCGCAAGAGACTCGGCCGCCGCGCCGGAGTCGACGCGGCAGGCTGTAACGGCAGGCTCTTCCTCCGACGGCGCGAAGTCGTCTGAGCGAGCGCAGGACTCGAGCGCGGCCGAGGAGAAGCCGAATCTCGCGGCTGATCGGACCGCCCGTCCTGCGTGACGCAAGTGGTCGACGCACGGCCTTGGCGAGGCCTGGCATCGCAAGCGAACGGCAAGCCAGACGCGCCGGACAAGGCCGCAGCCGGCACAGGTCACGGGCTTCTTTCCGCCAACGGTGCAGCGATGCCGGCTTCAGGAAACATGTCCGCGCGCACCGGCCTCGGCCGAGCGCCACCTCGGCGCGGCTAGTTGCCGACCTCCGGGTCGGGCATGAACTCGCGGACTTCCTGGTCGCACCGACAAGCCTTCGCGATCTTCGCGGCCCACTCGAGGGCTGCCTCGCGCGAGGGTAGGTCGAGAACCGTCCAGCCGCCGTCGAGCTCCGCCGTCTCCGGATACGTGCCTTCGGCGACCGCGCCGTCGCCCGCGACCATCACCGGCGGGACGTTCTCCGCGATCCCCCCGCCGAACACGAACACGCCCGCGTCCATCGCCTCGCGCACGACCGCGTGCGCGGCCGCCCCCACGGCGGCCATCTCGTCGCCGGGGATGTGATCCATCGCGCTGCTCGGGAACGAGATCAGGTACCGCGCCATGCTCGTCCTCCTTCGTCGTTGTGCGGGGAGACTAGAGTTCCTCGACGTGCCGGGAACCGTGATCGTGGGCGCGCAGTGGGGCGACGAAGGCAAGGGCAAGATCGTCGACCTGCTCGCCCAAAACTCTGACGTCGTGTGCCGCTACCAAGGCGGCCCGAACGCAGGCCACACCATCGTGGTCGGCGACGAGACGTACAAGATCCGCGCCACTGCCGAGCGGCGTCGTCCGCGGCAATCCCGTGCGTCATCGGCAACGGCTGCGTCGTCGATCTCGAGGTCCTCATCGGCGAGCTCGACGCGTTCCCCGACGTCGAGCTGTACCTCTCCGGCAACGCGCACCTGATCATGCCGTGGCACCTCGCGATCGACCAGGCGAGCGAGCACCGCCTCGGCAAGCTCGCGATCGGGACGACGCGCCGCGGGATCGGGCCGTGCTACGCCGACAAGGCGATGCGGCTCGGGATCCGCGTCCAGGACATCCTCGACCCGAAGATCCTCCGCCAGAAGATCGAGGTCGCGCTCGCGGAGAAGAACCTCTGGCTCACGCGGGTCTACGAGAGCGAGCCGTTCGACCTCGAGACGGTCGCGACGCAGTACGAGGGCTACGCGCAGCGGCTGCGCCCGTACGTCGCGGACACGTCCCTCTACGTCGAGAACGCGCTGCGCGACGGCAAGGACGTGCTCTTCGAAGGCGCGCAGGCGACGCTGCTCGACCTCGACCACGGCACGTATCCCTTCGTCACGTCGTCGAACCCGGTCGCGGGGCAGGCGGCGGTCGGCCTCGGGATCGGGCCGAAGCGCATCGACCGCGTGCTCGGCGTCTCGAAGGCGTACGTGACGCGCGTCGGCGAGGGGCCGTTCCCGTCGGAGATCGACGGAGACGACCAGACGCGGATGCGCGAGCTCGGCGGCGAGTACGGGACCGTCACCGGACGCGAGCGGCGGTGCGGCTGGCTCGACCTCGTCGCGCTGCGCTACGCGGTGCGCGTGAACGGCATCGACGAGCTCGCGCTGACGAAGCTCGACGTCCTCTCGCACTTCGCGGAGCTGCCGGTCTGCGTCCGCTACTGCACGCCCGACGGCGCGAGACGCGCGACTTCCCGGCGCACCAGAGCGACTTCCACGCGGCCGCACCGGTCTACGAGGTGCTGCCCGGCTGGAACGAGCCGCTCGACGGCTGCAGCTCGGTCGCGGACCTGCCCGACGCGGCGCGCGCCTACGTCGACTTCGTCGAGCAGGAGCTCGGCGTCTCGGTGAGCCTCGTCGGCACCGGCGCCGAGCGCGAGTCGGTTCTCAGCCGCGCTTAGCGGCCCAGCAGCGGGCCTTGAGCGTGAACGCGCCGCTCGGGTTGCCGAGCTCGCGGATCAGTTCCGCTCGCGCCGTCTCGAGCCGCTCGCCCTCGAGCGACGCGACCCAGGCTCCCATCGGCCCGGCTCCACCGAGCAGCGACGACCAGTAGTCCTCGAAGTCCTCGTACGGCGCCTCGACATCGAGCACGGCACACTCGGCTCCAGGGCCGACGAGCTCCTCGATCTCGGCGGCCGTCCGGTAGCGCCGCGGCTCCGCGTCCGACTCCCCCATCCGGTGTCGCACGTTCATCACCGACGCGAGCAGCTCCTGCCCCGCGAGATCCCACATGCAGACCGCGACACGGCCGTTCGCGACACGCGCCATCTCGGCGACGCCCGTCGGCGCGTCGTCCATGAACGCGACGACGAGCTGCGCGAGCGCGACGTCGAAGGAACCGTCCTCCCACGGGAGGCTCTCGGCCGGGCCTTCGCGCACGTCGAGGTCGGGGAAGCGCCGCCGCAGCGTCTCGGCGAACGCCGGCGCCGGCTCGATCGCGGCGGGCACGCGCGCCGCGGCGCACGAGCTCCTGCGTCAGCATCCCCGTCCCCGCGCCGACGTCGAGGACGCGCTCGCCGGCCTTCACGCCCGCGAAGTCGGCGAAGACCGGCGCGAGCCGCGACGAGAAGCGGCCCATGAAGTTGTCGTACGCGGCGTCAGAGTTCCACATCTGCGGGAGTATTCACGTTGAGGAGAAGCGCTGCGTCGAGTTCGATCTCGGCGGTGTCGAGGCCGGCGAGCACCGTCCGCAGGCGCCGCTCGTCGGTCTCGAACGCCGGGAAGCGCGCGGCGCGCGATCGCGCACGGCAGCGGGCCGTTCTGCGCGACCGCCGCGTCGCGACACGCGGCGGCGAGCTCGTGCAACGCCGCGGCGGTGAGGCGCGGCATGTCGACCGGGATGACGACGGCGATCTCGTGGGACGCGGCCCGCAGTCCGGCCGCGATCGCCGCGACCGGACCGGTGCCCGGATCGTCGAGACCGCCAGGCCCGACCCGGATCCGCTCGTCGCACGCCTCGCCGAGGAGCCGCCAGGCGCGGTCGCCGAGCGTCTCGCCCTCGAACTCCGCGAGCTCCTTCGGCGAGCCGAAGCGCGTGCTCGCGCCGCCCGCGAGCAGGATCCCCGTTACGCCGTGATGCGCCACGGCTCGGTGTAGACGTTCGCCGCGCCGCCGCGGACGAAGCCGCACAGCGTGATGCCGCGATCGGCGGCGAGCTCGACGGCGAGGCTCGACGGCGCGCCGACCGCGACGAGGATCGGACAGCCGGCGACCGCCGCCTTCTGGACGAGCTCGAACGAGAGCCGCCCGCTCACGCACAGGACGTGCTCGGCGAGCGGCAGCAGCCCGTCGAGGAACGCGCGGCCGATCGACCTTGTCCATCGCGTTGTGGCGGCCGACGTCCTCGCGCGCGCAGACGAGCTCGCCCGCGGCGGTGAAGAGCCCCGTCGCGTGGAGACCGCCCGTCGCCTCGAACGCGGCCTGCGCCTCGCGCAGCCGGTCCGGGAGCGACGCGACGACCGCGAGCGGCACGCGCAGCTCCGACTCGACGCGCGGCGCCTCGACGGCGACGGCGTCGAGCGCTCCCTTCCCGCAGACCCCGCACGACGACGACGTGTAGAAGCTCCGCCGCAGCCGCTCCGGATCGAAGCCCGGCGCGTCGACGTCGACGGTGTTCGCGGCGAGGTCGTCGGGCACGCGCGCGGCCGTCGGCGCGCAGCCCTTCCGAGAGGCAGAAGCCGAGCGCGAGCTCCTCGTCGTGGCCCGGCGTGCGCATCGTCACCGCGACCGGCTCGCCGCCGATGCGGATCTCGAGCGGCTCCTCGACCGCGACGCGATCGCGCTCGCTCGCGCCGCCCGGGAGCCGGACGACGTCGACGCCGGCGGCCGAGTAGGGCGGCGCGTCCATCGCCGGAGCGTTGCATACGATCGCGCGGTGCGGGTGCTCGTCGTCGGATCGGGAGGCACGGGAGCATGCGCTCGCGTGGTCGCTCTCGCGCAGCGCCGCCGTGGACGACCTCCACGCGGCGCCGGGCAACCCCGGCATCGCCGCGCTCGCGACGTGCCATCCCGTTCGCGCCGACGACCACGCCGCGCTCGGCGCGCTCGCGCTCGAGCTCCGCGTCGATCTCGTCGTCGTCGGGCCCGAGGCGCCGCTCGTCGCCGGACTCGCCGACGAGCTCCGGCGGCGCGGCATCGCGGTCTTCGGGCCGAGCGCCGCCGCCGCGCAGATCGAGGGGTCGAAGGCGTTCGCGAAGGACGTGATGGACGCGGCCGGCGTGCCGAGCGCGCGGACGCTCGACCGCGCCGAGCCGCCGTGCGTCGTCAAGCTCGACGGGCTCGCCGCCGGCAAGGGCGTCTGGGTCTGCCGGACGCAGGACGAGCTCGACGAGGCGCTCGCGCGGCGGCGGCGCTCGGCCAGCCGTTCCACGTCGAGGAGCTGCTCGAAGGCCCCGAGCTCTCGGTCTTCGCGATCGCAGCCGGCGAGACGGCCGTCGTCCTCCCCCCGTCGCGCGACTACAAGCGCATCGGCGACGGCGACACCGGCCCGAACACCGGCGGGATGGGCTCGTTCTCGCCGCTGCCCGACGTCCCCGACGCCGAGGCGCAGGAGATCCTCGAGACCGTCCACCTGCCCGTGCTGCGCGAGCTCGCGCGGCGCGGCTCGCCGTTCCACGGCTGCGCTCTACGGCGGCCTGATGCGGACCGCCGGACGGGATGCGCGTGATCGAGTTCAACTGCCGCTTCGGCGACCCCGACACGCAGCCGCTCCTGGCGCGGCTCGAGAGCGACCTCCTGCCTCTGCTGCTCGGCGAGCTCTCGACGCCGGAGGTGCCGAGCCGCGCGGCCGTCACCGTCGTGCTCGCAGCGCCGCGACTATCCGGCGCGAGCGACTACCGCGGCACGCCGATCTCCGGCGTCGAGGACGCCGAGGCGACCGGCGCGCTCGTCTTCCACGCCGGTACGGCGCTCCAGGACGGCCGCCTCGTGACGAACGGCGGGCCGCGTGCTGAACGTCGTCGGCGGTCGGCGATACCGTCGCCGCCGCGAGAACCGCGGCGTACGACGCCGTCGCCTGCATACATTTCGACGGCATGCAGTTCCGGACCGACATCGCCGCCAATGTCTGACGGCGCCCGTCGTCGGGATCCTCGTCGGCTCCGAGTCGGACCGCGAGCGGATGGAAGGCGCGATGAAGACGCTCGACGAGGCGGGCGTCGCCTGCGAGTTCGAGGTGCGCTCGGCGCACCGCACGCCCGACTCGGTGGCGGAGTACGCGAAGACCGCGCGCGAGCGCGGCCTCAAAGTCCTCATCTGCGGCGCCGGACTCGCCGCCGCGCTGCCGGGAGCGGTCGCCGCGCACACCGACCTGCCGGTGATCGGCGTCCCGCTCCGCTCGAGCCTCAGCGTTCTCGACGGCCTCGACGCGCTTCTCTCGATCGCGCAGATGCCGCCCGGCGTCCCGGTCGCGGCGGTCGGCGTCGACAACGCGAAGAACGCCGCGGCGCTCGCGATCCGGATCCTGAACTGTTAGTCCGGCGAGCCGCCTAGACTGCGGACAGTG
>CAWFLY010000002.1:0-6877 GCA_963816735.1 uncultured Actinomycetes bacterium
GCGGGCACGAGTACCGCCATCACCGCCACCAGCCCGAGCAGCGCCAGACCAAGCCAAAACGCCCGCACCGGACGTTCGAGCAGCTTCTCCGGCGCCTTCGCTCTCCGCATCGCTGTCACGATTCTCCCGCTGAAAGCAAAACCCCGCGCTAGCGGGGCTTTCAAAGCGGATGATGGGACTCGAACCCACGACCTTCTGCATGGCAAGCAGACGCTCTAGCCAACTGAGCTACATCCGCGTGGGACGGGAAGTCTAGCCGAGCTCCGCGGCGTCCAACGCCTCATTGACGAGCTTGTCGGCGAGCTTGTTGTGTTCTCGCCGCACGGCGCTGTACGAGACATTCCCGATCGCGCGGGCGTGCCGCGCCGCTTCGAACGACAGCTCGCGCAGTGCCTCGTTCTTCACGCGGTAGATCCCCTGCATCTGTTTCACCATGAGCTCGGAATCGGAGACGACCTCGAGCTCCGGCACCTGCAGCTCGGCCGCCTTCGCGAGGCCGGCGACGAGCGCGCGGTACTCGGCGACGTTGTTCGTTGCGACGCCGAACGCCTCTCCATGCGACGCGAGAACCGTCCCGTCCTCGGCCTCGAGGACGTACGCGAATGCCGCCGGACCGGGATTGCCGCGCGCGCCGCCGTCGGTGAAGAGACGCGCCGTCATCCGCTGGCGACGAGGTCGTAGATCTCGAAGGCCGGCTCCTCGTACGGATGTGACTCGCGGAGCGCCGCGACGACCGCGGCCTGCTGCTCCGCCGGGAAGACGGTTTCGAGCCGGAGCTCGGAAACGCGTTCCTCCCGCCCCGCCTGACCGACCGACGGCGACGTCCCCGCGCCGCCGAGAAACGTGCCCGTCCCCTCGGTGTACCAAGAGCACCGCTCGTAGTTGCCGATACCGCCCGGCGCCCGCCGCGAACAACGCGTCACGCACCGTGTCGAGCGCCTCGCGCGGAACGAAGACGACGAGCTTGCGGTTCATGTTGTTGCGAGTGCGTCGTCGATCGCGCGCAGCGTCGCGTCGTCGAGCGTCACGCCCGACGCGCCGGCGTTGTCACGCAGCTGGTCCGGCCGCGACGCGCCGATGATCGGAGACGCGACATTCGGGTCGCGGAGAATCCACGCGAGCGCGAGCTGCGCCATCGAGAGGCCGAGGCCGTCCGCGATCGGGCGCAGCCGCTCGACCCGCTCGAGGACGTCGTCGCGGTAGAGCTGCATCCACTCCGGGCGCGCCGAGGCGCGTGTTCCTTCAGCGGCCGTCGCACCCGGCGCGTACTTCCCCGTGAGCACGCCCTGCGCGAGCGGGGAGTAGACGATCTGCGAGACGTCGTTCTCGCGCGACGCCGGAATCACGTCTCGTTCCGGCTCACGCTCGCAGCAGCGAATACTCGGGCTGCGACGAGACGATCTTCGCGAAGCCGTGCTCGCGCGCGAGGCCCGCCGCGTTGCGAATCTGCTCGCCGCTCCAGTTCGAGACGCCGATGTACCGCGCCTTGCCGGCATCGACGACTTCGGTCAGCGCGCCGAGCTGTTCCTCCAGCGCCACGTCGGCGTCCCACGAGTGGCATTGGTAGAGGTCGACGAAGTCCATCCCAAGCCGGCCGAGGGATGCGTCGATCTGCTTGAGGATCTGCTCGCGCGAGAGGCCGTGCCCGCCGTCCGGCGCGGTGCCGAACACCTTCGTCGCGACGATGTACTCCTCGCGCGGCCGGCTCGCGAGGGCTTGTCCGAGGACTTCCTCGGAGCGCCCGCCGCTGTAGACGTTCGCGGTGTCGAAGAAGTTGATGCCGAGCTCGAACGCGACATCGACGAGCTCGAGCGCAGCGTCGTCGTCGAGACTGCCGCCAAACGTCGTCCACGTCCCGAGGCAGATCTCCGACACCCGCAGGTCGCTGTCGCCGAGCTGGCGGTACTCCACTACTCCTCCGTATCTATTTGGGCGCGCTGGAGCTTGCCGGAGTAGTCGACGTAGATCGACTTCCACTCGGTGAACACGTCGAGCGCCGCCTGGCCCGCCTCGCGGTGGCCGTTGCCCGTCTCCTTCGTGCCGCCGAACGGGAGATGCACCTCGGCGCCGATCGTGCCGGCGTTGATGTACGTGATGCCGGCCTCGAGATCGCGCATCGCGCGGAACGCCTTGTTCACGTCGCGCGTGAAGATCGAGGACGAGAGGCCGTAACCGACGCCGTTCGCGACGCGCACCGCTTCGTCAAAGTCGTCCACGGGGATGAGCGCCGTCGTCGGGCCGAAGATCTCCTCGTTCGCGATCCGCATCCCCGCGTCGACGCTGCCGAAGACGGTCGGCCGGTAGAAGAAGCCCTTGCCGAGGTCACCGTCGCTCGCGACTTCGCCGCCGGTCAACAGCTCAGCGCCTTCGGCCGTACCGATCTCGGTGTACGAGTGCACCTTGTCGAGCGCAGCGCGATTGATGAGCGGGCCGATGTCGCTGTCGTCCTCCCAACCTGGACCGAGCCTCAGCTTCTCGACGCGCGCAACGAGCCGCTTCTGGAGCTCGTCCTCCACGCCGCGCTGAACGATGACGCGTGACGCGGCGGTGCAGCGCTGCCCCGAGGTGCCGAACGCCGACCAGACGATGCCGTCGATCGCGAGATCGAGATCGGCGTCGTCGAGGACGATGATCGCGTTCTTGCCGCCAAGCTCGACGTGGAGGTGCTTGAGGCGCTCGGCAGCGGCCTTCGCGACGGTGATGCCGGTCTCACGGGAGCCGGTGAACGTGATGACGGGCACGTCGGGATGGCGCACGAGCGCGGCGCCCGCGTCCTCGCCAAAGCCGTGCACGATGTTGACGACGCCTTCGGGGATGCCGGCCTCGAGCAGCAAGTCGACGAACGCCTGCGCGAGAGCGGGCGTGTCCTCCGCCGGCTTGATCACGACGGTGTTCCCGCAGATGAGCGCCGGGATCGACTTCCACGACGGGATCGCGACGGGGAAGTTCCACGGCGTGATCGCCCCGACGACGCCGATCGGCACGCGGACGCTCATGTTCCACTTGTTCTGCAGCTCGGACGGCGTCGTCTGGCCCCAGAGGCGCCTGCCCTCGCCCGCCATGTAGTACGTAATGTCGATCGCCTCCTGCACGTCGCCGCCCGCCTCGGCCTTGACCTTCCCCATCTCGTGCGTGACGAGGTCGGTGAGCGCGGCCTTCTCGCGCTCGAGGATGTGCGCGACGCGGAAGAGGATCTCGCCGCGCTTCGGCGCCGGTGTCAGCCGCCAGCCGTCGTATGCCGCCTTCGCCGTCGCGACCGCGCGGTCGACGTCCTCGGCGGTCGAACGCGGAAAGGAGCCGATGGTCGCGCCGTCGGCCGGGCTCGTGCTCTCGAAAGTCTGTGTCATCGCCATGCGGCGAGACTAGCGCCCGCCGCTTACTTGGACGCGTCGGTGTCGTCGGGCACGTCGGTCTTGGGGAAGCGACCAGGATGTGCGCGGCGGCGGTCACGGGTGATGCGGCGGTTCTTTTCCTCTTCCGTGAGGTCCTCGCCGTCGCGGCGGTCAGGCCCGTCACGGCGCTCGACGATCACCTCGACATTCGGGTTGTCCTCGTAGTACTCGACCATCTTGTCGTAGAGGTCCTCGTCGAGCTCGCGGGGGATGACGCAATAGATCACGCGCGAAAGTGTACGACTTGCAGCCTAAAGCCGTGCGATTTCGGGGACGAGGCGACCCTCGTCCTCGATCTTCGTGTTCCACTCCGTGAAGGCCGGCTCGAGCTCGTCGAGCTCGTAGCCGCGCCCCTCGAGCCTGACCGGCTGGCCGAAATCGGGGCTCACGCGGTACTGGTACCAGGAGAGATCCCAGGCGACCGTGACGGCGAGCTCGCCCGTCGTCCCCGACAGCGGGACGATGCTCGCCCGCGGCGTGCCGAGGCTCTTGACGATGCCACCGACCGTGCGCCGGTACGCGCTCGCGTTGAAGAGGTCGGCGGCCTCGAGCAGCGCGATCTCCTCGTCCGAGAGCCGGCGCAGGATCGGCTCCTGCTGCGCGAGCGGCTCCTCGCGGTGCTGCCGCGCGAGATGCCGAAGCGGCTGCCGAGCCCGCGCCTGCGCCGGCGGTCGGCGTTGATCGTCGGCGTCATCGGCGAGCCCTCCTTCACCCAGCCGGCGTCGAGCGCGATCTCCTGGCAGAGCGGACAGACGTCGACGAACTCTGACCCGTCGCCCGGCGAGAACCGCACGGTGCGCTCACCGAGCAGCAGCGTCCGCTCGCACACCGCGCACGCACGCGTCGTGGAGACCTTCGTGACCCGCATGGCCGGAACTGTAGCCCGGCTTGCGTAGCGCTCCAGGTTCCCGCTACTGTCTCTTACATGTGTAACTTACACTTAGCGGCATGAGAAGCAGAGGTCACCGCAGCCGGCGGCACCACCACGGGCATTGGAGCGTCCACGCCCGCGTCGAGCGGTTCGCCGAGCCGGCGCTGCTCCTGCTCCTCCGCGAGCGGCCCGGCACACGGCTACGACCTACTCGAGCGCCTGCCGGAACTGACCGGCGAGCAGCGCGTCGAGATGGGCAACCTCTACCGCCTGCTCCGCGCGCTCGAGGAGGAGGGCCTCGTCTCGTCGGAATGGGACGCGACCTCCCCCGGTCCCGCCAAGCGCCGCTACGCGCTCACGCCCGCCGGCGCGCAACTCCTCGACCACTGGGTCGAGGCGCTGCGTCGCTCGCAGGAGCGCACGTCCGAGTTTCTCAAGCGATACGAGGAAAGGAGGTGAACATGCACAGACACCACCAACATCACGGCCGGGGTCACGGCCCGCGCGGACTCTTCCGCGGCGGCTTCCCCAACCGTCACGAGCTGATCGAGCGCCTGGAGAACCACCAGCGCGACCTCGAGCAGCAACTCGCCGACATCGCCGACGTGCTCACGCACTTGCGCGACCGTCAGGAGAGCCAGCCGCAGCCGCAGGGCTAGCGGCTACCGAAGCGCGGCGGGCTGAGTTGACTCAGCCCGCCAGTGCGTCATTGCAAGACCTGACCCCGGACGTACTGCTAGTCCTGGCTCGTGCGAAGGCACGCGCGTATCCGCTTGTTGGAACGTTCCGTCCGGGAAGATGAAGCTCCGGCCGGGTCTGATCGGAGTTATGTCGTCTCCGACCGTCGTCGGGGCCCCATCCCGCGACGGCAGGGCGAGTTCACGTACTCGTGGCCATAGTGCTCACTCACCCAACCGGCGGTACGAACGAACTGGTGCCCGCCCCAGCCCACCGCGCCGCTGCCATCGCCCAAGGCCGGGCGGCTCGCTGCGCCCACCACGCGGCCGCGCTCCGTCACTCGAGACCCCGGTGGCAAGCACCGTACCGACCCCGGGGGTCACCGCCAGCGAGTCCGTGCTCCGTCTACCGATACCTCCGATGTCGCGACCGGGGTCCGGACTCGAGGTCGGGCACGGGCTCGCGCTATCCCGCGAGCGCCTTCTTGTAGAACTTCGCGATCGCGGCCGTGAATGCGTGACGGCTCGTCTCCCACGCGTAGAACATGTGCCCGCCGTCGAAGTGCTGCACGGTGAGCCGCGCCGCGGTTTCGGGTCGAGGCGCATGAGGTTCCGCAGGCGGTCGCTCGCGTAGTACGGCGTGACCATGTCGAAGCGGCCGTGCGTGATGAACGCGCGCATGTGCGGGTTGAGCTCATCCCGTAGCGGAAGTGTCGGTCGCGCCGTCGGGCGACTCGAAGAAGTGCTCTTCGAGTCGTCCTTCCACGCCTGGTTCACCTCGATGCTGAGGAGCTGGTAGTCGCGCTCGGTGTCGACGCCGATGTCCGAGCAGGAGCTGCTTGTTCACCGCCGCGTGGACGCTGCCTCGAGGCCGGCGAGCGTCGCATCGGGCGCTTCGTGATTTCGCGATCCGGGAACGGATCGATCGACGTGATCGTCGCGTCGTAGAAACCGACGACCTTGCGCTCGTCCCGCAGGAGCTCGCGCGCGAAGCGCCAGGGGACACGACCGTCGGCGCGGTCACGAAGGTCGACCGGAGGCCGAGGAAGTCGGCGGCCGCGCGAGGATCCGCGGGCGCTCGGGCGCCGAGCGAGCGCCGCGGATGAGGAACGCGCGAGTCGCGCGCGGCGAACTCCTCCGCCGCGGTCACCTTGGCATGCGGCGGTCCCTGCGGGAACGCGCGCCCGCGCCCGTGGTACGCGGCGGCGACCGCCATCGTCGGAAGCCGTCGACCGAGTGGAGCACGTCGTAGTCGCTGCGGTTCGAGAGCGACCACTCGAGCGCCGGCGAGATGAGGATCGCGCGCAGGCCGACGCCGTGCTTCTCCTGAAGACGCCGCGCGAGCTTCGCGGTGCGGAAGCCGCCGTAGCTCTCGCCCGCGAGGTAGCAGGGCGCGTCCCAGCGTTTGTGCTTCGACAGGAAGCGCTCGACGAACTCGCCGATCGAGTCGAGATCGCGATTGAGCTGGTAGTACTCCTTCTCCTCGACGGTCTTGCGCGGATCGCCTTGTCTTTCTCGGTGCTGTCGGTGTCGAGCACGCGGCTGAAGCCCGTGCCGATCGGATCGACGAAGACGAGATCGGTGAACTCGAGCCAGCTCTCGTCGTTGTCGGCGAGCTTCGTCGGCGGCGGCGGTGCGTCCCTCGCGCCCGAAGACGACGCGCTTCGGCCCGAGGCCTCCGAGGTGGAGATACGCGGACGCCGCGCCCGGGCCGCCGTTGAAGACGAACGTGACGGGGCGGCCGCCATTGCGGCTAGCCGCGACGTACGAGACGGAGAAGATCTCCGCCGCGGGCTTCTCCTTCTTCCGAAGCACGATCCACTTCGCAGTGGCCGTGTAGTCGAGCGGCTTCCTGCCGCCGTTCCACGTACCCGCTGTCTTGGCGCCCTTCGGCGCCGTGTATTCCTTCGGAGCTTGCTCCGCTGCGCCTTCTGCTG
>CAWFLY010000003.1:0-12432 GCA_963816735.1 uncultured Actinomycetes bacterium
TTGGAGGAAACGGGAACGTGCGGTGCGAAGGGCTGCGACTTACACGCCGCCGATCCTACGGCATGGCGGCCACTACGCCGGGGGAGCCGAGGGTCTTCGCCGACCGGAGAACGCGGTCTCCGGTCGGCTTCGTGGTCTGCGGCTACAGCTCGTCCAGCGAGTGCGGCGGTCCGAGGATCTCGGCGCCGTAGTCGGCGAACAGGCGGGCCATCTCGGGCATCGGTGGCATGACGGCGTCGGTCGGAGGCTCGGTGCCGGTGACCGGGGCGCCGAGCGAGACAAAGAGCTGCTCGGAGCCCGAGGGGCTGATCGTGACGAGCATCCGCGCGCGCTCGGAGCGGACGAGATAGGCGTGGGGGACGCCGCGTGGGCCGAAGCAGTAGTCGCCGGCCTCGAGGTCGATCCGCTCGTCTCCGACGAACATCGTCACCTGGCCCTCGAGGATGTAGAACGTCTCGTCCTCGCTGTGGTGGACGTGGACGGGCGGCCCACTGCCGCGCGGGTCGTTCACCTCGAACTGCGCGAACGCGCCGCCGGTCTCGTCGGGGCCTGCCTTGACGGTGATGCGGCCGGCCTTCCACCAAACGTCGGCGAGTCCCTCGGCCGAAGTGAGCCGGTAGGGCCTGGTGGTGATGGTCTCGGTCACGGTGTTCGTCCTCCTTCGTCGTGAGTTACACGTGCGTCGAAGGAGAGACTCGCCCACGCGTTGCATTTCCGCAAGGAAGAGATGCCATAGATAGCATTCCTAGAAGGAATGGAACTGAAACAGCTTCGGGCGTTGCAGGCGGTCGGAGAAACCGGCTCGTTCTCCGCTGCCGCCGTGCGGCTCGATTACACGCAACCGGCGGTTTCGAAGATCATCGCCGGCCTCGAGCGCCAACTCGGAACGACGCTGGTCGACCGCGGCCTCCGGCCGCTGCGGCTGACAGAGGCAGGGAGTGTGCTGGCGCAGCGCGCCGCCGCGGCGTTCGAACAGATCACGGCCGCCGAGCTCGAAGTGGACGCGATCGCCAACCTCTCCGCCGGGCGCCTGCGGGTCGGGACGTTCTCGAGCGCGGGCGCCTCCATCGTCGTTGACGCGTTACGCGCCTTCCGCCGCAGCCACCCCGACGTCGACATCTCGATCACCGAGATCGGGATGCCCTCCGCGCTCACCCGCTCGCTGCGGCGCGGCGACATCGACGTCGGCGTCTCGTTCGACTACCCCGAGATCGGCGACACGTTCGCCGACGACCTCGCCCAGGTCTTTCTCTTCGACGATCCCTTCGACGTCGTCGTGCCTCGCGGCCACACGCTCGAACGCAGGAAGACGGTCCGCTTCGCCGACCTCGCTGGCGAGAAGTGGCTGCTCGGAGACTTCGGCGCCGACAGCCCGAACTTCCTCATGATCGACCGCCGCTGCCGCGAAGTCGGCTTCGACCCGACCGTCGCCTACCGCATCAACGACTACCGAATGGCGCAGGCGCTCGTCGCCGCCGGGGAAGGAATCGCGGTTCTCCCACGCCTCATGCTTCGACCGGCTAACCCCGGAGTCGTGATCAAGCCACTCGCCGACGATCCGCCCAGTCGCCGCGTCTCGGCGGTCCGCCTATCGACGCGATACCTCTCGCCGGCGAGCGAGCGCTTCATCGCGCTCCTCGCAGCCGCCACCAAGGACTACTCCGGCCGCATCGAGTGAGCCTGCCTCAGGCGACCGCGACGCCGGCGCGGCTGCCCGTGCGCAGTTCCTTGGCGAACGCCTCGACGATGCGCGGGTCGAACTGCGTGCCCGCGCAGCGCTCGAGTTCCGCCAGCGCCTCCTCTTGGCTGCGCGGCTCGCCGTGTCCGCCGCCGGCGACTCGCGCCGCCGTCATCGCGTCGTACGCATCGGCGACGAACACGATTCGCGCCGCGAGTGGGATCTGCTCGCCGGCGAGCTTGTTCGGGTAGCCCGTGCCGTCCCATCGCTCGTGGTGATGGAGAACGCACTCCGCCACGGCATCGACGCCGAGGCTCTCGAGCATCCGGTAACCGATCTGCGGATGGCGCTCGAGCACGAGCCGCTCGGCGTCGCTGAGCGCCGTCGGCTTGCGCAGCAGTTCCTCCGGGATCGCGAGCTTGCCGAGATCGTGGAGGCTCCCTCCGAGCCGGATGAGCTCGATCGTCGGCTCGTCGGCACCGAGACGCCGGGCAATGCGCGCGGCGTACTCGCCTACGCGCTGCGAGTGCCGTCCGTTGTACGCATCGCGCGCGTCGATCGTCTGCGCAAGGCTCTCGGCCGCGCGGTAGCGGGCCGCGCGGTCGGGGCTGTCGGCGAACTGCTCGAGATTCGCGCGGAGGAACGACTCGGCCGCGTACGCGCGCACGCGATTCTTGCCGTCCTCCTTCGCCCAGTAGAGCGCACTGTCTGCGAGCCGGATCAGTTCGTCGCGTCCGGCGCCGTGGCTCGGGAAGGTCGCGACGCCGCCGCTGACGGTCACTTCGTCGATCCCCTCGATCCGCAGCGCCGCGATGCGTTCGACGATCGACCGCGCCACCGCGCTCGCCTCGCGCTCGCCGTGGCCTGGGAGGAGGACGGCGAACTCGTCGCCTCCGAGACGGAACGCCTCGCCGCCCTGTCGCAGCCGTGACGCGACCTGGCTGAGCACCGCGTCGCCCATCGGATGGCCGTGCTGGTCGTTGATCTTCTTCAGGTCGTCGAGGTCGAAGAGGCAGAGCGCGACCGGGGTGCCGGCGTGCTCCGCGGCGACGAGCTCGCGCTGCAGGCGTTCGTGGAAGCTCCGGTGATTGCCGAGTCCCGTGAGCGGATCGGTGAGAGCGAGGCGCATTGCCTGCATCGCCTTGAACGTCGAGCGTTGGTAGAGCCCGATCGCGAGGAGCGGCCCGGCGAGGGCGAGGGAGAGCCACGGCTCCCGTTGCCAAAGAATGACGAGGATGAGCGCCGCCGAGGTCATGAGTGCGAACGGCGGTGTCGTCTGGACGAGGTTCTCCTTCGCGGTCTGGAAATACGGCCTGCCGGAGGACGCGGCGAGAACGGCGCTGATGAGCGCGAGGTTGACGATCCAGTAGTAGACGAACGCCGCGACCGCCACCTGCGCGACGACGGCCGCGGCGGAGGTGCCGTGGATCTCGTCGATGACGACGCCCGCGGCAAGCGCCGACACCGCGAACATCGAGCCGTTGTAGGCGACCCGCAACGGCGGTCGCTTGCCGATCAGGTGCGTGATGGTCGGTCCGATGGCGACGACGAGCACCGCCGCCGGCCAGCCGAGCAGGACGATCGCGGCGATGGCGAAGACGAAGCCGACCGTGACGCCTCCCGCTCCCATTCCGTCGACGGGAACCGGGAAGCGCTCGGCGAGCGCAGTAGCCGCGACAAACGCCACGAGTTCCGCGACGCTGCGAGGCGTGTGCGTCTGGCCGGCGTAGCGATACGCGGCCCAACAAAGCGTGAAGACCCCCGCCGCGAGGACGGGGGTCACCACGATGAGAACGTTGCGAGGAAGCTCAGCTCCTACTTTCAACCGAGCTCCGTTTCGGCGCGAAGCCGACCGTTCATTGAACCCACACCCTCCCCTCAGAGGTTGTGCTGGCCGTTAGTGAACCGGCCGAATGATCCAGCCGTAGTTCCCGAGCACTGCCGCCACTGCCGCAGCAGCGACCACAGCGAGAACCACGAACCGTGACTTGAACTCCAGCATTACTTGCCTCCAGGGGAATTAGTTCGAGGACGCCAGCTAGGACGGATTGTGTGGCCGGGCGGAAGATCGAGGAATCACCCGAAGGGGGTAAATGGTCGCGGTTCCCCCTGTGAGCGTAGGCTCGCCGGAGCTCACCAAAGAGCGAAGGTGCCGGCTTGGCCGGCGCCGGGAGCGGGAAACCGGGGAACGACGGTCGCTACTTCTCGAGGCCGGCTTCGCGGAGCGGCCTGCGGCCCCACGCGAACTCGTCGCGGTACCAGCCGGTGAGCTGCGCGAGGGCGACGCCGTAGTCGGACGAGTGGATGAACCAGCCGTTGCCGACGTAGATGCCCGTGTGGATGATCTCGCCGCCCGTCGAGCGCGGGCCGTGGGCGCCGAAGAAGATGACGTCGGCAGGTTGGAGCTTCGAGAACTTGATCCGCTTCGACCGCGGCACCTCGACGCTCATCGAATACGTCGTCCGCCCCTTGATCACCGAGGCGAGATTGCCTTCGTCGGCGTAGCTCTGCAGCTTGTAGACGCGCCACACGAAGCCCGAGCAGTCGTAGCCGCCGCGCGACGTGACGCCGAACTCGGTCTCGGTTCCGTCGCTCGTTCCGCCCCAGACGTACGGCATCCCGATCTTCGAGAAGGCGAAGTCGAGGATCTCTGCTGCCAGGGCGTCATCGTCGGGAGCGAGATCGTGGCCGCGAGCTGCTTGACCTCGTCGATCTGCCAGCTGTTGGCGACCTCGCCGTAGCCGAGGATCTGCGCTGCGGAGTACGCCGCCTCGGCGCGCGTCGCAGTGTCCTGCGGGCGCAGCTCGAGGTAGTCCTCGCTGGCGGGATGGTTGATGCGGAGACCGATGAGCCGCGCGACGACCTCCGTCCCGAACCGCGTCGGCACCTTCAGCCCCGCGGCCTTCGCAGCCTTCGTGAACTGCTTCGCCTGGGGGAGAAGCCCGAGCGAGGAGACGAGCTTGCGGTCGAGAGTGGTCATCGTCGCGCTGCTCGAGCTGTCCCCGCCGGTGGTCGTGCCGGTCGTCGTCGTGGTCGTCGTGGTTGTGGTCGTGGTCGTGGTCGTTGTCGTGCCTCCGCCTCCGCCCGCGACAACGGAACGCGGCGCATACGCCGGCGGCGCGACCTCCTGCTGCAGGCCGTCGGCGAGATCGGACAGCGTCTGGACGGTCAGCGGCGCGTTCGGCTTGAAGGTCCTGACGCTGCTCGCGCCCATGAGCCCGTGCGCGACGACGGTCTTGATCTGATGCTTCGCCCAGTTCGGCGGGCTCGATGCGGAACCCGCGGCCGAGCCGGTGGCGACGGCGAGGAAGGAAGCGGCGACTCCGGCCGCTGTGAGCATGGCAAGTTTCTGCCGCATGCTGTTTTCATCGACTCAGCGCGGCGCGGGCATTAGCCTTCTTCTCAGTGAACCTCGAGATCACCCCCGAGCCGAACGACGCCGAACGCGCCGCGATCGCAGCGGCACTCGAGGCTGAGGCGACCGAGAAGGAACAGGCCGGCCCGTCTCGCTGGGCCAAGCGCGAAGTGCCGGTGCATGACGCGCAAGACGAGCCGCATCCGTAAGGGCGGGCGCGACTACTCGGGCTGGGTACGGCGCGCGAACAGCGCGGGCGCGCTGCGCGCGTAGTCGAGCCCCGACACCCACGTGAGGATGACCGCGACGAGGAGCGCCCACCACGCGACGCGGTCGCTCCACGCGCCGGCGGCGGCGAAACCGCCGAGCGCGGCCGCGAGCGCCTGCGCCCACGTCTTGAGCTTCCCGAGGTCGCGCGCCGCGAGCACGACTCCGCGCTCGATCGCGGCCTGCCGCAGCCCGGTGATCAGCACCTCGCGCACGACGATCAGCGCGACCATCCATGCGGGATCGACCCCGAGCCCGACGAGCATCACGAGCGTGGCGAGGACGAGCACTTTGTCCGCGATCGGATCGAGGAGCGAGCCGAGCGTAGACGTGCGTCCTTCCCGCCGCGCGAGCCTCCCGTCGAAGAAGTCCGTCGACATCGCGAGGCAGAAAACCGCCGTCGCCCAGTAGGCGTGGTTGTCGAAGTTCCACGCGAACAGCAGCACGACGAGTGGCACCGAAGCAGCGCGCGCAACTGTCAGTTGATCCGCGGACGTCATCCTCAACGCAGGAGGATACGGTGCGGGCATGTTCGACAAGGTTCTCGTCGCCAACCGGGGTGAGATTGCGATCCGTGTCTTCCGCACATTGCGGGAGATGGAGATCGGCGCGGTGGCCGTGTACTCGGAGGGCGATCGCGGCGCGCTCCACGTCGCGTACGCCGACGAGGCGTTCCTGCTCGGGCCGACGCCGGCGGCCGAGAGCTACCTCCACGTCGAGCGGATTCTCGACGCGGCGGCGCGGAGCGGCGCGCAGGCGATCCATCCCGGCTACGGCTTTCTCGCCGAGAACGCGGGCTTCGCTCGCGCTGTGGAGGACGCGGGCCTCGTCGTGGATCGGACCGCCGCCGGCCGCGATCGAGCTGATGGGCTCGAAGACCGCGGCGCGCACGGCGATGCAGAACGCCGGCGTCCCGATCATCCCCGGCACGACCGATCCCGTCGGCTCCGTCGAGGAGTTGCTCGCGCTCGGCGAGGAGATCGGCTACCCGCTGTTGATCAAGGCGGCGGCGGGTGGCGGCGGCAAGGGGATGGAGGAGGTGCACGCGCCCGACCAGGCGGAGAAGGCGTTCGAGAC
The DNA here is from genome assembly GCA_963816735.1 of uncultured Actinomycetes bacterium. GTDB lineage: Bacteria > Actinomycetota > Thermoleophilia > Gaiellales > Gaiellaceae > Palsa-739. The sequence continues at coordinate 6,378 of CAWFLY010000003.1, forward strand.
GGCGCAGCGCCAGGGGCAGTCGTACTTCGCGAACCCCGACGTCTACGTCGAGAAGCTCATCGTCGACCCGCGCCACGTCGAGGTGCAGGTGCTCGCCGACGCGCACGGCAACGTCATCCACCTCGGCGAGCGCGATTGCACGATGCAGCGCCGCCACCAGAAGCTCGTCGAGGAGACGCCGTCGCCGGCCGTCGACGCGGAGCTGCGCGCCCGGATCGGCTCGATCGGCGTCGAGGCAGCGCGCGCCTGCGGGTACCGCTCGGCCGGGACGATCGAGGGCCTCCTCACCCGTGACGGCGACTACTTCTTCATGGAGATGAACACGCGCATCCAGGTCGAGCACACGGTGACGGAGATGGTCACGGGGCTCGATCTCGTGCGCGAGCAGATCCGCGTTGCGCTCGGCGAGCCGCTTTCGGTGACGCAGGAGGACGTCGAGCTGCGCGGCCACGCGATCGAGTGCCGGATCAACGCCGAGGACGCGAGCAAGGGCTTCCTGCCTGCGCCTGCGCCCGTGACGGGCTACCGCGAGCCGTCGGGGCCGGGCGTGCGCGTCGATTCGGGCGTCGCTGCGGGATACGAGGTCTCGGCGTCCTACGACCCGATGATCGCGAAGCTCATCGTCCACGGCGTCGACCGCGAGCACGCACGCCGGCGGATGCTGCGCGCGCTCGACGAGTTCTGGATCGAGGGGCCGCAGACGCTGATCGGCTTCCACAAAGCGCTCCTCTCGCATCCGTGCTTCATCGCCGGCGAGACGTGCCTCGGGCGTTGTCGAATCGATCCAGGTCCTGGACGAAGGCTCCGGTACGCAACACCGGGGGTCAGACGCCCGGGCGTTGCCAGCGCGTTCGGACCGTCGAGGTCGACGGGCGGCGGTTCGAGGTGCAGCTCTCGGAGCCCGAACCGGAGTGGCGCGCGCTCGCCGAGCGTCGTCGCGAGCGCGTTCACGCCTCGGGCGGGGGCGGCGCGGGCCAGGACGCGGTCGTCTCCCCGATGCAGGGCACCGTCCTCGCGGTGAGCGTCGCCGACGGCGAAGAGGTCGAGCCCGGAAGGGTGATCTGCATCGTCGAGGCGATGAAGATGGAGAACGAGGTGCACGCGCACCGCGCAGGGCTCGTCTCGGGTCTCTCCGTCGAGCCGGGCCAGCCGGTTTCGACGCGGCCAGGTCGTCTGCCTGATCGGCGCCGACGAGTAATCCGTTTCGCCGCTGCCTGCGTAGAACCCGGCATGGCCAGGTTCGCGACAATCTTCGCAATCGCCGCTCTGGCCGTCGCCCTCGCCGGCTGCGGTGGCGGCTCGAAGGCGCCGACGACCACAACGACCGGCAGTTCGACGAATCCAGCGACGAGCTTCAGCGTCGCCGATGTCTCCGGGTTCGGGAAGGTGGTCATCGACGCGAAGGGCCGGACGGTCTACATCCTGACGAGCTCCGGCAAGAAGAACGTCCCATGCACTGACGCGAACGGTTGCACAGCCGTCTGGCCCGACCTGCCGCTCCCGAGCGGGACGTCGGCCGCGAACGCGGGGGTGGGGCTCAACGCGTCCTCCTCGGCACGATGAAGCTCTCGGACGGCGAGACCTATCCGACCTACAACGGCTATCTGCTGTACGAGTACACCGGCGACTCCGCCCCCGGTCAGACGAACGGCCAGGGCCTTCAAAGCTTCGGCGGGACGTGGTACGTGCTCAACGCGTCGGGCCAGCCGGTCAAGTCGTCAAGCTCGGGCGGCGGGGGCTACAGCTACCCCTAAGAACCTCTAAATCGAGCGCTGGTACGAGCGGAAGCACCACGTCGCGAAGAGCGAAGTCGCCGCCATCGCGGCGAGGAGGAAAAGAAGGAACCCGCCGGTCGTGCCCCAGGTTCCGTGCTCCTGTGTGACGGCGTATCGCGCGGCGTTCACGCCCCAGTTGACCGGGTTGTACCGCGAGACCGCCTTGATCCAGCCGGGCATCAACGCAAACGTGAGCAGGATCGATGAGAGAAACATCAACGGCAGGCCGACCATGTTCGCGGTCGCGATCATCGACTCGGGTCTACGAAAGATCAGCGCGAGGCCGTTCGAGAACCCGGCGAACGCTGCAGCAAGCAGGAAGGCCGCCGCGCACACGACGAGCCAGCCGAGGACGCCGCCATGAATGCGCACGCCTAGCGCAAGCCCGACGACCAGGAGGATCAGCGTCTGGAGCACCGCGGTGATGCCGGCTCTCACGACCTGCGAGAAGACGATCGCGAACCGCGAAGCGGGGGCGGCGAGGAAGCGGTCGACGACTTTCCGGTCGAGGTCGGTGATCATCCCCATCCCCGACCACATGCCACCGAAGAAGGCGTTCATGCAGATGATCCCGGGAGCGAGGAACTCGACGTACGGGCGCACGCCGCCGCTCAAGCCGGGCGCCCTCGAGAAGAGCTGGCCGTAGAGGACGAGCCAGATCAGCGGCTGGATGACCATCATCACGACCCAGATCGGCTGCCGGCTGATGTTCCGCAGCTGGCGCACGACCATCCAGCCTGTCTGTCTGATCGTCTGCATCAGCCCGCTTCATCCTCGGTGGAGAAGGCGCGGCCGGTGTAGTGGAGGTAGACGTCATCGAGAGACGGGCGCGCCGTCGTCACCGCTGCGACCGCGATGCCGGCGTCGTCGAGTGCGCCGAGGATCACGGGGATCGCCTGAGCACCGTTCGGCACGCGGGCCCGGAGCGACCTGGCCGTCGACGTTCACCTCGCTGCCGATGCCGGCCACGATGCGTTCGGCGTCCGCCACGCGACCGTTCGCCTCGTGCAGTTCGACGCTCACCGACTCGCCCGCGAGCCCGCTCTTGAGCGCCTCGGGCGTCCCTTCGACGACGACCTTCCCTTTGCTGACGATCGCGACCCGCTCGGCGAGACGGTCGGCCTCTTCGAGGTAGTGCGTGGTCAGGAGGATCGTGAGGTTCAGGTCCTTGGCGAGACGTTCGACCTCGACCCACATCGCCGCGCGCGCCTCCGGATCGAGGCCGGTGGTCGGCTCGTCGAGGAAGAGCACCTTCGGCTTGTGCACGAGGCCGAGCGCGATGTCGAGCCGCCGCTTCATGCCGCCGGAGTACGTGCGAGAGGTGCGGTCAGCGGCATCGGAGAGGCCGACGAGCTCGAGCAGTTCGTCGACGCGCGAGTGGAGCGACGCGCCGGACATGCGGTGGATCCGCCCCTGCAGCAGGAGGTTCTCGCGTCCGGTTGCGTCCCAGTCGACGCCGGAATCCTGGGCGACGTAACCGATCTTGTCCCGCACGCGATCGGGATGAGCGGACACGTCCTCGCCGGCCACGAGCGCACGGCCCGAGTCGGACCGCGTCAGCGTCGTGAGAACGCGAACGGTCGTCGACTTGCCGGCGCCGTTCGGCCCGAGGAGCCCAAAGACCTCGCCCTCGCGCACCGCGAACGACACGCCGTCGAGCGCCTGCACGGTCTTGTAGCGCTTGCGGAGGTTCTCGGCGACGATCGCGTCCATCGAATCGAGTCTAGACAGGAGCAAACCGAAGCTCGCTACGTTGCGTAGCGTCTGAACACCGCGGCAGGAGGAGTTACATGCTGAAGAGAATCGCCACTGTTTCGATAGTTCTCACGTTCGTCGCGTCCGGCGCCGCGCTCGCGGCCGCGCAGACCACGGGCACGAAAGTCACTCTCCACTCGACCACCAGTTTCGGCAAGGTGCTCGCGACGAGCAAAGGCATGACGCTCTACCTCTCCACGTCCGACACCAAGAACCACAGCAACTGCACCGGCGGTTGTGCCGTGAACTGGCCGCCGCTGATGACGAAGGGCAAGCCGGTCGCGGGGAAGGGCGTCAAGCAGTCGCTTCTCGGCACGGCGAAGCGCGGCTCGAAGCTCCAGGTCACGTACAGCGGCCACCCGCTCTACACCTTCATCGCTGATACGGCGGCCGGGAAGACGACGGGTGAGGGGGCCAGCGGCTTCTACATCGTCAACGCCGCCGGCAAGAAGATCGGCTAGCTCGCTTGCGCTAAAGAAACGGACGGAGCCGCTATGCCTCCTATCGCGGGGGCGAAGCGGCCCGAGTGTAGACGGGAGCAAACCGCCGGTCGCTCGCGTGCGTAGGGTCTGAACACCCCGGCAGGAGGAGTTGCATGTTGAAGAGAATCGCCACCGTTTCGATCGTCCTCGTGTTCGCCGTGACCGGCGTCGCGTTCGCGGCCGCGCAGACCACAGGCACGAAGGTCACGCTTCATTCGACGAGCAAGGGCAAGGTGCTCGCGACGAGCACCGGCCGGACGCTCTACCTCTACACGTCCGACACGAAGAACCACAGCAACTGCACCGGCGGGTGCGCGTCGGCGTGGCCGCCGCTCATGACGAAGGCCAAGCCGGTCGCGGGAACGGGAGTCAAGAAGGCGCTGCTCGGCACCGCGAAGCGCGGCTCGAAGCTCCAGGTCTCGTACAACGGCCATCCGCTCTACACCTACACCGGTGACTCGGCGGCCGGCCAGGCGAACGGCGAGGGAACGGGCGGCTTCTACGTCGTCACCGCCGCCGGAAAGCAGAAGTAGCCGACGGCGTTAGGGGCACGGAGGAAAACCGAAGGTCGAGCCGGTGCGTAGACGTCTCCGAACCCAACGCTGGAGGAGGAGTTGCATGCGTAAGACAATCGTCACCGTCTCGATCGTCTTGGCCCTCGCCGTAGCTGGCACCGCGCTCGCGTCTGCCCAGGCAGGCACAGCCGTTGTGCTCCGGAAGACGAGCCTCGGCAAGGTGCTCACGACGAGCACGAACTTCGTGCTGTACGTGTACACGCCCGACGGCAAGAACAAGAGCCATTGCTACAACACATGCGCCGCGACGTGGACGCCACTGCTGACGACGGGCAAACCGGTCGTGGGCGCGGGGCTCAAGAAGGCGCTCCTGTCGACGACGAAGCGCAAAGACGGGAAGATTCAGGTCACGTACCACGGCCACCCGCTCTACACCTACACCGGCGACACCGCGGCGTTGCAGACGAACGGCGAGGGAGTCAACGGCATCTGGTACGTCCTCAACGCCGCAGGTAACAGGATCTATGGCGGTGGCGGTGCGGCGGAGGCTGCGGCGCCTACTGCCCCTAGAGGGTTGCACTAAAGAAACGCGGGCGCGAGTCTCCCTGTTGAACAGGGATGCCAGCAACCGTCAGTGAGATAGAAGAGCTCTACCGGAGCCGCTATTCCTCCTATCGAGGAGGGGTAGCGGCTCTGATGGGCAGCTCAGACGCGGCGCGGGACGTTGTGCAGGAGGCGTTCGCCCAGGCGTTCCGCGACCGTCGGGACTTCCGCGGGGACGGCTCTCTCGCGGCGTGGGTTTGGCGGATCGCCTTTCGCACTGCGTTGCGCACGCGGACGAAGGGCGGGCGGGAACTGACGCTGGACGAGCTCGTGGAGCAGCACACCGCGGACGGAGCGCGATCCGGAGCTTGCCGAGGCGGTGCGTGGTCTCGCGCCGCGGCGGCGGCTCGTCGTCTATCTCCGCTACTTCGCGGATCTCCCGTACGCCGAGATCGCATCCCTGCTCGACATCAGCGAGGGCACCGTCGCAGCGAGCGCTCTCCGCAAGCGCATGCCGAGCTGCTCGAGCGACTTCGAGACAAGGGAGGCAGCACGATGAGCGAAGAGCAGGAGTTCGAGGAGGGCGCTTGAGGGCGTGGGCGGCCTCGCCGGACGACTTGGGGGACTGGGGAGATGTGCGGCGGAGGGCCGGAGAGACACTCTCGGTGCCGCGCCTCCATCGGCGACACGGTGTCGCTGCCCTTGCGGCCGCCGTCTTCGTGTGGAGCTGCCGTCGGGGGAATCCTCCTCGCGACTCGCGGAGTCGGGCGCAGCCCGGCGGTCTCAGGGGGCCCAGCCGGAGGGAAGGGAGTGACTTGCTATATCTGCGGCCCGACCGCCAATTCCGGCGTTTGCCGGTGGAGGGGGCGTTACGGTCTTGTGAGAGATCAGTTCCCCAACCAGGGCAGCAATCCATGGGGGCGGGCCGGGCGCCAGATCGCGATCGACGAGCTTCGCGCGGAGGCTCCCGTATGTCCCGCTCCCG
>CAWFLY010000004.1:0-15625 GCA_963816735.1 uncultured Actinomycetes bacterium
TGGCTCGCTAGAGTCGGCGCCGATGGCCGTAGAGCAGACACTCATCCTCATCAAGCCGGACGCGGTACGCCGGCGCCTCGCCGCCGAGATCCTCGGCCGCATCGAGGCGCGCGGCTTCGAGATCCGCGAGGGAAAGCTCCTCACCGCGAGTCGCGAGCTGGGGGAGGAGCACTACGGCGAGCACCGCGAGAAGCCGTTCTTCGGCGAGCTCGTCGACTTCATCAGCTCCGGCCCGACGTGGGCGCTCGTCGTCGAGGGTGAGGGCGCGATCGCGACGATGCGCTCGACGATCGGCGCGACCGATCCCGCCGAATGCCGCGCCGGGCACGATCCGCGGCGACCTCGCCGTCTCGATGCCGGACAACCTCGTGCACGGCTCCGACTCGCCCGAGTCCGCCGCGCGCGAGATCGCTCTCTGGTTCTCGTGACCCACCCGAACGTCGAGGGCTGGACGCGCGCGAACAAGGAGTACACCGACGCGCGCGCCGAGAGCGCCTGGGCCGAGGAGGAGATCAACTGGGGCGTCTGGCAGGTGCCAGAGCGCGAGCTCAAGGCGCTGCCCGACATGACCGGCAAGGACGTGGTCGAGCTCGGCTGCGGCACCGCGTACTTCGGAGCCTGGCTGAAGAAAGCCGGTGCCGCGCGCGTCGTCGGCGTCGATCCGACCCCGGCGCAGCTCGCGTCGGCGCGTCGCTGCGAAGAGAAGTTCGGGCTTGGGCTCGAGTTCGTCGAGGCGTTCGGCGAAGACGTCCCGCTGCCCGACGCGTCGTTCGACATCGTCTTCTCCGAGTACGGCGCCTCGATCTGGGCCGATCCGTACAAGTGGATTCCCGAGGCGGCCCGGCTCCTGCGGCCCGGCGGCGAGCTCGTGTTTCTCCGCAATTCGACGCTCGTGCTGCTCTGCGCGCCGCTCGACGACGAGGAGGCGCCGGCGAGCGAGACGCTGCAACGGCCCCAGTTCGGGATGCACGAGTTCCAGTGGCCGAACAGCGGCATCGAGTACCACCTCGCGCACGGCGAATGGATCCGGCTGCTGCGCGCGAACGGCTTCGAGATCCTCGATCTCATCGAGATCCAGGCGCCCGCCGACGCCGCGACGCACGAGCATTACGCCTACGTCACCGCCGAGTGGGGCCGGAAGTGGCCGGCGGAGGAGATTTGGCGAGCCCGCCTGCAGAACGCGCTCCTCCTAGCGTCGACCTCGCCGCGACGGCGCGAGATTCTCGAGCTGCTGCGCGTCCCGTTCGAGGTCGTCGCGCCCGACTACGAGGAGACGGAGGACGACCCGGTCGCGCACGCGGTCGGCAAGGCGCGCTCGGTGCTCGCCGCGGCCGACGGCCGGCCGGTGCTCGGCTGCGACACCGAGGTCGTCCTCGACGGCCGCGTCTACGGCAAGCCGGCGAGCGCCGAGGAGGCGGAGGAGATGCTCGAGTCGCTGGCGGGCCGGACGCACGAGGTCGTCTCGGGCCTCGCGCTTCTCACCGATGCGTGGGAAGAGGTGCACAGCGAGACGACGCGCGTCACGTTCCGCTCCCTGACGCCGCGCGACCTCGCGCACTACGTCGCCTCGCGGGAGTGGGAGGGCCGCGCCGGCGCGTACGCGATCCAGGGCCTCGGCGCGTCGCTCGTCGAACGGATCGACGGCGACTTCTTCAACGTCATGGGACTTCCGGCGGCGCTGCTCGTCAGAGTTCTGGCCGAGCGCTTTCCCGGTACGTACGGCTTCGGTTAGCCGCCGAAGGCCGTCTGGCAACGACCCGTCGAGCCTGTCGGCGGCGTTGCGCCAGAGATGGCGCTTGATCTCCGACAAGCGGCAAAGCAGGCGCGACTTGTCCGGATGCGTCTGCAGCGCTCAGGCGCGACGTGGTTGTTCGGCAGGGTTGACGCGCCCGAGTGGAGCACGCACGGAGAGTGTCCGTTTCGGAGGGTCGCTTTGAGCCGGCGGCACGGCGGGACGCTTCAGCTGCGGGGTTGGATGCCGTCGCGGCGCTGAACGTCCGGCAGATCTGGTTCGCGAGGGAGCCGTAGCGCACCTAGACGTCCGAACTCGAGCCGCACGCTGCTATGACCGCGACGATGGCGCAGCAGAGCAAAGCGAGCCGGATGGCGTGGAGGCGGTGCATATCGGGGTGCCCAGATTCGAACTGGGGACCTCTCCGACCCGAACGGAGCGCGCTACCAGGCTGCGCCACACCCCGAGAACGGGCCATAGGGTAGCGGCATGTCGGTTGCGGAGCTCGCCGAGGAGTGGGGTCTCACGCTCGGCGAGCCGTACACGCCGGGCGCGGCCTCGGAGAGCGTCGTCCGGGTGGAGTTGGCGGACGGCACACCGGCGGTGCTGAAGATCGGGCATCCGCACCGCGAGTCCGAGCATGAGGCCGACGCGCTCGAGCGCTGGGACGGCGACGGTGCGGTGCGCCTGCTTCGCCGCGACGATGCGCGGAACGCGCTGCTCCTCGAGCGCTGCGAGCCGGGGACGTTCCTGTCGGAGGGCGCCGACGACCCGCTCGGCGTGCTCATCGACCTGCTGCCGCGGCTCTGGAAGGACGCGACCGGGTTTCCACACGCTCGCCGACGAGGTCGAGTTCTGGGAGCTCGACGGCGAGCTCGGTGCTCTCGCGCGGGAGCTTGCGGCGACGCAGGGCGAGCTCGTCCTCGTCCACCAGGATCTTCACGGCGAGAACGTCCTCGCGGCCGAGCGTGAGCCGTGGCTCGTGATCGACCCGAAGCCGCTCGCGGCCGAGCGCGAGTTCGCCGTCGCGCCGATCGTCCGCTCCGGCGAGCTCGGGCATTCGCGCGAGGAGGCGCTCGGCCGGCTTGACCGGCTCTGCGCCGAGCTCGGCCTTGATCGCGAGCGCGCGCGACTCTGGACCATCGTGCAGACCACCGCATGGAACGAGGACGCGGCGTATCCCGAGCACGGCGCGGTGGTCGCGTGGCTGAGCTGAGAGCCGTTCTCTTCGACGTCGACTTCACGCTCGCCCGGCCCGGACCGGAGCTCGGCCCGGAGGGCTACGTCCGCGCCGGCGCGCGCCACGGCCTCAGCCTCGATCCGTCCCGCTACGAGGCTGCTCGCGACACGGCGCTCGTCGACCTCCACCGCCATCCCGAGCTCGAGCACGACGACGAGATCTGGTTCCGCTTCACCGAGCGGATCATCCGCGGCATGGGCGGCGAGGCCGACTCGGCGTACGCCTGCGCGGTCGAGATCACGCGCGGCTGGGAGCGCCACGAGAACTTCGACATCTACGACGACGTGCCCGAGACGTTCGCGGCCCTGCGTGCGGCCGGCCTCCGCATCGGGCTCGTCTCGAACTCGGCGCGCGACGTCCGCGAGTTCGCCCGCCACCACGCGCTCGACGTCGACGCGGGGATCAGCTCCTTCCACCACGGCCGCTCGAAACCGCACGCCTCGATCTTCCGCGCCGTGCTCGACCTGCTCGGGGTCGAGCCGGCGGAGGCCGCGATGGTCGGCGACCAGGTCGACCGACGACATCGAGGGCGCCGCGCGCGATCGGCATGCGCGCGATCCTCCTCGACCGCGACGGGCTCCACCCGGAGTTCGAGCCGCGCATCACGGGCCTGCGCGAGCTCCTTCCCCAGCTCGGCCTGCAGGCGTAGGCTTCGTATCTGATGCACGCTTGGCTTCTTTGGGCTCTGCTCGCCGTGGCGCTCGCCGTGGGGGAGATCCTCACGCCGGGGATGTTCTTCCTCGGTCCCGTGGCGCTTGCGGCGGTAGTGGCGATGATCGTCGCTCGCAGTCCCGGCGGCGCCGGTCTGGATCGAGATCCTCGTGTTCGCCGGCGCGTCCGTAGCCTCGCTCGCAGTCCTCCGGCCGATCGCGCGCGCACACCTGACGACGCCACGCGCGATCCGCACCGGCACCGCGGCGCTCGAAGGCGCGAAGGCTGTCGTCCTGCAGCGCGTCGACGGCACGGGCGGACGCGTGAAGCATCGGAGGAGAGGAGTGGAGCGCTCGCTCCTACGTGCCCGACGAGGTATTCGACCCCGGCACACAGGTCGAGGTCGCGCAGATCGAGGGCGCCACGGCGCTCGTCTACAAATAAGGAGCCGAACCACGCATGTACCCGCTGATCGTTTCTGCCGCCGTCGTATTTTTCGTCCTCCTCACGTTGTGGAGGACGGTCAAGATCGTTCCCCAGGCGCAGGCCGGGGTCGTCGAACGCCTCGGCCGCTACTCGCGCACCCTCACACCCGGGCTCACGCTCGTCGTCCCGTTCGTCGACCGCATCCGAGCGGTGATCGACCTGCGCGAGCAGGTCGTCTCCTTCCCGCCGCAGCCGGTGATCACCGAGGACAACCTCGTCGTCAGCATCGACTCGGTCATCTACTTCCAGGTCAGCGATGCGAAGTCGGCCACGTACGAGATCGCGAACTACATCCAGGCGATCGAGCAGCTCACCGTCACGACGCTGCGCAACGTCATCGGCGGAATGGCGCTCGAGAAGACGCTCACCTCGCGCGACGAGATCAACAGCCAGCTGCGCGGCGTGCTCGACGAGGCCACCGGCAAGTGGGGCATCCGCGTCAACCGCGTCGAGCTGAAGGCGATCGACCCGCCCGCCTCGATCCAGGAATCGATGGAGAAGCAGATGAAGGCCGACCGCGAGAAGCGGGCCGTGGTCCTCACTGCGGAGGGCGAGAAGCAGTCGCAGATCCTCACCGCGGAGGGCGAAAAGCAGTCCGCGATCCTCCGCGCCGAGGGCGAGCGGCAGGCGACGATCCTCGCCGCGGAAGGCCAGGCAAAGGCGATCGCGACCGTCTTCCAGGCGATTCACGACGGGAAGCCGGATGCCGAGCTCCTCGCCTACCAGTACTTGCAGGTGCTGCCGCAGATCGCGAACGGTGCGGCGAACAAGGTCTGGATCATCCCGAACGAGGTCCAACAGGCGCTCGGGAAGATCGCGGGCGGCGTCGCCGATGCGACCGGGAAGCCGGCGTAACCGCTCGGGCTGCAGCTGTTGAGGACAAGCGGCGTCAGATTCTCGACGCCGCCGTTCGCGTGTTCGCGCGCAAGGGCTTCCACGCGAGCCGCGTCGGCGACATCGCGGAGGAAGCCGGCGTCGCGCACGGGCTCCTCTACCACTACTACGACTCGAAGGACGCCGTGCTCCAGGCGGTCTTCCAGGACAACTGGAATGTGCTCATCGAGCGAATCGGGAGCGTCGAGGAGACGGACGAGCCGGCGGGCGACCAACTCCGCCACGTCGCCGCGATCATCCTCCGCACGTGGCTGCACCTGCCCGACGTCGTCCGCGTCGTGATCCAGGAGTTCGGCCGCAGCCCGGAGCTTGCGGAGCGGATCGGCGAGCTCGAGCAGCCGATCGACCTGATCGAGCGCGTCATCGCGCGCGGCATCGCACGCGGCGAATTTCGCCAGGACATCGACTCGCGCGTCGCGGCGACCATCGTCTACGGCGGCATCGACGAGCTGCTCACCGCGTGGGTGCTCGACCGGCTGCCCGCCGGCGAGGCCGAGGTCGCGGCGGCCGAGAAGACGTTCTTCGAGATCAACCTCAGCGGGCTACAGGCCGACTAGCTCTGCGAAGCGCGCGGCGCCGACGTTCCCGCCCGACAGGATCACGCCGACCGTGCGGTCGCGGGCGTCGACCTTGCCGGAGAGGAGCGCGGCGACACCGACGGCTCCGCTCGGCTCGGCGACGAGCTTCATCCGGTCGTAGAGGAAGACCATCGCGGCGACGATCTCCTCGTCGGTCACTGTCACAATCTCATCCACGAGCCGCGCGTTGACCTCGAAGGTCAGCTCGCCCGGCTCCGGCGCCTGCAGGCCGTCGGCGATCGTGCGCGGCACGTCGATGCGCACGCGCTCGCCCTTCGCCAGCGACTGTTGCGTGTCGTTGCCGTTCTGCGGTTCGACGCCGACGACACGGCACTGCGGGCGAAGCGCCTTCGCGACGGTTGAGCAGCCCGCGATCAGACCGCCGCCGCTCACCGGGACGAAGAGGACGTCGATGTCCGGGACGTCGGCAAGCAACTCGAGCGCCGCCGTTCCCTGTCCAGCCATCACGAGCGGGTCGTCGTAGGGCGGCACAAGCGCGAGGTCGCGTTCGGCTGCGAGGGCGGCGCCGATCTCTTCGCGGCTCTCCGTCCAGCGGTCGTACGTGACGACTTCGGCGCCGTATCCGCGCGTCGCCTCGAGCTTCGCGGCGGGCGCATCGGCAGGCATCACGATCGTCGCGCCGGAGCCGAGGAGCTTCGCCGCGAGCGCGACGGCCTGCGCATGGTTGCCGGAGGAGTACGCGACGACGCCACGTGCGAGCGCTTCAGCGTCGAGCGAGGAGATCTTGTTGTACGCGCCGCGGAATTTGAACGCGCCGACGCGCTGGAAGTTCTCCGCCTTGATGTGGACGCGGGCGCCGACGCGTTCGTCGAGCGTGCGCGACGTGACGACGGGCGTGCGGTGCGCGACGCCGTCGAGTCGCGCGGCCGCCGCCTCGACATCCGCGAGCTCGATCATTTCCCGCTCCGGCGCCGCCCATGTCGGCGCCTCCGCTCTTGGACGAGCTCCGTCGAGCCTACGCTCATCGACAGGGACTCCAGTGGGCGAGGAAGAGCCCGAACGCCCAGAGCGAGCCGTTGGAGAGGAAGTACGCGGTGCGCGAGCTCGGCCGGTCGGCGACGAGCGCCTCGTAGCCGTCGCATGCGATCGTGTGGAGCGGGCCGGCGCGCCGATGCACCTGGAGCGGCGTGGCGCCGAGGCGGAGGCCGTTCGTCGCGCGCCAGCCCTTCGGCTGCCAGAGCGTGTAGACCGCCACGACGCGCCGGTGGACAAACTCGACCGCGAGTCCCTGCGCGGTGAACGGCATGTAGGTGAAGTACCACGTCGGCCGCGCGCAGTCGTTGCAGACGCCGAAGCGGTGGCCGAGCGCGGCGCGGACCGCGTGCGCGGTCTCCCCGAGCCGGACGCCGCCGAGCGAGCGTCCCGGTACGAGCGTCCCGGCGCGCGGCAGGCCCGCGGCGGCCGGCATCGCGAGCGCGGCCGCCGCCAAGAGAGCCACCAGGAGCGCCTTCGTCATATGCTCGGAGTATGTCGATCTGGGATTCCGTCGCGGGGCTCGAGCTCCGCGTCGACGGCTACACGCTGACGCGCCGCGAGTCGCAGACGCCGTCCGACTGGACGCGCGTCACCACGGTCGTCGAGATCGCCGGCGACGGCGCTCGCGGGAGTGGGGGAGGACGTCACGTACGAAGCCGACTCGCACGACGGCGTCCCGAGCGGGCTCGATCTCGCCGGCGCGCGGACGTTCGGAGACTTTTCGGCGCTCCTGGACGACTTCGAGTCGCTCGCCGAGGGCTTTCGCCGCTGGGCGTTCGAGAGCGCCGCGCTCGATCTTGCGCTGCGTCAGAACGGCCTCGGGCTGGGCGAGGCGCTCGGCCGTCCGGAACGTCTCGTCCGCTTCGTCGTCTCCACCCGCGCCGACCCGGAGAGCTGGCTTGCGGTCGCGCCGGAACTCGAGTTCAAGCTCGACGCCGAGACGGACTGGGACCGCGACTTTCTCCGACGCCTCCGCGCGCTCGACCGCATCCGCGTCGTCGACCTGAAGGCGTACTACCGCGGCACGAGTGTCGACCTCGATCCGGACCCGGAGCTCTACCGCGCCATCGCGGAGGAGCTGCCCGATGTCGTGATCGAGGACGCGTGGCTCGAGGACGGCTGCCTCGAAGCGCTCGCCGGCGCCGAGGACCGGCTGAGCTTCGACGCGCCGGTCCACTCGCTCGCCGACCTGAACGGCCTCGCGGTCGCGCCGCGGTGGCTCAACATCAAGCCGTCGCGGTTCGGCACGGTGCGTGAGCTCTTCGCGACGATCGAGGCGGCGGAGGAGCGCGGGATCCAGATGTACGGCGGCGGCCAGTACGAGCTCGGCCCGGGACGGCTCCACATCCAGCGGCTAGCAAGCGTCTTCTATCCGGGCGGCCCGAACGACGTCGCTCCGTCGGCGTACAACGAGGGCGAGCCGCGCGAAGGCCTCCCGCAGAGCCCGCTTCCGGCGCCAAGCGGCCCCGGTCTCGGCTAGCAGCCCAAACCGCGACCGATCCGGCGCGGAGGCGGCACACACCCGTGATGGGCGCGGGTGTACACCTACATCTGCGCCTACATCCACCTACATCACATGAGCAGACGCACCCAGATCACGCTGACCGACCGGCAGCACGACTATCTCCGCGGAGAGTCCGCGCGGACAGGCCTCTCGCTCGCAGAGCTCGTCCGGCGGTCGATCGACACCGTGTATCGGCCGGGAACCCGTCCCCGTGCCGACGGAGTCGAGGTGAGTTTCGGGATCTGGCGCCGCCCCGACGCCGCGATCATAGGACGCCGTCGCGGTCGTCTTCGCGGCTGAGCGTCTAGCGGAACGCGTTCTCGCCGGTCAGCGCTTTGCCGACCGTGAGCGTGTGCACCTCGTGCGTGCCCTCGTACGTGAGCACGGTCTCGAGGTTGTTCATGTGGCGGATGACCGGGTACTCGAGCGTGATCCCGTTGCCGCCGAGGATCGACCGCGCCGTGCGCGCAACGTCGAGAGCGCCGCGCACGTTGCCCATCTTCCCGAGCGAGACGTGCTCGGGGCGGAGGATCCCGTCGTCCTTCATCCGGCCGAGGTGGAGCGCCATGAGCGCGCCGCGGTTCACCTCGAGCGCCATCTCCGCGAGCTTCTGCTGCGTGAGCTGATAGCCGGCGATCGGCTTGCCGAAGACGATCCGCTCCTTCGCGTAGTCGATCGCCGTCTCGAGGCACGTGCGCGCCGAGCCGACGACGCCGAACACGATCCCGAACCGCGCCTCGTTCAGGCACGAGAGCGGCCCGCGCAGCGAGTCGATCTCGGGGAAGCGGCTCTCCTCGGGCACCCGCACGTCCTTGAGCACGAGCTCGGACGTGACCGACGCGCGCAGCGAGAGCTTGCGGTGCATGAGCGGCGCCTCGAACCCGGGCATGTCCTTCTCGACGAGGAAGCCGTTGATCTTGCCGTCCTCCGTGCGCGCCCACACGACCGCGACGTCGGCGATCGATCCGTTCGTGATCCACATCTTCGCGCCGTTGAGGATCCAGTCGGAGCCGTCGCGCTTCGCCATCGTCCGCATTGCGCCGGGGTCGGAGCCGGCGTCCGGCTCGGTCAGCCCGAAGCAGCCGATCTTCTCGCCGGCGTGCATCGCGGGCAGCCAGCGCTGCTTCTGCTCCTCCGAGCCCCACTTCCAGATCGCGTACATCGAGAGCGAGCCCTGCACGGAGACGAGCGAGCGGATCCCGGCGTCGCCCGCCTCGAGCTCCTGGCACACGAGCCCGTACATGACCGAGCTCGCGCCCGGCAGGCCGTAGTCCTCGAGGTGCATCCCGAACAAACCGAGCGAAGCGAGCTCGGGGATGAGGTCGAGCGGGATCTCGCCCTTCTCGAACCACTCGCCGACGTACGGCTTCACCTTGTCGGTGACGAACTGCCGCACCGTGTCGCGGATCGCGCGCTCCTCGTCGGAGAGGAGGGCGTCGATCCCGATGAAGTCGAGCGGATCGATCTCGGTCTTCGGAGTGGTCGTCGCCACAAGCGCATCGTACGGACATAGGAGGGATTGGCGGAACAGCGGCTGTGCCGAGCGCCGTCCCACCATCCCTCCTATGCGCTTTCCCGGGCCAGGAGCTATCGTTGACTGACGGTTCAATCAACGCCACGGAGGACTTCGGATGGCTGCAATCGACCAGAGCACGGCGACAGGCATTTCCTTCCAACTGACCGACGAGCAGAAGGAGCTACGCGCGCTCGCACGCGAGTTCGCCGAGAAGGAGATCCGGCCGCTCGAGGCCGAGTGCGACGTCGCGATGCGCCATCCCGCCGAAGTGATCGAGAAGGCGCACGAGACGGGCCTGATGAACCCACACGTGCCCGAGGAGTACGGCGGCGCGGGCCTCTCCGTATTCGACGGGATGCTCATGGGCGAGGAGCTCTACTGGGGCTGCTCCGGCATCGGAACGTCGATCACCGCGAACAGCCTCGGCTCCGGGCCGGTCGTCGGCTTCGGCTCGGACGAGCAGAAGCGGACGTGGCTGACTCCGCTGCTCGAGGAGCCGATCCTCTGCTCGTTCGGTCTCTCCGAGCCTGGCGCAGGCTCCGATGTCGCCGCGCTGAAGACGACCGCGGTGCGCGACGGCGACGACTACATCCTCAACGGCTCGAAGACGTTCATCACGAACGCGGGCTACGCGGCGTGGGCGACGATCTTCGCGAAGACCGACAAGAAGGAGATGTCGTGCTTCGTCGTCCCGATGGACGCGCCGGGCGTGACGATCGAGAGCCACCTCGACAAGATGGGGCAGCGCGCGACCGACACGTCGGCGTTTGCGCTCCAGGACGTCCGTGTCCCCGCCGCGAACCGGATCGGCGAGGAGGGCGACGGCTTCAAGATCGCGATGGCGACGCTCGACGCGACGCGCCCCGGCACCGCGATCGGCGCCGTCGGCGTCGCGCAGGCCGCGTACGAGCACTCCGTCGAGTACGCGAAGCAGCGCGTCACGTTCGACATGCCGATCGCGATGCACCAGGGCGTCAACTTCATGATCGCCGACATGGCGACGGAGATCGAGGCGTCGCGCCTGCTCTGCTGGCAGGCCGCGTGGATGCTCGACCAGGGCTACGGCCGCAAGGCGACGCTGTACTCCTCGTTCGCGAAGCGGTTCGCGGCCGACACGGCGATGAAGGTCACGACCGACGCCGTCCAGGTCTTCGGCGGCTACGGCTACATGAAGGAGTACCCGGTCGAGAAGCTCATGCGCGACGCGAAGCTCTTCCAGATCTACGAGGGCACGTCGCAGATCCAGCGCCTCGTCATCGCGCGTGAGATCTTCATGCCTAAGTAGCCGCGAAAAGAGCTGCGCTCTTTTCGCGGGAGGTGACGGAACTACGCACAGCCGGGAGCGCGGTCCCGGCTGTGCTCCGTGCTGAGGGCTTGCTGGGTTGTCGTCGGCCCGCTAGTCCGCCGACAACGGAGGGCCGAGCAGGCACATGTCGTGGCGCTCGAAGCACGCGGCGACTTCGGCCCGGTCAGGCGTCCCGTTGCGCGTGAGCGGCCCGAGCTCCTCGTAGAACGTGTGCCCGCCGCCGGGCGTGTAGACGATCACGATCTCCGCGTCGGAGTCCGTCAGGTTGAGGAAGGCGTGGGACAGACCGGCCGGCATGAACGCGAAGCCGCCCTTCTCGAGCACGGCTTCCTCGTCGCCGACGCGAACCTTGAAGCGGCCGGACAGGACGTGAATCGTCTCTTCCTGCGTGTGGTGGACGTGGAGCGGCGGCCCGCCGTGCGGAGCGACCTCGACGACGAAGTAGTCGAACGCGCCGCCGGTGTCGTCGCCGGTGACTTTGAAGACGAGGTCTCGGCCCGGCCCGGACTGGAGGCGGAGGCCATCGTCGGGAGTCAGGAACTTGGGACGCAGCGTGGTCGGCATTTGGGACACCTCCAGATATAGTTGATCGGAGCAAGTAATATACAGAGAATACTTGACCGAGTCAACTACATTTCCGGAGCCCGATTCTTTCACCGACGCCGAGTTCGGCGCGTGGCGCGGACTGATCCGCATGCGTGAGACCGTGATGCGGGAGATCGACCAACGGCTGGCCGCCGCGGGCGAGATCTCTCTCGACGACTACGGCGTGCTCATCACCCTCGTCGGGCAGCCGGAGCGGCGTCTGCGAATGAGTGCGCTGGCCGAGCGCCGGCTGCTCACGGCGAGCGGGATCACGCGCGCGGTGATGCGCTTGGAGAAGCGCGGGCTCGTGCGGCGAGACGAGGATCCGGCCGATCGCCGCGCGTCGTTCGCGGTCTTGACGGAGTCGGGTCTCGCCGCGTTGCGCAGTGCGCAGCGTGTGCATCACGCGACGGTGCGCGAGCTCTATCTCGGGCAGCTCTCGGACCGGGAGCAGGAGCAGCTCGGCCGGCTGTTCGAGAAGGCGCTTCCGGGCGTGGTCAGCTCGGAGGACTGGCCTCCGCCTCGGCCCGGCTGATCGCGTCGACGAGCCAGGCGGGGGTGCGGGTCGGGCGCATCGTCGCGGCGTCGACGCACGCGTGCTCGGTGTGCCCTTCGGCGACGAGCTCGTCTCCCCGCGTGATCGCGTACTCGTAGCGGAACCGCGCGCCGCGCAGTCCGACGCAGCGGCAGTGGATGGCGAGCTCGTCGTCGAACACAGCGGATGTCCGGTAGCGCACGAGCGACTCGAGGACGAGCGCCTCGATGCCCTGGTCGCGGAGTGCCTGGTAGCCGCCGGCGAACTCCCGGAGGTACTCGACGCGCGCGACCTCGAACCAGACGACGTACGCCGAGTTGTGCGCGATCCCCTGCGCGTCGGTGTCCGCGAAGCGCACGCGCACCGGCGTCGAGAAGGTGAAGCCGTCCACTGGGCGAGCCTAACCCCTTGACAGGCATAGCAAAATTGCTATTAGATACGCATAGCAAACTTGCGATCACGCACTCCCGAAGGAGGAGAGCAGTGGAAGCCACAGTCGAGCAGCGCGTGGAGTACCTCGAGGAACGGGTCAAGACACTCGAGACGATGCTGGAGGTGAAGGCGAGGCCGGTGCCGTCGCTCGAGCCCTACCCGGCTCCACAGACGCCTCGCAGCTACCCGTCGCCGCCCTCGCCAAAGTCGCCGCCGAGGCCGGAGTTCGACCTCGAGGAGCTCCTCGGCGGCCGCGTCCTCGGCTGGGCGGGCGGGGTCGCAGTGTTCATCGCCGCCGTCTTCTTCGTCGTCATGGCCGTGCGGAACGGCTGGATTGGCGTCGAGGCGCGCATGCTGATCGCGTTCGCCGCATCGACAGGACTCGTCGCTTTCGGCGCCTGGCTCCACGAGCGGCGTGGCCGCATGCAGGTGGCGCGGGCGATCGTCGCCGCAGGTCTCGCGTCCCTCTACGCGAGCACCGCCGCGGCGACGCTTCACTACCACCTGATCTCGCCCACCGCGGGACTCGTGATCGCCGGCGCAGTCGGCGTGGCGGCCTTCGCCGCGGCCGTCCGCTGGAACGCCCAGGAGATCGCGGGCATCGGGATCGTCGGCTCACTCCTCGCGCCCGTACTCGTCGGCACGGGGACGAGTACGAGCGCACTCGTCTTCATGGCGATCGCTCTCGTCGCGGCGATCGGGGTCGTCGTGGAGCGCGGCTGGGTCTGGCTCACCGCCGTCGCGTACGTCGTCAGCGTCCCGCAGGCTGCGGCCTGGCTGTCCAGCGAGAACGACGTCCATCTCGGTGTGGCGATCGCCGTCGCCGCCGGGTTCTGGCTTCTCTACGTCGCAGCCGCCGTCGGATACGAGCTTCTCAACCCAGCTGAGGAGGACGAGTTGCGCTATTCGACGGCGTCGCTTCTCCTTGTCAACGCCGTCGTTGCTGCGGCTGGAGGTTGGTTCATGATCGACAACGCAGGCCATCGGGCCGGCGCCAACGCCTGGCTGTTCGCACTCGCCGGCGCGCACGTTGTGCTCGGGATGTTCGTCCTGGCCTCACAACGGAGCCGGGAGATCGCGCTCCTCCTCTACGCCGTGGGCGCCGCTGTCGCGGGAATTGCCTTCGCTGTTGCTCTCGACGGCCCGGCGCTCGTCGCCGCGTGGTCGGCGAGGCGGTTCTCGTCGCGTGGGTCGGCCGCCGCACGAGCGTGCCGGAGCGCGGGCTTGTCGCCGGCGTTCTGTTCGCGGTGGCCGCCGGCGTGCATGTCATCGCCGTCGAAGTGCGGCCGGATGTTCTCGCCTACGGGCTCGAGTCGATCCCGACCGCCGTCGGCGCGGTTGCCCTCGTGCTCATCGCGCTCGCTGGTGTCGCGTGGGCCTACGAGGAAGTCCGGCAGCCGGCGGCGTGGGTTGCCACGGCGTTGTTCGTCTATCTCGCGAGCGGACTTCTCGTCGGACTGGCCGGAGCGCACGACGAGGTCACGACGCAGACGTCGCAGCTCGCGCTTTCCGGCTTCTGGGGCTGCCTTGGCTTCGCCGCGATCGTCGCCGGGCTCGTCTGGCGGAAGCGAGAGGTCAGGCTCGCGGGCCTCGGTCTGCTCGGGCTAACTGTCGGGAAGGTTCTTCTTGTCGATCTCGCGAACCTCGAGTCGATGTGGCGTGTCGGCTCGTTCCTCGCGGTTGGTCTCGTGCTCCTCGCCGGTGCGTTCGCGTACCAGAGAAGTAAGGCGCTGGTCGATCGACAGGCATGAAGCGGGTATGGTCACTCGATCGACGAGGAGGAGCAATGGCAGAGCGCAACAAGGACTTGGTGGCACAGTTGTCCGACCTGAGCGAGGCCGCCATTCAGCGGCTCTCGGAGGCGCCCGGCGCCGACAAGGCAGTCCAGGCGTTCAAGAAGCTCGCAGAGCGCGTCGACGAGTTGTCGCGCCGCACGAAGGGCTACGAGGAGCTCGAGCACCGGCTCACCGCGCTCGAGAAGAAGGTCTCACGGATGGCGAAGAGCTCGAGCAGCACCGGCGGCACCGGCAGCGCCACAGGCGACAAGAGCTAGCAGCAGTCCGCCGGCAACGTCGGTCGGCGTGTGGAAGCCGGCGAGCTCGAGGAGCACGGCCGAGGCGACGAGCCACGCCGCCAGTGCGGTCCTCGCGCGCGGCCACGCGACCGCAAGGACGGCCGCGACGATCGCGCAGCGCAGTGCGTGCCCGCTCGGCCACGACGAGTCGAAGGCGGCGATGTGGACGCCGTCGCGGTAGAGCGCCGGACGCGTGAGGACGTGGCGGAACGCAAACTCGACGGCCACTGCGCCGAACCACGCCGCGATCCACACCGGCGCGCGGAGCTTCCACGCCGCCGCGGCGACGATCGCGAACGAGATCACCACCTGCCCGGGCAGGGTGACGATCTGTGTGAGGGCTACTCCCGCCGGCTGCCAGCTCGCGTGGAAGAGCGGCACGAGAGACTCGAGGACGGTTGGCTGTCCGCCGCTCGTCCCGCCCGCGAGCGGCATCAGGTGGTCGCACGCCCACTGATCGAAGCCCGTCAGCACTCCCGTGGCGACAAGCACTGCCAGAGCCGCGAACGCAGCGACTGACAACACTCGTGACGACTTGTCACTGGGGCGGTACATGCACGCGGACAGCCGCGGGGACGACTTCGAACCGCGCCGGCGTCGTCCCGATCGGCTCGCCGTCGACCTCGACCGGCAGCGGCTCGGCCGCGTCGATCTCGACGGTCGCGCTGCGGACGTGGTCGACCTTCGGGTGCGAGAGGTACTTGCCGCTGTAGAGCTTTGGCGCTGTCGATACGAAGTCGAGCTTGTTTACGTCTCCGATGAAGACGACGTCGAAGAGGCCGTCGTCGGAGCTCGCGTCCGGGGCGAGCTTCATCCCGCCGCCGTGCCAGCGGCCGATCGCGACGATCACGTCGTGCATCGCGCCGCGGCGCTCGTCCCCGTCGTCGAGCCGAACTGTCACCTCGGTGTTCTGCCATGCGAGGAACTCCCGCGTCAGCGCGTAGAAGAACGTCGCGCGGCCGCCGAGCGCCTTCGACATCGAGTTCGCGCGGTGGGCGACAGAGCCGCTCATCCCCGCCGAGCCGACGTTCGCGAAGTAACGCGTTACGTCGCCGAACGCGACGCGGCCGACGTCGACCGTGCGCGTGTCGCTGCC
>CAWFLY010000005.1:0-365415 GCA_963816735.1 uncultured Actinomycetes bacterium
ATGTCTTTTGCTTTTTTATTTAATTTATTAGTCTTGATCGCAATTTTATATGGTGGCATTAAAATTATACAAGAAGATAATAAAGTTGCTTACGTTGGAATGGGTATTGCTTTTCTTTGATATCATAACTCTGTTAAAATCAACAAGATATCCCTTTGAGATATCTTGTTCGTAAAATAATTATCATCTTATATTTAATAACTTATTAAAATCTTCTAAATTTTATATGTTTTACTTTTTATTATGACAACAACTTTACTATTATCATTTATATCTACTCCATAATTTTCTATATATACATGTTTACATTTCAAAAATGCTTTACCAAAATATTGATTTTTTTGCCTAATAATTTTACTATTTCATCATCTTCTTAATACAAATTCAATATTGATTCTATAATTCAAAGTAAGTATATTATATATTTAGTATCTGTTTATTTAATTAATTGTTTCTTATGTCAATATTCTTCATTTTCATCCAAGCCTTTAATTCATGCTCTAATACACTGTTTCTTAATCGATCATTTTGTAATATTTCTATATCTATGTTTACCAATACATCATCTTTAAATAACAAATACTCTTTATATTTCTTTAAAAGAATGTTAGCACAATATCTTTAAAAACCGTTATTTTGTAAAACAATATTTTTATTATTTCTAGTGCCAAACTCTAAATTCATAGCCCAATTACTTCCAATATCATCTTCTCCATATGCACTTACTAGTAACATATAATAATGATTAAAGTATTTCTCTAAATCAAATTTTAATATATGTTCAATATCATCTATAGTTTGATTTATAAGTATATTTATATGTGATTTATCATTTATATCAAAAATTCCTATTGGTTGATTATTTACCCAAAGTTTCCTATGGTTTTTATAATTAAATTGTAGTAGACTCTTGTATTATTTGATTTAACGGCATATCATTCATCCATTTGGACATTAATAATGCTATATATTTTAAAGAACCCCGCGACGCCGAGGACGACTCGAAGAAGGGCATCGCCGAGGTCATCATCGCCAAGCACCGCAACGGCCCGACCGGCGACTTCAAGGTCTCCTGGATGAGCCGCTTCGCGAAGTTCGCGAGCCTCGCCCACCGGCCGGACGCCGCGTGAACGTCCGCTGCCTCGGCTGCAAGCGCGAGTTCGCGACCGAGGAGGTGCGAGTCCTCGGCCAGACGTTCGCGGCGGAGCGGTACTGCGACGTCTGCCGCGAGGGCGAGAAAGCGGTCGCCGCCGACCGCGCCAGCAAGGCGCAGTGGGAGCGCGTGCGGGTTCCGTCTGCGTACGACGACTGCACGTTCGAGACGTTCGAGCCGGTTCCCGACACCGCAAACGCCCTCGCGGTGTGCCGACAGTGGGCGAAGGAGTTGCGTGCCGGAACGGATCTGCGCCAGGGACTTTCTCCTGCGTGGCAACCCCGGCGCAGGCAAAACGCATCTCGCGGTCGCTGTGCTCCGTGAGGTCTTTGCCGGCGACCGGCGTAAGATCGGCGCTCTTCCTCAACGTCCCGGCGTGGCTCAACGCGCTCCGCGAGAGCTACGGCGACGGCGAGCCGCCGCCGAACCCGAGCGGCTACAACCTCGTCGTCCTCGACGACCTCGGCGCGGAGGACTGGTCGAGTTGGGCGCGCGACCGGATCTACAACCTCGTGAACCAGCGAGAGCAGCAGCGCGGCCTCGTCATCGTCACAACGAACCACGACTGGGGAACGCTCGCCGGCCGAGTCGGCGGCCCGACCGCAAGCCGCCTGCGGAAGCTGGCGCGCGAGGTGCACGTCGACGCGCGCGACGACTTCCGCGAGCGCGCAGCGGCTTAGCGGAGCTCGCGCTTCGCCCTCAGGCGATAGGCAGTACTCGCCCAAACGAGCGGCGTTATCCTCGGGACATGGCTACGTTGATCGGCCGCGTCGCATTGGCAGCGTGCCTGTTCGTCGCTGGTTTCTCGGTGGTCGTCGCGTGCGGCGGTAACTCGACTTCAACGACGATTCCGAACTCGCAGCGGCCACACATCACCACGACCATCGGCGGCACGCTGACGACGGTCGTCACCGGGACCCTAGAGCCATCGCTCAGGGGACGGTAAGACTCGGCGAGGGTGTCTGTCTGGGACGCTCGCCAGTCTGGTTGTCGCCGTGTCGGGTGTGACTCGTCAGGTGACTGGCCGCTTCGTGCGTGCCTTCGGAATGAACTGTCCACGCGTGCACGGCGGCGCCGGTCTGGCGTCCGCTGCTGGCTTCGATCAGGAGCTCGTCCGCCTTGTTGGCGTGACTCATTACCGTCTTGCCGCCGCGGTTTGCCTCGCTTCAGACCGGCACCACCGGACCCACCAATCGGACTCGGAGGTCACTTCTGATGCTTGCAGATGAACTGGACTACGTGTAGGCGGTGTCGGACACCGGTGACACACAACCGAGACTCCCAGACCGCTCGCTGGTTGAAGCGTCTTTCCCGAACGTTGGGGATTCCTTGTTCTCCCGTTGGCCCGGCGTTGGCGCGGGGCGGCATAGAACAACTCCGTCCCGATTCTCGCAACGAAAAGGAGTTCCAATGCGCAAGCCGACCACCCTGATCCTCGCCACGTCCGCCCTCGTCGGCGCCGCGGCGCTTGCCGTTCCGGCCGCAGCCCTCGCGACCACGTCCAACCTTCAGATCGCCGTCCACGCCGGCCCGTCCTTCCCCAAGGCGACCGGCTCCGCGCAGTACCAGACCCAGACCGGGCAGCGCGAGTTCCAGGTCGAGCTCGACCACCTGAAGTCGCTCGCCGGCCGCTCCGTCGTCGTCCGGGCCAACGGCGCCACCGTCGGCCGGGCGAAAGTCTCCAGCAAGGGGATCGTTCAGTTCACCCGCAACACCGAGCTCGGCCAGAGCGTCCCTCAGATCGCCCACGGCTCGAACGTCGCGGTCGTGACGGGCGGCGCCGGCACCCTCGTCGCTTCGGGCACGTTCTAGACCGCAACCGGATCTCGGGGCGGCAGCCGTTGATGCCGGCCGCCCCGAGCCGGCGTGGGCATACTTCCCTGACGTGCCCGGAACCGTGATCGTGGGCGCGCAGTGGGGCGACGAAGGCAAGGGCAAGATCGTCGACCTGCTCGCCCAAAACTCCGACGTCGTGTGCCGCTACCAGGGCGGCCCGAACGCAGGCCACACCATCGTGGTCGGCGACGAGACGTACAAGATCCGCGCCATGCCGAGCGGCGTCGTCCGCGGCATCCCGTGCGTCATCGGCAACGGCTGCGTCGTCGATCTCGAAGTGCTCATCGACGAGCTCGACGCGTTCCCGGACGTCGAGCTCTACCTCTCCGGCAACGCGCACCTGATCATGCCGTGGCATCTCGCGATCGACCAGGCGAGCGAGCGCCGCCTCGGCAAGCTCGCGATCGGGACGACGAAGCGCGGGATCGGCCCGTGCTACGCCGACAAGGCGATGCGGCTCGGGATCCGCGTCCAGGACATCCTCGACCCGAAGATCCTCCGCCAGAAGATCGAGGTCGCGCTCGCGGAGAAGAACCTCTGGCTCACGCGCGTGTACGAGCAGCGAGCCGTTCGACCTCGAGACCGTCGCGACGCAGTACGAGGGCTACGCGCAGCGCGTGCGGCCGTACGTCGCGGACACGTCCCTCTACGTCGAGACCGCGCTGCGCGCCGGCAAGAACGTGCTCTTCGAGGGCGCCCAGGCGACGCTGCTCGACCTCGACCACGGCACGTATCCGTTCGTCACGTCGTCGAACCCGGTCGCGGGGCATGCGGCGGTCGGCCTCGGGATCGGGCCGAAGCGCATCGACCGCGTGCTCGGCGTCTCGAAGGCGTACGTGACGCGCGTCGGCGAGGGGCCGTTCCCGTCGGAGATCGCCGGAGACGACCAGGTGCGGATGCGCGAGCTCGGCGGCGAGTACGGGACGGTGACCGGACGCGAGCGGCGTTGCGGCTGGCTCGACCTCGTCGCGCTGCGCTACGCGGTGCGCGTGAACGGCATCGACGAGCTTGCACTGACGAAGCTCGACGTCCTCTCGCATTTCACCGAGCTACCGGTGTGCGTTCGCTATCGCACGCCCGACGGGAGCGAGACGCGCGACTTCCCCGCGCACCAGAGCGACTTCCACGCCGCGGCGCCGGTGTACGAGACGCTGCCCGGCTGGAGCGAGCCGCTCGACGGCTGCGGCTCGGTCGCGGATCTACCCGCGGCCGCGCGCGCCTACGTCGACTTCGTCGAACGCGAGCTCGGCGTCGCCGTGAGCCTCGTCGGCACCGGTGCCGAGCGTGAGTCCGTGCTCAGCCGCGCGCTCTAGCCGCCCAGCAACGAGCCTTCAGCGTGAACGCGCCACTCGGGTTGCCGAGCTCCTTGATCAGCTCCGCGCGCGCCGTCTCTAACCGCTCGCCGTCGAGAGACGCAACCCAGGCGCCCATCGGCCCGGCGCCTCCGAGCAGCGACGTCCAGTAGTCCTCGAAATCGTCGTAGCCCGCCTCGACGTCGAGCGCGGCAGACTCGGCTCCGGGGCCGACGAGCTCCTCGATCTCGGCGGCCGTGCGGTAGCGCCGCGGTTCCGCGTCCTCCTCCCCCATCCGCGCTCGCACGTTCATGACCGACGCAAGCAGCTCGCTGGCCCTTGAGATCCCACATGCAGACGGCGACGCGGCCGTTCGCGACACGCGCCATCTCCGCGACGCCCCGCGGTGCGTCGTCCATGAACGCGACGACGAGCTGCGCGAGCGCGACGTCGAAGGATCCGTCCTCCCACGGCAGCTGCTCGGCGGGGCCCTCACGCACGTCGAGATCGGGGAAGCGGCGGCGCAGCGTCTCGGCGAAGGCCGGCGCCGGCTCGATCGCCGACGCCAGCGCGCCGCGGCGCACAAGCTCCTGCGTCAGCATCCCCGTCCCCGCGCCGACGTCGAGGACGCGGTCGCCGGCCTTCACGCCCGCAAAGTCGGCGAAGACCGGCGCGAGCCGCGACGAGAAGCGGCCCATGAAGTTGTCGTACGCGGCGTCGGAGTCCCACATCGCCGGAGTCAGCCCTTCGTCCCGCGCACCGTGGCCGAGCGCCCAGAGAGCCGGAACGTCCCCGCCGGCCGGTCGAGCGCCTCGTCGAAGAGCGTCCGCGCCCGCGCGAGCTCGTCCGGGCCGAGCGCATCCGCGACCGGGCCGCCCGGGTCCGCCGACATGGATCGCCGGCTCCCACAGCTCGTCCACGGACTCGTACTCGACCGGCGACCTCGAGCGTCGTCGTCTCGACGTCCCGCAGCCCGCACTGCTCGAAGAGCTCGCGCAGCGACGCCTCGTCGCGGTACTCCGTCGAGGGCGTGAAGGCGCCAGGACGGACCTGCCGCCGCACCTCGCTGAGCGCGTTCATCATGTCCATCCCCTCGACCTCCCACATCGTCGTCGCGACGACCCCGCCGGGCTTCGTCACGCGCGCGAGCTCGCGGAACGCGGCCGGAGCGTCGTCGACGAAGACGACGACGAGTTGCGCGAGCGTCGCGTCGAAGGCGCCGTCATCCCAGGGAAGGTCGGCGGCGGGAGTCTGCTCGATCGCGGCGCCGGGGAAGCGGTCGCGCAGCACCTGGACGTAGTCGGGGGACGGCTCCGCGGCGGCCACGCTCGCCTCGCCGACGCGCGCGGCAAGCTCCTGCGTCAGCGCGCCCGTGCCGCCGCCGACGTCGAGCACGCGCATCCCCGCGGCCACGCCCGCGAAGTCCGCGAACGCGGGCGCAAGCTGCGTCGAGTACCGGCCCATGAACCGGTCGTACGCGTCACTCGAGCCGCTGAAGATCGTCCCTGTCATTGATGTTGGCGAGAGCCGCCTCCGGCAGTGTGATGGAAACGGTGTCGAGCCGGGCGAGCACCGTCCGCAGGCGCCGCTCGTCGGTCTCGAACGCCGGCAGCATGCGGCGCGCGACGGCGCACGGCAGCGGGCCGTTCTGCGCGACCGCAGCGTCGCGGCACGCGGCGGCGAGCTCGTGGAGCGCTGCGGCGGTGAGACGCGGCATGTCGACCGGGATCACGACGGCGATCTCATGCGACGCTGCTCGCAGCCCGGCCGCGATCGCCGCGACCGGCCCGGTGCCCGGATCGTCCCCAAGGCCGACGCGGATCCGCTCGTCACACGCTTCCCCGAGCAGCCGCCACGCGCGGTCGCCGAGCGTCTCGCCGTCGACCACCGCGAGCTCCTTCGGCGAGCCGAAGCGCGAGCTCGTCCCGCCCGCGAGCAGGATCCCCGTCAGGCCGTTACACGCCACGGCTCGGTGTAGACGTTCGCCGCGCCACCGCGCACGAAGCCGCACAGCGTGATGCCGCGATCGGCAGCGAGCTCGACGGCAAGACTCGACGGCGCGCCGACCGCGACGAGGACAGGACAGCCGGCGACGGCCGCCTTCTGGACGAGCTCGAACGAGAGCCGTCCGCTCACGCACAGGACGTGGCCCGTCAGCGGCAGAAGCCCGTCGAGGAACGCGCGGCCGATGACCTTGTCCATCGCGTTGTGGCGGCCGACGTCCTCGCGCGCGCAGACGAGCTCACCCGCGGTGGTGAAGAGGCCCGTCGCGTGGAGACCGCCCGTGGCTTCGAACGCGGCCTGGGCCTCCCGCAGCCGGTCCGGCAGCGCCGCGACGAACCGCAAGCGCGATGTGCAGCTCCGACTCGACGCGCGGCGCCTCGACGGCGACGGCGTCGAGCGCTCCCTTCCCGCAGACCCCGCACGACGACGAGGTGTAGAAGCTCCGCCGCAGCCGCTCCGGATCGAAGCCCGGCGCGTCGACGTCGACGGTGTTCGCCGCGAGATCGTCAGGGACGCGCGCGGCCGTCGGCTGAAGTCCCTCCGAGAGACAGAAGCCGAGCGCGAGCTCCTCGTCGTGGCCCGGCGTGCGCATCGTCACGGCGACCGGCTCGCCGCCGATCCGGATCTCGAGCGGCTCCTCCACCGCGACGCGATCGCGCTCGCTCGCGCCGCCGGGGAACCGAACGACGTCGACGCCGGCAGCTGAGTACGGCGGCGCATCCATCGCCGGAGCGTTGCATACGATCGCGACGTGCGGGTGCTTGTCGTCGGATCGGGAGGACGCGAGCACGCGCTCGCGTGGTCGCTCTCGCGCAGCGGCGCTGTCGACGACCTCCACGCAGCGCCCGGCAACCCCGGCATCGCAGCGCTCGCGACCTGCCATCCCGTGCGCGCCGACGATCACGCCGCGCTCTGCGCACTCGCGCTCGAGTTCCGCGATCGACCTCGTCGTCGTCGGTCCCGAGGCGCCGCTCGTCGCGGGTTTCGCCGACGAACTGCGCCGCAGCGGCATCGCCGTGTTCGGTCCGAGCGCCACCGCCGCGCAGATCGAGGGCTCGAAGGCGTTCGCCAAGGACGTGATGGACGCTGCCGGCGTTCCGAACGCGCGGACGCTCGACCGCGCCGAGCTGCCGTGCGTCGTCAAGCTCGACGGGCTCGCCGCCGGCAAAGGCGTCTGGGTCTGCCGGACACAGCACGAGCTCGACGAGGCGCTCGCCGCGGCGCGCGAGCCGTTCCACGTCGAGGAACTGCTCGAGGGACCCGAGCTCTCCGTCTTCGCGATCGCGGCCGGCGAGACCGCGGTCGTCCTCCCGCCGGCGCGCGACTACAAGCGCGATCGGCGACGGCGATACCGGCCCGAACACCGGCGGGATGGGCTCGTTCTCGCCGCTGCCCGACGTCCCCGACTCCGAAACGGACGAGATCCTCGAGACGATCCACCTCCCCGTCCTCCGCGAACTAGCGCGGCGTGGCTCGCCGTTCCACGGATGCGCTCTACGGCGGGCTGATGCGGACCGCCGGACGGCCTGACGCGTGATCGAGTTCAACTGCCGCTTCGGCGACCCGGACACGCAGCCCGCTGCTGCCGCGGCTCGAGAGCGACCTCCTGCCGCTGTTGCTCGGCGACGCCGACGCCGGAGGTCTCGCCGCGCGCGGCGGTGACGGTCGTGCTCGCGGGCCGCGACTATCCAGCCTCTCCCGACCAGGGCACGCCGATCGAGGGCATCGACGATGCGGAGGCAACCGGCGCGCTCGTCTTCCACGCCGGCACGGCACTCCACGACGGGCAGCTCGTGACGAACGGCGGGCGCATCCTGAACGTCGTCGGAGTCGGCGAGACGGTCGCCGCGGCGAGAACTGCTGCGTACGACGGCCGTCTCCTGCATACATTTCGCTGGCATGCAGTTCCGCACCGACATCGCCGCCAATGACTGACGCGCCCGTCGTCGGGATCCTCGTCGGCTCCGAGTCGGACCGCGAGCGGATGGAGGGCGCGACGAAGACGCTCGACGAGGCCGGCAGTCGCGTACGAGTTCGAGGTGCGCTCGGCGCACCGCACTCCGGACTCGGTCGCGGAGTACGCGAAGACCGCCCGCGAGCGCGGCCTCAAAGTCCTCATCTGCGGCGCCGGACTCGCTGCCGCGCTGCCGGGAGCGGTCGCCGCGCACACCGACCTGCCGGTGATCGGCGTCCCGCTCCGCTCGAGCCTCAGCGTCCTCGACGGCCTCGACGCGCTGCTCGCGATCGCGCAGATGCCGCCCGGCGTCCCGGTCGCGGCGGTCGGCGTCGACAACGCGAAGAACGCCGCGGCGCTCGCGATCCGGATCCTGAACGTCTGCGCACCGCCCGGCCGCGAGACACGGCCGCTCAGGACATGTCCGGTGTCAGCACCGGACATGTCCGCGCAAGCCATGCCATCCGCTCAACAGAGCGGAAATGCTCTGCGGACACGGCCGGGCGGATCTGGCCGGTGTCGACACCAGACGGGCCAGGACAGGTTGCAGGCGGGAGGTAGTCCGCGAGGCCTCTAGACTGGGCCAGTGATTGCCCGCTACTCCCGTCCGCCATGGCCAGCATCTGGTCGGACGAGGGGAAGCTTGCGACGTGGCTCGCGGTCGAGCAGGCCGCGACCGCCGCTGGGCCGAGCTTGGAGTCCTGCCGAGGCCGCCGCGCCATCGCCGCCGCGACGCCGCCGAGCGCCGGAGCGCGTCGCCGAGATCGAGGCGACGCTCCACCACGACACCGCCGCGTTCGTCGACGCCGTCGGCGAGCAACTCGACGACGAGGGGCGCCGCTGGCTCCACTACGGCCTCACGTCCTCCGACATCGTCGACACGGCGCTCTCGCTGCAGATCCGCGAGGCGGGCGCGCTCATCCTCGCGGGGCTCGACGCCGCGTTCGCCGCGGTCGTGGCGCGCGCCGAGGAGCATCGCGAGACGCTCCAGATCGGCCGCACGCACGGCGTCCACGCCGAGCCGACGACGTTCGGCTTGAAGCTCGCCGGCTGGGCGTTCGAGCTCGCGCGCAACCGGGAGCGCGTCGCCCGCGCGCTCGACGGGATGCGCGTCGGCAAGCTCTCGGGCGCGGTCGGGACGTACTCCGCCACCGACCCCGAGCTCGAGCGCGCTCGCGTGCGAACGGCTCGGCCTCGAGCCGGCGCCGAGCTCGACGCAGATCATCCAGCGCGACCGCCACGCCGAGCTGCTCGACCGCGCTCGCCGTCGTCGCCTCCTCGCTCGACGCGTTCGCGCTCGAGATCCGGCACCTCGCGCGCACCGAGGTCGCCGAGGTGCAGGAGCCGTTCGGCAAGGGCCAGAAGGGCTCGTCGGCGATGCCGCACAAGCGGAACCCCGTCGTCGCCGAGCGCATCTGCGGCCTCGCGCGGGTCGTGCGCGCGAACGCGCTCGTCGGGCTCGAGAACGTCGCGCTGTGGCACGAGCGCGACATCTCGCACTCGTCGGCCGAGCGCGTCGTCATCCCCGACTCGTTCCTCGCGCTCGACTACATGCTCGAGCGCTTCACGTGGCTCGTCGACGGCCTCGTCGTGCGGCCCGAGCGGATGCGCCGCAACCTCGAGGCGAGCCACTACCTCTTCTTCAGCCAGCGCGTCCTCAACGCGCTCGTCGAAGCCGGCCTCGCGCGCGACGACGCGTACCGCCTCGTGCAGCGCGCCTCGATGCGCGCGTGGGAGGAGGAGCTCGACTTCCGCGAGCTCTGCCGCGCCGACGACGAGATCGCCTCGCGCGTCGACCTCGACGCGACCTTCGACCTGAGTACGTACACCCGCCACGTCGACACCGTCTTCGCCCGTCTCGAATCGCTAAAGGGGGAACCTGCGCATGCCTGAGCTCGAGCACGTCGCTTCCGGGAAAGTCCGCGAGATCTACTCGATCGACGACGAGAAGCTGCTCCTCGTCGCGTCCGACCGCATCTCGACCTTCGACGTCGTCCTGCCGACCGAGATCCCCGACAAGGGCCGCGTTCTCACCGGGCTGAGCGGCTACTGGTTCACGCTCCTCGCGTCGATCGTCCCGAACCACATGCTCGCGATCCGCGACGACGGGCGCTCGATGGAGTGCCGGCGGCTCGAGATGCTCCCGATCGAGTGCGTCGTGCGCGGCTATCTCGCGGGCTCGGGCTGGAAGGACTACCAGCGCGGAGCGGCGAGGTCTGCGGGCACGCGCTGCCCGAGGGGACTGCGCGAGTCGGACAAGCTCCCCGACGCCGATCTTCACGCCCGCGACGAAGGCGACCGAGGGGCACGACGAGAACATCACGCGCGAGCAGGCCGCGGAGCTCGTCGGCGCAGGAGCTCTTCCGCGCAAGTCGAGGAGGCGTCGCTCCGGCTGTACACAGACGGCGGCCGACCACGCGCTCGCGGCGGGGATCATCATCGCCGACACGAAGTTCGAGATGGGTCTCGACGCCGACGGCAACCTCGTGCTCGGCGACGAGGCGCTCACGCCCGACTCGTCGCGCTTCTGGCCCGGCGACACGTACGAGCCCGGCCGCGCGCAGGACTCGTTCGACAAGCAGTTCGTCCGCGACTACTGCGAGACGACCGGCTGGGACAAGACGGATCCCGGCCCGGAGATCCCGGCCGACGTCGTCGACGGGACGCGCGCGAAGTACGTCGAGGCGTTCGAGCGGCTCACGACGATCTCGTTCACGGCGTACGTCGACGATCCGACCGTGGTGCTCGGGTGAAGGCCACCGTGCTCGTGAGGCCGAAGCCCGGGATCCTCGATCCGCAGGGCGAGGCCGTCGGCTCGGCGCTCGGCCATCTCGGCTTCGCGGTGAAGGACGCGCGCGTCGGCAAGGTCATCGACCTCGACGTCGAGGCGGCCGACGCGACGGAGGCGAAGGCGAAGGTCGAGAAGATGTGCGAGCAGCTGCTCGCGAATCCGCTCATCGAGTCGTACGAGGTGGAGATTCGTGCCTAGCGCGCCGAGGATCGGCGTCATCACGTACCCCGGCTCGCAGGACGACCGGGACGCGCTCTGGGCGCTCACGGCGCTCGGCGCGGAGGCGGTGGCGGTCTGGCACGAGGAGAGCGACCTCTCCGGTCTCGACGCCGTCGTCGTGCCGGGCGGCTTCTCGTACGGCGACTATCTCCGCTGCGGCGCGATCGCGCGCTTCTCCCCCGCCACGGCCGCGGTGTGCGAGTTCGCGGCGGCGGGCGGCTACGTGCTCGGGATCTGCAACGGCTTCCAGATCCTCTGCGAGGCGGGTCTTCTCCCGGGCGCGCTGCTGCGGAACGCGTCGCTGCGCTTCGTCTGCCGCGACGTGCCGCTTCGCGTCGAGCGGAGCGACCTGCCGTTCACGTCGCGCTGCGAAGAGCGGCAGCGGCTCGTGATCCCGGTCAAGCACGGCGACGGCCGCTACGTCCCGCCGCCCGACCTCGACCCGGCGCAGATCGTGCTCCGCTATCTCGACAACCCGAACGGTTCGGTCGACGCGATCGCCGGCGTCTGCAACGAGGCGGGAAACGTCATGGGGCTCATGCCGCACCCGGAGCACGCCGTCGACCCGCTGCTCGGCTCCGACCACGGCGCGTTCATCCTCGCGTCGCTCATCGACGCCGCGCGCGACCGCTCGCTTCGCGACCGTCGCTAAGCCCCGTCTACATCCCGAGCGTCTCCGCCAGCTCGGGGTGCTTCGCGAGCGCCTTCTTGAGCTTGCCGATGTCCCGCGCGCGCAGGGTGACCGGCCCGCGCACGCCGCCGCCCGGGCCGCTGTAGGAGAACCGCACGAGCCGCTCGCCCTTCGCCGTCTCGAGCAGCTGAAGCTTCGAGGCGAAGCGCTTCTCGCCCGCTTGCTGCGGCACGCGTCAGCTCCTCGACGAGCTCTGCCGGGCCCCATGGTGTCGCCGCTTTCGCCATGACGAGAACGCTAGGCCGCAAACCGTGCCGTGTCTGTCGCAGCTTCGTGCCGAATCAGCGCACAGCCAGCCCGAACACGAACGCCGCGCGAGCGCTCCCGCCGGTCCGAGCACCCAGCCCTGGAGGATCGAGTAGAGCGTCGCGAGATGCA
The DNA here is from genome assembly GCA_963816735.1 of uncultured Actinomycetes bacterium. Taxonomy (GTDB): domain Bacteria; phylum Actinomycetota; class Thermoleophilia; order Gaiellales; family Gaiellaceae; genus Palsa-739. The sequence goes on from CAWFLY010000005.1 coordinate 12,319, forward strand.
CGGTCTCGCGGCCGCGCGCGAAGCCAGCGCCGCCATCGCGCCGACGAGCGCCTGGTTCATCGACGTGAAGAACCCGAACGCGACCGCCACGAGCACGACTCCCGCCTGCACGAACTGCGCCGCCGTCGCCATCGCGCGGTCGACCTCGACGATCTCGAACGCAACGCGCCGCAGGAGCGGCTTCCCCCACGTGAGCACGCCGACCGCGATCCCCAGACCGCCGAGCGCGCCCGCCGCGAGCGGCGAAAGCGTCCCCGTGCCGACGAGCGCGCCGCTCGCGTTCGAGACGTCGTTCGCACCCATCGCGAACGCTGCGACCGCGCCCATGGCGACGAGCACGGCGCCGATCCGCGCGCCCAGATGCAGCCGGTCGAGGACGAGCGTGAACAGGAAGCCGAGCCCGATCGCCGCGATCGGCGCCACGGCCCACACGACGACGAGCCGCCCGATCGCGCCCCAGCGCACCGTCCCGCCCGTCGCGAGCGTCACGCCGACGACGGAGAAGACGAGGATCTGAATCGTCGAGGTCGGCATCTTGAAGCGGTTGAAGAACGTCGTCACCGCAAAGGCGACGCCGATCACGACGACCTGCTGCTCGACGGACGAGCGGCGCGCCTGTCAAGCCGGATCCGACGCGTTCCTCGACCGCGTGGCTCGCGAACGTCGCGCCGAGAAACGCGAGCGGAGCCATGAGGATCAGCGCCTGCCACGCGCCGATCGCCCGCAGCGCGTGAGGCATCCCCATGACCGCCCCGTGTAGTGCGCGCCGATGCTCCAGGCGAACCCGAGCGCGAGCACGATCAGGAGCGCCGTCACCGACGCGACGCTATCTCTTCCGCTCATCCGCTCCACGTTGTACGGTCCGGGGACATGAACGATCGCGAACCGCCGGGCTACGACGACTGGTTCGACGAGCCCGAGCCGCCGACGCTCGAGCAGGGCCGCGGCGGCCGGCCGTCGTACGACGCTCCCTCCGAGACGGAAGAGGACGTCTGGACGCTGCCCGAGGACGAGCCGCGCCGTTCGCGCCGGCCTCAGCGAGGCGGCAACGTCGGCGGGCTCACGACGACGCAGATCGCGATCATCGCGATCGCCGGGGTCGCGATCATCATCGCCCTCATCGCCGCGTTCGGCGGCTTCAGCAGCGACACGGCTGCGACCACGCCGACGGTCAACACTCACACGACGCTGCCGACCACCACGTCGATCACCACCACGATCACCGTGACGGCGCCGACGCAACCGTTGCAGGAAGGGGACACGGGCCCGCAGGTCGTTCTTCTCCAGAAGGCGCTCATCTCGCTCAACTACCTGGACCCGCCGGCGGACGGCTCGTTCGGCCCCACCACGAAGACCGCGGTCGAAGTCGTTCCAGAGCGCGAGCGGACTGAGCCCCGACGGCGTCGTCGGCACAGCAGACGCTGACGGCGCTCAAGCAAGCCCTCGGCGGCTAGCTTCCCGCTCGTGGGGGGTTTCGACGACGTTCTCGCCGCGAACGAGGAGTACGCGCGCCACTTCTCGCTCGGCGGGCTGACCGGCCGCGCCGGGAAGGGGCTCGCCGTCCTCACGTGCATGGACTCGCGCATCGAGCCTCTCCAGATGCTCGGGCTCGTGCCGGGCGAGGCGAAGATCCTCCGCAACGCCGGCGCGCGCGTCGACGACGGCGTGATCGCTGCGCTCGCGCTCGCGCACGAGCGGCTGAACGTGACGCGGGCGATGGTCGTCGCGCACACCGACTGCGCGGCAATCGGGCCGGAGGAGCGGGAGGAGACGCTGCGCGGCGACGTGGCGCGGCTCCGCTCCGAACTCCACAGATCGAGGCCGGCGGTTTCGTCTACGACGTCGAGACCGGTGCGCTGAGTCAGCTGTCCTGACGAGTCATGGGCGGTGACGGGCTCGAACCGCCGACCCCCTGGGTGTAAACCAGGTGCTCTCCCAGCTGAGCTAACCGCCCTCGCGGTGAACCGTAGCGCTACTTCTCGTCGAGCTTCAGCGCGGCGGAGTTGATGCAGTAGCGAACGCCGGTCGGCTGCGGGCCGTCGGGGAAGACGTGGCCGAGGTGGCCGCCGCAGTTCGCGCACATGACCTCGGTGCGCACCATCCCGTAGGTCGTGTCCGTCTCCTCGTCGATCGCGTCCTCGCCGGCCGGCGCGTAGAACGCGGGCCAGCCGCAGCCGGAGTCGTACTTCGTCTCCGACTCGAACAGCGTCGCGCCGCAGCCCGCGCAGCGGTACGTGCCCGGCTCGAAGGTGTGGTCGTACTCGCCGCTGAACGGCGCCTCGGTTCCCTTCTGGCGAAGGACGTGGAACTGCTCGGGCGTCAGCTCCGCGCGCCACTCCTGCTCGGACTTGTCGACCTCTCGCCACGCCGTGAGCGTACCGGCATGATTCGGGTGTGGCGGGGCCTCCCTACAGCGGGCACTGCATGTGCGGCGGCGTGCGGTTCGAGATCACGGCTGAGCCGGAGAGCGCCGGCTACTGCCACTGCACCCGCTGCCAGCGGCGCACGGGCACCGCCGCCTCGGCGCAGGCGCGCATCGCCCCGGGCTCGTTCCGCCTGCTCGCGGGAGAGGAAATGATCCGCGAATACAAACCGGAGGTCGGCTGGCCGAAGTGCTTCTGCGCGACTTGCGGCAGTGCGCTGTGGAGCAAGTACCCGGAGACGGGCGAAGTCGGCAGCGTGCGCATCGGTCTCCTCGACCCGGGCCACGACATCCGCCCGCAGTGGCGCGCATTCGTCGATTACGCGTGCGAGTGGGAACCGCTGCCCGACGACGGGCTCGAGCGCTTCCCCGAAGCAAAGCCGCGCTAGATGGCTGATGCCACGAGATCGTCTGCTCCGGGACGTGAGCTGGTGCGTCTGGGGCGCTGCGGCAGACGGTTCTCGCTGCTGGTGGCAGCGGGAAGCGGCCGACGTGGCGAAGCGCAGGACTCGCGGAGGACGGCTCCGCCGGCCGCAGCCGTGTCCTGCGCGGCCCAGGCGTGCCAGATCGCGGACCGGGCACGCGAGATCGTGGCATCAACCATCTAGGGCGCGGCTCAGGGTAGAGACCGGGCGGCGGGGCTATTGCCGCTTGAACGTCGTCTTCGCGACGTCGCCGACTGCACCCGTGGCCTCGATGACGTGAACGCCCTTGGCTCCCGCCCTCGCCTTGCCCGGGATCTTTCCCTTGCACCCAAAGGCGCCGTTGACGGCCGTCGTGGCGGTGCAGATCGTGACTGATTCGGGCGCCGGAGCGGAGAGGCCGGTCAGGTAGGAAACGATCACGGTCTCACCGCCGACGAAGTAGGCGCCCTTGGCTTTCACCGTCGTGCCCGGCAAGCCCTTGAGCGGGGATAGCGCGACCTTGGCCGGCGGGTTGTAGGTGAACTCGTCGGCGGCCGTCGTGGGACTCGTGCCTCCCGGCGAGGTCACCGTGATCGCGGTCTGGTCGCCGGCTGTCTCCCCGGGGATGATGTAGACGCTGAGCGCGGAGTTGTCGATGACCTGAAAGGCGGTCGGGGTGTCGCCGTCGCTCACACCGGTCGTCCCAAGGAAGTTCGTCCCGGTCACCGTGACGTAGTAACCGCCGCCAAGCGGACCTCTCTTCGGACTAACGCCGCTGACGGACGGCCGTCCGTAGAAGGTGAACTGGTCGCTCGCGCTCGCGAAGCTGGCGCCGCCGTCCGAGACGACGGTCACGTCAGTGATGTCCGGACTGACGCCCGACGTGTCCGCCGGTGAGACGGCCGTAATCGACGTGTCGCTGTTGACCACAACGCTCGCGGCTGGGGCCGTGCCGAAGTACACACGGGTTGCGGCAGTGAAGGCGTCACCGGAGACGGTCACGCTCGTCCCTCCCGTCGCAGGCCCCAGCGTCGACGAGATCGATGTCACTCTCGGCCGCGGCGTGAAGGTCGGAGCCAGCTGGAGCCAGGCCGTCGGGACACCGCCCGCCTGGTTGTAGACCTCGTTGCCGCTCACCGAATCGGTCGCGACGAGGCCCGGATCGACTGCCGGGGCCGCCGCGAGCTTGGAATGGGATAGCAGCGCGCCCGTGAGATCCCAGGTGTCGCTCGTCCAAGCCGTGACCGTGAACGTGCGCCCTCCCCTACCGCCGGCACTGCACGTCGTCGTGAGGAAAACGTCGCCGGTCGGATAGCCGGCCGCAGGGTCGATGCTCGGATCGAAGCCGGTCGCGTACGCGTGCTCCTTGATGCCGCCGCAGTCGTAGCCGAGGACGGCGAAGGCGGTTCCCTGGGGGACGACGAGCTGGATCGGAGCCGTGACGGCGGCGGGAGCGCTTCCGACCCCGAACACGCTGGCGAGCGCGACAACGGCCGCGCCCAAGGCGATGGTCATCCGCACCGTTGCACCACCACGTCCATAACCGGTTAGAGGTCGGAGGCGGTGAAAACTTGCGGGGCCGGGCGACCGCGTTGGGCCGCCCGGCTACGCGAGAGCCGTTACTTCGTGACGTTGAAGTGCTCGTCGGTGCTGCTGATCGAGCTCGTCGGCGTCGTGTAGTAGTACGCGCGAGCGAAGAAGTAACCCGTGACTTGAGCATGCGGCGTGTAGCTGGTAGCGGCGGTCTTGACGCCGTTGACGAGCGGCCGGTTGCCGCGCACGTGCGGCTGCGCGATGACGTGACCCACTTCCCGAGGCTGCACTTCTTGATCTTGATCTTGACTTTCCAGGCGCCGTCGGGAAGGCGGAGCCGGGTCAACGGTACCGCTCCATGATGAGCTTCGTCTTCAGGTGATACAGCTGTAGTGGTGAAGCGTCGTTGCACGGTTCCCCTGCTGACGTTCTGGTGCCCGCCCGCAGGCGCGAGGCTGATCGTGGTGGGGGTTGCGCCGGTCGCCGACGGCGACGGCGACGAGCAGTGCACGGCAACCACGGCGAGGGCGGCGGGCAGTCGACGAATCGGTGGCGGTTCATAGCGGTGCTCCTTTTGGGTGAGGTCAGGCGGCCCGCGCCTGGGCGAGGGCAGTGTCGAGAATGTCGAGCGCGTTCTGGATTCCGTCGAGCGAGACGGGTGGCATCGGAGGCTCGCCGCGGGAGATGACCGAGCGGATCGTGCTCGCCATCGCCCGGCTGTTCAGCTCGCGCGGGTGGATCACCTCGGCGGCGTTCCAGTCGCTGGAGCCGGTCGGCGCGGAGCGTTTGCTCGTGGCTCGGCGCCGGATCGCGGGACGAGTACCGCCCGACGCCGGTACGAGAGCACGTCGCAGACGGTGTTGTAACCGGCCATCGCGACGATGCAGTCGGCCGCGGCGACCTCGTCCTCGCAACTCCGGCACGACACGCCGAACCTCGACCCCGAAGCGGGCGCCGAGCCGGACGAGCCGTTCGTGGTCGTCGTCGGCCATCAACGGTCCGCTGACCGCGAGCCAGCGGCCGCCTAGGTCGGGACGAAGGAGCTCCGCGGCGTGGAGGAACTGGTCGAGGACGACCGAGCCGTCGGCGCCGCCGCCGCTCGTCGCGAGGACGTACGGGCCGTCGTCGTCGGCCGGTGCCGGCTTCGGCGTCGGGCTCAGAGCGGCCGAGGTAGCCGCAGTAGTGAACCGGGATTCCGGCCGCCGCGCCGAGCCCGTACTCGTCGAAGTCCATGACCGCGGGGTCGCCGTAGACGCAGACCTCTGCGTAGCGGTTGCGCAGCGTCTCGTAGACGCCGGTCTCCTCCCAGAGCTCGCGGACGAAGGCCGGCTCGTCCACGATGTCGCGGAAGCCCGCGATCGCCGCGCCGCCCTGTCGCTTCGAGCTCGTCGAGCGCCGGCAGCAGCTCGCCGTACGGGCCGGCGGGCATGAAGTCGGCAATCAGGAGATCGGGTGCGAAGTTGCGCACCGTCTCTCGCAGCATTTCCGTCCTCATCTCGATCACGGTCTCGATCGGGAGGGCGAGGTCGCGCGGCTCCCAGTTGCGGTACCGGTCGACCATCTGGAGCGACGGCAGCTTCAGGTAGTCGACTCCGTCCGGGAACTCGAACATCGACGCTCCGCGTGAACCGGTCACGAGGAGGATCGCGCTGTCGGGATGGCCGCCGTGGTAGCGCCTTGGCGAGGTCGAGCTGTCGCTGGAGATGGCCGACGCCGACGCCGTTGTGCGAGTAGAAGAGAACCCGCCGCGGAGCGTGACTGTCCGGCTCGGCGCCGCGGCCGTTCGAGCGGACGCGGCGTCGCGTCCTCCGCGAGGAGCAGCCGGAACTCGTCGGACGTCTCGAGCAGCTCGGGGTACGAGCCCTGGGCGACGATCCGTCCGTCCTCGACCATCACGACCTCGTCCGCGCTCTGGATCAGACGCGGGTCGTGGGTGGCGAGCACGACGGTCGTCTTCGCCGCGAGGAACTCGTCGCGCAGCACCGCTGACGACTTCGGCCTGCGTCGCAGCGTCGAGGCCGGTCGTCGGCTCGTCGAGCAGCAGGATCGGCGTGCGCCGGACGAGGGCGCGGGCGAGCGCGATCCGTTGGCGCTGCCCGCCCGAGAGCGTCTGGCCCCGCTCGGTGAGGACGGTGTCGTAGCCCGTCCGGGAAGCTCATGATCACGTCGTGCACCCGGGCTGCGCGGGCGGCCGCTTCGACCTCGTCGTCGGTCGCGTCGGGACAGCCGTAGCGGATGTTCTCGGCGATCGAGAGCCCGAACAGGACGGACTCCTGCAGGACGAGCGTGACCTGTGCGCGCAGGACTCGAGGGTGAGGCCGGCCACGTCGAGCCCGTCGACGGTGACGCGCCCGACGGTCGCGTCGAAGAGGCGCGGCACGAGGCTCAGTAGCGTGGACTTGCCGCCTCCCGACGGACCGACGAGTGCGACGTGCCGGCCGGGCTCGATCGTGAGCGTGACGTCGTGAAGGACCTCCGCCTCGGGGTGGTAGGCGAAGGTCACGTTCTCGAACGCGATCCGCCCGGCGAGCGGCGGCGCCTCGACTGCGTCGTCGGCGTCGCGGCAGCGCAGGCTCCACCTCGAGCACCTCGACGACGCGCTCGGCGGCGGCCTGCGCCTTCGCCGCGCGCTGCACGGTCTTCGAGGCGCGCTGAAGTGGGCGATACGCCGCGCGGAGGTACATGATGAAGACGATCAGGTCGCCCGGCGTCAGCGCCCCGTGCAGCACTTGGATCGAACCGAACGAGAGGAGGAGGGCGACGCCCGCCGCGAGCGTGATCTCGACCGAGCGGAACATCTGCGCCTCGAGCCGGGTCGACGCGACGCCCTGCTTGAGGCTGCGGCGGTTGATCTCGTGGAAGCGCTCCTGCTCGCGCTCGCTCGCGCCGTGCAGCTGGACGAGCGCCATCGACGAGAGCGCCTCGTGCATCGCCGCTGCCACTTGTCCCTCGCGCTTGCGCTGCTTCTGGGAGTTGGCGCGAATCCGCCTGCCGTAGAAGTACGAGAGCGCGAAGACGACCGGCATGACGAGCAGCGCGACACCGGTGAGCACCGGGTCGATGAGCGCCATGACGATGATCATCATCACGATCAGCGAGCACGCCGGTCCCGAGGCTCACGATCGCGTCGACGAGGACGTCGCGGAGCAGGACGATGTCCGAGCTCAGCCGCACGAGCGTGTCGCCGGCCTTGCGCTGCTGGTGGTACGCGAGCGGCAGGCGATGGAGGTGCGCGTAGAGGCGCGTGCGGATCCCGTACACGATCTGCTGCGCCGCGCGCGAGAGCATCGAGTCCTCGTAGTAGTAGGCGATCGCTCGCACGAGACCGATCAGCGCGATGACGACTCCCGCCGCGACGAGGATCGCGTACGGCGAGGCGCCGAAGGGAGTGAAGATCGTCCCGAGTCACGCCTTGGGCGGGCTTGGCGAACAGCACCTGGTCGAAGACGACCTTCAGCGGCCACGGCTCGGCCACGCGGGCGACGCGCGTACACGAAGCCCCAGAGCGCGCCGCCGATGAGCGTGCGGCGGCGCTTGCGGATGTCTTTGCGGAAGTAGTGCAGGAGCTCGCGGTACGACTTGTGGCTACCGTCGTGCTCCTCCGGAGGGCGTCGGGCTTCGGCGGATCCGCTCGGCCACGCTCATCGTCAGGCCACCGCCTCGACGGCGTCGTGCCATCGCCGCACGCGATCTGCAGCGCGAGACCGTCGTGCAGCGACACCGCCGGCCGGTATTCGAGGTCGCGGCGGGCGGCGGTCAGATCGGCGCTCGTGCGCGAAGCGTCGCCGCGCGCCGGCGGCGAGAAGTCGAGCAACGCCGGGCGGCCCGCCAGGCGTTCGATCTCCTCGATCGCCTCGAGCAGCGTGCAGCTTCCCCCGCCGCTGATGTTGTAGGCAGGCTCGGTCCCGCGCTCGGCGGCCGCGATCGTGGCCGCGACGACGTCGGCGACGAAGGTGAAGTCGCGCATCTGGCGTCCATCGCCGAGGACGCGAAGCGGCTTGCCGAGGAGGACGGAGCGAATGAAGGCCGCGAACGCCATCTCCGGCCGCTGACGCGGGCCGTAGGCGGTGAAGTAGCGCAGCGAGACGGCCGAAAGCCCGTGCACACGCCGGTAGACGTCGATGAGCTCCTCGCACGCGGCCTTCGTCATCCCGTAGGGAGACACCGGGGCGAACGGATCGGACTCTCGCGCCGGCCCGCCGTCGATGTGGCCGTACACCGACGACGACGACGCGAAGACGAGCCGCGGCGGTACCGCCGTGGAGGATCGCTTCGAGCAGCCGCTGCGTGGCCGACGAGGTTGCGCTGTGCGTAGAGCGCGAAGTCCTGGCCCCAGCTCGGGCGAACTCCGGGCTGGGCGGCGAGGTGGTAGACGACGTCGACGCCCTCGACGACAGGGCTCGAGCGCGTCGCGGCTGAGATCGACGGCCGGAACTCGAGCCCGGCCTCGAGCGCTTCGGTGAGGTTGGCGCGCTTGCGGGCCGGCGAGTAGTACTCGGTGAACGCGTCGACGCCGAGCACGGTGTCGCCGCGCGCGATCAGCGCCTCGCAGAGGTGGGAGCCGATGAAGCCTGCGGCACCGGTGACGAGAACGCGACTCACGCCGCGAGCTTCCTTCGAGGCAGGAACGAGTCGAGCACGACGCGCGCGTTCTTCTCCCACGTGTGCGTGTCGAGCACGAACTCACGGGCGCGGTCGCCGAGCTCGGCGGCGCGGTCGCGGTCGCGCGCGAGATCGACGAACGCCGACGGCGAGACGCTCGGCGTCGCCCGCCGGGACGAGCAGCCCCGCGACGGCCGTCGTCGAGGAGCGCCGGCAGGTCACCGAGATCCGACGCGACCGGGCAGAGGCCGACCGCCATGTACTCGAGGACCTTGAGCGGCGAGAAGTAGAAGTCCTCGAGCGGGAGGTACGGCGCGACCCCGACGTCCCAGTGAGCGCAGGCGCTCGAGCGCGTCGGCGTGAGGGAGCGGCGCCGAACGCCCGCACCCGCTCGGGCGGCAGGTCCGCGAAGTCGAGCAGGTGCTCGAGCGGGCCGCTGCCGATCACCTCGAGCCGCATCGCCGGTTCCTGCGCAAACGCGATCGCGCAGGCCTCGAGCAGCACCTCGATGCCGTGCCACGGCTTGAGGCTCCCGCAGAACCCGAGCACGAGGTCGTCGTCGCCGCGTGAGTGTCGACCGCCGATGCGGGCCGGGGCGACCGCGTTGGGCACGACCGTCGATCCGCTCGGGCTCGACACCCTCGTCCTCGAGCCACCGTCGGAGCGCCTGCGAGACGGGCAGGATCCGGTCGGTGCCGCGAAAGACGGTGCGCTCGATTCGGCGGCGAGTCCGGATGAGGGAGCGTCCTGAAGCCGCGCCGCCTCCGCGCGCAGGGGCGCGTTCACCTCGAGCACGTGCGGAATCCCCAACGCGGCGGCAGCTGCGACTCCCGCGCCGCCGAACAGCGAATAGCGCTCGTAGACGGCGTCGGCGCCGAACGCGCGCGCGACGTCCACAACTGCGTCCCGCTGCGCCTCGATCGCCGCAGGCAGATCCGCCTCCGAGACCGTGGAGGGAATTGACGGAATCTGCAGTAGTTCGACCGGCGCGTCGAGGACGTCGCCCATCGGCTCGATCCTCGGGGAGGCAATGGCAACATCGGCGCCAAGCACGACTCAGCGCGCTCGTCAGTTCGCGTACGTGAATCGAAGCCCCCTTGTGACCGAGCACGGGAATACCGGGGTCGCATGAGAGATAGAGGAGCCGCATCACGCTACCGCCCGCAGCGGCGATGGTGCCTTCAGAGCGCGGGCGGGGATCACGCCTGCTTCGACCAGCGCCTTGATGACTCCGGGGAGGTTCGCGCTGCGCTCGAAGTGCTCGGCAACGCGCTTCCGGCCTGCCTCGCCGATCTGTGCCCGGAAGTCGGCGTCGTCGATCAAGCGCGCGAGGTGCTCCGCGAACCCGGCCGGGTCGTCCTGGTCGGCGAGGAGCCCCGACTCTCCGTCGACGATCGCCTCGGCGATGCCGTCCAGGCGGGTGCTCGCGACCGGCACGCCGTGTGCCATCGCCTCGAGAATCACGTTCGGGAGCCCGTCCTGGTCTCCGTTGGGGAGCTTGCGGCACGGCAGCGCGAAGATGTCGGCGTTCTCGTACTCGTTCCGGACCTCGAGCTCGCTCAGCGGCCCGAGGAAGACGACGCGGTCACCGAGGCGAAGCTCGTGGACGAGCCGCTGCAGCCTCGGCCACTCGGGCCCCTCGCCGACGAGCCGGACGCTGAAGTCGAGTCCTCGGTCTCTGAGCGCGGCCGCGGCGAGCAGCAAGGTCTCATGACCCTTCTTCTCGACGAGCCGGCCGACGGCGAGGAGACGGGGCGCTTCCGTGGCCGGCCGCGACGAGCGCGTGCGATCGTCGAGGTCGACGCCGTGATAGACGAGATGGACGGGCGTCTCCCCTTCCGCAACCTGCAAGAGGTGTGCGCGTGCCTGCTCGGTGCAGGTCATGACCGCGGAGGCGCCCTTCACTTTCCGGGACAATTCTTCCGCCGGCGTCAGCCAGATGTCCTTCGCGTGCGCCGACAGCGCATAGGGAACGCCCGCGAGCAACGCCGCGAACCGGCCGATCGTCGCCGGCTTGTGCGCGAAGTGGACGTAGAGGGGCGGCGAACCGAGGCGGACAAGGCGATGTGCCAGCATCGCAGCGCGGTCGCCGAGCGAGCGCGTGTACTCCGGCGAAGCGACCACGTCGGAGAAGCCGTTGACGTACCCGAGCCGTCGCTGCAGGAGCAACGCGGTGTGCGCCAGCCGAACGCGGGTGCGCTGGTGCGGCACGACTCCCTCGGGTAGATACTCGACCGTCGCGCGCAGCTCCGAGAGCGCAGCCTGCTGGATGATCTCCTCGGGCCGGCGGATCGCGAAGAGGTGGAGACGTATCCCGCGCCGCTCGAGCTCGAGCAACTCCTGCAGGACGAAGGTCTCGGACAACCGTGGGAAGCCGTTCACGAGCACGGCGAGGTCCGTCGAACGCGGGTCGACATCCATCAGACGAGGCATCGGCCCAGGCGTGGCAGCACTGAACGGCGAATGGGTGATGCGGCGCGCATTCGCGCACCTTCGCACCGCCGCGGGCCGGGCCACTGCTTCTCAGACATCGTTTTCACGCCCCTTAAATAAGTGAGCTTTCCTATCTGGGAGGCAACGGACGCGCAAAACTTGCGCATCTCTCTTGAGCTTTACGCTCCTGTTACAGGGGTGGATTGAGTAACTCGCGAGTGGTGTTAGGCACCTAGAGTCATTTCCCCGGACCTCACCGCCAAGCGCGTGATCGTCACAGGGCGTCTTCGGGCATCGGGCACGTGACGGCGCGCGTCCGTGCTAAGCACGTCTACGGAACGATGTAGATAGGCGAGCCCGCGGGGACCGGCCGGAGCTTTCGCAAGTCAGGCAGGTGCAGCCGGATGCAGCCATGCGAGACGCGGGTGCCGGTCGTGCCAATCTTCACGTCGGCGCCGAGCGGGCCGTGGATCCCGATCATCCCGTCGCCCGACTGCTCCCAGTCCGTCTGCGTCTTCGAGTGAGCCGACGTCACCATCACGAACGGTCCGTACCCGGAACTCGGGGCGGTCGCGAAGAACGCGACGAAGAAAGCGCCCTTCGGCGTCGGGTTCTTCGCGGTGCCGACACCGACAGGCGCGGACAGAACTTTCTTGCCGCGCCGGAACAGTGCCAGGTGCGTGGATCTGCAGGTGGATCACGATCTCGTATGGCGTCCGGCTGAGCGTCGCGTCCTCGCTCGGGATCCAGGCTGTCTGCCCGTTCGGCCGCTGCGCGACTCGGACGAGCAAGCGATCCCCGGTCGAGCGCAGCACCGGCAGCACCGAGGCTGCCCCGCGCCACGTGAGCGGGATCGTTCCGTGCTGGTGCGTATCGGTCGCAGACGCGTACCGCGGCGCTGCGTGCACGAGCTTCGCGATGAAGGTCCACTTCACGATCGGCGCCTTCGCCGGCTGCGTTGTCGCGGCCGCGCCGACCGCGGAGGGGACGAGCAGAATCGCTCCGGCCGCAGCAAGTGCCGCGGCCGGAGCGATGAGCGAACGGGATCGGCGGGCCTTGGTCAGCCCGTGACCGCGGCCTTTGTCCCGACGATCGGTGACGTCTGCGCGGCAGGAACGGAGTAGCCGACGCCCGGACCCGAGTGTCCGACGGCGTTCACCGCGACCACCTTGAAGGTGTAGATCGTCGTCAGCTTGAACGGCGACTTCGCAGTGATGTCGCAGTCGAGCTTCGGCGCGGCCGACTTGCAGGTACCGACTGCCTTGCCGCCGGCGTCGTAGCCGGTGACCGTGTAGCCGGTGATCGGCGAGTGCCCGTCGTACGTCGGCTTCTTCCACGTCACGTGACCGTTCTTGGACTTCACGTGTCCGCCGACGTGGATCGGCGGACCGGGCGGGCCTGCGCCGAGCACCTTCGTCTTTCCCTTGACGCACGAGTCGCTGTACTTGCCCTTCCACTCCACCTTCACCGTGACCGACTTCAGGTCCTGTGGCGCGCCGGTCAGAGTGATGAGGAACTGCGGCAGCTTGTTCGCGGTGCTCAGGTGCAGATCCGCGAGGCTCGTCTTCCCCTTCACGAGATGGTGCGTGGCAATGCCGGCGATCGGGACGCCGTTGTTGTTGTCGAACTCCACCGTGGCGCTCGTGTACTTCTTGTAGGCCGGCGAGACGATGCTGAGCGACGAGTACTTCGCCGGGATACACGCGTGCGGCGTCGCGACGATCGCGGCTGCGAACACGCGGTACGGCGCATCGGCGCACGGGCCGGCCGAGAACGCGTCGAAGTTCTGGATCTGTTCCGAGCCGTTGTCCGCATTGACCCAGATGCAGGACGGGCGGTACGGGTCGCGATTGACGGTGTACAGCAGACCGAGATTCACGAACGTGTGCGGGAAATTCGGACACGACTTGTTCGTCGCCCAGTCGAAGCAGTCCACAGAGTTGGTCGCGTTACTCGTGACGTACACCCTCGCGCCGAGCACGACCGCCTGGCCGTCGTACTGGTAGCCCGACCCGATCGCTGCGGGCAGCGCGGCCGGCGTGGGACTCGACGCACCCTTCGGCGTGTAGCACGGTGTACTGCTGATGTGCAGACAGATCCCGACCGGTGCCCCCTTGGCGTTGAGCTTCGGGAACGGCGCCTCGGACGCACCGGCAACGCTGACGGGCCAACTTCCGGAGCACGCCTTGTGCGTCTTCGTGTCGAAGCAGCCGAGCTTGGTCGTGGAGCCGACGAGCTGGGTGTACAGCTTGGTGCCGGCGAAGCCCATCGGCCAGGAGTAGGTGAACCCGCTGAGCGGGAACGAGCCGTAGTTGTACGCGTACGGCTGGCCGGCGCACGGCTTGAACGTCTTGAGGCTGAAGCAGAGGATCTTGTCCTCCGCTCCACTCGGGGTACCCGCCACCTCGTTGAAGACGTACCAGTTAGTGCCGATCTGGACCGGATCCGACAGCCCGGACGTGCCACCAATCGGCGAATCGCCGACCGGCGTGAGCGCGGTGAACCCGCAGAACGGGTTCGGGGCCGACGACTTGGTGTCAATGCACGCGACGCCGCCGGTGAGATCCGACGCTCTGACAACAGGCACGTAGAGCTTCCCGTTCGCCTGTCTCAGGTACAGGCCCGGAGCAATCGAGGTGTAGAAATTGTTCGAGGAGCCGTCGGTGACCGTCTTTGGGTAACCGGGGCAGACGGACGCATTCGCCTGAACGTGACACTCGACCTGGAGCGAGCCCGAGTGATGGAAGACGTTGTAGACGCTCGTCGACGAAAGGGCGACTGCCCATCCGTCGCCGCCGCCGCCGGCTCCCGCGAAGTTCGAGCTCGGCTGCGCCGGTAGCGTCACCTTGGCGCTGTAGGTGACCGTCGCGCCGCCGGCCGAGGCAGCGCCTCCAAGTGCGACCAGCGCCACGGCGACACAAAGAGCACTGACTGTCGCAACCGCCGCCCGCGACGAAAACTTCCTCATCCTCGATCCGTGCATGGTTCCCCCTTCGCTCGCCGGACCGCAGGAATACGATCGGGCTTCGACCGCCGCACTCTGTCAGGGCGCGGGGGGTGCCGTCAAGCGAGTGGTGAGCGCTTGGAATGCGCGAGGAGCGTATGGGAGCACCGGCGCCTCCGTCCTACCAGCGAAGAGGCTGGGCCGGCAGTGCAACGATCTCGCCGTGCTCGTCGACCGAGACGACGAGCCGTTCATCCGGCATTCCGCGGGCAACCAAGCGCGCGACGAAGTGGAACCGATGCGGGCGGACGATCACGGCCTGCGTGGCGCTCCTCGTCTCGATCCGGAACCCCTGCTTGCTCCGCGTTGCGATGTACGCCTCGAGGGCAGCCGAGCGAACGTCGGCTGCGCCCGCGTCGGTCACTGCTTGAGCGCTTCGGTGAGGAGCTTTTCGAGCTCATCGAGGCTGTTGTCGATCCGCCCACCCACCGGCTTCCGTTCCGGGTCGATCAGCGCCCACCCGCGGTCCGAGTGACGGAGCTGGAATCCGCCGGAGGCGGCCGAGCGAGTCAGACGCCGCACGCGCAGCGTCTCGTCCCTCGCCTCATTGGCGCCTGCCCAGGTCTCCACGTGGGCGCGCGCAGGAAGAGCCACGACCTTCCGCGCGACACCGGGGCCGCCCTCCGGACTCACTAGATCGCTTCCGCGACGGGCTCGGTCTGCTCCGCGCCGGCCGGAGCTTCACCGTCGGTCTCGACGTCGGTCTCGACGTCGGTCTCAGCGACGATCTCGAAGCCGTTCTCGTCGTAAGTCGGAAGAAGTCCCGCGGCGCGCTGATCCTTCTTCAACTGCTTGCGCTCGCGCTTCTCGCGGAGGGCCATCTCCCGCGCCCGCTTGTTGTGCGTCTGTCCCCTTGTCGCCATCCGTCCGCTCCCTTTCTCTCGGCGAAGCAACAGCTCCGGCGCCCGAGCGGGGCGCCGGAGCGTCACTCCGAACTAGGCGGACGCCAAGGCGACGTTCGTCGCCTGCGGGCCTTTGTCGCCCTGTCCCGGCTCGTACTGCACTTTCGCGCTCTCGGCGAGCGTCTTATAACCGTCGCCCAAGATCGCGCTGTGATGCACGAACAGGTCTGCGCTGCCGTCGTCGGGGCTGATGAAGCCATAGCCCTTGTCGGCGTTGAACCACTTCACGGTTCCGGTTGCCACAAAAAAACACCTCCTCTACCACGTCAGGAACGGGCAGAGAAGGCGCAAACGCGCATCCGGTACTCGCTCAGCTAGCGCTTAGACCCTAGCAGCTAGATGGTTGAAGAGACGGTGCGCGCCTCGCGGAACGTGACGAGGCGGCCGCGCCGCTCGTCCCACAGCTTCAGCCGCGTCGCGCGGAGCCCCTGCCACACCGTGAGCTCCGGCACTGCTTGCAGGCGGTCATCCCCCTCGTGGGCGGCCTGGAGGTTGTAGTTCGGGATCCCGACGCTGAGGTGATGGACGTGGTGGAAGCCGATGTTGCCGGTGAAGAAGCGCAGCACGGCCGGCAGCTTCAGGTACGAGCTCCCGGCGAGGGCGGCGTGGTCGTACCGCCAGTCGGCGTGCCCTTGCCAGTACGCGTCCTCGTACTGGTGCTGGACGTAGAAGAGCCAGACGCCGACCACGCCGGCGACGAGGAGGACGGGCCCCTGCACGATGAGATAGGCCTGCCAGCCGATCGTCAGGCACGCGGCGGCAACGATGAGCGCGAGCGCGAGATTCGTCAGGAGCACGCTCCGGCGGACGCGCGGCTTCGCGCCGGGCGGAATGAAGCGCGGGTTGAAGATGAGGACGAGGAACCAGCCGAGCCCGAACATGACGAACGGGCTGCGGTAGAGCCGGTACTTGATCTGCCGCGGCCGCGAGAGCGCGTCGTACTCGGCGACCGTCAGCGTGCCGACGTCGCCGACTCCGCGCCGGTCGAGATCCCCCGCCGTCGCGTGATGGACGTTGTGCTCGTGCTGCCAGCCGCGGTACGGCAGCCAGACGAGGACGCCCGTCACGACGCCGATCACATCGTTCGCGCGGCGCGAACGCATGAACGAGCCGTGGGTGCAGTCGTGGAAGACGATGAACGTGCGCGTGAGGAAGCCCGCGGCGGGCAGAACGAGCGCGAGCGAGAGCCAAATCGACACGTGCAGCGCGAACGCCGACGCGACGAGCAACGCGACGTAGGGCGCGACCGAGGTGGCGAGATCGCCGATGCTGCGGCCCCGCCGCGCCTTCGCATAGGGATCGAGGACGCCCCTCCACGAGCGCGGCGAATCCGTGTCGCTCGTGGGCTGGGGCGAAAGCACTGGAGCCGTTGTAGCGCAACTTCGCTGCTACCGTGCAAACGCGGCCGTATTTTCGGCCTAGGAGATTCAGCTTCTCGTTCCCCCTGGCAGCAGGCGTTTCGAGTCTCTCGCATCTCGAACCCGCTCCACAGGAAGGAACTTCAACTTGAGTACAACCTTTGCCGCGCTCGGCGTGAGCGCACCTGTCACCGAGGCCCTGGCCCGGCGCGACATCCACACGCCGTTCGCCATCCAGACTCTCGTCTTGCCCGACGCGCTCGCCGGCGTCGACGTCCTCGCGGCCGCGCCCACGGGCTCGGGCAAGACACTCGCATTCGGAATCCCGCTCATCGAGCGCCTCGCCGGCGCAACCGCCCACCCGGGCGCGCTCGTGCTCGTCCCGACGCGCGAGCTCGCCTCGCAGATCGTCGATGAGCTCCAGCCGCTCGCGAAAGCGCGCGGGCTGAAGATCGCCGCGGTCTACGGCGGCACGTCGGTCCACGGCCAGATGAAGGCCACGCGCGGCGCAGACGTGCTCGTCGCCACGCCGGGCCGCCTCAACGACCTCCTCGAGCGCAAGTTCATCTCGCTGCGCGAGATCCGCGTGCTCGTCCTCGACGAAGCCGACCGCATGCTCGACATGGGCTTCCAGCCGCAGGTCGACCGCATCGTCCGGGAGATCCCGCAGAACCGGCAGACGCTCCTCTTCTCGGCCACGCTCGACGGGCCTGTCGCAGAGCTCGCGCGGACGTACACCGTCAAGGCGGCGCGGTTCACCACCGGCGCGCAGGTCGACAACGCCCCCGGCGAGATCGGGCACGAGTTCGTCTCGGTCACGTCCGAGGACAAGATCGACACACTCGCCGAGCAGCTGCGCCGCGAGCGCGGCCTCGCCCTCGTCTTCGTTCGCACGAAGTACGGCGCCGACAAGCTTGCGCGCAAGCTCGACCGCCTCCACAACATGAGCTCGGCGGTGCTGCACGGGAACATGTCGCAGAACGCGCGCGAGCGGTCGCTCGCCCAGTTCGGCTCCGGTCGGGTCGGGACGATGATCGCCACCGACATCGCGGCGCGCGGGCTCGACGTCGACGAGATCACGCACGTCATCAACTTCGATCCGCCCCGCACCGCCGACGACTACGTGCACCGCGTCGGCCGGACAGGCCGCGCCGGCCGCACCGGCACCGGCGTCACGCTCGTCCTACCCGAGCAGCGTCTCGACGTCAGCAAGCTCGCCGGCGCGCTCGGCCACGGCCGGGCGTTCGCCGCGTCGGGGATCGTGGCTCCGGCCGCCACGCCGAAGCCGCGGCGGCGCCGCAGGCGCTAGCCCGAGCTATCGCCGGCGAGTTCGGTGGTGGAAGACGACGGCGGTCGTCAAACCGAGCAGCCAGCCGAGGACGGCTGCGGCGAGGATGATCCAGACGAGTGACGCACGGGTCGAGCCCACGGCCCAGTCCAGCTTGACGCCGCCCGTGTTTTTCGTGATCAGGATGACGAGGACTGCCAGTAGCGCGACAGAGACGAAAGCCCCGGCGTAGAGGCGAGTCCGACGCCCGTAGCGGCGAGCGCGATCCTTCCGTGATTCGCCCGGTGCTGGCGTCGGTGACTCCAGATCAGGCTCCGGCGTGGGTGCTTCCGGTTCGGTGGACGTCATGGGAAGTCCCTCCTAGCGTGTAACTGCGAACGCCGAGTGTGCCACCGCGAGCTGCGCGACGTGAATGGCCTCGCTGCTTCTCGGCTAGGGTGGGTTCAGCGTCTCCGTGTTCTGACTCCCGCACGAGCCCGCCGCTTGCTGTTTCGGGGGAGTCACCAGAGGGAGCGACAACATGCACGATGCTTCTCGAGCGCGTGCTGGAGTAGCTGCGCGACGCCGCTTGCGCACCGCGATCGTCTCGACCTATCCGCCGCGGGCGTGCGGGATCGGCGCGTTCGCAGCCGACGTGAGAGCGTCATTGGCGGGTGTCGACGGCGTCGACAGCGCCGAGCTCGTCGCCGTTCTCAACGAGCCGTCCAGCCCGCAGCGGCGAGGTCTGCTCGGGACGATCGCCCAGGCGGTCCGCGGCGACTACGTACGCACCGCCAGGATGCTCGGGCGGCTCGACATCGACGTCGTGCTGCTCCAGCACGAGTACGGGATCTTCGGCGGCCGCGACGGGGAGTACGTGCTCTCGTTCGCACAGGAGCTGGCGCAGCCGCTCGTCGTGACCTTGCACACGGTTCTCTCCGAGCCCACGCCGCACCAGGCGGAGGTGCTCACGGAGCTGTGTGCGGAGGCGGAGCTCGTGACCGTGATGACGGCGACGGCGCTCGAGCTACTCGTCGCATCGGGTGCCTGCACAGAGGAGAAGGTGCGCGTCGTTCCGCACGGCGCGCCGGCCCGGCTCGTCGCTCGCGCCGCTCGAGGGCAGGACCCGAGCCGGGCGCGCGCGGACGAGTTCCGGCTCTCGACGTTCGGGCTGATCTCGCCGGGCAAGGGGCTCGAGACGGCCATCGAGGCGATGCCGGCCGTTCTCGAGCGCCATCCGGAGGTCGTCTACACGATCGCCGGTCGCACGCACCCCGACATCGCGCGCCGGGAGGGCGAGCGGTACCGGCTGATGCTCGAACGGCGCGTGCATCGAGCTCGGGATCGACGGGAACGTGGAGTTCGACGACCGCTTCCTCTCGCCCGACCGGCTCTCGGATCTGCTGGCAGCGACCGACGTGTTCGTGACTCCGTACCGAAACCGCGAGCAGATCTCGTCGGGCGCGCTCACCTTCGCGATTGCGGCCGGGTGCGGCGTCGTCTCGACGCCGTACTGGTACGCGCAGGACATGCTCGCGAGCGGGGCCGGGCGGCTTGTGGCATTCGAGGATCCGGCGGCGCTTGCAGACGCCGTCTGCGACTACATCGAGCAACCCGATCTGCTCGCGGCAGCTCGTGCGGAGGCGCGGCGGATCGGTTCCTCGCTCGCGTGGCCCTCCGTTGCCGACGCGACGGCGTCGGTGTTGCGCGAGGCGCTCGCTCTGGCGCCGCGCCGCCGGCCGAAGGGGGTCGCCGACCTCCACCTCGCCGCCCTGCGCAACGACCACCTCCTCACACTCGTCGACGACGTCGGGATCGTGCAGCATGCGCACGGGATCATCCCCAACCGTGACAGCGGCTACTGCGTCGACGACGTGGCCCGTCTGGCGGTCGTGTCGCTCGCGCTTGCCGGCCGCGGCGACGAACAGGTCTGGACGTCGATCCTCTACCGCGCACTCGCGTTCCTCCACGCGGCCACGGACGACGAGGGAATGCGCAACTTCATGAGTTACGACCGTCGCTGGCTCGACGAACCGCATGTCGGAGACCATGTCGGCCGGTCTGTCTGGGCTCTCGGAGAGATCCTCGCAACCGCATGGATACCCGCACTCGTCGTCCCGGCCCGCGATCTGCTCGCGCGGCAGGTCGACCTGCTCTCCGGCGAGATCTCGCTGCGGACCGCCGCGTACGCGGTGCTCGGCCTCTCCCGTCTCGACGCGGATCGGCTCGATCCCGCGGCGCGACTCGTGCTCGAGCGTCTCGTCGACAAGCTCGCAGACGCATACGAGGTCAATGCCGAAGATGGGTGGAGTTGGTTCGAGGACGAGCTCAGCTACGACAACGCGCGACTCTCGCAGGCGCTGATCGGAGGCGCGCACGCCCTCGGCCGCGACGACCTCGCGGAGCTCGGCCTCGCCTCGTTGCGTTGGCTCGGCGACGAGTCCGGGCTCGACGGCGGCTTCCTTCGCCTCACCGGGCACGGGGGGCGGCGGCGAGGCGATCCCGTTATCGGCAGCGGAGACGAGCAACCGCTCGACGCCGCTGCTCTCGTCGAAGCGGAGCTGGCCGCCTACGCCGCCACACGCGACCCCGAGCACGGCGCCAGGGCGATCACCGCCTTCGAGTGGTTCCTTGGACAGAACAGCCTGCAGAAGCCTCTCTACGACTTCGCCACCGGCGGCTGCAGCGACGGGCTCGGCAGCGAGGCGCTGAACGAGAACGAAGGTGCGGAGTCGACGCTCGCTCTCCACCAGGCAGCCCTCCTACTCGACGCAGCAGGCATTCGGGCCTCAACCCTGACGCGGACGCTCGAACCGGCGGTCGCGTGAGCGCGCCGGAGCTGTTCGAGCGCCATCCGGCCAATCCAATTCTCAGTCCGGAGGACTGGCCCTATCCCGTCAACGCCGTCTTCAACCCAGCCGCAGCAATCGTCGACGGCAAGATCGTCCTCCTCGCACGTGTCGAAGACCGTCGGGGCATCTCCCACCTGACCGTCGCTCGCTCCGCGAACGGCGTCAGCGACTGGGCCATCGACCCCGAGCCGCTGCTCGCCCCGAGCGGCGACCCGAGCGAGGAGTGGGGCTTCGAGGACGCGCGCGTGGTTTGGATCGACGAGCTCGACCGCTGGGTCATCACCTGCACCGCCTACGGCCCCCCAGGCCCGGCCGTCTTCCTCGCCACGACGACCGACTTCACGAGCGTCGAGCGCCGCGGCATCATCAGACAGCCGGAAGACAAGAATGCTGCGCTCCTCCCGTACCGGCTCGAGGGCCGTTGGGTGCTCCTGCACCGGCCCAAGACGCAGTACGAGGGCGGACACGGCGAGATCGCTCTCTCCCGTTCCAACGACCTCGTCAACTGGAGCGCGCCCGAGAGCGTGCTCGGACCGCGCGAGGGCGCGTGGTGGGATGCGCTGCGGATCGGCCTCGGACCGCCGCCGCTCCGCACCGAGGACGGCTGGCTGCTCGTCTACCACGGTGTCAAGGAAGTGGTCGGAGGCGAGATCTACCGCGTCGGCCTCGCCCTGCTCGACCTCAAGAATCCGACCCGCGTCCTGCGCCGACTGTCCAGCTGGGTGCTCGCGCCGACCGCGCCGTACGAGCGGACGGGTGACGTCCCCAACGTCGTCTTCCCCTGCGGGCTCCTCCATGACGAGGCCAGCGACGAGCTGCTCCTGTACTACGGCGCGGCCGACAGCACGATCTGCCTCGCATCAGCACGGTTACAGGACGTTCTCGACGCGCTGCGTCAAGAAGGCGGCACGTGATTCCCGATGCAACCCCGAAGCACGGCGATCCCACGCCCGCCGGAGAGAGACTCGACTTCTCCGCGTACCTGGCGCGATTCTTCCCGGGCCGGCGGCGACACGACTTCGCAGCCATCACCGCGTACGCCGCCTACGTGAAGGAGCCGCCCGCCCCGGAGCCGCCAGGAGTTGGCGAAGCGACCCCCTGCTAGGCTCAATCGGTTACCTGAGCGAGTACCGGCTGCGCGGCGTGCGCCTCCTCTGCCCGTTCCCGAGACGCGGAGGAAGTGGCCCCTGCACGCAAAGTTGAACCCCGAGCCTCCCTTTCCGGTGCCTGCTGCAGATGCGCGGGACGCTCCGCTCCTGGCCGTTGGCGACCTCGTCGTCTACGCCTCCCATGGGATCGGTCGCGTCGAATCGAGAGAGGATCGCGGCGGTAGCGGAGAGATGCTCGTGCTCGTCTTCGAGAATGGGTTGAAGGTGACACTGCCTCTCGATCGCGCACGAAGCACGCTGCGCGCTCTATCCGGCGAGGAGGAACTCGAGGCAGTGCAACGCACGCTGGGTAGCGACTCGCCAGCTACGTCCGAGCATTGGTCGCGGCGCCACCGAAATTCGCAAGCGAAACTTGCGGGCGGCACGGTCGGCGGTCTTGCCGAGATCGTCCGCGACGGCGCGCAACGAGAGCGCGAGCGTGCCAAAGGAGGCACGGCGCCGATCACCAACCAGCTCTACCGAACCGCACGCCAACTGCTCATCGCAGAGGTAGCCGTCGCTCGTGGAATCGAGCCCGACGCAGCTGACGCCTGGATCGTCCAGCAAATCAACACCGATGCGCCGACAGCGGCGGGCGCGCGGCAGGCGCCCGACACCGAACGGGCTACCCGCTGAGCTGATGGTGATCCGTCTCGGGTCGCGGCGGGTACTCGGCGTCGCCGACGGAGACATGCTGGAGGTCGAGGTCGAACTGGAAGCCGAGGGCGAAGCCTGGCCGGACGGCGAATGGCTCACCCTGTTCCGCGAGTACGCGAAATTCCCGTCCGCTCTCGAAGAACCGCGACTTGAACATGGCAAGCTGCGCTTCGAAGTGCACGAAAAGGACTTGGCGCGCGCGTGGACTGCGATCAAGGAACGCGTCCACGCCACCAACCGCCTCTATAGCGATCTGCTCGTACCGCGCGACCGTGCGGGACAACGAGACGAGAGCGCACGACGCGAAAGCGTCGAGGAGCGCATCCGCCACGCACAGCAGTTACTTGACGCGCTCGACTGAGATGCCCCTCATGGGACAGCTCTCGAACCCTCCGAGAGCGGTGAGCAACGCGCACTCGGCGGGCTGGTGGGTGAAGTCCGACACTTGCTGCTTGGAGGATGAGCGCCGGGCCAGAGAGCCCGGTTGCATCAGTTCTGACGAGCCTCGAGACGCGCCGGTTCATACGCACAAAGCCGGCCGCGATACGGCACGTTGCGGTGGTGATGGCGAAGACACCGACCGCGAGCCTCCGAGGACGACGACGGATCCGAGCGGCTCACCCCAGGTCAGACGTTCGCCCCACGGGAGCATCGTCGCCCTCGCCTTCGAGCGCGATGGCGGCGTACCGGCGAGCAAATAGTTTACGCGGGCTCGGGCATGGGGCTGGTGGACGGGCGGCGTGGCTCCGTCTCGGCGCGCGGTTTGTCGGGGACGCGATCGCCTGCGAGAAGGAAGCCGGCTCCGATTGCTACGACGACGAGGCCGCCGCCCCACCAGACAGCGTTGGATGAGTACGCGAGTACCACGCCGCCGATGGCCGGCCCAACCGCGAAGCCGCCGGTAATCATCAGGGTGAAGACCGAGATATAGCGGCCGAGCAGATGCGGGGGAGCGAGGTCGGGGGCGAGAGGGCCGAGGACGACGGCGTGGGTGCACTCGCCGATCCCGATCACGACTCCGACGGCGCACAGTAGGGTGCCGGCCGCGACCCCCGAGTGGATCAGCGGCACCAGCAGTACGCCGAAGAGCCCGAGGGCGAAGAACGCACTCGTTGCGGCGTAGACCTGGGCGCGACGCAGCCGCTTGAAGACACGCACCAGGGGTAGTTGCGCGATCACGACGACAGCCGAATTGAGTAGAAAGAGGAGCCCGATTGCGCCCGCGCCGGCGCTCGTATGCGCTTCTACATACGGCGACAGGATGTTCAGGAACTGCGCATAGACCACGATGAGTAGGACGAAGTTCGCCGCGATCAGGAGCATGAATGTCCGATCGCGGACGACCTGTCGGAAGCCTCCGTCGAGACCGTCGGCTGCTGCGGCGCCGCGTGGATTCGGCACCACCGCGAATACGACGACCGCCAGCGCGGCGTACGTGATCGCGTCGAGCAGGTAAAGCGCCTGAAACGATCGCAGGTCCGGAGAGGCGGAGATGACGAGCCCCGCGATCATGGCGCCGAGGCCGATGCCGAGGTTTTGTGCCACGCGTCCGAGCGCGTACGAGTCGGCACGTTGCTCCGGCGTTACCAGGAGGATCAGCAAGGTCTGCTGCGCGGTGCGGGTCACGCCGACCCCTGCTCCACCGATGACTGCGCATGCGAACGCCTGCCACGGCCGTTCGACGAAGGCGATGCCGGCAAAGCCAAGCGCGCTCGCGAGGTTTGCTGCGATCAGGACCGGTTTGGCGCGAAAGTGATCAAGTAGGACACCTGAGGGAGGTGTCGCGAGGGTTCCCGCGCCGAGGATTGCGCCAAGCACCAAACCGGCAGTGGCTGTCGAGAAACCGCGGAACTGGTTCAGGTAGATGATCTCGAACGGGAGGATCAAGCCGTACCCAAACCAGCTGACGGCATTCCCGGCCTGCAAAAGGAGCACTGGTCGCGGCAAATCCGTCCGCCAGACTCTCGTCAGGGGCAGGCGCATCGCTACGTCGCCGCCCGGGCCGCGAGCAGCGCGGCGGCGGCGGCCTTTGCGTGGCGCGCAGCGGCCGGATCTCGGCGAGACCCGCCAACGGCGTACGCCCCGTCGACGAGCACCACCACCTGCGCGGCCATCTCGGGGTCTTCGACGCCTGCTTCGACAAGGAGCTGATGAACGAGCTCCTCCCGAGCGCGCAGATGCGCCAGTGCGGCCTCGCGCACGGGATGACCGGGGCGGTTGATCTCGAGCGATGCATTGATGAACGCGCAGCCCGCCGTTGTTCTCGTTCCGAGCGCGTTCTCGATCACATCGAAGAGCGCAAGGATGGCAGGCTCGCCCGTCTCCTGGGACCGGTTCTTCGCGCCCGTCCCGAGCCCGAGGAGCGCCCGTCGGCTTCGCTCGTTGAGCGCTTCGGCCACGAGCCCGTCCTTGGAGCCGAAGTGTTGGTACAGGGTTCGCTTCGTTACGCCCGCTCGGGCCGCGATCGCGTCGACGCCCGTGCTCGTGATGCCGTTCTCATATGTCAGCTCGCTCGTAGCGCCGAGGAGCGCGTCGTGTGCGCTTGGCTTGTCAGTCATGGCGGTAGTATACATACCGGTATGTATACTACGGCAACACCCACTTCCAGGAGGCCATCAAGCCATGAAAGCTCTAATCAGCTCCGACAAACTCGCGCCCCCCGCTGTCCCTTATTCGCCCGGCCTCACGGTAGGCGAATGGATCTTTCTTTCCGGCCAAGGCGGCTTCGACCAAGACACCGGCAAGGTGGTCAGCGACGATCTCGTCGAGCAGACCGAGCAGACCTTCTCGAACATCGAGAGCCTGCTCGAGGCTGCCGGAGGGTCGTTGGACGACGTCGTTTCCTGCCTGGTTCACCTCGTCGACCTCGCTGACTTCCCGGCGTTCAACGCCGTTTACGAGCAGAAGTTCACCGGCGTAAAGCCGGTACGGACGACCGTTCGCGCGGATCTCGTCGCCGGCCTGCTCGTCGAGATCACAGTGGTCGCCCACGCCGCCTAGCGAGCGACGGACACCACCGAAGTCCGGCGTGACCAGTCCTCTCGCTCGTGGTCGGCTCACGGTACGGGTTGCGCTCAACCATGCAAATCGAGATGCCCCCAACGGGATTCGAACCCGTGCGACGGCCTTGAAAGGGCCGCGACCTGGACCGCTAGTCGATGGGGGCGGCGCGGCTCAGGGTAGATCACGGCGTAGATCACATCGCGGTAAAGCGCAGGCCCAAGACTGTCGATCCCTATCTCTATGAGACTGAAGCTCTGGCAAGTTGCTGTTGCGACCGCCGCCTGGTTGTTCGCAGCGGTCTTCTTGTTCAGCGACATGTCCGGTCTCGGTCTTGGCCTTCTCGCAGCGGACTTGCTCTGGTTGGTGACCCGGATCGAGATCCTCGAGAACCACGATGAGCCGGCGCACTACACGACGCTTCGCGGTCAGCTCGGGATCCTCAAGCTGGCGCTCCTCTTCGGGCTCAACGCGGCAGCGATCTACGCGATCTATTTCATCGAGCACGACTTCGGACCGAGAGCGCGAGGCACGGTCGTCGCCGATTTCGCGATCATCGGTCTTTGCTTCATGCTCCTGACGGAGCTTTGGCGCTGCGGCGAGGCGACGAGGAAGTGGTTCGTCGGCGCGCGCGCCGAACGCGAAATTGGCGGCAAGCTCGCCGCCTTCAAGACTCGCGGCTGGCTGCTCCTCCACGGATACAAGCGCGACAAGTGGGGTGATATCGATCACGTCCTCTGCGGGCCTGGCGGCGCGTACGCGATCGAAACCAAGAGCTACGGCTATCGCGCCAGCGATGTCGTTCAGGCAACGAGAAACGCCGTGTGGCTGCGCGAGAAGCTCCAGGTCCCGTTCGTTACCGGAGTGCTGTGCGTCGACGATGCCCGGGCGCCGTTCCGGAAGGACAAGATCTGGATCGTGAGTCACCGCGATCTCGTGGGTTGGCTCGAGGCCCAGCACGAGAAGCCGATTGATCCGGAGTACGCGCGAACGCGGCTGTTGCCGCCTCCCGCTGCCGGTCGCGGCTGGTGGTCGGGCTTCCGGTCGCAGACGGCGCGTTAGGACTTCGCGAAGGAAGTCCCGAACGCGGTTACGCACGTAGAGTCACGAGCGGTGGATCTGACCGGGAAACGCGCGATCGTCACGGGGGCGTCGTCGGGAATCGGGCGCGCGACGGCGCGCGCGCTCGCCGCGGCCGGAGTGCGTGTCGCGGGCGGCGCGCGCCGCGTCGAGCGGCTCGAGACCGAGATCGCGCTGCCGCTCGACGTCACCGATCCCGAGAGCGCGCAGCGCTTCGTCGCCGACGCGGTGGAGCAGCTCGGCGGGCTCGACATCCTCGTCAACAACGCCGGCGGAGCGCTCGGCCGCGCGCCGTTCGACGAGTCGAGCGACGAGGACGAGGCGTGGGTCCTCGGCACGAACGTCGCCGGGCTGATGCGGATGACGCGGCTCTGCCTGCCGCACTTCGCCGACTGGGGGCACATCGTCAACATCGGCTCCGTCGCGGGGCGCGCCGCGTACGAGGGCGGCGCGTCGTACATCACCGCGAAGTTCGCCGAGCGCGGCTTCACGTACGCGCTGCGGGAGGATCTCCTCGGCCGGCCGATCCGCGTCACGACCGTCGATCCCGGGCCTCGTCGAGGGGACGGAGTTCTCGCTCGTCCGCTTCAAGGGCGACGAGGAGAAGGCGGCGGCGGTCTACCGCGGCGTCGAGCCGCTGCAGGCCGACGACGTCGTCGACTGCATCCTCTTCGCGCTCACACGGCCGTGGCACGTGAACGTCGACGAGATCGTCGTCAAGGCGCGGAACCAGGCGTCGGGCGCGAGGATCCTCCGCGACCAATGAGCGGCTGGCGCGTCGTCATCGTCACGCAGATCCTGCCGGTGGCGCAGGGCTTCGGCGCGGCGGTCACCGGACTCGGGCACGAGCTCGTCGCGCTGCTGACGACCGTCGATCGCGAGGGCCGTTACGACTCGTCGATGCGGATGGATCTCGCGCAGCTCCCGCCCGAGCTCGACATCCTCGTCCCGGCGCGGCGCACGCTCGATCGCGCCGCTGCTGCGCTCGGTCGAGCCGGATCTCGTCGTCTGCATGGGCTTTCCGTGGAAGATGCCGGCCGACGCTCTCGCGGTGCCGCGGCTCGGCTGGGTCAACGGCCATCCGTCGCTGCTGCCGCGCCATCGCGGGCCGACTCCGGTCGCGTGGGCGATTCGCAGCGGCGACGACGAGATCGGGATCACGTTCCACCGCATGGACGCCGAGCTCGACACCGGGCCGATCCTCGCGCAGCGCGCGTATCCGCTCGGCGAGCCCGAGGATCCCGACACGTTCTATCCGCGCTTCGGCCAGACAGTCGGCGAGACGCTCGTCGAGGCGCTCGACGCGGCTCGCGTCCGGCGACGAGGGCGACGTGCAGGAGGAGGGCGGCGGCGAGTACGAGACGTTCTTCACCGCCGACGACGCGTGGCTCGATCTCTCGCGTCCCGCCGCCGAGGTGCATCGCCTTGTGTGGGCGTGGCGCTACGGGATGATCCTCGACGGGACGAAAGGCGCGCTCCTCGAGCTCGACGGCACGACCGGTGCGCGTGCTCACGACGTCGCTCACCGAGGTCGAGGGTAAGCCGCGCGTCGAGTGCGCGGACGGGCCGCTGTGGATCGTCGAGACGGAGGAGCTCAGCGAGGAAGAGGCCACGCAGTCCAGCGCTCCGGCTCCATCCACGCCGTGAAGCGCCGGTTCTCGCGGTTCCGGTACGGCTGCCCGGTGTAGCGCACGGCGAGCCGGTCGATGTCGCGCAGGTCTTCGTCCTCGTCGATCGAGACGACCGGGCCGAGGAGCGTCACGTGGCGGTACCAGTCGGTCAGCGCGAGCACGGTGAGCGAGACGGACGGATTCGCGCGGAGATAGCCGAGCCGCAGCCGGCGTCTCGTCCATGTTGAGCAGGACGCGGCCGTCCTCCCAGTCGTACCACGTCGCCGCCGAGTGAGCCGTGCCGCGCGGGCTGACGGTCGCGACGACGGCGGGGTTCGCGGCGGCGAGGAACTCGTCGATCTCGGGCGGGACGGGGACGAGCGGCATCGCGCGAGCCTACGCCCTTCCGCTTCTCGGCCCAGCGCGCGAGGCCGCGGTACGACTGCCAGAGCGGCATCGCCTGCGTGAACGCGTCGGCGTCCTCGCCCGAGTCGGCCAGCTCCGTGAGCGCGTACTCGACGAACTCTTCCTCCGTCGCGCCGCCTTCGACCGACTCCGCCCAGTCGAGCAGGCGCAGCTCAAGCTCTTCGAGGTGCCGCTTGACGTCGTCGGCGACGCCGAAGTGGATGAGCGCGAGGCGCTCTGGCTCGCGGCGCGCGATCTCGTCGAGCGTCGTCTGCCACGCCGCGACATCGACGTCCGGCGGCGGCGTCGGCGGCATGACCGAGCGGCCGGGCAGAACGCGCACGCCGCACGCGTCGCCGGCGTAGAGCGTCCCGTCGGGGTCGAGGTAGCAGACGTGGTGCGACGCGTGGCCCGGCGATGGGGAAGGACTCGAGGCCGAGCGACCGCGCCGTCGAGCGGGTGGACGTTCTCCGCCGGCACCGGCGCGAGCTCGCCCCAGAGCGAGTCGAACGTGTCGCCGTACAGCCGGCGCGCGCTCTTCTCCAGCCGCTCCGGCTCGACGAGGTGCGGCGCGCCGACCGGCGAGACGTGCACCTGCAGCGCCGGGTTCTTGCGCACGAGCACGCCCGCGGCGCCCGCGTGGTCGAGGTGGATGTGCGTGAGCAGGAGATGGCGGATGTCGGTCAGCGTCAAGCCGCGCGCCGCGAGGCCGGCTTCGAGCGCGTCGATGCACGTCGTCGGCCCGCAGTCGAGGAGCGCCGGCCCGTCGGTCGTGTCGAGGAGATAGCTCGCGATGACGCGCTCGCGGCCGAGATGGAGCAGGTCGATCGGCTCGGGCACGCTTCAGCCGGCCTTGCGCTCGCGCGCCGCGGCGAGGATCTTCTCCGCCTCGCTGCGGTTGCCCCAGCCGCGCGTCTCGGTGCGCTTCGACGGCTCGAGATCCTTGTACCGCTGGAAGAAGTGCTCGATCTCGTCGCGCAGCTCGTTCTGGACGTCGTGGATGTCGGCGACGCGCTCGAACGCGGGGTCGCCGAGCGGCACGCAGAGGAGCTTCTCGTCGGGGCCTTTCTCGTCCTCCATGTGGAAGACGCCGACGGTGCGCACGCGGATCCGGCAGCCGGGGAACGTCGGGTCGGAGACGATGACGAGAGCGTCGAGCGGGTCGCCGTCCTCGCCGAGCGTTCCCTCGACGAAGCCGTAGTCGCCGGGGTACGCCATCGCGGTGAAGAGGCGCCGGTCGAGGACGATGCCGCCGAGCTCCTCGTCGAACTCGTACTTGTTGCGCGAGCCCGCGGGGATCTCGACGAAGACGACGGCGGGCATCACCGGCGAGTGCGCGCTCGAGATCCTCGAGGAGATCCTCCGCCGACTCGATCCCGACCGAGAGGCGGATGAGGTTCGGCGGCGCAGCGAACGGCGCGTCGGCCGTCGCCGCGTGCGTCATGCGGTGCGGCACCTCGATGAGGCTCTCGACGCCGCCGAGCGACTCGGCGAGCTGGAAGAGCTTCGTCGCGCCGGCGATCCGCGCGGCTTCCTCGGGCGACTCGGCGAGGAACGAGACCATCCCGCCGAAGTTCTTCATCTGCCGCGCCGCGATCTCGTGGCCGGGATGGTGCGGCAAGCCGGGATAGAGGACGCGCTCGACGCGCGAGTGCCGCTCGAGCATCGCCGCGACCGCGACGGCGTTCTCGCAGTGCTGCCGCATCCGCACGGCGAGCGTCTTGAGCCCGCGCAGCACGAGCCAGCTGTCGAACGGCCCCGGCACCGCGCCGAGCGACTTCTGGAGGAAGCGGAGCTTCTCGGCGATGGCTGCGTCGTTCGTCGCCGCGAAGCCGCCGACGACGTCGGAGTGGCCGCCGAGGTACTTCGTCGTCGAGTGGACGACGACGTCGGCGCCGAGCTCGAGCGGGCGCTGGAGGTACGGCGTCGCGAACGTGTTGTCGACGACGAGCATCGCGCCGGCCGCGTGCGTCGCCTCGGCGGCGGCGGCGATGTCGATGATGTTGAGCATCGGGTTCGACGGCGACTCGATCCACACCATCCGCGTCGAGTCGTCGAGGTGCGCGGCGAGGTTCGCGAACTCCTCCGCCGGCAGGTACTCGAAGCGGTAGCCCTTCGGCTCGTACACGAGCGACGTCATGCGGTACACGCCGCCGTAGACGTCGGCGATCAGGACGACGCGGTCGCCGGGGTTGAGGAAGTGCATGAGCGTCGTCGTCGCGCCGAGGCCGGAGGAGTACGCGACGCCGTGCTCGGCCGACTCGAGCGACGCGAGCGCGGTCTCGAGCGCCTTCCGCGTCGGGTTCGCGACGCGCGAGTAGTCGAAGCCCTTGTGCACGCCGACCTCGTCCTGGACGTAGGTGGACGTCTGGTAGATCGGCGTGATGATCGCGCCGGTCGCGGGGTCGGGCTCCTGCCCCTCGTGGATCGCGCGCGTCTCGAAGTCCATCAGCTGCGATGCTAACCAGCGCTCGAGTTTGCGCCAGAGTCGGCGTCGAGCTTGAACGGCCGCACGCCCGTCTCCCACCACAGCCCGTTGACGGAGAGCGTCTTCGTCTTGCGATCGAAGACGGGCTCGATCCGCCCGACGAGCTTGTCGCCGCGGAGGATCGGCAGGACGTAGTAGCCGTACTCCCGCTTCGGCGCGGGCACGTACATCTCGAGGCGGTAGTAGAAGTCCCACATCGCCTCGATGCGGTCGCGGTCGTGGATGAGCCGGTCGAACGGCGAGAGGAACGTGACGCGGTCGGGAACGTCTCCGTCGACCGCCTCGGGATGCGCGACGAGCCGCCCGCGCTCGAGTCGCACGCCGACGGCGCGGAAGCGCTGCTCGTCGTACATCGCGAGCGCCGTCTTCAGCGGTAGCGCGTCCACGGCGGGATACCAGCGCTCGGCGAGATCCCAGACGCGCTGCTTGCCGCGGCGGCCGACGACGGCGACCTTCCCGACCGCGGCGAGGATCTCGAGCATCAGCCCCATCTGCCGCGAGCCCCACCACTCGTGGCGCTCCGTCGCCTTTCCGGCTCGCGTGCGTCTCGATCTCGCGGGAGAGCAGCGGCCCGCGCTCGCGCAGCTCCTTGAGCACGTAGCGGCTGAAGGCGGTGTTCGCGCGGAGAAACGCGCGACGGCGGTCGTCGAGCGGCCGGTCGGTGCGCCGCATGAACGCCTTGAGGATCGGCAGATCCTCCATCGGATACACGAACGCGCGCCACTCGACGAGCTTCTTTTCTTCCCACAGGAGCCGGTCGAGCTCCGCGGTGTCGAAGCGCCCGAGGCGGCTCCAAAGGACGAGTTGCTGCGGCGGCGCGACCGACGAGATCGGGTCGAGCTGGAGAAAGCCGAGCCGGCGCACGGTCTCGAGGACGTCGCTCTGGCTGCCGTCGAGGCCCTGCGCCCGCACCGCGATGCGACGCGCCGTCTCGACGTCGACAGGTACGCCGACAGCGGGTGTCGTCCAGCGATCCAACATGAGCGCGAATGTAGTTGCGACGTGCTCCGCTGCGAGCCGATAGCCTCTCGACCGTGGCGCCCAAGAAACGGAAGAATCCGTGGACTTCGACGAGCGAGGTCGTCCTCTGGCTCCTCTTCGTCGCGCTTCTCATCCCGGCCGCCTTCGCCGGCTACGCGGTTGGGCACTACACGTCGCTTGGTAAGCCTCCGACGACGGTCACGGTCAGCATCGGCCCCACGATCACGACACCGACGACGACTTCAGCGACGACGACCACGACCGCAGCGACGACCACGACCGCCGCGACAACCACGACCGCCGCGACGACGACGAGCTCGTCGGGCGGAAACGTGGCCGCAGGCAAGACAGTCTTCGCTGACGCAGGCTGCGCGTCGTGTCACACCTTCACGCCGGCCGGCGCGAGCGGCACGCTCGGCCCGAACCTCGACACAGCGCCCACGACGGACGCAGCGGCCGACAGCAACATGGATCTGGCCGCGTTCATCCGGCAGTCGATCACCGACCCGGAGGCGTACATCGCGAGGGCACTACAGCGGCGGGATCATGCCGGGGAACTTCGGCACGAGCCTGACGCCGACGCAGATCGACGATCTCGTCGCCTTCATCGTCTCCGGCCAGCAGTAGCGTCACCTGATCAGGGAATCCGCCCAGGCCCGCGGCGGCGGCCCCGGCGTGCTGGTGCATCACAGTCCTATCTACCCCTTTCGAGGGCTACTGCTTGCGGTGCGTTCGCGCCGATGAAAACGCGACAACTCGCATCGCAATCTCCTGGTGGAAGGACAAATCCCTATGTTCGATCGCGTCAAGACGCGGCTAGGTTCGGAGGAGGGCTTCACGCTCATCGAGCTCCTGGTCGTCATCGTGATTCTCGGCATCCTCATCGCCATCGCTGTGCCTGCGTACCTGAGCTTCAAGAGCAGCGCGCAGGATGCGGCGTCGAAGTCGAACGTCCGCTCGACCATTCCGGCGGCGGAGCAGATGAACATCAACAACGGCAACTACGCCGGCATGACGCGGCGCCACGCTGCGCACGTCGACTCCGGGTATCGGCGCCAAGGTGATGGCCGTCGCGCTCAACACGAACGCCGGCTACTGCATCGAGGACGACGAGGGCAACGGTGCCTGGGACTACATC
The DNA here is from genome assembly GCA_963816735.1 of uncultured Actinomycetes bacterium. Lineage (GTDB taxonomy): Bacteria > Actinomycetota > Thermoleophilia > Gaiellales > Gaiellaceae > Palsa-739. The sequence continues at coordinate 45,603 of CAWFLY010000005.1, forward strand.
GGTGGCACCGCCACTCCCGTGGGCGCCTTCAAGTTGGCCACGATCCAGAGCGGCACGTGTCTGGCCGCCGCGGGTTCCGCAGCTTCCTAAGGTAGAACGACCGGAGGCGGGGCTCGACCCCGCCTCCGTGTCGACCCTTTGATCTACGCCAGGGCGCGCTCGAGCGCCTCGCGGTCTGTCGGCTCGCCGTGCGCGGGCAGGACGAGCTCGACGGGCAGATCGAGGAGCGGCCTCAGTTCCGCCGCGATCTCGTCGCGGGTCTTGTGCTTCCGTCCGCCCATCTGGATGCCGAGCCCGTCGCCGAAGTCCGACAGCGAGTCGCCGCTCACGATCGCATTGACCGCCGGGATCCAGAGGACAAGGTCGTTGTCCTCGCGGCCCGCGTAGGCGTGGATGCCGAACGGCCACGGGCCGGGTCCGTGGAACTCGCCCTCGCCTTCGCCGGCGCGCAGCCACGCGAGATCCTCGCTCTCCATCCCGCGCACCTTGTCGGGGTCGACGCCGAACTTCTCCACCCAGTCCTCCCAGGTGTCGGCCGGCGGCGTGTGGATCGGCAGCCCGAGCCCGCGCGCGTCGCGCTCGTGGTACGGCGCGGTGAGGACGACAGCGGTCGCGCGCTCGCGCAACTCGGCGGGGACGGCGAGCGGATCGAAGAGGACGAAGTCGTCACCGAGCTCGATCGCGTACGAGGAGACGACCTCGGGCCACCACTGCTCCGCGTCCCAGTCGGGATGCGGCGCCGTCCAGTGCCAGACGCCGGGGCGAAGCTCCCTCATGCACCGAGGACGTCGACGGTGCGCTCCTCGGCGTCGTCGGCGTAACTCGCGCCGAGCTTCTCCTCGAGCAGCTGCTTCAGCTCGCCGCTCTCCGCGAGCTCCTGCGTGATGTCGGCGCCGCCGACGAGCTCGCCCTTGACGAACACCTGCGGGATCGTCGGCCAGCCGGACATCTCCTGCAGCTCCTGCCGGATCGACGGGTCGCGCATGACGTCCACCGCCGTCACCGGCGCGCCCTGCGCGCGCAGCGCCTCGAGCGCGCGGCCCGAGTTGCCGCACATCGCGAACTGCGGCGTGCCCTTCATGAAGAGCACCACCGGCTCCTCGTCGATGACGCCCTTGATCCGATCAGCAAGCGTCGGTCATGCCGTCCCTTTCGTCTTGATTCGCAAGCTCGTGGATGGTGCCGTCGCGGAGCGGCTCGGCGAGCGCGTCGTTCACGAGCCGGTGCTGGTCGAGCAGCGAGAGCCCCGTCGAAGCGCGGGCTCGCGACGGTCACCTGGAAGTGGTCGCCGCCGCCGGTGCGGTCCTCGACGCTCAGCTCCGCCGCGTCCGGAAATGCGTCGCGGAGGAGCGATTCGAGGCGGTCGACGGCCATGCGAGGAGAGTAGCTACCGACGGCGCGCGAGGAACTCGAGGAGATCCGAGCGGGTCAGCACGCCGACCGGCTTCCCGTCGCGCGCGACGACGACGGCGTTCGTACCGCTGGTCAGCGTCGCGAACACGTCGTCGAGCGTCGCCGACGCCTCGACGGCCGCGAGCGGCGGCTGCATCGCTGCGGCGACGTCCTCGTGCACGGCGTCGGCGTTCGCGAAGACCCGCTCGAGGAGCGTGCGGTCCTGGAGCGAGCCGATCACGTCGGCGAGCGACTCGCATTCGCCGTCGCGCACGACCGGCAGCTGCGAGATCCCGTAGCGCTGCATCGTGTCGATCCCCTCGCCGACCTTCGCGTGCGCGGAGATCGTCACGAGCTCGGGCATGTCGCCGCCGTGCTTCGCGCTGGAGCAGCTCGTCGACGGTCGGCAGCGCGCCGGCGCGCTCGACGAAGCCGTGCTCGAGCATCCAGTTGTCGTCGTAGAACTTCGACATGTACGAGCGGCCCGAGTCGGGGATCAGCGCGAGGACGGTCGCGCCGGCCGGCAGCCGCTCCGCGACCTGCATCGCGGCCCACACGGTCGAGCCGGCGGAGCCGCCGGCGAGGATGCCCTCCTCGCGCGCGAGCCGCCGCGCGGTGAGGAACGAGTCGCGGTCGGAGACGCGGATCCACTCGTCGACGACCTTCAGGTCGATCGTCTCGGGCCACGTGTCCTTGCCGATCCCCTCGACGAGATACGGGTGGAGCTCGGACTCGTCGGCCGCGGTGTAGATCGAGCCCTCGGGATCGACGCCGATGATCTTGATCTCGGGCTTGCTTCTCGTGGAACCAGCGGCCGATGCCGGAGATCGTGCCGCCGGTGCCGACGGAGATGACGATCGCGTCGATCTCGCCGCCGGTCTGCTCCCAGATCTCGGGCGCCGTGACGTCGTAGTGCGACTGCGGGTTCGCCATGTTCGAGTACTGGTCGGGCTTGAAGCCGCCGGGGATCTCCTCGGCGAGCCGCGACGAGACGGAGTAGTACGACTCGGGCGAGTCGTGGTCGACCGCGGTCGGCGTGATCACGACTTCGGCGCCGTACGCGCGGAGCATCGAGATCTTCTCCTGGCTCATCTTGTCGGGCATGACGAAGATGAGCCGGTAGCCCTTCTGCGCGGCGGCGAGCGCGAGGCCGACGCCGGTGTTGCCGGAGGTCGGCTCGACGATCGTGCCGCCCGGCTTGAGGAGCCCGTCGCGCTCGGCCGCCTCGATCATCGAGAGGCCGATCCGGTCCTTCACCGAGCCGCCGGGGTTCAGGTACTCGAGCTTCGCGAGGATGCGCGCGTGGCCGGGCGGAGACAGCTTGTCCAGCCGGACGATCGGGGTGTTCCCGACCAGGTCGAGGATCGTCGGATACTCCCGCGCCATCGCGCCGCAAGCCTAACGCGAGGGAGCCGGCCGGTTGGCCCGGTTACTGCGCGACGCCGCTCAGCGTGTAGTGGTACGCGCCCGCGGAGCAGTGCTGCTTGCGGCCGACGGCGTTCGGCACAAACGAGTCCTTCCCGCCGCCGCTCCATCGCACCACGCGCCCCTTCGTGACGGCGCGCACCTGGAACGTCTGGCTGCTCGTGCCGTCGTATCCCTTCTTCACGGTGCCGCCGGACTTCGAGACGCAGTCCGCAACCTTCTGAAACGTCTCCGACGTACGCGTAGGCCTTGCCATTCCAGCGGAACGTCAGGGCGTCTTCCGCCAGGACTTCTCGGATACGAGCCGTACGCGAAACGAGACAGCGTGGCACGGGCCGGAGCAGCGAGGCTGTGCTGCGTAGATCCAGTGAGTACGGCGCCGACCGCGAATTGGTGACTTTGAACGTGACCTTGTAATGGCCGCTGAAGGTGCCGGCCGGCGGGCTGCCTGCGGACGCGCCGAAGGCCACGCCACCCCAGAGGAGGAGCATGGTCACAATCCCGGCCAGCTGCAGTCTGCCCCCCACCATCGCCCGGTTACTGCGCGACGCCTCTCAGCGTGTAGTCGTACTCGCCTGCGGTGCAGTGATGCTTGCGGCCCGCGACGTTCGGCACGTACGAGTCCTTCCCGGTTCCGCTCCATCGCGTCACGCGTCCGTGCGTGACGGCGCGGACCTGGAACTTCAGGCTGCTCGTAACGTCGTAGCCCTTCTTCACCGCGGAGTCCGACTTGCCGCGGCAGTCCGCGAGCTTCGGAGCCGTCTTCGAATAGGAATACGCCTTGCCGTTCCAGCGGAATTTCACGACGCCCTTACGCCAGGACTTCTCGGAGACGAGTCGGGTGCGAAACGCGACCGCGTGGCAAGGGCCGGAGCAGCGGGGCCGAGCTCCGTAGATCCAGCGCCACGGCCCCACCTTTGCATTGGTCGCTCGGACGGTGAGCTTGTAATCGCCGCTGAAGGCGCCGGCCGGCGGGTTGCCCGCAGACGCGCCGAGGGCCACGCCACCCCAGAGGAGGAGCATGGTCACAATCCCAGCCAGCCGCAGTCTTCCCCCCATCAGAACCCGGAGTCTATAAGCCGCCGTGCTGAGGGCAGCGCGCCCCGAGGATCCGCGCGCGGCCCGCCGGCGAAAGCCGGTCGAGCCGCACGATTGGTGTATTCCCGACGAGCTCGAGGATCGTCGGGTACTCGCGCGCCATCGCGCGAAGCTTCGTGACCTAGGCCCCCTTGCCCTTTGCGAGGTCCCAGCTCGCTCGTTCGACGTACATCTCGGCCTTCACGCGCTTGTTCACCGTCGGTAACAACCTGTAGAGGCCGAGGTTCTCGAGGCCGATGGTGATCGCTAGGCCGCTAGCTCCGACGATTGTGAGCGCTCCGTCACGCTCGTCGTCGGCGCCGCTCGCGAGGCTCTGGTACCACTCCTGCCACGACGACAGGCTTGACTTGGGGAAGGTCACACCGATGTCGCTCACGTCAAGCACCTGCGATCCGTCGGGCGCGACGCTGCACTTCCACGTGAACGAGTCGATCGCTCGCGACCCGGCTCGTGTCCACGCCCGTCGAGCTCGAACACGAAGTTCGAAGGCAGCCAGGCCTTCTGCTTCGCACCCTGCACGGCTGCGCCGGACGGCGGGACGGTGGTCACCTTCGTGGCCGAGAGCACTCACCGCGAGGTAGGCCGGGTCTTTCGACGCGCCGTCGAGCGCCGGGATCGTGACCTCCGTGATGAACGCATTGGCTGATCGCGCGGCGGCTCTTCTCCTTGTAGTTGAAGTCGCCGGCGATGATCGCGCCGTTCTTTCTCACGGCTGATCCCTTGTCGAACGAGGCCTTGATCCAGTCGTACATCGGCTTGCCCATCGCGCTGCCGACCTGCATCGTGAAGTCGTTCTACTTGACGTCCGCCGACGTGCTTGCGCTGGATGTTGTCCGAGCCCACCGGGTCGAGGACGACGTCGAGTTCGCGCTGTCCGCCGTCCAGGCCCACGAACTTGCCGCAGTCTGACGCCGTCGAGCTCGAGCGCGAAACGGCCGGCTGTGTAGGTCCGCTTGTCCGCCGCCGCAGCGCTCCCTGTGATCGCTCCCGCTCCGACGCCGGCTCCGGCGACGGCGACCGCAGCGCCTGCCGCCCGCCCGAGAAACCCGCGCCGTGAAGTTCCGTTTGCCGCACCGTTCATTGCCGCCTCCCCTGGTTGACCGAATCGACACAAGCTACTTGCGTCGCGTGGGCAGAGTCAATGGCGGAAATGACGGGTTTTTGTGAAGACCATCGCCGCGCCGGCGGCGCTCACCGCGGCGATCACTTCGTCGTCGCGCCGTGAGCCGCCGGGCTGGACGATCGCCGTGACGCCGGCGTCGAGCGCGATCTGCGGACCGTCGGCGAACGGGAAGAACGCGTCGGACGCGAGCGACGCTCCCGTCGGATCGTGGCCGAACTCCGCGGCCTTCTCCACTGCGATGCGGACGGCGTCGACGCGGCTCATCTGGCCGGCGCCGATTCCGATCGTCGCGAGGTCTTTCGCGAGGACGATCGCATTCGAGGAGACGTGCTTGCACACGCGCCAGGCGAAGACGATGTCGCCCCACTGCTCCTCGCTCACGTCGCCGGCGACGACGTCCCAGCCGCTGTCCCGATCGTCGATCTTGGAGTCGGGATCCTGAACGAGCATGCCGCCGAGCACGCGCTTGTAGCTCCGTGCACCGGGCTCTTCGATCCGGCGCTCGCCGTCGAGGAGGATTCGGGTGTTCTTCTTCTGCTGCAGCGCGGCGAGCGCCTTTTCGGTGTAGCCCGGTGCGAAGAGGACTTCGACGAACTGTTCCGCGAGCTTCTCCCCGAGAGCCCTCCGAACCTCGCGGTTGAAGACGACGACACCGCCGAACGCGCTGACCGGGTCGGACGCGAGCGCCTTGTCGTACGCCTCCTCGGGCGTCGTCGCCGAGCGCGACGCCGCACGGATTCGCGTGCTTGACGATCACGCATGCCGGGGCGGTCGAACTCGCGCACGAGCGCGCGCGCGCCGGAGAGGTCGTTGAGGTTGTTGAACGAGAGCTCCTTCCCGTGTAGCTGGTCGACGCGGGAGAGGAGGTGGCGCCGGGTGTGTCGCTCGGCGTAGTACGCGGCGCGCTGGTGCGGGTTCTCGCCGTACGCGAGGTCGAGCGTGCTTCTCGAGCGAGATGACGAGCGAGTCGGGGAACGGCTCGGGCGAGAACCACCTCGCGATCGCGGCGTCGTACGCGGCGCGTCGTCGCAGAACGCCTTCGCCGCGAGACGGGTGCGCGTCTCGAGAGAGATGCCGCCGGCGCGCACCTCCGCGAGCACCGGCTCGTAGTCAGCGAGGTCGCAGACTGCGGCGACGGACGCGAAGTTCTTCGCGGCGGCGCGCAGCATCGCCGGCCCGCCGACGTCGATGAGCTCGATCGACGGGTCGCGCTCGAACGGATAGAGGTTGATGCAGACGAGGTCGAACGGTCTCGATCTCGTGCTCGGCGAGCGTGGCCATGTCGCCGGCGTCGTCGCGGCGGGCGAGGATGCCGGCGTGGACGCGCGGGTGGAGCGTCTTCACGCGGCCGCCGAGCATCTCCGGCGACTGGGTCAGATCCTCGACCTTCGTGACGGCGAGGCCGAGGCTCTTCGAGATGCGCGGCGGTGCCGCCCGAGGAGACGAGCGTCCAGCCGAGCTCGGCGAGGCCGCGCGCGAAGTCGTCGAGGCCGGTCTTGTCGTAGACGGAGATCAGCGCGCGCACAGTTCGCTCACCACCTCGGGCAGTAGTCGGTGCTCGACGCGTGGATTCGCTCGACGAGCGTCTCGACTCGGCGCGACCGGCGACCTCCTCCTGGCGCAGCACCGGGCCGGTGTCGAGGCCCTCGTCGACGAGGTGGACGGTGACGCCGGTCGTCTGCGACGCCGGCCGCGAGCACGTCGTCGATCGCATGCGCGCCGGGGAACGCGGGCAGCAGCGACGGGTGGACGTTGACGATGCGGCCCGGGAAGCGGTCGAGGAACGGCTTCGTCAGGAGATGCATGTAGCCGGCGAGCACGACGAGCTCGACGCCGTGCTCCTCGAGCCACGTCGCCATGACGAGGTCGCGTTCCGTCGCGGTCGGGGTGGCAGTCGAGCGAGAACGACGCGGTCGGGACGCCGGCGTCGCGCGCGCGGATGAGCGCGTACGCGTCCTTGCGGTTCGACGCGACGGCGCTGACCGGCAGGCCGCTGTCGAGCAGCGCCTGGAGGTTCGTTCCGTTCGCCGCTGACGAGGACGCCGATCACGCGATGCGCCCGATCACGAGCTCGCCCGGCTCCGCGGTCGGGGACGACGGCGCAGAAGCCGATGCCGAGGTTGAAGACGCGGCGCATCTCTTCCTCGTCGACGTGGCGCGCGAGCCACGCGAACACCGGCGGCCGCTCCCACGCGTCCCAGTCGATCTCGGCGCTGGCGGCCGGCGGGGAGGACGCGCTCGAGGTTGCCGGCGATGCCGCCGCCGGTGACGTGTGCGAAGGCGCGCGCGCGGCCGCGGAGCCGGCGGACGACGTCGAGGTAGAGGCGGGTCGGCGCGAGGAGATCGGGCCCGTCGTAGTCCTCCTCCTCGAGCACGCGCCGGACGAGCGTGAAGCCGTTCGCGTGGACGCCGGCCGAGGGGAAGCCGAGGACGACGTCGCCGGCCTCGATCGTGGAGCCGTCGAGCGGCTCGTCGACGACGCCGACGCACGTGCCGGCGAAGTCGAGCTCGCCGTCGCGGTAGATGCCGGGCAGCTCGGCGGTCTCGCCGCCGATGAGCGCGACGCCCGCTTCGCGGCAGATCTCCGCCGCGCCTTCGACGAGCTCCGCCACCTCGGCGAGCTCGATCTGCGCCGCGGCGACGTAGTCGAGCAGGACGAGCGGCTCGGCGCCGCACGTGATCACGTCGTTGATGCAGTGCGCCGCGAGGTCGGCGCCGCAGGCGCGGAGGGCGCCGCGCTGCCGCGCGAGGATGAGCTTCGTCCCGACCCCGTCGGTCGAAGCCGCGAGAAAGCGGCCGTCGCCGAGCGGATGGAGCGCCGCGAACTGCCCGAATCCCTGTCGCGCCGGTCGACTCGACGGCAGCGCGAAGTCGGTCGACGACCGCGTTCGCCGTCGCGAGCGAGACGCCGGCGGCGTCGTACGTCCGTCCTTCCTCCCCCACAACTCGAGTGTAGGCCGACCGGCGGATCTCGTCCGCGGCATGTCCACTCGAGCCATGTCCGGTACCTGGCACCGGACATGTCCTAAGCGAACAGTTCGCCGAACAGCTCCGGTCGGCCCTGCGGGCCGCCGTGGACGAAGCGGACGACCATGTCGCCGACGACGACCTCGTTCTCGCGCTGTTCGGCGTCGAGGATCTCCGCGAGCGCGGTCGCATTCGCGACCGGATCCTCGGCCTTGAGGTGGAGCTCGGTGAGCCTGAGCTCGTCCTCGTGCTCCAAGAGCTCCTCGATCCACTCCCGCGGTGGATGGATCTCGAGCCGGTACCCGGCACTCGTCGAGACGAACGTCCGCCGGCCCGCGTGCTCCTGGATGCGGAGATTGAGGCGCTCCGCGCGGTCGAGCGTCGCCTCGAACTCGTCGTCGTCGAGCACGAGGCCGAGGTGGTCGACCCGCGGCACATCCCACTGACCCGGCTGGACGACGACATTGACCGCTCCCTTTTCGAGCTCGGTCAGGCGCAGCTTGAAGCCTTTCGCGTCGAGCTCCTCCCACGACACGCCCGGCTCGTAGGAGATGAGCTCCTCGCCGACGCGCCCGTGACGTGCGACGAGATCGAAGCCGAGCTTGCCGACGTAGCGCGCCTCGACGTCGCGAACGCGGCTCGTGACGAGGTGGTAGTGGAAGATCTGCACCGGTCGAGCATGGTACGAAGGCACCTACATGGAACGCGTTACCGGCATCGGCGGTGTCTTCCTCCGCGCGCGCGACCCCGCGGCGCTCGCGGCGTGGTACGGCGAGCACCTCGGCTTTGACATCGAGAGCTGGAACGGAGCGGTGGTGCCATCGGCGGGCGCGTGACGCCGTCTGGTCCGCGTTCCCCGCCGACACGACGTACTTCGGAGCGTTCGAGCAACAGGTGATGGTCAACTACCGCGTGGAGGATCTCGACGCGATGGTCGCGCAGTTACGCGCCGCCGGCATCGAGGTCGAGGAGCCGCAGGAGACCGAGAACGGCCGCTTCACCTGGGCGGCCGATCCCGAGGGCAACCGCTTCGAGCTCTACCAGCCGCCGCCGGGCGAATGACCGAGCCGATACCTACCTCGCGCGCTTGACGAGCCGAAGCGGGCACCTCGAGACGCTGCGGACGATCCTCGAGATCGTCCCGACGCGGAGCAGGTCATCTCGTATCGCGTGCCGGCGTTCCGCGTGGGCGGGAAGACGGTCGCGGTTCGCGGCGTTCAAGAACCATCTGAGCTACCTCCCGTTCAGCGGCTCGGTGCTGCCGCGGCTGCCGACGAGCTCGCCGGATACGGAGCCGAGAGCGCGCTCCACTTCCCGATCGACGACCACTGTCGAAGTCCTCGTCGCGAAGCTCATCGCGCGCGGCTCGACGAGCTCGGCTAGGAGCGCGCCGGCTCGAAGCGGTGCTTCGCCGCTTCGGCGGGAATCTCGTCGGGTAGTCGCCCGTCAGACACGCGCGGCACAGGGCCGACGCCGGACGCTGCGTCGACTCGACGAGGCCGTCGTGGGAGAGGTACGCGAGCGACGTCGCGCCGATCCGCTCGCGCACTTCCTCGACGGTGCGACCGGCGGCGATCATCTCCGACGGGATCGGCGAGGTCGATGCCGTAGAAGCACTGCCCGACGACCGGCGGCGACGAGATGCGCACGTGCACCTCGGTCGCGCCCGCGTCGAACAGCATCCGCACGATCTGCTCGGTCGTGTTGCCGCGCACGATCGAGTCGTCGACCGCGACGACGCGCTTGCCCGAGACCTCCGCGACGGGGTGGTACTTCATCCGGATCCCCTGCTTCCGCAGCTCCTGCCCCGGCTGGATGAACGTGCGCTGGACGTAGCGGTTCTTGATCAGACCCTCGCTGAACGGGAGGCCGAGCGCGCGGGCGAAGCCGATCGCGGCGGGGATGCCGGAGTCGGGGATGGGGAGGACGAGGTCGGCGTCGGCCGGCGCTTCGGCGGCGAGCCGCTCGCCCATCCGCACGCGCGCGCCGTGCACCTCGACGCCCTCGAGCTCGGAGTCGGGCCGCGCGAGATAGAAGTACTCCCAGATGCAGAGCGCGCGGCGCTCGCGCGGGTCGAGCACCTGGATCGTCTCGAGGCCGTTCTCGTCGGCGATCACGAGCTCGCCCGGCTCGACCTCGCGCACGAATCTCGGCGCCGACGAGGTCGAGCGCGCACGTCTCCGACGCGACGAGCCACGCGTCGTCGAGCTTGCCGATCACGAGCGGCCGGAAGCCGTGCGCGTCGCGGAACGCGACGAGGCGTCCCTCGGAGAGCGCGACGATGGAGTACGCGCCGTCGAGCCGCCGCATCGCGTTCGCGGTCGCCTCGGCGAGCGGCGCTTCGTCGCTCGCGAGGAGCGCCGCGACGAGCTCGCTGTCGGACGTCGTCGCGAGCTTGACGCCCGTCGGCGCGCAGCTCCTCGCGCAGCTCGCCGACGTTGACGAGGTTGCCGTTGTGCCCGAGCGCGACCGTGCGCGCGCGGCCGTGGTGGAGCAGCGGCTGCGCGTTCGCCCACGCCGACGAGCCGGTCGTCGAGTAGCGCGTGTGGCCGATCGCGACCTCGCCGCGCAGGCCGTGGAGCTTCTTCTCGTCGAACACCTGCGCGACGAGGCCGAGGTCGCGCATCCCCGTGAGGCGACCGCTCTCGGAGACGGCGATTCCCGCCGACTCCTGGCCGCGGTGCTGGAGCGCGAAGAGGCCGAAGTACGTGAGCCGCGCGACGTCGTGGCCGGGCGCGTACACGCCGAAGACTCCGCACATGCAGGCAACAACTCCGATCTGGCGGAACCCGCGCGAGCCGAGCCGGTCGAGGCGCTCGGGCGTGCACGCGAGGATCGCCGCGCCGCGGCGCGACTCGTAGTCGGCCGGAATCTCGACGTCCGCCTCGAGCCCGCCGCTCCACGCCGCGGCCTCGGCGAGCGCGCCGCGAATCCCGGTGCTGCCGACGTCGTGGCAGAGCGAGAGGTGCGGCGCCGCCTTCCAGAGGAAGCGGATGAGCGCCGCCTCTGCCTCGAGCGAGCCGTCGGGCGACTCGGCGAGGAGCACGACGTCGCCGCGCTGCCCAGCGCGCGGGCGACCGCCGCACGTCGTCGACGAGTCCGACGCAACCGACGACCGGCGTCGGCGGGATCGAGACGCCGTCGGCGTCGTTGTAGAGCGAGACGTTGCCGGAGACGACGGGGATCCCGAGCGCTTCCGCGGCGATGGCGATCCCCTCGATCGCCTGCGCGAGCTCGTGCGCGATCTCGGGCTTCTCGGGGTTGCCGAAGTTGAGGCAGTCGGTGAGGCCGATCGGCTCGCCGCCCGCGCACGCGACCGCGCGCGCCGCGCCGATCGTCGCCTGGACGCCGGCGCGCAGGCCGTCCGTCTCGCCGAGCGCCGGGCCTTGCAGCGCGATCGCGAGGCCGCGCAGTGACGGCCGCAGGCGCAGCACCGCGGCGTCGAGCCCCGGCCGCCGCACGGTGCGCGAGCCGACGAGATGGTCGTACTGCTCGATCACTTCGCCGACGTCGAACTCGGGCCGCGCAACGCGCCGCACCGGCTTCGGCGCCGCGCGCTGCTCGACCTCGTAGCGCGGGCACTCGTCGGTCAGGAGCTCGGCGGGGATCTCGCCGACGACCGTCGCCGCCGTGGAACGCGCGGAGCAGGCCCGTGTCGGTCACGCTGCCGATCACCGCGCACGGCAGCTCCCAGCGGTCGCACACCATGCCGACCGCGGCGAGCCTGTCCGGCTGGACGACCGCGACCATCCGCTCCTGCGACTCCGAGATCATGATCTCCCACGGCTCCATGCCCTCCTCGCGCAACGGCACACCGTCGAGCTGGACGTCGATGCCGACGCCGTCGGAGGCCATCTCGGCGAGCGAGGACGCGAGGCCCGCGGCGCCGCAGTCCTGCAGCGACTCGACGAGGCCTTGCTCGACGAGCTCGAGCGAGACCTCGATGAGCTTCTTGCCGGTGAACGGGTCGCCGACCTGCACGGACGGGCGCTTGTCGGTGTCGCTCTCGCTCAGCTCGGCACTGGCCAGTACAGAGGCACCGCCAATGCCATCACGCCCGGTCGTCGCGCCGTAGAGGACGATGACGCCGCCGGGCTCGCTCGCCTTCGCCGAGCGCAGCCGCTCGGTCTCGAGCAGCCCGACGCACATCGCGTTGACGAGGCAGTTGCCGGCGTACGCGGGGTCGAAGACGGTCTGCCCGCCGACGTTCGGGACGCCGACGCAGTTGCCGTAGTGGCCGATCCCCGAGACGGCCTGCCAGAAGTGGAAGTCGGGCTCGCCGAACCAGAGGCCGTCGAGCAGCGCGACCGGCCGCGCGCCCATGGCGATGATGTCGCGGAGGATCCCGCCGATCCCCGTCGCGGCGCCCTGGAACGGCTCGACCGCGGACGGGTGGTTGTGCGACTCGACCTTGAACGCGACCGCCATCCCGTCCCCGAGGTCGAGCACGCCGGCGTTCTCGCCTGGGCCCTGCAGCACGCGCTCGCCGGCAGACGGGAGCCGCTTCAGGAGCGGCGCCGAGTGCTTGTAGCCGCAGTGCTCCGACCAGAGGAGCGAGAAGACCGCGAGCTCGAAGTGGTTCGGATCGCGCCCGAGCAGCTCTTGGATTCGCCGCGCTTCCCAGTCCGTGAGACCGAGGGCCCGATGTAGGGACTCGTGGAGCGGCTGATCGGCGATATCCGTCAGGTGATTCACTCTAGCCGGGGCGTCCGGTGGGCGGAATCTCACAGCGCGACGGGTCGCGTTACGTTGGAGAAGTAGATGCGCCGCCCGATCGTCTTCCTCACGCTGCTCGCCCTCATCTGGGGCGCGTCGTTCATGCTCATCAAGATCGCCGACCGCCAGCTCGCGCCGTCGACGCTGATCCTCGGACGCATCGGCTCGGCGGCGGTCGTGCTCGCCGCCGTCGCGGTCTGGCGGCTCGGCGTGCGCGAGACGCTCGTCCACCTGCGCGGCCGCGTGGGTCTGGCTCGCTCGTGGTCGGGCTCGTGAACACGGCGCTGCCGTTCTGGCTTCTCTCGTGGGGAGAGACGCGGCTCGACTCGGGCCTCGCGTCGATCATCCAGGGAGCGGTGCCGATCTTCAACGCGCTGCTCGCGTTCTTGTTCTTCCGCGAGCTCCGCGTGCGCGGGCTGAAGCTCGTCGGCCTCGCGATCGGCTTCGTCGGCGTCGCGCTGCTCGTCGGCGCGCAGCCGCACGGGAAGCTGCTCGCCGCGGTCGCCGTCGTCGCGATGGCGCTCTGTTACGCGTTCGGGACGCTCGTCGCGGGGCGGTACCTCAAGGGCACGCCGCCGCTCGTCGTCGCGCTCGCGTCGATGTCTCGTGGCGACCGTCGCGGTCGCGCCCGCCGGCGTGATCCAGGCGCCGGCGGAGATGTGGCACGGCGGAGACGATCATGGCGATCCTCGTCCTCGGAGTCGTCGGGACGGCGCTCGCGTATCTCCTCTTCTTCGAGCTGATCCGCGACGCCGGCCCGAACTACGCGACGCTCGTGACGTACCTCGTGCCGCCGATCGCGCTCGCGTACGGCGCGATCTTCCTCGGCGAGAGCTTCGGCGCGTACGCCTTCGGCGCGCTCGCGCTCATCCTCGTCGGCGTCGGGCTCGCGACGGCGGCTCGCTTCGGTTAGCGTGCTTCGGGATCCGGCGAGCGAGCCTGTATGACGTCGGCGTAGAGTCCGCGTGGCAGACGCGCACTGGCAGGGGAACCCGAGAAGCATGACTTCGCCGCGGCGTCCGACTATCTGAGCCTCCTCTTCTCGGAGCGCGAGACGCGCGAGCTCGTGAAGGCGCTGCGCTCAGCCGATCGACCGCCGATCGCAAGGCCAAGGATCTCCTCCGCGCCGCGCGGCTTCCGCTGCTGCCGGCCGACGATCCCGCCGTCGCGCGCGATCTCGCCAAGGTCGCGGACGGACAGAAGCTCTCGCCCGGTGCTGCTCGTGCGCGGGGCGCGCGGAGAAGGAACGTGCCGCTGACGATCGCCGACGGGTACCACCGAATCTGCGCGAGCTACCACCTCGACCGAGAACGAAGACGTGGCGTGCCGAGTGGTCGACCGTCGCCGTAAGCTCACGCCGTGGCCGAGTTCCTCCACACGATGGTGCGGATCACCGACCCCGAGCGGAGCCGCGAGCTTCTACGAGGCGCTCGGCTTCGAGTTCGAGCGCGACATGGACATCGTCCGCGACGGCGAGCTCGAGGCGACGAACTACTTCTTCGGGATCGGCGACAGCAAGGCGGTGCTCGAGCTGACGTACAACCACGACGGCCGCACGTACGAGCTCGGCACGGGCTACGGCCACATCGCGCTCGCGGTCGACGACATGGCCGCGACGCTCGCGGAGCCTCGCCGAGCAGGGAATCGAGCCGGAGCGCGAGCCGTACCGCCTCCGCGAAGGCGGCTCGCTCATCTGCTTCGTCCGCGACCCGGATGAGTACCGGATCGAGCTGATCGAAAAGTCGGGAAAGTGATTGCAGCTCGCCCGCGACGAGCGTGACGTTTCTCCGCGCGGCGTCGTATCCTTGGTGTCTTGAGTGGTTTGAAACGAGCATCCGTGCTCGCCCTATTTGCGCTTGCTTCCTCCGGCTGCGGCGCTAGCCACCAAGCGAGCCAGCCGACGATGCCCGGCACCGTTCCTTCAACACCGGCCGACATTGCGATCGCCCGCGTTCTGGCCCATGCCGGCCAAGGCTTCCGGATCTTTCCCAACGCTGAGATACGAACCGGTTGTCTTCTCCCTGGCCCGGGCCTGAGTCGCGGTATCAAGGGCACCTGCCAGACTCGCGTCAGCCATACGGGTCGCTCGACGATCGTCGCGTTCATGGAGTTCTGGCCCGCGAGCAAGTTCCGTACCGGTGGTCCGCCGAGGGGAACGTTGCACCACTCGTGGCGCTTCGAGATTCGAGCCAATGGTCGGATCGTCTCGGGCAAGGGTGAGGGAGACTTCCCACCGCAAGCAGCCGTGTAGAGCACCGGATGCGACTCTCGCGCTCCGTTGGCTCGGATCAGTACCGGATCGAGCTGATCGAGCGCTCGCGGACCTAGAGCAATTTCGCGCCGCAGTCGCTGCAGAGACTTCCCCCGATCGACGAGACGAGCAACCACGGACAGCGGTCAATACGATCGAGCAGGATGGGGATCGCGCTAGCGCTCATTGCTTAGCGCCGCGTTCGGCGCGTTCGACCAGTACCTCGGTTCCGGCCACGTCGCCGGGATCACGTGGGCGACGGACGTCAGCCTGCTGTCGGCGCCGTGGATCCTGCTGCCGTTCGTCGCCGGGGCGACGCAGCGCGACCCGAAGCGCGCGGCGCTCCTCGGGCTCGCGTGCACGTACGCGGCGCTCCTCGGCTACGGCGTCATGACGCTCAGCCCGGTCGAGAACGCGCACATCACGACGGCGACCCTCCGCGGCTTCGTCTACAGCGAGCGCGCCGTCTTCGTCGGCGGACTCGCGACCGGGCCACTGTTCGGCTGGTTCGGGCAGCAGTGGCGGAGCGGGAAGATGCTCGCCGGCGCGCTGCTCGTCGCCGCGGCGCTCTGCTTCGAGCCGTTCGCGCGTCGGCTGAGTCTCAACCCGATCCGCTACACGCGCGTAACGGTCGCGGAGGTCGCCGCCGGACTCCTTCTCGCCGCCGCGCTGCTCGTCCGGCA
Source organism: uncultured Actinomycetes bacterium (assembly GCA_963816735.1). GTDB lineage: Bacteria > Actinomycetota > Thermoleophilia > Gaiellales > Gaiellaceae > Palsa-739. Next base: position 61,258 of record CAWFLY010000005.1, read on the forward strand.
CCACCGGCAGGCCAGCGCCGCGACGCCCCCGCCGGGCTACTAGCCAGCTAGCCGGTCTGCCGCTTGAAGATCAGCAGGTGCCCGTCGCGCGAGCTGCGCATATCGGCGTCGATCGTGAGCGAGACGAGATCCCAGCCGTCGGCGCCGAACTTCTGCAGAGCATCCTCGAGGTCGTCGCCGCGGAGCTTGTCGCGGCCGACCATCGACGTGAGGACTTCGGTCTTGTACCCATACGTGGCCACGGCGCGGCCCTACACCGGATGGGTCGGCGGTCCTGCGAACGGCGGGACCGCCGACCTCGACGGTTAGCGATTGCCGAAGATCCGTGCGGTAGGCGTGTTCGTCGCTGCGAGGTGCCCCAGCGCTGAAGTCTTGGTGACCTTCTCCGGCGTTGCGCTGATCGTCAGATGGCAGGTATGCGCCGGCGCTGTGGTGTCGAGCACCGCCACATGAAGCGTCAGATAGCCGGTAACCGGTGCGAGCTGGACGCCCTGATCCTCGAGTTCGAAGTTGTGAGGGGCAGCACCTCCGTCGTCCTCGCCGACCTGCGCCGCGACGGAGAACGTTCCCGCCGGGGCGTTGGTGTAGAGCGCGTTGGCGGTTCCCGGCGACCCATTTGTCTCCTGACCGAGCTGCCAGCTCCAGGACCCGTCGATCGTCTTGAGGAAGATGAGGAGATCGGCGTGGCCCGAGTCCAACACGCACTCGGCCGCCCACGTGTCGCCAAGAGCGGTACCCAGGGTGGTCTTGCTCGGGCTCGCGGTCGCGTCCGCGTCGAAGGTCAGGATCGACCCGGTGCCGGCTTTCAGCGTCGCGACCGTCGCCTTGCTCATCTTCTTTGCCGTCACGGCTCCGTTCTTCAGCTGCTTCGTTCCGACGCTGTTCCTCGGCAGGCTGGTCGCCGCGTACGTTGTCCCGCCGAGCGCGACGAACAACGCCAAGACGGCGATGACGAACGCAGGGCTCGGTGTTCTCATCCGACGCCTCATGGTCAGACCCCTTTCTGTCGCTGGACGAAAAGATGCCCCGGACTCTCGTTACTGTCGGGCAGGCCGTCAAGCCGCGCGTGCGAGACTGACGCCGTGGAAGCAGCACAGGTGAGCCTTCTCCGCTGGCTGCGGCGCCAGCTGCGCCAGCCGATCCCGGCGCGCGAGCATCTCGAGGCGGCGGTCGAGAACGACGACGTCGCCGAGGCGCGGCGGCTTCTCGCGCGGTTCGAGTTCAGCGACGCGCAGCGCCGCAACGTCGAGCAGCTGCTCGACGCCTGGGAGCGGCAGAAGGTCTAGTAGAAGCCCTCGCGCCTGCGGTAGCGCTCGTCGCGGGCGTCCTCGTACTCCTCGACGTCGAGCTCCGGATCGGCGGTCGCGCGGAGGATCTCGCCCGAGCTCGGTAGCTCGTCGCGCGAGACGTGTTTCTCGGGATTCCAGAGGTCGGAGCGGATGCAGCGCCTTCGGGCACTGCGTGTACGCCTCCTCGACGGTGACGAGGATGCCGAGGCGCGGCGCCTTCCCCTCGACCGCGCTCGGCGCGAGCAGCTCGGGGTCGTCGACGATGCGCGCGCGGCCGTTGACGCGGAACGTGTCGCCGACGCCCGGAATGAGGAAGAGCAGCGCGATCCGGTCGTCCTCGAGGAGGTTCGTGAGCGTGTCGGCGAGCTTGTTGCCCGGCCGGTCGGGAAGGAGCAGCGTGCGGTCGTCGAGGATCCGGACGAAGCCGGCGGGGTCGCCGCGCGGCGACACGTCGAGGCCGCCGTCGGGCCGGCCGGTCGCGACGACGACGAACGGCGAGCGCTCGACGAACTGGCGCGTGAGCGGATTGAGCCGGTCGGCGAGCTTCGCCTTCACGAGCTCCGCCGGCTCGCCGAGCACCTCCCTGAGCTCGGCCTCGTTCACGCGAACCTCGGCGGCCGCTTCTCGCGGATCGCGGCGACGCCCTCGCGCACGTCCGGGCCGGTCATGTCGAGGAACTCGAGCGCGAGCGACGCGTCGAAGATCGGGCCGGCGGTCTTCATCCACTCGTTGAGCGAGAGCTTCGTGTGGGAGATGCGCCGAGCGCGAGCCGGTCGCGAGCCGCCGCGCGATCTCGAGCGCGCGATCCTCGAGCTCCTCCTCGGGCACGCAGAGCGAGACGAGCCCGATCCGCTCCGCCTCGACGCCGTCGACCTCCTCGCAGAGCAGCAGGTGGTACTTCGCCTTCGCCATCCCGCACAGGAGCGGCCAGACGATCGCGGCGTGGTCGCCCGCGGCGACGCCGAGCTTCGTGTGGCCGTCGACGATGCGCGCCTTCGGCGAGGCGAGCGAGATGTCGGCGAGGAGACCGACGACGAGCCCCGCGCCGACGGCCGGGCCGGTGATCGCGGAGACGATCGGCGTCGGGCAGGCGAGCATGTTGTAGACGAGGTCGCGCGCCTCGTGGAAGACGCGCTGCCGCGTCTCCTCGTCGTCGGCGATGCGCAGCACGAGGTCGAGGTCGCCGCCCGAGCTGAACGCGCCGTCGGCGCCGCGCACGAGCACCGCCCGCGTCTCCGTCGTCCTCGCCGATCGCGTTCCACACGCGCGCGAGCTCGCCGTGCTGCGCCTCGCTCACCGCGTTGAGCCGACCGGGCGCGCGCAGCGTCAGCCGCAGGATCCCGTCCTCGAGCCGCTCGATGTCGAGCGACGGGAACTCGGTGTCGTACGCGAAAGCCACGAGGCAGATCCTATGGGGGCGCTGGGAATCGAACCCAGACCAGCAGATTAAAAGTCTGCCGCCCGACCTTCGGGCCACGCCCCCGCGCGCAACGACTAGCACCGGCGTCCGGCCGCCAATTGCGAACATGCGTTCGTGACGAGTCGCGCTTCCAGTCCGAGACTTCTGCGGCTCGCCAGGCCACCGTCCGACTTCTCACGAGCCGGCGCTCGCACCGAGAGTGCGACCGCGCATCCGACTGATACGTGCTGCTGGCAGCACAATGCGATCGGCCGGCGCACGCTGCTCTCGGCGCCGAAGGACGCGCGAGCCGGTCGAAATCCGGGCTCGTCTCTGGCCGCACCGAATTGCGTTGTACGGGCAGCGCCGGCTGCGATGGCGGTGCAAGCGCATGCATCGGCGAGGCGGTAACTCGCCGCCAGCAGACGATCAAGCGGAGCCGCTGGTCGCGGAAGCCTGGCGGCTGCTGCACGATCCCGCGCCTACGGACCGCTGCATCGCAAACCTGTCACTTCCATCACGTCTCGATCCGAGCGCACGAAATCGTTCGCGATGAGCATGGCGACCGGCAACGTCGCCTCGGGCGGCCGTACCGCGAGGAGGCCAGCAAAGTGCATCCTCGGTCTGCGCGAACTGCCGAGCGGCGAGATCGAGGCTGGGTCTAGCCGCCATCGGCCACGATCTAGGATCGCGGCATGTCCTTCTTGCAGCGGATCATGATCGGCTGGGCTCGTCGACGCGCTCGCGCTCGCGCGCGGCGGCGTGGATCTTCAGCGGCGTCTACGGCTCGGTCAGTCGCGGTCATCGGCGCGGCGCTCGTCTTCGGACTGCTCAGCGCGTTCGTCAAGCCGGTGCTCAAGTTCCTGACGTTCCCCTTCGCGCTCGTCACGCTCGGCATCGCGTGGTTCTTCGTCGCGATGTTCATCCTCTGGCTCACGAGCCGCGATCGTCAGCGGCTTCCACATCGACGGCTTCTGGACGCTCGCCGGCGCGACCGTTGTCGTCTGGCTCGTCGGCGCCGTCGCCGCGGCGCTTGCTCTTCCCGCCGAAGCGCGGACAAGAGAGCAAGTCGACGGACGTTCAGTCTCCGGCGCGATGCGCCTCTTCCTTCTCGCGCGGCACGGCCAGTCGCTGTTCAACATCGACAAGGTCGTCAACGGCGACCCCGCGCTCGACCGCGGGCTGTCCGAGCAGGGGATCGAGGAGGCGGAGCGGCTCGGCGGGCGAGATCGCCGCGCTGCCGATCGAGCTCGCGGCCGTCTCACCGTTCCCGCGCGCGCATGCAGACCGCGAACATCGCGCTCGGCGAGCGGCGAGGTGCCGCACCTCGTCGACGACGACCTCGGCGACGTCCGGATCGGCGAACTCGAGGGCGCAGACGCTCGACGAGTACCGCGCCGCCCCGGCGCACGCGAACCGCAAGGAGCGCTTCCCCGGCGGCGAGAGCCTCGACGAGGCGGCGCTGCGCTACGCCGCCGCGCTCGAGCGGCTCCTCGCGCGCGACGAGCAGACGACGCTCGTCGTCTGCCACGAGATCCCGGTGCGCTACGTCGTCAACGCCGCCGGCGGCAGCGACGACCTCAACGGGCCGCTCCGCTCGGTCGCGAACGCGACTCCGTACCTGTTCGACGAGGAGTCGCTCGCGCGCGCGGTCGCGCGGATCCGCGAGCTCGCGCGCTAGCCCATCGGTGACATCGGCGGCATCCCGTGGCCGGGAATCGTCAGCCCCGGGATCGCGTGCGGAGCCGCGAGCATGAGCACACCGAGCGCGAGCAGGATCGCGGCCGTCCCCCACGTCGCGACACGCCGCCAGGGCACGAGCTTCTCGGCCGCGATCAGCGCTGCGACGAACGCCATCCAGCCGACGCTCATGATCCCGAGCGCGAAGAGCGAGGCCATGAGCGCCCAGCAGCAGCCGACGCACCACGCGCCGTGCGTCGCGCCCATCCGCAGCGCGCCGACGTTGCCGCCACGCCACGAGCTGAGGAGGAAGCCCAGCGGGCTGCGGCACTTGCCGAGGCACACCTCCTTGAGCGGCGTCAACTCGTAGACCGCCGCGACGATGAGCGTCGCTCCCGCCACCCAGCGGCCGGCGCGATCCCAGTCGAGAACACCGCCCGCGACGCGACTGCCTCCGTAGGCCAGACCGAACGCGACGACGCCTGCCGCGGCCCACGTCACGAGGTACCCGGCGGCGAAGAGGAGCGGCGCAACGGTCCGCTCTCCGGCCATCCGCGCATAGAGGGCGACCGTCGGCGCGACCGACGGAAACATCATCGCGGCCATCATCACGACCCAGACGCCGAGGAAGAAACCGGCCGAGCCGAGCGCCGTCCACGGCCCGCCGTCCATCCCGCGCATCTGCCCGATCGTCCACCACCAGCCGACGGCTGCCAGCCCGAACAGGAGCGCGATGAGCCCGAGCCGCGCGCGTGCAGCGGCGAAGGCGGGCGTGAGCCCGGCGGGCGAGGCGGCGGCGGACACCGGGCTCAGGCCGCCCAGGCGAAGCTCGCGTGCGACACGCCGGTCTTTCCCTCGTACTCGATGCCGAACGCGTTGATGCTCGACCGCGTCGCCTCGGCCATCGTCAGGTCGGGAGCGACCGGATGGAACATCCCGTCGAACTTCACCGTGTGACCGTCCTCGACGCCGAACGGAACGATGTCCTGCACCTCGAAGTCGATCGCGTTGCCGACCCGCACGCTGTGATTGACGCCGTCGTGGTCGATCGAGATAGCTGCCCTCTCGACGCCGAGCACCTCGCCTACGAGCGGCGCGATACCCGCCATCGGGCCTCCGAGCTGGCCCGTGAAGACCTTGACGAGCTTGTCCATCTGCTCGTCGCTCGCGTTCTCGTCGACGAACATCCCGAGCTTCCAGTTGCCCTCGGTCATGACCTTCGGTGTGTCGGCAATCGCGACGACCTTCAACCCGCCGACGTCGGTGCCGTCGATCTCGCCGCGCTCGATGTCGAAGCAGAGCGTGACGCGGCAGTAGTCATACGTGGCACCGTGATCGAAGCTGAGGTTGCACGGGCACATCAGGTCGCACGAGCACGTCTCGACGTAGCGACCGCTGAGATTCCACGACATTGCGCATCCTCCCTCAGTTGTGGTGCGGGGATTCTGGGGCCGACGCAGGTCAAAGTCAACCGCTGGTTGGTAGCGTCGGCCGCGATGAGCGACCTTTCCGAGCTCCGCGCCGAGATCGAGGCGCTCGACCGGCAGCTGCTCGAGACGCTGAACCGGCGGCTCGAGCTCGTCGCGGCCGTGCGACGCCACAAGGACGCCGCCGGCGAGCGCTGGATCGACCCCGAGCGCGAGGCGGAGCTGCTCCAGGCACTCGTCGACGCGAATGGCGGGCCACTCTCGGAGCGTGGCGTGCGAGCGATCTTCTCCGCCGTCCTCGATGTGCTCAAGCAGGAGGTCGCGGCCGAGCGGCCGGCGCGGGCCGAGCCGGACCCGCGCGCCGCGGCGCGAGCTGTCGAACGTCTCGCGGTCGTCGGCACCGGGCTGATCGGGACGTCGATCGCGCTCGCGGCCCGGCGGAGCGGCGCGAAGTGCCGCGGCTTCGACGCCGACGCGGCGACGCTCGACGCGCGCTGCCGCGCTCGGCGTCGTTCGCCGCCGGCCGGATCCCTCGCGGAAGCGGTCGCCGACGCCGAGCTCGTCGTCGTTGCAGCGCCGGTCGCGTCGCTCCGGCCGTCGTGCGCGAGGTGCTCGCCGCGGCCGGTTCCGGCGACGGTCGTGACGGACGTCGCCTCGACGAAGCGCGCGCTCGCGGCGATCGACGACCCGCGCTTCGTCCCCGGCCATCCGATCGCCGGCGGCGCGACCGGCGGCCCGGCGCGCGCGGCGGCCGACCTGTTCGACGCCGCGACGTGGTTCCTCACGCCGACGCCGACGAGCGCGCCCGAGAGCGTCGCGCTCGTCGAGCGCTTCGTCTCGTCGCTCGGCGCGCGCCCCGTGCGCACCGACGCCGACGCGCACGACCGGATGCTCGCGCTCACGAGCCACCTCCCCCACGCGATCGCGAACGCGCTGATGCTCGCCGCCGCGCAGGACGAGACCGCGCTCGCGCACGCCGGCGCGTCGTTCCGGGAGATGACCCGCGTCGCCGGCGCGAACCCGCCGCTCTGGACGGACATCCTCCTCGAGAACCGCGACGAGCTCGACACCGCCCTCGCGGCGTTCCGCGCCTCGCTCGACGCCCTCGCGGTCGCCGGCCGGGACGAGCTCGAGGACGTCGATCGCCGCCGCCGCCACCGCGCGCGAGCGGCTCGACGCGTTCGCCTACAAGACCGAGCCGGCGCAGCTGAACCGCATCCGCGTCCGCGTCCCCGACCGCCCCGGCGTCCTCGCCCGCATCACGCAGATCCTCGGCGCGGCGCAGATCAACATCGAGGACTTCGAGCTCCGCCACGTCTCGCCGGAGTACGGCGGCGTGCTCGTCATCCTCGTCGCGGGAGCCGACAACGCCGCGAAGGCGCGCGAGCTCCTCCGCCGCGAGGGACTCGCCGCGGCCTGAATCCGGGCCGACCCGGAGGCGCCGGCTCCCGCTGTCGGCGACACTGGCCGCACCGAAGGAGGTCGAGATGACAAGACTCCGCCAGCGCATCCTCAACTGGGGCGCGACCGACGACGAGGCACACGCGCAGCTCCCCGGCGACGAGCTACTCCCAGACGCCGACGGCGTCGCGACGCGCGCGACGACGATCGACGCGCCCGCGAGCGCCGTCTGGCCGTGGCTCGCCCAGATGGGCCCGTCGCCGCGCGGCGGCGCGTACACGTACGACTGGATCGAGAACCTGCTCGGCCTGAACATGCACAGCGTCGACCGCGTCCTCCCCGAGTTCCAGCATCCGCAGATCGGCGAGAGCGTGAGCTACGGGAAGAACCGGATGAGCTACGCGATCGTCGAGCCGGAGCACGTGCTCGCGACCCGGTCGGCGGACGGCAACTGGGTCTGGACGTTCGTGCTCTCCGAGCACGACGGGCGCACGCGACTGATCAGCCGCAACCGCTTCCGCCTGCCACGGCTGCGCGACCGCATCGGGATGCTTCCGATGGAGCCGGCCTCGCTCGTCATGGAACGGAAGATGCTCGCTGGGATCAAGCAGCGCGCCGAGCGCCTAGCCGCCGCGGCCTGACGCGAGGCCCTCGGCGCTCGGGAATACTTCGTCCATGGATCGGCCGGAACCGCTCACCGTCCCCGAGGTCGCCGTCGAGCTCGCGCTGCTCCGTCGACGACGTTCGCGCACTGATCCGCGAGGGCGAGCTGCAAACCGTGGCCTGCGGGATCCGGCCCGGCCTCGTGCCGCGCCACCAACTCGACGACTACGTACGCCGGAACAGGCGCCGACTCGAAGACCTGACCGACTAACGACGGAGGGGCGCCTTTCGGCGCCCCTCCGCGGTACCTCGTCTATCTATCTGTTCGAGCTCAGGAATCAGCCGACGGCAGACTCGCTCTGCACGCAGCCGCCTCCGGTGTCGAAGAAGTCGTTGTTGCTGAACTCCTCCTGCGTCAGATACCGGTGGCCGTTGATGACCTGGTTGTACTCGCGAGCCGAACTGCGCCGGCCGTGTGCGCCCCACACGTACGAGCACTCGTCACCGTTCTCGTACCCGGAGTTGTCGTACCAGCCGTTGTAGACGTTCGGATCGGTGATCGCCTCGTTGATCTCGTGGCTGGTCGGGCTGATCTCGGTGTCAGCGTCGAGGTTGTGGTTCGGCGACTGAAGCCCACCGAGGAGGTTGCCGGCGTCGCTGCCGCACGTGTAACCGACCGGCGACTTGTAGATCGGGTACGGCATGTTCGCGTAGATCGTCCCGAAGTCAGGCCAGTTCGAGCCCATCATGCTGTGGTACGCGCAGTAGGCGGCGGTCGGCTGGTGGTTGATCGTGCACGCCTGGCCACCGTCGAGGCTCGTGGTCGAGCCCGGGTTGAAGCACGACTCGGTGTGCTTCGGCGTGAAGATCACGTACATGTGCGAGTAGTCGTTCTGCGGTAGATGGCCGGCGTCGATGACCCGCTGGATCTCATCGGTGATCTGGGCATCGCTGAGACAGGAGGTGTAGCCCGAGCCGTCCGCATAGATGTTCGTGGCGTCGGCGGCATCGACCGAGCAACCGCTCGGCGGCAACGCACTCTTGTCGTCGACCGGCCGCCCCATCCGAATGTGGTTGCCGATGGCGCCGTTGCGTTCCGCTGTACTCGGTCGCAACCGAGAACACGTTCGTGTTGGCGCCGCTGGCGGCGGCGACATCGCCAAGGTACCGCTGCAGCAGTTCCTTGTAATCGTCACTCATCCCGCGACCCGGGCCCGTGGGTTCCAGAAGATCGGAGTCACGGTCATCGGGGTCTTCTTGGCGTTCGCCATTACCGGGCCGCCCCAGTACAGAAGCGGCGGGGTGCCGTTGGCGGGATCGCCGGTGTTATGAACGGCGCAGGCGCCAGCGCCGGCGATCGCCTGCGCGCTGATGACACCGCCGAAGCGACCTGTGCCTTCGTGGGGAACCTGAGCACCGCAGGCACCGGCCCCGCACCCGCGGCTGACCCCGTCGTGGCGATCAAACACGCCCCAACCACGCCCAGCGCAAACAGAACTGCAAACTTCCTCACGCGCAGACCCCTCTTTCTCTCGAACGACTGTAAGGCGGCGAAGTATCCACCTGCCCCGCTGCCGCAGCGTCAAAGAGTGCGTGGCGCGTTCTAGGAAGCGTCGAGCGCGTCGAGGCCGGCTTCGGCCTCGGCAATGCAGCGGTCGAACTCGCCGAACGCGAGCGCCCACGTCTCCGGGTCGCGGAGATCGACGCCGACCGGCTCGAGCAGAGTCCTGCGGCGAGCGCGACGCGCCGTTCCCGAGCAGGTCGAGCCACGCCGGGACGAACGCCTCGCGATCCTCGCGGTACCGCGCGAGCAGCGAGAACGCGACGAGGTGCGCGAACGCGTACGCGTACGTGTAGAAGCGAACGTGGATGAAGTGCGGGATGTACGACCAGCCGAGGCGGTAGCCGTCCGGCAGGCCGAGCGCGTCGCCGTAGTAGCGCTCGTTCTCCTCGATCCAGACGTCGGCGAGCCGGTCGCTCGTGAGCGCCTTGCCCTCGGCGCGGATCCCGTACGCCCGCTGCTCGAAGCGCGCCATCATCGACTGGCGGAAGATCGACGCCATCGCGCTCTCGGCGCGGTCGGCGAGGAGCATCGCGCGCGTCGACGGATCCTCCTCCTGCTCGATGAGCCGCTCGACGACGAGGAGCTGCGTGAACGTCGACGGCACCTCGGCCAACGCGAGACCGGTGTGGTACGCGCGGTACGGCTGGCGCTCGAGCGAGAGCGCGCCGTGCACGACGTGGCCGAACTCGTGCGCGAGCGTGATCACGTCGCGCAGCTGGTCGGTGTAGTTCATGAGGACGTACGGGAGGACGGTCTTCGAGATCGAGCTGCAGTACGCGCCGCCGACCTTGCCGGTGCGCGGCTCGGCGTCGACGTGGCCGCGCTCGAGACACGTGCGGAAGATCTCGCGCGAGCCGCGGCGAGAAGTCGCGCAGCGTGTCGTCGACGATCGTGACCGCCTCGTTCCACTCGACGCGGCGATCGGTGCCGACCGGCGCGTACTGGTCGGCGAGCTGGAGCTTGTCGAGGCCGAGCACGCCGGCCTTGCGGACGAACCAGCGGCGCGCGAGCGGGTAGTTCTCCTCGACCGCGGTGATCATCGCCTCGACGACGGAGCCTTCGAGCTCGTTCGCCTGGTTCGTCGGCAGCATCGGCTCGGGCATGCCACGCAGCCGGTCGACCGAGAGCCGGTCGCCGACGATCGCGTCGTAGCAGGCAGCCTGCACGTCGGCGACGTCCGTGAGCGCTTCGTAGACCGTGTCGATCGCCGCGAGGCGGATGTCGCGGTCGGGATGGTGGACGTACGCGAGGAGGCGGTCGAGCGTGTGCGGCTCGGAGCCCTCGCCCGCGTCGAAGTCGACCGTCAGCGTCGCGAGCTCGCGGCCGTGGAGCGACTCCCACGCCGAGATCGCCGGCCGCCGCGCGTTGAGCGCCTGCTCCTCACCCTCCGGCAGGACGTACGGCTTCTCCTCGCGCGCGACCCGCAGGCGGTGCGCGTACGGCTCGAGCTCGGGCGCCGCGAGCAGCGCGTCGGCCGCGGCGTCGTCGAGGGCGAGCCACTCGAGATCGACGAAGAGGAGAAGGCTCTCGAGGTCGGAGAGGCGGTCGCGGGCGAGCGTCGCGAGATCGTTCGCCTCCTCGTCGGTCGCCTCGGTGTGCTCGCGCGCCGTCGCGTAGAACCGCGCGCGGGCGATGTCCTCGTAGAGCGCGTCGAGCTCGGAGAGGAGCGCGAACAGCTCCGCAGGCGCCGACGGAGCCGACCGTTCCGCGCCGCCGCGTCGGCGAAGTCGCGGGCGCGCGCGAGGAGCTCGTCCCACGCACCGCGGGCCGCCTCCGCATTCGGGGCGAGATCGTCGAGATTCCAACGGATGCCGGACGCGCTGAGGGAGCTCACGGCCACAGACCACGGAGCGTACAACGGGCGCGGCAACCGTTGCGATACTGACTGCGATGCCTGTCCGGTGGCTCGTGTGGAGTGCGGCGCTCGTCGCCGGGATCGCCGTCGGCGTCGGGATCGCGGCCGCGCGCCAGGCTCCCGCCGACGCGCCGCAAGGGATTCCCGCGGCGCAGCAGCTCCCGAACCCGCGATCTCGATCCGCGGCACGCGGCTCAACACCGTCGCGCCCGCGTTCACGCTGACCGACCAGTTCGGGAAGAAGGTCTCGCTTCGCGTCTTCCGCGGCAAGGTCGTCGTGCTGAGCTTCAACGATCCCGAGTGCACGACGATCTGCCCGCTGACGACGACGGCGATGCTCGAGGCGAAGAAGCTGCTCGGCCCGGCGGCGGCGAACGTCCAGCTGCTCGGCGTCGGCGCGAACCCCGAGGCGACCGGAGTGAAGTGCGGTGCGGGAGTACTCGCAGGCGCACCAGATGCTGCACAAGTGGCTCTTCCTCACCGGCTCGCTGCCGCGATTGACGCGCGTCTGGAACGTCGTACGGCATCGCCGCCGCGGTCGTGCAGGGGGCGATCGACCACACGCCGGCGACGTTCGTCATCGACCCGCAGGGACGCGAGACGCGGCTCTTCATCTCGGCGATGTCGTACTCGAGCGTCCCGCAACTCGCCGAGGTGCTCGCGCGCGGCATCGCCGCCGACCTGCCCGGGCACCCGCACGTGCGGAGCACTCCGTTCGCTCGCGCCGATCAAGCTGATCACGCCCGCGGCAGCACGTGGTCAACCTCCCGAGTCGGGGCACGGCAAGAACGGCGTGGCGTTGGGCCCGGTCACGGCCCGCACCTCGTCCTCTTCTTCGACACGTGGGATCCGGGTATCGCGGCCAACCTACGGCGCTTGAACCGCTACGCCGCGCTCAACTCGGTCGCGCCGCTCGTCGCGGTCGACGAGGCAGAACGTCGAGCCGTCGGCCGCAGACGCATCCGGAAGTTCATGCCGCCGCCTGAAGCTCTCGAGTACCCGGTCGCCGTCGATCCCGACGGCCGCGTCGCCGACGGCTACGGCGTGCAGGACTCGCCGTGGCTGACGCTCGTCTCCGGCTCCGGGCAAGATCCTCTGGAGCTACGACGTCGCGGCGAAGGGACTGGCCGAGCACGACGTTCCTCGTCAGTCGCGTGCACGCCGCGCTGGCGCACGCGCGGGGGTAACCGCCGGGCGCCCACGCGCCAGACAGTCGCGAGCGCGACGCTTCCGATCGAGACGAGGTAGAGCACGCGCAGCCAGCCGGCGGTCGCGTCCGTGCCGGCGCCGATGCCGTGCACGGTCGAGGCGAACCAGACTCCGAAGGTGAGGTAGTGGACGCGGCGCCAGCGCATGTGGCCGATCCGCTTCCGCAGGACGTTCGCGAGCGCGACGGCGAGGAGCAGCTCGAGCGCGATCGTCCCGAGCGCGACCCAGAAGGGACGGTACGACGTCGCGCCCGGCACGACGAGCGTGAGACGGAGACGTGCGCGTACCGGTCGAGCAGCAGCGCATAGACGTGGATCGCGATGAACACGCCGGTGAGGAGCGAGACGAAGCGGTGGACGTCGGTCACGGCGAACGCGGGCCACCGCGGCAAGCGGGCGCGACCGGCGAGCAGCACCCCGAGCAGCACGCCCGACGTGAGCAGCGCGTACGCGACGACCCCCGCTGCGCGGGCCGCGTACCAGTCGATTCCGCTCACGACGTCGCGGTGGCGACCGGCGGAGCCACGCCCGACGGCGGCGCGATCGAGCCGCCGTCGAGCGTGTGAACCGCTCTCGTCGTCGCTCTCGGAGGACCGAACAGCTCCCGCGACTGCGAGCGCGTGTGCTGCGGGTCGACGGACGAGCTCGCGGTCGCGGGATGCCCTTGCCGAACGAGAGCGAGCGCGACCGCGAATCCGGTTGCGGCGGTCACGGCCACCGTCCGTTTCGCGACCTGGGCGCGCCTGCGTCCTGCTTCCACTCTCGTCGGCTCGGGCATGCCTCCATTGAGCCGGTCGGCATGAGCGAGCCCTGTGAGGGCGCGAAGAACGTCCTAAGAACCGGCGCCATCTGGCGACGTCTCGCCGATTCGCTTACAAGAAGATGTCGCGCTTTACCCCCCAGACGGGTCATGCCGGTCTTGGTCGCCGCTGCTTCCCTGAGAGAAGTCCACGCCGACAGCGAGCGGCCGCCAGGTAATCGGCCGCGTCCCCTTCGACGGGAGTTCTTCCTCTTTCCAATGCGGCAACTCCGCCTCCTCATACTGCTGCTCGTACTCGCGAGCGCCCTTCTCGTGGCACTCGTCCGGCCTCTGCCGGGTCACGCGGCCGAGCGCCGCGACGGGCAAGAAGCACACGCGGAAGCACTCGCACAAGCAGCCACCACCGGCGCCGGCACCACCACGTCGCGAAGCCGCAAGCGCACGCTCGGCGTGCGGGTCGTCAAGTACGCGAGGCGGTTCGTCGGAGTCCCGTACGTGTGGGGCGGCTCGTCTCCGCGCTACGGCTTCGACTGCTCCGGCTTCGTGCGCTACGTCTACCAGCACTTCGGGATCTCGCTGCCGCACTCGAGCTACGGCGACATGTCGCGCGGCCGGAGCGTTCTGCGCAAGTACCTCAAGCCGGGCGATCTCGTCTTCTTCGACGGCGGCAGCCACGTCGGGATCTACATCGGCCGCCACCGCGTGATCGACGCGCCGCACAGCGGAGCCGTCGTCCACATCTCGACGATGACCGACTGGTACTCGTCCGCGTACTCCGGCGCGCGTCGCCTCGACGCCGCCTAACGGCGAGCAGCGGCGCGGCGCACTCCCCGAGCAGGCGGTACCCCTCGACGGACGGATGGTCGCCGTCGTCGCTCCAGTCGAAGCCCGCGCCCGCGAGCGTGTCGTGGAACGGGAGATGCGTGACGCCGTCGATCGCGTGAATGAGCTCGTTGAGGCGCGCGATCTCGCCCGCGGCGCGCGCGTCGCCGGCCGGCCACGGGAGCACGTCGGGCACCGCGACCGCGAGACCCGCCTCCCTCCCGCGCTCGACCATCGCCTCGAGGTTCCGGGCTGCTTCCTCGACCGGGCGCTGCTGGGCGATGTCGTTGATCCCGCCCTGGACGACGAGGATGTCGGCGCCGTCGAGGACGAGGTCGAGGCGGAGCGCGATCTGATCCGTGCGCTCGCCGTAGACCGCGGACGTCTGGAACTCGAGGCTCGGGTCATGCCTGCGCCGCCCACCATTGCCACTGGCTCCGCTCGTCGGGCGCCTCGATGCGCGCGCGAACGGCCGGGTCGGGATCCCAGAGCGGCGATCCCGCCGAGATCGAGTCGCCGACGACCGCGACGCGCGGCATCGGCTACTCGTCGCGCGGCGCGAGCTCGACGACGAGGTCGCAGTTGAGCGCGTCGGCGATGCGAAGCAGCGTGTCGATCCGCGGCGGCCGGCCGCCGCGCTCGAGGCGCGCGATCGCCGACTGCGTCGTCCCGCACCGTTCGGCGAGCTCGCGCTGGGAGAGGCCCATCGCGGTGCGCCGCTCGGCGACGCGATCGGCGATCTGGGCGAAGAACCAGCCCGTGTCGCGCGTCGCGATCTTCTCGTGCAGCCGCTCGACGGGGCCTTTCACTTCGGCGCGAGGCTTCGCTGCCATACCCGGAATGCTATGCGGCGAACGACCGCGTCGCCTAGCCGAACACGTCCGGGCTCGACGACGTCGCAGTAGATGCCGAGCGGAAGCGGCTCCGCTGACGCCGTCGCGGCGGTAGCCGGCGAGCGTGTCGAGCGTCGGGAACGCGAACTCGCCCGTGTCGGCGATTCCGGGTCGTGGTGACGCAGCGGCCGACGTCACCGAGCGGCTTCGACGACCGCGTCGCCGACCTGCACGTGGCGGCCGATCCACTCGTCCTCCTCGTTCGCGCCGACGCCGTCGATCTCGAAGAGCATCCGGAACTGGCGCCGTCGGGCGCGTCGCGCGCCGGCCATGCGCGCCGAGGCCCTCGATCGACGCGCGGGAGATGATCGATGCCCAGCCGCCGCGATCGGCGCCGCGGTCGACCGCGCCGCCGTCCGACCAGAGCAGCGTCAACGGCTCGCCGGCGAGCTCGGAGATCGCCTCCTCCCACGGCCCCGGCACGCGGCGCGACGGATGCGTACGTTCCGTAGAGAACCGACTCGCACGGGCTCGCCCGGCTCGACGACTCCCTCGATTCTCTCGCCGCCCGGCAGCTCGAACGCGAGGCGGCGCGTCTCCTCGTCCCACTCCGGCCGGATCTGCATCAGCTGCGGGAAGCGCTTGCCGTTCGCGAGCCGCCAGTCGGCGTCGCGAAGCCAGAAGCGGCGGTCGCCGACGACGCCGGCGCGCGTGAGCTCGACCTCGTCCGGATGGACGAGATGGAGCGCCTTCACGGGCGCGATCGAGATCCGGACGACGCTGCCTGCCATCAGAAGAAGAACCGACGAAGCTGCCACCAGTCGTGCCCGGACGCGGCTGCGCACGGGCGAGTGACGCGACGTTAGCGGCTCGGTACGACGTGAGCGGCGAGCGTGTGAACTCGATCGCGAGCGTGACGACTTCCGAGCGTCGCGACATCGACGAGTCGGCAGCGCTTCTTCGTGCGAGCTGTTCGGAGCAGAGAGGCGTCGTCTCGCGCGAACGTCGGCCCTCCTCATCGAGCGTGAGCTGGCTCCGGATCGGCGCCACGCGGCTCCATCGCGGTCGCCGTGACGAGGTCGGCGGACGTGGAGGCCTCGCTCAGCTTCGCGGATCACGGTCGACGACCTCGCGACCGTGAACGAGGCTGCCCGCCTCGCGGAGCAGTGCGATCCGAGCGTCAACGGTCATACCTGCTGGGAGTGCATGCCGACGAGCGGCGTCGCGCGCAGCTCGACTGCGAGGAATCCAGTGTACTCCGTCCACCCTCCTGCACGACGTACTCGCACGCGGGGTCGAGGAGGCGTGAACGCGCGCGATGCAGCGGGCGGGCTGCCGGCGCGGTGGTTGTCGCGCCGATCTCGGCGAGCGGTCGCCGCGACGCGGACGGCGCGTTGATCTCCCGGCAGAGGATGCGGCTCCTCCACAACCTCACCGCGCGACCTGCTTCACTTGACGATGCCGGCGACGCCTTCCATGTCGCTGATGATGGGACGCGTAGGCGGCACGATAACGTCAGCGCATGGAGACAGGCCTCTCCGGCAAGCGCGTTCTCGTCACCGGCGGCGCCGGCGGGATCGGGAGCGCGTGCGTGCGCGCGTTCGCGGCGGAGGGCGCCGAGGTCGTCGTCCACTACAACACGAGCTCCGAACGCGCCGACGCGCTCGCCGCTGAGGTCGGCGGCGTCGCGATCCAGGCGGATCTCACCGACGAGGCGCAGGTCGACGCACTGTTCGCCGCAGCGGGAGACCTCGACGTCTGCGCCGCGGTCGCGGGCTACTGGCCGCGCGACGACGAGCCGGTGTGGCAGCTCCCGCTCGAGCGCTGGCGCGCGACACTCGACGCGAATCTCACCGCGACGTTCCTCACGGCGCGCGGCTTCCTCCGCTGCGTCGAGCGGACCGGCCGCGGCAACCTCGTGCTCGTCGGCTCGACGGCCGGGCGCTTCGGCGAGGCCGGGCACGCCGACTACGCCGCCGCGAAGGCGGCGCTGCAGGGCGGCCTGCTGCTCTCCCTCAAGAACGAGATCGTGCGGATCGCGCCCGGGCGGCCGCGTCAACGCCGTCGCGCCGGGCTGGACGTACTCCCCGATGACGCGCGGCGAGCTCGACCCGGCGCTGGTCGAGCGGATCAGCCGGACGATGGCGCTGCGCAAGGTCGCCATGGCCGAGGACATCGCGCGCGCCGTCGTCGTGCTCGCCTCCGACGAGCTGTCGGGCCATGTCACCGGCGAGCTCGTCACCGTGGCGGGCGGGATGGAAGGCCGAACCGTTCATCCCGGCCCATGAGCCGCTTCCTCGAGCGTCTCGCTGACGGCCCGCCGGTCGTCGCCGACGGCGGCATTGGCGCGCTGCTCGCGAGCGCGGTCGCGCGGCCTCCGCTGCCCCGAGGAGGCGAACGTTCGCGCGGCCGAGAGCGTCCTCGGCGTCCACCTCAGCTACATCAACGCCGGCGCCGAGCTCATCGAGACGAACACGTTCGGCGCGAATCGCGCCAAGCTCGCGCGGTACTTCCTCGCCGACGAGACCGAGGCGATCAACGCCGCTGCGGTGCGCGTTGCGCGCGAGGCGCGCGAGGTGTCGGGGCGCGACGTCTTCATCGCCGGCTCGATCGGCCCGCTCGGCGACGTCGAGCTGCGCGGCCTCGATCCCGCCGAGCTCGTCGCCGAGCAGGCGACGGTGCTCGAGGGCCGCGGCGTCGACCTCTTCATGGTCGAGACGTTCTACGACCTCGACGAGCTCGAGACGGCGCTCGCGGCGGTGCGTTCCGTCTCCTCGCTCCCGATCGTCGCGCTGCTGACGTTCGACGCCGACGGGCATGACGCTCGCCGGCGTCACGCCGGAGGACGCGGCGGCGCGCTTGCGTCCGCTCGGCCTCGCTGCGTTCGGCGCGAACCACGGTGCCGGGCCGGCCGCGGCGCTCACGGCGCTCGCGCACATGCAGGGCGGCGGCGACGCGCTCGCTGCGCTCCCGAACGTCGGACTCGCAAGCATGTCGGGCCAGCGCATCGTCTTCCCGCACGCGACGCCCGCGTACTTCGGTGAGTTCGCGGCGCGGGCGCGCGAGCTCGGCGCGCGGGTCATCGGCGGCTGCTGCGGCACGACGCCGGCGCAGATCGAGGCGATCCGCGCGGCGGTCGACGAGGAGCGGCGCCCGACCGGCTCGTTCCTCGTCCGCCAGCGCGAGACGGCGACGCAGCCGGCACGCGAGCGAGGAGGAGACGCAGCTCGCGCGCGCTCTCCGCGCGGGCGAGTTCGTCGTCTCCGTCCAGGTCGACCCGCCGCTCGGCGCGAATCCCGAAGCGCTCATCGAAGACCGCGCGCGCCGTCCGCGACTCCGGCCGTGCGCAGTTCCTCGACGTCAACGACAACCCGCGCGCGCGGGCGCGGATGAGCGGGGTCATGGCCGCCGTCGCGATCGAGCGGTTCACCGGCGTCGAGACGATTCCGCACCTGACGCCGCGCGACATGACGATCGCGGGCCTCGAGTCGATCCTGCTCGGCGCGCACGCGGAGGGCGTCCGCAACATCCTCGCCGTCACCGGCGACCCGCCCGAGGCCGGCGACTATCCCGGAACGGGCGCGGTGTACGACGTCGACTCGATCGGCCTCGTCGACCTGCATCGCGCGGCTGAACAGCGGCGAGGACTGGCACGGCCGCGCGATCGACGCGCCGACGTCGTTCTTCCCCGGCGTCGCGGTCAATCCGACCGCCGACGACCTCGGTCTCGAGGCGGAGCGCTTCCATCGCAAGGTCGCGGCGGGCGCGCGCTTCGCGATGACGCAGATCCTCTTCGACCTCGAGCCGCTCGAGGCGTTTCGGGAGCGGCTCGGCGGCGCGTGGCCCATCCCGGTGCTCGTCGGCGTCTGGCCGATCCGCACGACCGAGACGCTCGATCCGCGTCCACAACGAGGTGCCCGGCATCGTCGTCCCCGAGCAGCGTGCAGGAGCGGTACGCGGCGGCCGGCGCCGACGCGCGCGACGTCGGCCTCGAGCTGGGACAGGAGCTGATCGCCCACGCGCGCGAGGTCGCGAACGGCGTCTACGTCGTGGCGCCGTTCCGCCAGCCGCTCAACGTCGTCGAGCTGCTGCCCGAGCGACTAGGGCGCGCAGGCCTGCGGTCGACACGGCGTGCCGGCCGGCGCTCGCGAGGTCGGTGCGGATGATCGAGGCCGGGACGGCGTAGCCGCTCGGCGAGCCCTTCTTCTTGGCGAAGATCGTCGCCTCGACGGCGCCGCGCGTGTCGATCACCGGGCCGCCGGAGTCGCCCTTGCTGCACGCGTCCGGCGACGGCGGTGATCGCGCGCTCGACCGGGCCGCGCGCCGAGCGCGTCCTTCGTGAACGCGTTCGCGGTGCGCCCGACGCGGCCGGGGATCGCCGTGAGGTTCCCGTCGAGCGGGTAGCCGACGATCGCGACCGAGGCTCCGTCCTGTGGATCCGCCATGCGCAGCGGACGGCGCGGTCGCGCCCGCGATGCGGAGAACGGCGATGTCGTTGTGGACGTCGAAGACGACGACGGTTGCGGCGTATGCGTCCGGCGTCGCCCGGGATCTCGACGACGGTGCTGCGCTCGCCGGCGACGACGTGCGCCGCGGTGACGACGAGGTCGCGGCGCGCGAACCAGCCGCTCCCCTCGACTCCTTCCCCGCAGGCCGTGCCGAGCACCTTGACGACGCGGGTGAGCGACGAGCGGATCCGCGTGGTTGCGCAGCACGCCGACCGACGGCGGCAGCGTCGGCGCCGACGGGCCGGTGATCGACGGGAACGGGTCGATTGCCTTGAGCACGGCGTAGAGCGGCTCGGCGGAAGCGCGGCGTCGAGCTTCCGCACGATCCACGAACGCTGCACATCGTGGCGGATAGCGACGCGTCCGCGGTCCGAGCGCGTCGAGGACGACCGCGGCGCAGACCCAGACGATCGCGAGGCCGGTGACGATGCCGAGCAGCGAGCCCTCCCATCGAGTCGACCACGCGCAGCGGCGTGATGCGCAGGCCGCCGCGGAGACACGAGCCGGCGATCACGGCCGACCGTCTGGAGGAGCCCCGCACCGATCGACCGCACCGGCGAGCCCGGCGACGGCCGATCCAGAGCGAGCTCTGCCCGCCGCTCAGGAAGTGCGGCGCGACGCGCGCGCCGATGTACGCGCCGAGCGCGAGCCCGGCGAGCGAGAACGCGCTGAGGATCGAGCCCGCGCCGCATACCCGCCGAACGCTGCGAGCAGCGACGACCGCGAGCGCGATCCAGTCGACGAGGGTCACGGCGGGAGCGTACTGACCCGGGCTACACTGGGCCGTCCGCGGGGGCGTAGCTCAGTTGGTTAGAGCGCCGGCCTGTCACGCCGGAGGTCGCGGGTTCGAGCTCCGGCAGTTTCTCCTCCCACAGTTCTTGGGAGGTTGCTCCGTACGTCGGGTCGTCGACGAAGAGGAGATGCGTCAGCCAGGCGTCCACGCCGGCTACCTCACGCAACCAGTAGAGGTGCGCGTAGCGGTTGGCGCTCTGGTAGAGGGATGAGTGTCCAGCCACCTGGGCGAAGCGGGTCCAGCCATGTCTCCACTGGGATCGCGACGCCAAGCCAACGCTGGGTCTGGCCCAGAGCATCCTCGATCCGTTTCCGCGAATCAGGGCTCGCGGGCCGAGTGCCACCGCCGTAGACCTCCGCCGGATGACTCTTGCCTTCTGCAAGGAGCGCACCTCTTCGTCCCGTCTGGGAAGTCGAGCACGGCCAGCGCGTCCCAAACCGGGCCCTTCCGTGGCCAGAAGTCCTGGAGCGACGGCCAAGATTGTCCCGCTCAATCGCCGCCAGAAAAGCCCGATCCTGCGGCTCGGCGTAACCGGCCGTCTCAAGCGGCGCCGTCCACCGAATCGTTGGCCTTCGCTCGGCGAGGTCTGGAAAGGCCGCGAGCGCAGCTTCGCTGAGCTCGTCGGGGTATCGGTTCACGTAGAGCCGAACCTGAAGCTGACTTCCACGTGTCATGCCGCCTCCTCCACGAAGCGGCACAGCGCGTTCGCCATCCGCATCTGCTCGATCGAGCGGCAGCCGACCTCGAGCAGCCGCGGGCTCGCGACGACGTAGGCGAGGCACGCGCCCGCGAGATCGCGACGTTGAGGCGGTTGCGGGAGAACAGGAACTCGAGGTCGCGCGGCACGTCCTCGCCGCTCGAGGCGGCCATCGAGAAGATCACGACCGCCGCCTCCTGGCCCTGGAACTTGTCGACCGTGCCGACGCGCGCGCCCGTCGGGAGCGGCTCCCGCAGCAGCGCGCACCTGCGCGTTGTACGGCGCGACGACCAGAGGTCGCGGGCGCGAGTGGCCGCGTTCGCACCGCCGCGTCGGTCCATCGCGCCCCGAGCAGCCGCGCGATCTCGGCGCGGATCGCGTCCGCCTCCTCGGGCGATCGCCGCGGTTCCCGTCGTGCTCGACCGCCACGAAGCGCAGCCCGGTCCCGAGCGCCGTCCCGCTGGCGCTCGCACCCGGCGCCGAGCTCGAGCCGCCCTCGTAGAACGCGTCCGAGATGAAGCGGCAGACGTCCGGATGCATCCGCAGGAGCTGCTCGAGGAAGAGCCCCGGTCCGCCGGGATCGTCGGGGCGTCGCCGAGCAGGTGCTCGAGCACGACATGCCCGGAGCCGCGGGATGCAGCGGCCTGCGAGACCTGCGCGAGCTGCACCGGGTCGCCGAGCAGCACGAGCGTGCGCGCCGACGTGCCCATCGCGAGCGCGTCCGCGAGCGAGACCTGGCCGGCCTCGTCGACGAAGAGGTAGTCGAGCGTGCCGTCGAGCTCGCGCCGGCGCGAACAGCCACGCCGTGCCGGCGAGCAGGCGGACCTCCTCGTCGGCGAAGCCGGCTCTCGCCGAGCTCTCGATCAGCCCGGCCTCGTCGATCCGGCCGCTCCTTCTTCAGCCCGACGAGTCTTCAGCCCGCCGCGAGCGCGGCCGCCTCGACCTCGCGGAGGAGGTTGTGGATCGCCTTGTGGCTCGTGCGACGGCGACGCCGACCCGCTTGCCGCGGCCGAGCAGGTGGACGATCAGGCGCGCGCCGGTGTACGTCTTGCCCGAGCCGGGCGGCCCCTGCACGACGAGGTGCCGGCCCTCGACGCGCTCGACGAGCCCGCTGCATCTCGTCGAGCGTCGAGACCTGCACGCGCGCGCCGTGCGAGCGGCGGGTCGCGGTGCAGGACGCCCTCAGGCGCGCGACGGCGATCGCGTCGAGCGAGCGCCCGATCCGGAGCAGCGCCCGCGCTGGGCGTGGCGTCGAACGGCCCGCCGGGAATGAGCGCCCGCGGCAGCGGCCGCTCGTCGACGCCGGCCCGCGCCGCACGGCGAGCCGCGCGTCCGTCGTCGAGCTCCACGATCGTCCCCGCGCCTGCCCGGTGAACGGGTCGCCGACGGCGTCGCCGGCGTCGAGCCGGTGCTGCTGGACCGGGAACGCGAAGCCCGGACGCCGAGTCGCCGCGTCCTCGCACGACCCGTCGGCTCGAGACCGCCGATCGCCTCCGCGTCCTCGATCAGCTCTCGGACGGTCTGCTCGAGCCGGTCGAAGAAGGCCCACCAGCGCGGGCTTGGCCTCGCGCCGGTGGTAGTCGAGCAGCTCGGCCAGCAGCGGCTCGCGCGTGAGCAGCTCGGCGCGCGAGCCGTCCCGCTCGTCGGCACTCGGTCGTCGTCCTTCGGCTCATGCGTCGTCGGGCGGCTCGCGCCACGGGATCTCCGTGTCCCACGCCGCCTCGGCCTCGGCCCTGCGGTCGAGCAGCCAGTCGCGGAGCCGCCAGCGTGGAGAGGCAGTCCTCGTCGGTTGTACGCCTCGATCCCGTCGAGGAGCGCCTGGTCGCGCTCGTCCGAGCCAGCGCTCGTAGAGCAGGATCGAGTCGTCGCCGCCGCGCAGCTCGGCCTCGCCGCTCGAAGTAGAACTGCTCGACGTTCTTGAGTCGAGTAGCTCGGGAGCGAGATCCGGAGCCCCTGGCGGACGACCTCGTAGCAGGTCGACGAGGATCTCGCGCGCGCAGCAGGTCGTCGACCTCGTCCTCGCGCGTGCCGTACTGCCCATGAGCCGCTTGAGCGCGGTCGGCTCGTAGCGTCGCGTAGTGGTAGACGTGCAGGTCGGGGTGCTCGCGCGAGGCGCTCGTGGACGAGGTCGACGAACGTCCTCGAGACGCGCCTCTCCTCGTCGCGGTCGTGCGCCCAGAGCGCGTGAAGCCGCTCGCCGCCGGCACGACGGCACGCCGAAGAGGTACTCGAGGCCGCGGCCGCGGCTCCCAGAACGGGTCGCCCTCGATGTCGAAGAAGAGGTCGCCCGGCGACGGCTCGGGAGCAGCGCCGAGCCCGCGCTCGACCTCGGGCGGCGAGCAGCTCGTAGGCGTGCGGCCGGTGCGCCGGCGGCCGGAGCTGGAGCGCGGCCTGCTCGCGCAGCTTCTCGAACGTGGCGGCGGCGAGCCGCGGCGACCGTCGGTCGTCGGGCGGCGCGTCGCCGAGCCCCTCGAGCGTCGCGATGCCGACCGCCGCCGAGCCGCTCGATCTGGTCGCGGCGGATCCCGGCGACGCGGACGAGGTGGTCGCGCTCGTCCCACCACGCGCTCGCAGACGGTCCTTGCAGTCGCAGAGGTCGCAGTGCCGCACGGGTACGGCTCGGTCGCGCGCGTCGCGGACGGCGTCGAGGAAGCGGCCGCGGACGCGCCGGTAGTAGGCGACGAAGTCGGCGACGCGGTACGCTCGCGCTCGCCGTTGCCGAGCACGATGTGCATGCGCTCCGGCCGCGGCCCTGGATCCGCCCGATCTACTCGGAGTAGAAGCAGAGCTGGAGGACGTGCGAGGGCTTCCCGTGCCGCGCGAGCTTCGTGTCGACGACCTCGTAGGAGCCGTCCGGTTGGCGCTCGACGAAGTCGGCGAGCCCGCGCCAGCCGCCGTCGACGAAGCACGCCTGGTAGACGACGTCGGCGCCGGCGCGCATCGCCTGCTCGGTCTCGCGCGCGGCGCGCTCCCAGTCGCAGTCGCGCCGGAAGTCGATCTCGACGACCTCGCGGCCGTCGAGCGGAGGCGAGGTAGCGCTGCTCGTGCTCGTCCCCTTGCCGGCGGATGAGCTCGCCCTGCGGGTCGTCGCGCTCCGGCCGCTCGATCTCGCCGCGCGCGACGAGCACCTCGAGCTGGGTCAGGTGCTCGCACTCGACGTAGGCCGAGAGGTAGCGCGACAACCCGCTCGGCCGCCTCGTTGGCGCTGATCCGCTCGTCGGCCAGTTCTGCGCGGATCTCATTCAGGGCACGCCGCACCGAGCCGCTGCGTTCGACCTCGAGCGCATCGTTGGCCTCGTCGGCGCCATCCGGAAGGACCACCGACGTGTTCCTCAGCAGCGTGAGGGCCCAGCGCTGAGCTGGCCCAACGCTTTTCTCAGCCGCACGGGGATCGGCTCGCTCGTTGTGTTCGCGGACGATGTCCTCTACCGCCCGCCGCCAGGCGGCTTCGATGTCCGGCGGCGTACCCTCCGCCACCGTCAGCCCCTCCGGATCGATGCGGCCGGAAGGATCGGAAGATGGAATCGAGCAGCGGCCATCGGTGGCCGCGAGCGGGTCACGGTCGTCGGGGCGACACGAGCCCCGACGAGCGCGGCAAGCTCCTCGCGCGCTTCTCACCAAAGACGGTCGTCGGCCCCGACTACGTGCCGCCCGAGGGTGAGGTCGACCTCCTGCTCTCGACCGACGTCCTCTCCGAAGGCCAGAACCTCCAGCAGGCGCAGGCCGTCATCTCGTACGACATGCCGTGGAACCCGCAGCGGGTCGTACAGCGGAACGGTCGGGTCATTCGGCTCCTGTCGCCGCACGACGAGGTGTATCTGACGACGATGCTCCCCGAGCCGGGCGAGCTTGAGGAGCTGTTGAGGCTGGAGTCGCTCGTCCGGGCGAAGATCGTTGCAGCCGGCGTCTACGGGATGGAGGTGGGGGTCATCGAAGGCATCGACGCCGAGCTTCGCTCCTATGCCGAGAAGCTCGAGGCTGGTGAGAGGTCGACGCGCTTGGAGGACGACAGACGACGGATCCCAGCCGGCGGCGCGTTTTCTCGGTGAGCAGCTTCGGGCGATCGTCATGCGTGCGTTCGAGGAGGGCGAGCTTCAGCGCATTCGGGAGCTCCCATGGGGGATAGGAGCCGTCGTGCGCGGTGATCGGCCGGGCGTTTTATTCGGGACCCGCACGAAGAAGATGCCTGGTGCGCCTGAGGGGTACCGCTACTGGCGTTTCGTCGAAACGTAGGGCGACGAAGAGTAACGCGAGCAAGTCCTTCTAGGTTCTCGAATCCGATGAGCTGCTCCATAGGGCGCCAAACGGTGTCGTAGACGTTCTCACCCTTCGACGGAAGGAGCATGAAGATGAGGTTGCGAAGGAGATCGGCCTGCGTGAGGTTGACGCCTGTTGCATTGAGAGACTGAAGATCCGGTGCGCGTTATCGCCTTGCCCGGTGGTGATGTCGACAACGGCAAGACGTTCGACCACGACAGCCGCGAGCCGTTCGAGATCCAGGGGCTGTTCCTCAGGGTCAAGCAGCTCAACGTCGCTTCGGAAGAAGCGGTAGGCCTCCCCGATGGGATCCTGACCCCCGGCAGCCGTGCTCCTTGTCACGCAGGCGAAGAAAGGGTCGCGGTCGGCTTGGGTCGGCACTAACCGGTAGCGCGCCTCGCCTTCGTGGAATTTGTTGATCAGGTACAGCTCGTCGTAGCGCTCGACGGCCTGGGGATCCGTCTTGGCGGCGGCGTCCCGTATCGCGCAGAGGATCACCATCAACGTGGTGATCCTCTGCTGGCCGTCGACAATCAAGTAGGACGCGACGCCGCTGGCGGGGAACGGGATTGGCGCGAGAACAAGGCTGCCGAGAAAGTGACCCGTCCCGGAGCCACTGGTTCCATCGCCCGACCTCAAGTACTGCTCGAGGATGTCGCGCCATAGCAGCTTGTGGTAGATCTGCCGCCACGTGTACTGGCGCTGCCAGAGCGGAACGCGAAACTGCTTCTCGCCTTGGACCAGCTGCTTGAGGTTCGTCTCCCGGACCTGCACCCGACGAGCATAAGGTGCCTCGAGAAGCCGGGTCGAGAGCTAGTGCCCGTTGAGCTTGCGCGGAGTGTGAATCCACGCGGAGCCAGCGTGCCCGGTCGCGATCTACCAACCAGAGCGAGGAGACCAGGTGTGACGCCGAGAGCGACAAGCCCTGACGCAACAGCGGGGAACGCGCTCGCTGACCAACTTCGAGCGCTCGGCACACGCGGTGTCCTCGTTCAGATGGCGCGACGAGGCCAGATCATCGAACTCCGCTGCGAGATGCCTAAGTGTTTCTGCCACAAGGGACGAGGCTACTTCGACCCGAAATCAACTGCTCGGCAGGACTGGGCACCATCCGCGGACCACTTCAGGCTCAAAGCTGATGGTGGACATCTCGTCCCATGGAACGTCCGGCTCTCGCACGTGTTCTGCAACCAAGACGACTATGTCTGGCGGATGAGGATCAGACGGATGCTCGAGAAGGGGATGTCACTCCAGGAGATAGCCGAGAACCTCACCGCCAAAGGGATACGAAGGCCGCACGGCAGCGTCACTTGGTCAGCAGCCGACGTCCGGAAGGCGTTCGTCTCATAGCAGCGGCCGGTGCGGTAGTGGGTCAGGTTGACGCGGACGGGTCATTGACCTAGACCCACCAAGAGGAAGATGATTGCTGTATGGACGCGGATCGAGGGGTTAGCCGAACGCGCTGCATGCCGATCCGCGTCGAGACCGAGCGTATGGTGTTCGTAATGCGTGCGCTAGTGCCTGTTTCAGGCATGTCCATGACAGCCAAACCTAAACACGAAGCCAACCAAAAGCTTAGGATGCCATCACTTGCTAGCCCGATACTGTGGATCGCCAACGTCGTCTCATAGGACAGGAGAAGAGCCGTCAAGAGCAACGCCGGATCGGCCGATAGGAGAACCAGCACCGTCCGGTCCGCGTGATGGGAATACGGCAGCAAAGAAGGACGTGATTGAATGCCGACTCGTCGTCGGGGTGACGGGAGGGGGAGAAGAGTGGCCGCAGTCCACCGTGGCAGGAGCCAGGAGGCAGATACCGAACTTGACCGCTTGAACGCGCCGGCTTGAACGCAACGCGAAGCAGCGCGCAGCGGCGATCCAAGCTTTCGACGGCGGCGAAGGAGGCGGAGAAGATTCGCAGCGACCGCGACGCGAGCGCCGCGAAGTGGCGCGGCGAATTCGACGCCGCGCGCAGAAGGACTTCGTCGATGCGCGCGAGCGACTCAGCAAACAACTGGGGGGCTCGCCGGCTAAGTCGGTTAAGCGTTCCAAGCGGAGGCGCGTCTCAGCGTAAGAATCTCTCCTGCGGTCTTATTCGTGTCCGCTGGGGTCCGTGGTGAGGTGCTCCAGAACTAACTCTTCGGTTTGTTGGATGTACGCGAGCAGTGCGCGATCCTGCTGCTTGAGGGTGTTCGTCTCGCTGTCGACCAAAGTGAGTGATTCGTCGACATGTTCGTAGAGCGCGGCCACCTCCCGCTGAAGCGCCGCCACTGAAGCGTCGACATTCTTGACCGACTCCTTCCATTCCACAGGGCCGGCCTTGCTAGGGAAGTCACCGTCCCAGCACTTCACGATCACCAATCCGCATACCCCGAGGGAACGCCGCGATTCCTCCGGCCGCTGCGAGATAGCGACTGAACGGTGCGTGACTGACGAAGACAATCGCGCCGACGACGGCGACAACCGGCAGCGCAAGGAGTGCGATTCGCAGCACATGAAGGCTAGAGGGCTTCTCTCATCGCTCGGCGATAGTAGACCCGAATCTGGACAGAAGTGAGGTCTTGCGAGCAATAGGTAGGAATGTCCCAAGGCATACCGCTCCTCCGGGGGTGGGGGCCGGACAGGCCGCTGATCCTCAGCCGCCGCCAGCTCGAACACGTGCCTCGGCGTCTACGTCAGTCATTACAACCGACAGCAGGCCGCACCGCTCGCTCGACCTGAGCACACCCGACTCAAGGATCCGCTCACGCAGTCCAACAGGTCCCGCACCGCTCCCCTCCTCCGGTGAGTCGAACCGACCAGGCACGCGTTCTCGACGCGCTCCTGCGCTCAGCCGCGTAGACGTTCGGCGAGCGAGGAGTGGCGCGTTCGTCCTTGTTCTCGCGCGACCGCGGTCAGCAGCGCCCGTCGCTCGCCGGCGAGTACGCAGAGTCGCTGCGCGCGGGTCACCGCGGTGTACAGGAGCGGCCGCGACAGCATCACGTGGTACTGCGGAGGACCACGGCGCGACGACGGCCGGGAACTGGGAGCCCTGCGCGCGATGGATGGTGAGCGCCCAGGCGAGCTCGTACGTCTCAAGCGCCGACGCGGGGACGGCGACCTCTCGCTCGCCGTCGTCGAGCGAGAGCAGCGCCTCCCCCTCTTCCTCGTCCCACGCGAGGACGAACGCAACCTCGCCGTTCATCACCTCGCGTTCGGGTGTGTAGTCGTTGCGGGTCTGGACGATGCGCGAACCGACGCGGAGTTCGCGAACGACGGGCGTTCCGTGTGGGTTGAGGCGCTGCTCGAGCTCGGCGTTCAGGGCGGTCAGTCCCACGATTCCGCGCCGCATCGGGACGAGCGTCATCACCTCGGTGCGCGGGTCGAAGCCGCGCCGCGGCAGCGCCTCGCAGACGAGTTCGAGCACCGCCTCCCGCAGGGTTTCGGGGCCGCTGCGCGAGATCCAGATGAAGTCCTCGTCGAGCTCCTGCTCTCCGAGGTGGGCGTGCGCTTCGTCGAGCGAGAGGAAGGGCGGTTGGCCGTCGTTGATGCGGCGGGCGCTGCGGATGATGAGGGAGCGTGCAGCCTGGCGGTAGATCGCGGTCAGGTGGACGCGCGGCGCCACGTCGCTTTCGACGAGGTCGGCGAGCACGCGGCCCGGGCCGATTGGTGGCAGCTGGTCGGTGTCGCCGACGAGCAGTATGTGGCAGTCGCCGGCGGCGCGGAACAGCGCGTCGGCGAGCTCGAGCGACAGCATCGACGCCTCGTCGACGATCACGAGCTCGAAGTCGTTCGAGAGCGGATCGTCCTCGTCGCGTAGGAACCTGTCCTCTTTGGGCGAGTAGCCGAGCGCGCGATGGATCGTCATCGCGTCGTGGCCGGTCAGGTCGCGCATCCGGCGCGCCGCCTTGCCCGTCGGCGCGCAGAGGAGGACACGGACGCCGGCGCGGCGGGCCAACTCGACGACGACGCGCTGCGTGTGCGTCTTGCCGGCGCCCGGAAGCCCGGTGAGAAGAACGAGCGGCCGCGTGCGGACGAGCTCGACAATCTCCCACTGCTCGTCCGACACCTCGATCCCCTCGGGCCGTCGCGGGGGGTCGAACAGTTCGTCGTCCGGTGCCGCCGCGCGCTCGGAGAGCGCAGCAGCGAGGCGCGTCTCGGCCTCCCACGGCTCGGGGAGGTAGACGCGCTCGCGCTCAACGACGACCTCCTCCTCGCGTGTCAGCCGGGCGAGCGCCGCCTCGAGGGGCTCTGCGTCGTGCACCTCGAGCAGCCGCGCCGCCGCCTGCCACAGCTCCGGAAGCGGCAAGAAGACGTTGCCGTTGCCGGCCGCCTCGGCGAGCGCGAAGAGGAGGCCCGCGCGCAGCCGCTGCGGCGCGTCGAGCTCGATGCCAAGCGAGCGCGCAACGCGGTCGGCCACGCGGAAACCGACCCGCGGCACCTCGGTCAGCCGGTACGGATCGTCCTCGAGCACGGCGATCACGTCCGTCCCGTACGTACGGACGAGCCGCGCGGCGAGGCCCGCCCCGATCTCGTGCGAGAACAGGAACGCCTCAACCTCGCGGATGGCAGCGACCTCACGCCACGCCTCGACCGCCCGCTCCATCGCACGACGCGAGATCGCGCGGCCCGCCTTCGTCCGCACCTCCCGCAGCCGCTCCGGATCACGATCGAGCTCGGCGAAGACATGCTCCGCGCCGAAATGCTCGACGATCGCACGCGCAAAGGTCGGGCCAATGCCAGGAACGCGACGCCGCAGCCAGAGCGCAACACCGTCCGCCGTCTGCGGCAAGGCCGAGCGGAACGACGCAACGGAGAACTGCCAGCCGTAACGCTCGTGCCGCTCGACCGCGCCGGCAACGACGATGCTCTCCCCGGCGGCAACGTGGCCGAGACCGCCGCGCAGCGTGACCGTCCGCCCGTTCTCGAGCGAAGCCGACCAGATCGCGAACTCCCCGTCCGGCGAAACCCAGCGCGGCCCGCCCGCCGCAAGCGTCACCGCCAGCTCGCGGACATCCGGGTCAACCGGCGGCTCATCCTCGACCATCCACACGCCTCGAGGCTACTCGGGCCACCTCACGCCGAGCCTCGCGGCGTTGACCGGCGACGCGCTCGCGGAAGCGGCGGCGCACGAAGTCGTCGACGCCCGCCTCGAGGCTACGACGTCTTGACCAGCACCGTCCGCTCCCGGCTCTTCGGGCTGCCTGACACGTAAGACGGGGCAGCCCAGTTGGCGCTGCGACCGGCGAGTTGGAGCGGCTTGGCGTCGGTGGCGTTCTGCATCACCGCGCGGAACCGGTAGTGGTCGATCAGCTTGATCGCCTCGATCGCGTACTTGGTGGCGGTGTCGCGGTCGGTGAAGCAGACGAGGTTGTCGCCGTTCTCCTTCTCCCCGCCGCCGGCGAGGTTGGACGATCCACCGAAGGCGAGCGGGGTCTCGCCGTTGAAGTCGGTGACGACGAACTTGTGATGGATGACCTGTCCCCCGCCCCCGCTCCACTCCGCGCTGAACGGCGGCGGAACGTGCTTCGAGAGGTACGAGAAAGGAATGAACGTGCCGCCCTCCGGGTCGCCCGACTTCTCGACGTGCAGCGACCCGTCGAGCCGCTGAGTCGTGCCGAAGGCGTACAGCTCCGATCGGGTGGGCAGCGCCTTGACCGCGTCGAGCAGCGGCCCGGAGCCGCTGCCGATCTCCATGATCGCGAACAGAACCGAGCTCTGAGCGTTCGTGATCGCGTCGGCCACCCGATTGAGCGAGACGGTCGGGTCGTGGTGCGGGCTGAGACAGACGGAGTAGCTCGGGAGGCCGTCGTGGCCGCCCGCGTCGTGCCAGCCGGCTGCGAGTGGACTCTTGGCGAAGCCCTTCGGGTCGTCCCAGGACTGCTGGAACGCCTGCGCGTAGAGGGCTGCGGTCGCGGGGTCGTCGAAGACGAACACGTTGTTCGACTGGACGTAGAGCCCGCGCACGCTGAAGTTCGCCGAACCGCTCAGCACCTTCAGGGCGGTATCGCCCTTCCTCTGGATCATCACCTTGTCGTGCGAGAAGCGCTGGAAGTGGCCGACCTTGATCTCGGCGCCCTGGGAGGCCAGCCAGGCGTGCGCCTTCGGCTCGAGCGCCTTGTCGCCCACATGGCTCGCGGAGTCGTCGAGGTAGAGGCGCAGCCGTGAGCCGAGCTGGCCGAGCTGCTTGATCACGTCCGGCTCGTCGAGGTCGTAGGCGAAGACGTCGAGCGAACGCGTCTGGTCGGCAAGCGCCTCGGCGAGGAAGTCGAACACCAGCCTGCGGGCGTGGAAGCCCAGCCAGTGGTACTGCTGCTGGTAGGTGGTCGTGTCGAAGTCGAAGGTCGGCGGTGTCGGCTCGTAGGGCGCGTTGTGGAACTCGTCCGCGTACGCCTGCGAGGAGACGTAGCCGCGCGTGAAGCCGAGCAGGAACGGCGTCGGGCCGGCCGGCATCAGCGACACCTCGACCTCCGCCGACGGCCCCGGAGTGAGGTCCGTCTCGCTGCCCGGTTTGAAGAGCATCGCCGTGACCTTGTAGGTGAACGTGCCCGGCTTGACGTCGGACGGGAAGTGGTCCCAGTGGAACTTCTGCAGCGGCGCTTCGTCGGTGGGCGTGAACTTTCGCTCCTGGGGAGTCGTTGTGCTGACGATCGCCTGCCCGAAGCTCAGCCGGTTCAGCACCGGCATGGTCTTCCCGTCGGGGTCGGTGTACTCGATAGCGAAACCGGCGAGGTCGGCCTGCCGCGACTCGTCGAAGTCGAACGCGAGCAGCACTGCGCCGTCGCCCGGATACGCGCAGACGGTGAGTCCGTCCTGCTTGGCGAATGTGGTCTTCGCGGTCATGGCTGGGAGGGCGGCAATCCCTTGCGTCGGAGCTCGCGGGCTGCGAGTGCGACGCCGAGTTGGAGCTCGGTAAGAGGCGACGCCCCGCCGGTCGGGGTGCTCATGAGCGCAGCCTTGACCTGTTCCGCTTTGCGAGTCGCGGCGTCCTCGACGAGGGCATCCCGGCCGGGGGCGGGTCGGGGCGTCGGTTCGGTCAGCAGCTCGCCGAGCTGGTTGGCGAGTGCTGTTCGCTTTCCCATGTAGTGGGGGTGGCCGGAGTCGAGCCAGGCCAGCACGCGGGGCAGGTGCGAGCCGTGGTCTTCGAGATCCGCTTCGCCGCAGAAGCGAAGGAGGATCGTCTTGATGATCGACGTGTGGTCGAAGAGGGTGTTCGACACCGACCCGCGGGCGACCCAGGGCGAGACAACGAGGGCAGGAACGCGGATGCCGTACTGGCCGAAGTGCGCGGGATCGTCGTCCTCGGCCGCGGGCGGCGGCACGTGATCGTGGAAGCCGCCGTGCTCGTCATAGGTGATGAGCAGGAGGGTCTTGTCCCAGAGCGGCCCGGACGCGAGCGCGTGGTAGACCGAGAGCACGAGCAGCTGCCCGTCGTGCACGTCCGACGGCGGGTGGTCGTCGTTCGAGTCGCCTCCGTAGAGGTTCGAGTCTTTGAAGTTCGGGTCGACCCAGGAGACCGCCGGCAAGGTGCCGAGGGCCGCGTCCTCGAGGAAGCTCCTGCTCGCCTCGTCGATCAACGGCAGCTCCTCGAGCTCGGTCTTCCACGAGAGCTTCGTCTTGTCGACATACGCGAAGCGGTCCCAGTGCGTGAGCCAGTAATGCTTGTCGATGCAGCGCAGGGTTCCCGGGTCGTACGAGTACCAGCGCCACGACACGTCGTGCGCGTCAAGGTGGCGGACGAATGCCGGGAGGTTGTAGAGGGGAGACTGCCCGGAGGGCTTGTCGTCGCGGGTGCCGTCGGCGCGGCCGGCGATCGCGTACAGCCGGTTCGGCCAGGTGGCGCCGGGGACCGAGCTGAACCAGCGGTCGCAGACACAGAACTCGGCCGCCAGGTGGTCGTAGACCGGGAGATCGGAGGCGTTGTAGTAGCCCATGACCAGACCCGGATCGTGGCCGGACACGCCCCGCTGCGCGAGCTTCGCCGCGAAGCTGTCGACGAAGCCGCTCATGTCTCCGCCGGCGATCTGGACACTGGTGGCGTCCCCCGAGTGGTCGGGATCCTCGGCCGGCTCGAACGCAGTTCGCTCCAGATGGTGGATCGGGTACGAGCGGCCGCCGTAGTCGTTCGCCATCCCGGCCCGCAAGCCGTCGATGTCGTCGCGGCCGCCCTCGAGGCTGAGATAGCCGAGCATGTGGTCGAAGGAGCGGTTCTCCATCATCAAGACCACGACGTGCTCGACCTTCGCGAGTGCGGACTCCAGGTTGCTCACTTGGGAAGCACCGTCGCCTGCTCCTCCACCAGGTCGCGGTAGAACGCCTCGCGGAGGTGGACCGAGAGCACCGCCGCTTGCGCCTTTGCACGGGCGAGCAGACCGGCGCCAGTGACTCCGAAGAAGCCGAGCACGGTGGCGGCCACCGCAGTGCCGGTCTTTGTGGTGTCGGATCCGAGGGCGTAGCCCGCGGCTGCCATCAGTGCGATCCCGCCGAGCAGCAGGAAGGTCTCGAGCGGCAAGGTCCGCGCGACCCTGACCGCCTGTTGGAACGCGACCTTCAGCCCGAAATGCTTGGCGAACGAGATCGGATCGCGCGAGCCGAGCAGGACATCGCGCCAGTTGCGCAGCTGTGCGCGGAGCGCTACGAGGGTCGCCTCCGACCCGTGCCGCACCTTCTTGTCGCCCACGAGAGCGCACCAGCGGGTCAGGGGTCCGCGCACGGCCGGGCCGGTCAGAGGTGCGAACGCCCCTTCGAGCAGCGCGAGACGGGCGCCAAGCATCTGTTGGCGGCGCGGCCCGAGGAGGAACTCCCAGCTGCCGGGATGAGGTGGTGAATCGGTCGACGCAACGGTCGGCTCTTTGTCCGGCTCGGGAGCGTCGGGATCCAACGCCCAGAACGCCTCGGCGAGGCCGCGTCCGAGCTGGTACGCGGCGAGCAGCTCGGCCGAGACGCCGAGACCGTCCTGGATCTGCTCGTCCCAGTAGTAGATCGCCTCCGACGCTGCCTCCCACGCCTTGGCGACCTCGCTTCCCGGCGGGTACGCGTCGGGCCGGACAGGAGCGCTGTTCTTCTCGGCGGCCTCGAGCTTCTGCTCGAGATCCATGGCGAGCTTCTTGATCGTGTCGGGAGGTGCCTCGTTTCGCTGCGGAAGCGGGTCGTTTACTGAGAAGCGTTCGGCGAGCAATCCCACCGCCACGCGCGTCGCGATCTGTTGCTCGACGAGCGAGTGCTCGCCACCGATCGGCAG
Source organism: uncultured Actinomycetes bacterium (assembly GCA_963816735.1). Taxonomy (GTDB): domain Bacteria; phylum Actinomycetota; class Thermoleophilia; order Gaiellales; family Gaiellaceae; genus Palsa-739. The sequence continues at coordinate 95,573 of CAWFLY010000005.1, forward strand.
CGCGTGGTACTTCTCTCGCGGGAACTGGTAGTCGACCGTGCCCGGAGGCTCGACGTGGCCGTACCGGATCCGGCCACGCAGCTCCGCCATCGACCAGCCGAGGTTCAACGCCGCGCGGATCTGGTCGAGCACGGCCGTCGTCGGCGCCGGCCTGAGCCAGAACACTCACCGCGCCACCGCGACTTCGTTCTGAACCAGCGTCTTGTGGAAGGAGTTGATGTACGCCTCCTGGTCGGGCGCGGTGAAGAAGTCGTGCGCCGCGTTCACGCCCCACGCGTACAGCGAGTCGGCCTCGGCCTTGGTGAGGCCGAAGTCGGTGGTGCTGATCTGATGCGTGGGGATCGAGACGGTGCGCGCCGAGACGACGTGCTGCAAGTGCTCCCGATCCCAGGCCTCGGTGGCCGCCGAGAACATCGCCTTCAGCAGCGGCACCGCCCACAACGGCCGCGGGATCTTCCGGTACGGCAGCCCCTCCTCGACGCTTGCACCCCCATGGAGCCGGAATCCCCAGGTCGGTCGCTTCGGGTTCGGGCTATCGAACAACCAGATCGGGAAGTTGGAGAGCAACCCGCCGTCGACGACGTACACCGGCTTGCCCTGGCGATGCAGCACCACGGGCGTGAACAGGAACGGATAGCTCATGCTCATCCGCACCGCCTCGACGACGGGGAAGCTGTCCTTGTCGAACGGCTTGCCGTTCTCGTCCGTGTAGTCCGGGAGGTCGTCCGGGAGGATGATCATGCGCCCGGTCGTGATGTCGGAGCCGATCACGTGCAGGCGGTACTTGGCCCGCTCGTACTTCTCGTCGCTGACCTCCGGCACCTCGTCGCGCGGCGGCAGGTCGCGCCGCCTGACGTCGTCGAAGGTCAGCTCGGTCTTCCCGAGCTCCTTCGCCAGCGGCGAGGCGGCGAGCTTCTCGCTCATCCACTCGAGGAAGTAGCCGCCCGGCGCCATACCCCGTAGCCGCGCGACGGCGTTCCACATCCCGCCGACCCACTTGCCGCCGGCACCCGTGTCCGCGAAGCGCGAGTACTTCGCGTCTGCGAGCAGCTTCTGGATGCCCGTGGCGTCGTAACCCGTCGCGAGCAGCGCGGCCACGATCGAGCCGGCCGAGGTGCCGGCGAGGTTCACCCATTCCTGCACTCCGGCATCGCGTTCGGCAGCGGCGATCGCGCCGGCGAAGGCGATTCCCTTCACGCCGCCGCCCTCGAAGACCGCGTCGGCCCGATGCGTCTCGTCTGCTGGCACAGCTCTTACCTCCTGCTCGTCGTTGGCGGTGCCGCAGACCGCGAGGATTGGTGGGCTATTCGACCTGCTCGATCACCCAGAAGTCCTGCGCGAGGTTGCTGCTCGTGATGTAGGCGGCCGGCATCCAGAAGTGGCCGTGGTCGGCCCAGTCGGCGCCCCACGAGTTCCGGCACTCGATGTACAGCTGCTGGCTGATCGGCTTGTAGCCGATCGCGACGACGGCGTGGCCGCCGATCACAGTCTCGTCCGGCTGCGGCATCGGCACGATCCCGTCCGCCCCGACATCCTTCTCGAACGACTCGTAGACGGTGAACCCGAACGAGATCGGATACCCGGATGCGAGCACGGTCTGGATCCCCATCTGCGTCTGCGCCACGCGTGCGTACCGGATCGCCTGGTGCTTCAGCCCGTCTTCATACGCCTGCGCAGGCGGCTTGGCCGCGAACTCGTTGATGTCGTACGGCCAGTCGGTCTCGGGCGGCGCGCCGAGCTGCGCGACGGATTTGATCCCGTCCCGGATCTCCGCGCCGGAGTCCTGGTCGACGGTTCCCTCCATCGTTCGCTCGTTGTAGTAGATGAAGAGGCGGGAGGGCGTCGTCGCGTCCTTCTCTCCCTGCTTGAGCTCGTTGAACTCGAGGATCGCGCCGATGCTGTTGGCGGTGCACGAGCCCAGCTGGCCCTGGTCGTAGATCGCAGGCATCTGGTCGCGGAGGGTCACCTCCGGAGGCAGCGTCTTCAGCGGCTCGACCGCCGCCAGGTAGTCGCGCATGTCGGGGTGGTCGGGGCGCCAGCCGTACCGCTTCTGCGTTCGTACGGCGAGACCCGTTGGTGCGTCAGTCATCCCAGCTACTGCTGTGTCACTCATGACTTGCTCCTTTCTGAGGATGCGCTTTGGGAGCCTGAGTAGCTGCTCCGCTCGCTTGAGAGCCGGCGTGCGCCGGGGCGTGCGAACCGGAGGCCGGCACGATCGCGGTGAGCGTGTCCTGCGCCCAGCGCTCACTGAACCCGGCGAGGAAGGCGAGAACAAGCAGCGCGAACCGCCGGCTGTCCGTTTGCGCCTGCTGGTCGACCGGGAGGTGAACCAGTCCGCCGCTGATGGCGAACGTGATCGCCATGGCGAAGAGGCCTCCGAGCACCGGCCGCAGACCGCCGAGGAAGAACGTGTACGGGGCGCCGACGTCGTACTCGAGCTCGAAGACGCCGCTGTTGATCCGCTGGATGACGCTCACCACCGCCCCGAGGGCGCCCGCCACCAATGCTGCGACCGGAGCAGCCCAGCTGATCGCGAGCCAGACGGTGGCCACTGTGGCGATGACGAGGGTCACCGTTGCGATGCCAGCGAAGTAGATGAGCTGCGCCTGCCCGTTCGCCGCCTCGCAGTAGTAGGACTCGACCCTGGCAATCTCCGCACGCTCGCGGTTGAGGGCCTCCGCGGTGCTCTCGTCGTCGCCCGACCGAGCCCGCTTATCGACCAGGCTGAGCAGGTTGGCCGCGCACGAGGCGACGAGCTCGAGGCAGATCTGCTGCCGCACCCCCGTCAACACCGCCTTCGCTTTGACCGCCAGTGCGTCGCAGCGGTGCATCTCGGCGGCGACATCCGGAGCATTCTTCGTCGCCCAGTCGGTCTCGCGGTGGAAGCGGAACGTGGAGGAGAAGCGACGCTTCTTCTCGGTCAGCGCGACCGCGCTCGGAATGTCCGCACACCAGTAGGCGCGGACGATTTCACCGTGGGCCTGCTGGAAGGCAGCGAGCATCGAGTCGTACGTGGCTTCGGCCGCGCTCGGGGGCGCACTGCTCTGTCGGCCCTGAAACCACGCCAGGTGGGCATGACCGAGCTCGGCAAAGCTCGGGGTGCGCGCAAAGGCTCTCGGTTGCGCCGGGACGTGCCGCACCGGTCCGACGTCGCTCAACGGTTGGATCCGTTCGGCCACTGGGGCCCTCCGATCCGTGGTGACGACGTGGTTGGTTACTGACCTTAAGCGGTAACCGCCGGATTCGCAAGGAGTGCGCGGCGTGTCAGCGCGAAATCACTCGATCGAGCTTGAGGAGCCAGGAGTCCGCGGGAACCAGCAGTCCGCGGCTGGCGAAGCCGACCATGCGGTCGAGTGCGAGCAGGTAATCGCTCGCAAGCGAGGGTTCGTTCTCCAGCGCCCAAAGCGCCTGCGCGTTTGTCCAGGCCGCGTCGCGTGCGCGGCCGATGTCCCACATTGCAACTACGTCATCGATGCGCCGCAAGCGATGGACGAGCCGGTCGACCCAGGTGAGCCAGCCGGTCAGATATGCGCTCTTCACGTGGCTCTCGACCTCGGTGAGCAGCTCATTCACCCGTTCGAAGTCGGCGTGCTCCGGAGATTCCTCGCGGAGATCGAGACCGAGCTCCCGACAGGTGGTGACGAGCGCGACCGGCAGGTCGCGATTGATGTGCGCGTTCATCCCCGCGAGCGCGAACTGCAGCGGTGCGATGCCCCGCCGGGAGCGCTGCTCGAACAACGGAACCCACGCGGACGGCGCCGTCGCGGGGTCGGCAGCGTAGGACTCGAGCGCCGCGAAGAACAGGCCGGCGAAGTGGACGTCGAGCGTCTCGAGGAAGCGTGCGTCAGCGAAGCCTCGGCCCGCAAGATCGGCGCCGACACCTTCGGTCACCTCGAGGTAGAGCCGGGCGAAGCAGACAACACCATCCGAGGAAGGCGCCGACCCCTCGATCGTCCTCAAGCGCTCGATCACATCGGCGATCGCCACCACTGCATCTTCGCCACGACGCAGGACGCCGCCCCATCGCAGGCCGGCGCGCCCCTCGCTAGGTCGCCGGTTGTCCGTACCCTGGTCGAGGTGAGAATTGGGCGTTGATGCACTGCCCGACCGGCTCGGCGAGATGCTTGGGCTTGCCCTGTTCGTTGTAGGGCGCTGATGGGGATGTTCTTCCATGATCGGGGAGAGGCTCCGCCCGAGCGGCCTGCTGACCCTGAGGTGCGGCGCGCGAACATGAGCCGGATCGGGCGGCTGTTCAAGCCGTACTGGCGGCGGCTCTCGGGGCTGCTCGCACTGATCGTCGTAGGCGCCGGCCTGGGCGTGCTGCCGGCGTTCCTGCTCCGGAACGTCCTCGTTGCGATCGAGGCGCACGACACGCGCGGCGTTTCCGTCAACGCGGCGGCGATGATCGTGATCGCGATCGTCGCCGGCATCCTCGGCGTGATTCAGACGCTGCTCTCGAACCAGGTCGGGCAGCGGGTGATGCACGACCTGCGCGCCTCCGTCTTCCGCCACCTGCAGCGCCTCTCGCTGGCCTTCTTCACGCGCACCCGCACGGGCGAGGTGCAGTCGCGCATCAACAACGACATCGGCGGCGTCCAGAACGTCGTCACCAACACGGCCACGAACATCACCTCGAGCGTGACGACGGTCATCGCGACGATGATCGGCATGCTCTTTTTGAGCTGGCAGCTCGCACTGTTCGCGTTCGCGCTGATCCCGTTATTCGCGGTGCTGACGCGCCGGGTGGGAAACGAGCGGCGACGGATCGCGAAGACGACGCAGGAGTCGCTCGCCGACATCTCGAGCATCGTGCAGGAGTCGCTTTCGGTCAGCGGGATCCTGCTCGGGAAGACGATGGGCCGCACCGACGAGCTCGCCGATCGTTTCGAGGGCGAGTCGCTTCGCCTGGCCGACCTCGAAGTGCGGCAGCGGATGGCGGGACGCTGGGTGATGGCGTCGATCCAGACGAGCTTTTCGATCATGCCGGCAGCGGTCTACTGGCTCGGCGGCACCGTCCTCAGCAGCACGATCTCGATCGCGACGATCGTTGCCTTCACCACGCTGCAGGCGCGGCTCTTCTTCCCCGTCGGCTCGCTGCTCGGCGTCGGCCTCGACATCCAGACGTCACTCGCGCTCTTCGACCGGATCTTCGAGTACCTCGACACGCCCGTCGACATCGCCGAGCGCGAGAACCCGGTCGAAGTGGCGCAGGCAGGCGACGTCGTCTTCGACCGTGTCTGGTTCCGGTACGACGCCGACCATGCCTGGACGCTGCAAGACGTGAGCTTCGCCGTTCCCGCCGGGACGACGACCGCGCTCGTCGGCGAGACCGGCGCCGGGAAGACGACGCTCGGCTACCTCGCAGCGCGGCTCTACGACGTCGACCGCGGCTTCGTCTCGATCGACGGCGTCGACGTGCGCGACCTCAGCTTCGCCGCGCTCGCGAGCCTCGTCGGTGTGGTCTCGCAGGAGACGTACCTCTTCCACGCCACGGTGCGCGAGAACCTCCGCTTCGCCAAGCCCGCAGCGACCGACGAGGAGCTGTACGCGGCCGCCGAGGCGGCGCGGATCCACCACGTGATCGCCGCCCTCCCGGACGGCTACGACACGACCGTCGGCGAGCGCGGCTACCGCTTCTCCGGCGGCGAGAAGCAACGGATCGCAATCGCGCGCACGATCCTCCGCAACCCGCCGATCCTCGTCCTCGACGAGGCCACCTCCTCGCTCGACACCGAGACCGAGCGCCTCGTGCAAGAAGCACTCGACCGACTCGCGGAGGGACGGACGACGATCGCGATCGCGCACAGACTCTCGACCGTCAGAGACGCCGAGCAGATCGTCGTCCTCGACCGCGGCCAGGTCGCCGAGCGCGGCCGCCACGAAGAACTCATCGCGGCCGGTGGCCGCTACGCCGCCCTCGTCAGCCGCGACGCAGAACTCGAACCGCCCGCCCGCGTGTAGGACTGGGACCACCGCTCGGCCGCCGACTCTGCGCCGGTCTTTGCGCCGTGCGGCCAGGCCTACAGCAAATACCCTCTGATCGTGTCGAGCCTGGTCGGGCGCGAATCGGAACTGGGGGCCGTCGAGTCCTTCCTGCGCTCCGCGCGACCCTTTGCAGTCGCGATCGTCGGCGAGCCGGGAATCGGCAAGACGACGGTATGGCAAGCGGCCGTCGATCATGCTCGCGCGCGAGGGGCACGACTACTGATCGCGCGGCCGACCGAATCGGAGGCCCGGCTCGCCTTCGCGGGGCTCGCGGATCTGCTCGCCGACGTGCCGGACGAGCTCTTCGCACGGCTGCCCGAGCCGCAGCGGGTGGGTCTCGACGCCGCGCTCTTGCGCGCGGCCTCAGCACGGCCGCCCGAGCGTCGCGTCGTCGGCGCTGGACTCCTCACGCTCCTGCGCGCGCTCGACCGCGAGTCAGAGGTCGTGTGCGCAATCGACGACCTCCAGTGGCTCGATGCCTCGTCGGCGGCGGTAGTCGAGTTCGCGCTGCGCCGGGTCGGCGAGGAGCGTGTGCGGGGCCTCTTTTCAGTGCGCGCGACCGAGCTTGCCAGAACGCCGATCCCTGCCCTCGAGCGCGAGCTCGAGATCGAGCACCTCGAGCTAGGCCCCCTGTCCGTCGCGGCCCTCCACCGCGTGCTCACCGAGGAACTTGGGCACGCGTTTCCGCGGCCGACGCTCGTGCGGATCGCGCAGGCGGCGGCTGGGAACCCGCTCTACGCGATCGAGATCGCGCGCGAACTCGACCGCCGCGGCGAGCATGACATCTCGGGCCACGTCCCCGTCCCACAGGGTCTCGACGCGCTGGTCCGGGGACGAGTCCGAGCCCTTCCGGCCAAGACACGCGACGCGCTGCTGCGCGCCGCAGCCCTGGCGCGGCCCGACACCGAGACGATCGACCCGCTCGAGCTCGCGCCCGCGGAGGAGGCGGGGCTCGTGCGCGTCGAGGCGGACGGACGGATCGAGTTCGTCCACCCGCTCTTCGCGTCGGCCGTGTACTCCGCCGCTCCGGCGGCTCGGCTTCGCGAGGCGCATCGCGCGGTCGCCGACCTCGCGCACGACCCGGAGGAGCGAGCGCGGCACCTCGCACTCTCGGCGTCCGGGCCGGACGCCGCGGTCGTGGAGGAACTTCAGGCGGCCGCCCGCCACGCACGCATGCGCGGCTCCCCCGACTCCGCCGCCGAGTTGACCCGGCTCGCGCTGCGGCTGCTTCCGGCAGACGATCCAGCGCGACTGGAGCTCCAGCTCGAGCTTGCCGAGCAGCTCCATCTGGCAAGCGACTTCCCGGCCGCGCGCGCGTTGCTTGAAGAGTTGCGCACGACGCTTCAGCCGGGCGACCTGCGCGCGCGAGCGCTGCTGACACTCGTCGAGATCGACTACTGGCGCAGCGGCGAGTCCGCGGCGACGGCACTCGCTGAGGAGGCGCTCGCGGACGCGCGCGATCCCGTTCTCAGGGCTCGATGCCACGCCGCCGTCGCCCTGTACGCGGGCACCGTCGACCTTCCGAAGGCTGCGGCCTCGGCGCGGGAGGCGCTGGCGCTGCTCGAGGGCGTGCCCGACCCCGATCCCGGCCTCGTCGCGGGGGCGTTGAGCGCACGGGTACGTGCCGACCTCTTCCTCGGCGACGGCTTCGACCGGGAGACGGCCATGCGGGCGCTCGCGCTCGAGGAGAGCGGCCCACCGGCGACGGTCGACACGCGCGTCATCTTCAAGCTGGGCCAGTGGCTTCGCTACACCGACGATCTCGACGGCGCGCGCGCGAGCCTCGAACAGGCGGAGCAACAGGCGCACGAGGAGGGCGACGAGTCGTCGCTCGCCAACATCCTGCTCAATCGCGTGATCGTCGCGACCTGGGCCGGCGACCTAGCCGAGGCCGCGGAGCTGGCGGAACGCATGCTCGACGCCTTCGGTCAGCAGGGGGTGGACGCTGAGGCCGGGGACATCTGGCGCGCGTACGTGGACGCCTATGCCGGACGGGCGGAGTCCGTCCGCGAAGCCGCCGCGAAGGCACATCCCGAGGATCCGATCGGGACGGCGCTCTGGAGCCGTTGCATGGGACTGGCCGAACTTGCGGCCGGCGAAACAGTCTCCGCCGACCGGCACCTGACGGAGGCGCTCGAGGTGTTCGAACGGGTCGCGTTCCGCGAGCCGGCCATCTGGCGGGTCGACGGCGACGCGATCGAAGCGGCGCTGGCCGTCGGTGACGTCACCCGAGCGGAGGAACTGCTCGTCCGCTTCGAAGAGCGTGCGGCCCGCTCGCGCATACCGTGGGGTCTCGCGGTCTCGGCGCGGTGCCGGGGTCTGGTGCTCGCGGCGAAGGGTGAGTTCGTCGCTGCGGGGGAAGCTCTCGAGCGCGCGCTTGCCGAGCACGAGCACTGCCCAATGCCGTTCGAACGCGCACGAACCCTTCTCCACCAAGGTCGGCTGCAGCGGCGACTGAAGCAGAAGCGCCAGGCGCGACTTTCTCTCGACGAGGCGCGTGAACTGTTCGCCGCTCAAGGGGCCGCGACCTGGGTCGCGTGCGTCGACGACGAGGTGCGCCGGGTCGCTGTCCGTCGTGCGCCCGACGAGCTGAGCGCGACCGAGCTCCGCATCGCACGGCTCGCCGCCGAAGGTCTGAGCAACAAGGCGATCGCCGAGCAGGTGTTCGTAAGCGTCAAGACCGTCGAGTCGAACCTGAAGCGCGCCTACCGCAAGCTCGGCATCTCTTCGCGAGCGCAGCTCGCCCGCGCCCTCGACCGCGGGGACGCGCAAACGATTTCGTAGGGTCTTCAGGTCTTTCTCCGCGCGGTCCGGCGGGCCATCGTGGAGTCATGGCGGAACCTGCCGCGAACTTCGTTGCCGAGTGCTACTGGCCGGACGTGCGCGAGGAGGACGTGTGTGCGCTCGACCGGCGGATTGCTGCCTCACTCGACGATGACGTTCGCTACCTCGGGTCGGTGCTGATCCGCGAGGACGAGGTCGTCCTCTGCCACTTCGGGGGAACCGCCGACGCGATCCGCCGGGTCGCCGAGCAGGCACGCGTGCCCTACGAGCGCCTGCTCGCAACCACCGTCTCAATCGGTACCGAGGAAAGGACGCAGTAATGAAGACGATGTCTATACGCCGCAGGATCGCTGCTCTTCTTGTACTCGCCTGCTGTGGCACCGTCCTCGCCGCGGCGAGCACAAACGCCGCGGCGACGGGGACGCTCGCCGGCAAGTGGACGGGCCACTATGGGGGGGCCGTCTCGGGCCACTTCACTATCCACTGGAAGCAGACCGGCTCGCGGCTGCACGGCAACATCACGCTCTCGAATCCGAGCGGGACGTACAGCATCGGCGGCAGCGTAAAGAACGGGAAGATCAAGTTCGGCGCGGTCAGCGTCGGTGCAAAGTACAAGGGCAAGGTCCGCGGCACGTCGATGTCCGGCACGTGGACGAGTCCACAGGGCGGCGGCAGCTGGAGCGCCACCAAGGCGGCTTCATGATGCGCCGGCTCCGTTTACCGAACCCCGCTCTCGTGATCTCGCTCGTGACGCTCAGCTTGGTGCTGGGCGGAACAGCCGTCGCGGCAACGACGAGCGGCGATAACAAGGAGGATACGAAGCTGGTCAAGGTGCTGGCTCCGTCCCTCAGCGTGAAGCACGCCACGACCGCGGACAGCGCCACCAACGCGACGAACGCGACCAACGCAACCAGCGCCACGAACGCGACCACCGCGACCGACGCGACCAAGCTCGGCGGCCAGCTTCCGAGCTTCTACCTGCCCGCCTCGGCCGTCCAGACATTCGGGACGACGGTCCCAGCCTGCACGACCCTTTCTTGCCCGGGCGTGCCCCTGATAACTCTGGGGAAGTTCACGTTCGACGAGGTATGCCAGAGCTTCGGCGGGCTGCAGGGGGTGGCGTACTTACTCAAGAGCTCGACCTCGGGCTCCTCGTGGGCAGAGACGAGCTCGAACAACTACACCCCGAACTCGAATCCCAACCTGGGCGGAGTCCAGATCATCGCAGGAGAGACCATCGGTGCTGGGACGCCCGAATTTGTTTCCGTCAACGGCGAAGCGTTGAGCTCGGACGGACATGGCGTCTCCTACAACCTGTACATGGGCCAGAACGCGCGAGGCGCCTCAGACGACAGCTGTGTGTTCGGCGGCTCCTTCATCGTGAGCTGATCGGCCAGAACCGCCCAGGCGAGCTGACCAGAGGTCACTCGCCTGGCGCGGGCGCAGGCTCGCCCGCGCACTCGACCGCGGGGACACGCAAGCGAATTCGCAGGGTCTTCAGGTCTTTCTCTGCGCGGTCCGGCTGGCCATCGTGGAGTCATGGCGGAACCTGCCGCGAGCTTCGTCGCCGAGTGCTACTGGCCGGACGTGCGCGAAGAGGGACGTGCGCGCGCTCGATCAGCGGGTCGCTGCCGCGCTCGACGGCGACGTTCGCTACCTCGGATCGGTGCTGATTCGCGAGGACGAGGTCGTCCTGTGCCACTTCATGGGAACCCGCAAGGGAAGTACGGCATCAGCGGCAGCGTGCGGAGCGGGAAGATCAAGTTCGGCGCAGTCAGCGTCGGCGCCAAATACAAGGGCACGGCGAGGGGGACGTCGATGTCCGGCACGGGGACGAGCCCACAGGGGGGCGGCAGCTGGAGCGCCACCAAGACCTCCTGACGGCTCGAAAAGATCGGGAGATTTCCTGTTCCGCCACGCCCGCACGGGCCGCGGTCACGCCGCAGCCGGGATTAGTCGTTCTGCGCGTCGAGCGCCGCGTCGAGCACGACATAGAGCATCGTGTACGCAACTGTGAGGAACGCCGCCATGACGAGGCTCATCCCGATCAGCTGCGGCGAGTCGAAGCGCGCCGCCGTGTCGCGAAGTACGGCCGCCGGCTGGACGAGCAGGTCCCAGGTGTTCCAGCGCAGATAGCGGCCGAGGTAGATGCCGACTCCCGCGGCGCCGAGCGCGCCAAGCGCGCACGCCCAACCCGCGGCCGGCCCGGCGACGCGCCTCGCCACTGACTGGACGAGGTAGACCGAGACGAAGCCGAGCATCAGGCCCGTCCAGGCGAATGTCGCCAGCAACACGACGTCGAACCAGACGGGCATGTCCTCGATCAGGCGGAGGAGCCCGAACTCGGTCACCAGGTAGGGGGCGTTCGGCAGGAACACCAGCCACAGGAGGAGCGGAAGGACGAGCGACGCGCGGCTTGCCCCGCGCCGGTGGCGGTCGTACACGAACAGCGCGAGCAGTAGCGGCACCCAAGCGAGCACGAGGTTCCAGATCAGGTTCCTGTAGTGCGTGCCGCCGCTCAGGGCGAAGCGGAGGAAGACGAGGCCGACGGCGAAGGCGGACGTCGCCACGAGCACGCCGAGCGCGGCACGGCGGCGTCGGCTGGAGCGCGTGAGTGCGGGTCCCACGTTCCGACTTTACCCCCGCCCGCCCCTCGCACGGCGATCCGCGTCCACGTGGCGACCATGAGACGAGAAGACCGGCAGCGCCGGCAGCGATTTAAGGAACCCGTAAGGCGCAGCTAACAGTGGCGCAATCTCGAAGGCCGATCCTTGGCGCACTGCCAACTCGTCAAGGAGGACTGATGCGCTCGAAGATCCTGACCCTCGCGCTTGCCGGGACTGCTGCTCTCGCCGCGGCCTCGATCGCTTTCGCGGGGATGATGCACCCAACGCTCGGCGCCCACCTCTCCGGCATGGGCGAGCACGGCATCGTCAATCTCCAGGCACACGCCTCGAAAGGGCAGCTCTGCTGGAAGTTCGACCTGAACGGGACGCACGCCACGTCCGCGACGATCCGTGACAAGAGCGGGATGATGGTCGCCCGTCTCGGCCACATGTACAGCGCCAAGGGCTGCGGCATGGTGGCCAAGCCCGCGCTCACGAAGATCGAAGAGAAGCCCGGCTCCTACCGGGTCTGGGTCGCGACGGCCGGTCATCCGGGCGCCCTGCGCGGGAAGCTGTTCGCCGGCATGGCCCATATGTAGATGGACTCGCCGCCCGTCACCGAAGACAATAAACCGCGCCGAATCGGGCGTGGAGTCTTCCTCGGCACCGTCGCAGGCGGCCTCTCCTCGCTGTGGTGGGGGAGGGCCGTCTGGGGCTCCGTCTCGGGCACTGTCTCGCCGATCGCAGAAGCGATCGCGCCGATCCTCCCCTCGAAGGGCTGGCGGATCTACACGGTCGCGGCGTCGATGCCCGTCTTCGAGCCGGCGACGTGGCGCCTCAAGATCGGCGGCATGGTCGAGCAGTCCCAGGAGCTGAGCTACGACCAATTGCGCGCGCTGCCGCAAGCGTCGCAGGTCTCCACCTTCCACTGCGTTACCGGGTGGACGGTGAACGGTGTGCACTGGCGCGGCGTCCGCTTCAAGGATCTGCTCGCGGGCGCGCGTCCGCTCGCCGACGCGCACGGGTTGCAGTTCGTCTCCGCCGAGGAACCGTACGTCGACTACCTCACGCTCGCACAGGCGATGCTGCCGGACGTCCTGCTCGCGTGGGAGATGGACGGCAAGCCGCTGCGGCAGGAGCACGGCGCGCCAGTGCGGGTCGTGATCCCCGACATGTACGGCTACAAGAACGTGAAGTGGGTCTCCGAGATCAACCTCGTCCCCGCGGCCGGGAGCGGTTACTGGGAGCAGCTCGGCTACGACAACGACGCCTGGGTCGGCCGCTCGAACGGGTACGGGACGTGAAGGCGGGGTACGTCCGGCGCTTCTCCCGCGTGGAGCGGCTGCTGCACTGGATGAACGCGCTGGGGTTTTTCTTCCTGCTCGCGACCGGGCTGATCCTCTACCTGCCGCTCCTTTCGGTGCTCGTGGCGCGGCGGCAGCTGATCCAGAGCCTTCACTTCTGGTCGGGCGTCGGGTGGCTCGCCGTGCTCGCGCTCGTGATCGTGCTCGGCGGCCGGCGGTTGCGGCGGACGGCGCGCGAGCTCGAGTCCTTCGACCGCGACGACCTGCGTTGGCTGCGCGGCGGCAAGGCGCCGCAGGGACGGTTCAACGCAGGACAGAAGATCAACGCGGCCCTCACGGCCGCTTTCACGATCCTGTTCGGCGTCTCGGGGCTGCTGCTCTGGTTCGGCGAACAGGACACGCGCTTCCGCTTCGCGAGCACGGTGATCCTCCACGACGGGCTGATGTACGTCTCGCTCGCGCTGCTCGTCGGCCACCTCTACCTCGCCCTGATCCATCCGGCCACCCGGCACGCGCTGCGCGGGATGACGCTCGGCACTGTAAGCGAGGAGTGGGCGCGGCGACACCACGGCAAGTGGACGCCGGAGCGACAATAGGAGGCATGACGACGGTGTTGGTTGTCGATGACGAGCCGATCGTTCGCGATGTCGTCGTCCGCTATCTCGAGCACGACGGCTTCGAAACGCTGACCGCGGCCGACGGGGACGTCGCGCGGGCGCTGATCGAGGAGCGCGAGCCCGCGCTCGTCGTGCTCGACGTGATGCTGCCCGGGATGGACGGGCTGTCGCTCTGCCGCTGGATCCGGGAGCGGTCGAGCCTTCCGGTCATCCTGCTCACCGCCCGTGGCGAGGAGGCAGACCGGATCGTCGGCTTGGACCTCGGCGCCGACGACTACGTGACTAAGCCGTTCTCGCCGCGCGAGCTGTCTGCGCGTGTGCGGGCCGTGCTGCGGCGAGGCTGCGAGTCGCCTCCGGCGGCGGAGACGGTCTCGTTCGGGGACGTCGAGCTCGACGCCGGTGCGCGACAGGTGCGCAAGGCCGACGCCCCGGTGGAGGTGACGACCCGCGAGTTCGACCTTCTCTGGTTCCTCGCCTCGCATCCCCGCCACGTCTTCTCGCGCGACCAGCTCATGGACCGCGTGTGGGGCTACGCCTCGGCAGTCGATACCGGCACAGTCACCGTCCACGTGCGGCGGCTGCGCGAGAAGATCGAGACCGACCCCAAGGAGCCGCGCCACCTGATGACGGTCTGGGGCGCCGGCTACCGCCTCGATCCGTGATCCAGCTCGCTCTCATCGTCGCCGCCGGGAGCCTCGTGGCCGGGCTCGCTCTCGCGTTCTTGCTGAAGCGGGCGCCGACGGTCTGGCTTCAGCTAGCCGGCCTCGCGCTGACCGCGGTCTGCATCCCGCTCGTCGCCGTCTTGCTCTCCGGCTGGGTGATGTTCCACATGGGCGCGGACCTGAAGATCCTCGCGGTGGCCGCCGGTTCCGCCACGGCCGCCGTCTTCGCGGCGCTCGTCCTCGCCCGCTCGATCACCGGCTCGCTGCGGCGCGTCGGCGCCGCCTCGCGGGAGCTCGCGGCCGGGGAGCTCTCCGCCCGAGCGCCCGACGGAGGCGCACGCGAGATCGCCGAGCTCGCCGCGTCCTTCAACGCCATGGCGGCCAGCCTCGAACAGCTCTTCGACGCCCGGCGGGAGCTCGTCGCCTGGGCGAGCCACGACCTGCGCGCACCGATCGCGTCGATGCAGGCAATGCTCGAGGCGATCGAGGACGGCCTCGCCTCCGCCGACGACTACCTACCGACGCTGCGCGGCCAGGTGCGAACACTGTCGATGCTCGTCGACGATCTATTCGAGCTCGCCCGGATCGACGCGGGGGCGCTCACGCTGCAGTTGCAACGAACGCCTGTGGCGCCGCTCGTCGACTCCGCGCTCCGACTCCTCCGGCCGGAGGCCGACGCCCGGGGGGTCACTCTCAGCTCGGACGTCGAAACCGATTTCGAGGCCGAGCTCGCACCGGACAAGATCGAGCGCGTCCTGTTCAACCTCCTCACGAACGCACTGCGGCACACACCGTCCGACGGCTCGGTCGCCGTCCACGCGGAGCGACGCAACGGTGATCTGCTCCTGCGCGTGGAGGACAGCGGCGAGGGTCTGGACCACGAGGCCTCGACCCGAATGTTCGAACGCTTCTGGCGCGCCGACCGTGCCCGCAGCGAGAGCGGCGCCGGACTCGGGCTCGCCATCGCCCGCGGCCTCGTCGAGGCACACGGCGGCCGCATCTGGGCGGAGAACCGCCCGCAGGGAGGCGCCTGCATCTCCTTCACGCTCCCCACGCCCTAGCGCCAGGCACTTTGGTTGTTCCACTACTCACCGGCGATGTCGCTGCGCAACATGACGAGGTACGCCGCAAAGAGCGGCGGCAGCGCGTAAGCGGACGTCAGCCAGGCCGCGCGGATGACTGGAGACCAGTCGACCGGAACGCGCAGGAAGCCCTGCCACGCCTGGAATTGCGTGGTCAGCAGGTACGGCTGGACGCCTTGCAGGCCAGGCAGGATCCCGATCAGCTGCAGCAGGAGCGCGAACATCAGCGTGCCGACAACGGCCGCCGCGCTGTTTCGGGTTAGCGCCGAGAGCAGGAGGCCGAAGCAGACGATCGCGAGCAGAGGGAGCACGTAGACGGCGAAGCTCGCCGCAACGAGCCCAAGCGCCCTCGGTGCCGCGACGCGCGTTCCCGACAGGCTGACAAGCGGGTTGAACCCCGACTGGATCGTTCCCGCCGCGAGCGCCGTCGCCCCCATCGTCACGAGCGCCGCTACCGCGAAGGTGAAGGCCGTCATCGCCTTCCCCGCGAAGATCTGGCCGCGGTCCAGGGATCGCGTCAAGATCGTCTTCATCGTGCCGTTTTGGTACTCCGACGCGATGATGTCGCCCGCGACCAGAGCGGCGATCAGCGGGAACAGCCATATCGAGCCGAAGAGCAGCAGCACGAGCGGGATCGCGAGTCCGGATTCGCGGACGTAGCGGCCGAAGGCGACATCGTTCGGCTGGCCCTTCTGCAGACTGAGCGCGACGACGAAGATGAGCGGCACGAGCATCGCGGCGCCAAGGCCGAGGTATGTCCGCTTCTGCGAGATCAGCTTGCGCAGCTCCCAGCGGTAGACGACGAGCGCGCCGGTCATCATGCGACCTCCGCAACGGCGGGCCGGCCGTCGCCTTCGGTGAGCTCAAGGAACAGCCGCTCGAGGGAGGCTCCTCCGGCGACGAGGTTGTAGATCCCGATCTCAGCCTTGCCGAGCGCGATCGAGATCGCCGCCACCTGCTCCGGACCCGCGCTGAAGACGAGTCCCCCGTTCTCGGCGGCGGCGCTCACGCCGTGCGCCTCGCAGATCTCCTTCGCCCGGCCGGTGTCGGTGACGTCGAGCCGGCAGAGGCCCGACGCGCTGGCGAGTAGGTCGCGCAGTGTGCTCTCGCGGATGATCTGTCCGTTCGAGATGATCGCGACGCGGTTGCAGAGCTCCTCGACCTCGCCCATCAAGTGGCTCGACAGGACGACCGTCATGCCGTCGTCGGCGAGGCGGCGGACAAGCGTACGCATGTCGCGCATCCCGGCCGGGTCGAGCCCGGTGGCCGGCTCATCGAGGAGGAGCAACTTCGGCTTGCGCAGCAGCGACGCGGCGATTCCGAGCCGCTGGCGCATCCCGTGCGAGTAGCCGCCGACGCGGTCTTTTGCCCGGTCACGCAGCTCGACGACGTCGAGCACGTCGTCGATCGCCGCCCGGTCTGCGCCGAGGCGGTCGTACCCCGCGAGAAGCTCGAGGTTCTTTCGGCCGCTGAGATAGGGATAGAAGCGTGGACCCTCGACGAAACCCGCCACACCGTCGAGCGCGCGGGCGCCGTCGAGCAACGGGTCGAGCCCGAAGAGCGCGACCCTGCCCTCGCTTGGCCGGATCAGGCCCATCAACATCCGCAGCGTCGTCGTCTTCCCGGCACCGTTCGGGCCGAGAAAGCCGTACACGTCGCCCGCGGCGACGGTCAGGTCGACGCCCGCTACGGCGACAATCTCGCCGTAGCGTTTGACGAGACCGCGAGCCTCGACCGGAGCGGAGTCCACGGAGCTCAGGGTGCGAGCGTCCGCGCCGCTTGCTCGGCGTCGGACTGCGTGACCGAACCGACGACGGTGTACGAAACGCCGCCCTTGTCGAACTGGACAACCGTCCCCAGCGCCGTCACGAGCTCGTGCCCGGTCGCGCCGTTGATCGTCACGCTCGGCAGCGTGTCGAGCGGGCTCGCCTTGCCTTTCGCGGTGCTGGACGCGGCGTGCTCGAAGACGACGATCGCGCCGAGGCCCTGGCCGTAGGTCACGAGCGCGCCGAGGTCGGCGGTCGTGCCGGTGAGGCGCACGTCGCTGCGAGCGAGCCCACCGAGGGCGTCAGGCGCAGCGAGCGCGAACGGCAGCGCGGCGGCAACAGCGTCGACACCGGTCACCGGCGTCGCGTTGTCGTTGATGCTTCCGCCCGAGGTCGCCCCCGAGGTCGGAAGAGTGACCGGCACGATCTTTGCGCCGGAAGGCGGCGAGACGTTCACGTCCGAGGCCGCAACAGGCCCATAGCTGATGTCGGTCACGGTGAGGTCGAGCACCGGCTTGGGATCACCCTTCGCGTAGATCGCCGCGTGGAGCGGCACGCCGGTGGCGGCATCCCAGGCGAGTTCGACCGAGCCAACGAGGCCGCCGTTGTCCTTGGGCGACACGGTCACCGTGTAGGCAGGTTGCCCTGCGATGTTCGCGGGCGTCGCGCCCGAGACGTCGGCAACGCCGGAGAGCTGCGCGAGCTTCGTCTCGATCTCCGCGATCGAGGGCACACCATTCGTGGTCTTGGGCGAGTTCGTGGCTGCCGGGAGCGCAAGCTGATAGGCAGTGTTCGTCGAGGCGTCGTAAATGGAGAGGGTCGTCCCGTCCGAGACGATCTGCACATCACCGGCGTCCGACTGCAGCTCGATCCGCAGGTGTCCGTCGCTCGTGAGCCACAGCCGCCCGGAGGCGCCGGAGAGAAGCGGCGAGCCGGCAGCCGAGGCGAGCGACCCGAGGGCGCTCGAACCGAGGAGGTTGTCGGTGAAGCTGATGTGCGCCGTGACCCCGTCGACGGGCGAGGCCGAAAGCGCGCCGTGCGCTGCCTGCGAGACAGACGCGGGAGGCGGCATCGTCCCGTCGCCACCGAATGCGGTAGCCGCAACAACGGCCGCAACCACTCCGAATATCGCAATCGAGCCGATCAGGACGGCTAACCCACGCGTTGAAAGACGGCGAAAGATGCTCACGCGTACAACCCCCTCGGTGTGACCACTTCTGCGTTGTACCGCTCGAGTGTGAGGGTAGCGTGAGGGACTCGGCTGACCGAGCGGCCCCGCCGTCGACCGAAGGAACACGGTTCATACGCGACCGATTGCCTCAAGCAAAAGAGGGAGACGCCGCGTGCGGGTTTTCGCTGATTCGGATTGGGTGTCGAGTCGGTGACTTCGCTGATACGAGGCGTGCGTATACGGTCACGTCTCGTATCCACGAGAGAGAGGATCATCAATGGCTGTTCTTATTCGCCACCGTGCCGCAATGAGCACCGCGCAGTACGACGAGTCCGCCCCGCCCCTCGTCGAGCAGATCAAGACGCAGCCGGGCTTCCTGCTTCATGTCTCCTATGAAGACGCCAGCGGCTTCGTTGTGGCCGAGGTGTGGGAGACGCAGGAACAGCACGACACCTGGTTCAACGAGAACGTGAAGCCAAACGTCCCATTCGAGATCACGCAGGAGGTCATCAACCTCCACAGCGTCCACACGCCGTAGTTCTGTGCGCGGTCGGAGTTGGGCGCGTCGACGAGCGGCCAACTCCGACAGGTTCCCGGCACGGTCACCGTGGGGACTTGTTGCGACAGACGCGCTGTTCGCCAGCTTCGGCCATCATCGATCGTCTCTAGGTTGTTCGTTCGGATCGCGATCGGCGATCGCACACCGGATGAGCCGGAGGTCGGCTCAGGACGACGTCGCGTCCTCATCTCGCCTCTGCTCTCGATACCGGCGATAGAGGCGCGGCAGCTGCTCACGCGGATCGAGAAGGAACTCGTCCCGGTCGATGTCGATCCACCCATCGGCGTTTCCGGGGCTACAACGTTCGGCGCCGGCGAACGCTGCGATGGCGGCGACCGCTGGTTTCGGTGAGCCGTTGGCCCGCCAGAGTCCGAAGGTGCGCTCGTGGGGGGCCAGATCGAAGGGCGGGTTCTCCCACAGCCGTGAGTCGTAGTCGGAGTAGCACCAGAGCATTGCGCCAAGACAGCCGGCGCGCCGCAGCCCCTCCAGGGCCGCGGTCGTATACGCAGCCGCCGCGTCTTCTTCGACCAGAGGCGTCGCGCCGGCGCTCTGCTCCTGCGGATCGCCACGGCGGTAGGTCGGGAGGCCGAACTCGCTGAACAGCACGTCACGACCTCCCCCGAGCCAGTACGTCATGCGGGCGAGGAACGGGAGCAGTTCAGCGTCGGTCGAACCGTCCGCCCAGCTCGCGTAGATCGGGTAGCCGTGCATCGAGAGGAGATCGCACGCTTCGGACGGCTTCGGGCGGCCCAAGCCGGCGATCCTCTTCGAGGTCTTCCATGTGTAGCCCGACCGTGACGAGCGCCGTCTCGTCGGCACTGCGAATCGTCGAGCTGAGGCGGGCAAGCCAATCGCGGGCCGATGCTCTCGTCGGCGGGATCACGCAGTTGGAGTTCTCGTTGCCGAGATCCCACGCCCAGACCGCCTCATGTCCGGCGAGGGCGGCTGCGGCCTCCGCGGCAAGAAGAACCTGGGCATCTCCGACCGCCGAGTCGGAGTACCAGTTGCGGAGCCCGGTGTGGACGACCCTGCCGCCCGAGACGACCCGGAAACGGCGGTCACCGTCCGAGCCTCCGAGCGCCCAGGCCGGGATCCAGTTCACTCCGCTCATGTGACCGGTGAACAGGGTGGGAATGAGTTCGAGCCCGAGCCCACCCGCGAGATCCGCAACCGCGACGAGCCGCTCGAGCATCCGTCGGTCGACCCGGTCGTGAGCCGGCTGGAAGTCTTCCCAGGTGAGAAACACCCGCACGGAGTCGAGACCGCAGGCGGCGATCCGCGCAAAGTCGGCTTCAACCTCTGCCAGATCGAAGTTCGACCACCAGCCCATCGCGGTACGCGCCGGCCAGTAGTTGACGCCGATGCGGAACAGCTCAGCTTGCGATCTCGGGCTCAGCAGCCGGCCTCTCGCGGTTCCGCGCGTCGCGGTGAAGTTCCACCACGCGCCGATAGAGGGCGAGGTAGTCGTCCACCATCCGCTCGACGTCGAAGCGCCCTTCCACCGATGCCCGCACGCCTGCCCGGTCGAGCGCACTCGCCGCGGGGACGGCCGCGACGGCCTCCTCCTCGGTGTCGACGAGGAAGCCGTTCTCCCCGTCACGGACGATCTCGGCCATCGAGCCGCGTCGCCTCGCAATGACCGGCGTCCCACACGCCATCGCCTCGACGACGCTGAAGCCGAATGGTTCGTCGAAGTTGACGAGGTGCAACAGCGCTCTCGCGCCGCCGAGCAGGCTGCCGCGACGGTCGTGTCCGACTGGGCCGACGTAGCGCACGCGCTCCCCGTCGAGGCGCGGCTCCACGCGCTGCTCGAAGTAGCTGTGGTCCTGGATGATCCCGGCGATCACGAGCGGCAGGCCGGCGCGCTCGGCGACGTCGATCGCCTCCGCTACTCCCTTGTCCGGATGAATCCGCCCGAAGAACAGGAGGTAGTCGCCCGGCGTTCGCTGAAGCTCGAACTCGCCGAGGTCTATGCCGTGGTGGATCGTGGCGACGTAGTCGAGCCGCTCGTGGCGGTCAGCGTCGCTGATCGCGACGAAATAGCCGCCCCCGTTGTACTTCTCGAACACGGGAACGATCTGCTCCGACGAGAGCCCGTGGATCGTGGTCACGACGGGGGTTTCGACCAAGCCGCTGTAAGTCAACGGCAGAAAGTCGAAACTGTTGTGGATCACGTCGAACTCGCTCGCGTGCTCGAACACCTCCGCAATGTGCAGCGCCTCCCAGACCTTCGCATCGAGTGCCATGTCCTCCGAGTAGCCGGTCGGCGCCGATCCAACGAGACGAGCGGTCGTGACGGAGTCCGCGGTGGCGAACAGCGTGAGGTCGACCCCTCGCCTGACCAGCCCCTCGGTCAGCAGAGACGCGAACTGCTCCCACGGCCCGTACCCGCGCGGCGGCACCCGCCAAGAGATGGGCGCCAGAATCGCGACCCGCAAGGTCCTGGCGCGAGTTACAGAAGGCCGCAACAGGCTGCGAGCCTAGCTCGCGTATCTCGGCGATCGAGTCCCGTCGCTCCCGTTCTCTCACCGCGCCGGCGCGTTACGAATCAGCGGTACTCGGGATTCGGAAAGTCGAACCGGCAGCCCGCATCCCACAGCGAGCGCTGGTTGCCGTGAGCCGGAAGACCGCCCGCTTCCTTCAGGAGATGTCCGACGTGCAGCAGGTTCCATGTCATGAAGGTGGTGTTGCGGTTCGTGAAGTCGTTCTCGGGACCGCCCGAGCCTTCGTCGAGATAGGAAGGCCCCGGCCCCGCTTCGCCGATCCAGCCGGCGTCGGCCTGCGGCGGGATGGTGTAACCGAGATGCTGAAGCGAGTAGAGGATGTTCATCGAGCAGTGCTTGATGCCGTCCTCGTTGCCGGTTATGAGGCAGCCGCCGACTTTGCCGTAGTACGCGTACTGGCCGTTCTCGTTCAGTTGCGACGAGTTCCCGTAGAGCCGCTCGATCACGCGAGTGCAGACCGACGACTTCTCGCCGAGCCAGATCGGCGAGCCCAGCACAAGGATGTCGGCCGCCTCGACACGCTCGTAGAGCGCCGGCCAGTCGTCCGCCGCGGCGCCGTGCTCGCGCATGTCCGGATAGACCCCTGGCGCCAACTCGTAATCGACGGCCCGGAACTGGTCAACGGTCACGCCGTTGGCCTCCATGATCGCGACCGAGATGTCCATCAACCCCTGCGTGTTCGAGACACCCGGGCTCGGTTTCAGCGTGCAGTTGACGAAGAGCGCCCGCAGCCCGGAAAAGTCCCAGCGGCTGCCGGCGGTCAGGTCGCTCTGACGCTCGGTAAGAGACGTGTCGCCCATTGACCCGCTGATTCTGCAGGTCTCGCCGCGACCGCGCTCGGACACCCGTAGGGTTGTCTGCGTGAAGCATGTCGTCATCCTCGGTGCCGGCTTCGGCGGGCTCGAGCTCTCGAGCCGTCTCTCGGAGGAGCTCGCCGGACGAGGTGCGCGTCACGCTGATCGACCGCAACGACGGGTTCACGTTCGGGTTCTCGAAGCTCGACATCCTCTTCGGCCGGACGGAGCCGGCGGCGGCGAAGCTCCTCTACCGCGACATCGCGAAGCCCGGCGTCGAGTTCCGCCAGGAGACGATCACGGCGATCGATCCCGCGGCGCGCCACGTCACGACCGACGGCGGCGAGTACGACGCCGACATCCTCGTCGTCGCGCTCGGCGCCGAGTACGACATCGCCGCGACGCCCGGCTTCGCCGAGGGCGGCTACGAGTACTACTCGATCCCCGGCGCCGAGCGGCTGCGCGACGCGCTGCCCGCGTTCGACGGCGGGACGATCCTCCTCGCGATCCTCGGCCAGCCGTTCAAGTGCCCGCCGGCGCCGTTCGAGGGCGCGTTCCTCCTCCACGACCAGCTCGTCGAGCGCGGCCTCCGCGACAAGACCGAGATCCGCGTCATCGCGCCGATGTCGAGGCCGGTTCCCGTCACAGCCGAGGTGTCGCAGCGGTTCCGCGACGAGCTCGAGACGCGCGGACATCGAGTTCACGTCGCGCAGACGACTCGTCGTCGCGATCGACCCGGCGGCGAAGGAAGCCGTGCTCGAGAGCGGCGAGCGGATCCCGTACGACCTCTTCATCGGCGTCCCGATCCACCGCGTCCCGGCCGTCGTCGCGGAGTCGGGTCTCGCGCCGGACGGCTGGGTCACGGTCGACCGCGACACGCTGCTCACTCCCTTCCCCGACGTCTACGGCGTCGGCGACTGCGTCGCGATCCCGATGGCGAAGGCCGGAGTGTTCGCCGAGAACGCCGCCGGTGTCGTCGCCGACGGCATCATCGCGGCGCGTCTCCGCGGCGAGGAGCTCGCCGCGGCGCTACGAGGGCGAGGGCAACTGCTACCTCGAGTTCGGCAGCGGCCGCGTCGCGCAGATCCAGGCGAACTTCCTCGGCGGCCCCTCGCCGACGGCGCACGGTCGTCGGCCCGACCGCCGAGCTCGTGGACGACAAGAAGACGTTCGCGGCCGACCGGCGCGCGCGCTGGTTCGGTAGCCGGCGCTACCGCGTCTTCGCGAAGCGGTGGACGGCCGCGAGCAGCTCCTCCGCTTTCGCCTGCGCGGCCGACTCGTCCCCCGACGCCATCGCTCCCGCGACGCAGTGCTTCACGTGCCCGTCGAGGATCTGGAAGGCGAGGCTGTCGAGCGCGGTCGAGACGGCGCCGATCTGCGTGAGGATGTCGATGCAGTAGCGGTCGTCGTCGACCATCTTCTCGATCCCGCGGATCTGCCCCTCGATGCGGTGGAGGCGCTTCGTGAGCGTCTCCTTGTCGGCGTGGTAGCCGTAGTGGACGTGCTCGGTGGCGGTGTCGGTCACTGGAACGCTCCTTGGCGTTGGCTGCGGAAGCGGCGCAGTCGCAGGCTGTTGCTGACGACGAAGAGGCTGGAGCCGGCCATCGCGGCTGCGGCGATCATCGGGTTGAGCAGTCCGGCGACCGCGAGCGGGATCGCGGCGACGTTGTAGGCGAAGGCCCAGAAGAGGTTGCCCTTGATCGTCGCGAGCGTGCGGCGCGCGAGCCGGATCGCGTCGGCGGCGGCGCGCAGGTCGCCCGAGACGAGCGTGACGTCGGACGCCTCGATCGCGACGTCCGTGCCGGTCCCGATCGCGAGGCCGAGGTCGGCCTGGGCGAGCGCGGGCGCGTCGTTGATGCCGTCGCCGACCATCGCGACCGTCTCCCCCTCGCTCTGCAGGCGCTTGACCTCGGCGACCTTGTCCTCGGGGTAGACCTCGGCGAGGACGCGCTCGATGCCGACCTCGGCGGCGACGCGCTCGGCCGTCTCGCGGGAGTCGCCGGTCAGCAGCACCGGCGTGAGCCCGAGCGCCTTCAGCTCGGCGATCGCCTCCGCGCTCGTTGGCTTGACCGTGTCGCGGACGGCGAGAGTGGCGCGCGGGACGCCGTCCCAGCTGACCTCGATCAGCCCGCCGCGACGTCCCACCGTGATCTCGTGGCCCGTCGACGACGCCGCGCACGCCGACGCCGGCCTCGTTCCGGAAACTCGCTCACGGCTGGGAGGTCGCCGAGCTCGTGACGGGCAGCGCGCGCGACCGCCTGCGCGATCGGGATGCTCGGACGCAGACTCGACCGCGCCCGCGAGGCGCAGGACGTCCGCCCGCGTCGCGCCGTTCAGCAGCGCGACCTCGGCCAGCTCCATCTTCCCCTCGGTGACGGTGCCGGTCTTGTCGAGGACGATGGTCGAGATGCGCCTCGTCTGCTCGAGCACTTCCGGGCCTTTGATGAGGATGCCGAGCTGCGCGCCGCGGCCGGTTCCGACCATCAGCGCCGTCGGCGTCGCGAGCCCCATCGCGCACGGGCAGGCGATGATCAGGACGGCGACCGCGGCGGTGAAGGCCGTCGCGGTGGAGGAGCCGGCGAGCAGCCAGCCGACGAGCGTGGCGAGCGAGATCGCGATGACGATCGGGACGAAGATCGCCGAGACGCGGTCGGCGAGTCGCTGCACCGACGCCTTGCCCGCCTGAGCCTGCTCGACGAGGCGCGCGATCTGGGCGAGCGCCGTGTCGGCCCCGACCTTCGTCGCCCGCACGACGAGCCGGCCCGACGTGTTGATCGTGCCGCCGGCGAGCTCGGCGCCGACGCCGACCTCGACGGGCACGGGCTCCCCGGTCAGCATCGACTGGTCGACCGCGGACGCGCCGTCGACGACGACTCCGTCGGTCGCGATCTTCTCTCCCGGCCGCACGACGAACACGTCGCCGACGCGCAGCTCTTCGATCGGCACGAGAACTTCCCCGCCGTCGCGGAGGACGCGCGCCTCCTTCGCGCCGAGCTCGAGGAGCGCGCGAATCGCGGCGCCCGAGCGGCGGCGCGCGCGAGTCTCGAAGAAGCGGCCGAGGAGGATCAGCGCGGTGATCACCGCGGCGACCTCGAAGTACGGGTCGGCGTCGAGCCCGCCGAGCAGGACGACGGTCGACCACGTCCAGGCGGCGAGCGTGCCGAGCGAGACGAGCGTGTCCATCGTCGCCGCGCCGTGCCGGGCGTTGAGGAGCGCCGCGCGGTGGAACTCGGCGCCACTCCAGAACACGACCGGCGTCGCGAGCGCGAGCGACACCCACTCCCAGCCGGAGAACTGCAGCGGCGGGATCATCGCGAGCAACGCGAGCGGGATCGAGAGCGCGATGGCGACGATCAGCCTGCTCGGCAGCGCGTCGTCGTGCTCGTGCACTCGGCCCAGCTCCGCAGGCGCGGCGTGGTAGCCGATCCGCTCGACCGCGGCGACGAGCGACTCGGGCGCGACGACGGCGGGGTCGTATGAGACCGTGGCCGTCTCGGTTGCGAAGTTGACGGTCGCCTCGACGCCGTCGAGCTTGTTGAGGCTCCGCTCGATCCGGCTCGCGCAGGCGGCGCACGTCATCCCCTCGAGAGCGAGGGAGGTCGCGGCCATCGCTACAGCGCCACCTCGTACCCGGCTTCGTCGATTGCGGCGATGATCGCCTGCTCGTCGAGGGGATCGCCGGTGACGGCCACGATCTTCGTCTCGAGGTCGACGTCGACGGCCTCGACGCCCGGCAGCACTCCGACTTCGTTCGTGATCGCGGCCTGGCAGTGGGCGCACGAGACGCCGGGAACGCTGTAGGTCACTCTGCTCATCGTCGTAGATTATACCCCTATAGGGTATATCAGTGCAAGGCGATGACCTAGGCCGACTGGGCTTCGGCTGGTTCCCGTTTCTCCGGGTGGATCGAGCGGAGAAGGAGGCCGCCGACGAGGAGCAGCGAGAAGCTCGACTCCAGTCAGCGCGACGCGGTTCAACGCAACGGCGCCGAGCGCGCGACCGGGCGTCGTCAGCGCGAGCAGCAGTCCGTACATCGACGCCTCGCGCACGCCGAGACCCGACGGAGCGAACACGAAGAGGACGGCGACGATCGCCCCCACGCACGCCGTTCCGCCGAGGAAGACGATCGACGACACCTCGGGATGCGCGCCGACCGACCGGAGCATCAGCCAGAGCGCGAAACCGCCGAGCACCCACGTGCCCGCGTAGAAGACGAGCAGCATCGTGAACGTCCGGCTTCGCATGTCGGGAAGCTCCTTCGTGTAGCCGAACTTGCTCAGCACCCAGTGCGCGACCGGCCGGAAGACACGCGGCTGGACGAGGACGAAGAGCACCGTCGCCGAAGAGGACGAGCGGCCAGAGCGGCGCGTGCACGTTGTCGACGAACGGGAGGCTGACGACGAACACGATCACGCCCGCGACGGCCGAGATCCCGGCCTCGAGGAAGTATCGACGACAGCACGAGCGCGGTGTCGGTGACTCCCGCACGGCGGGCGGCGACGACACGGGCGGCCGGCGTCCAGATCCCGCCGGGGATGTACTTCGCGAGCATCGAGACCATCTCCGCGCGCAGCGTGACGGAGTACGGGAGGTCGACGCCCCACTCCGCGAGGATCCACTTCCAGCCGAGGACGAAGACGACGTAGTACGCGCCGAGCGCCGCGCACGCAGCGCCGAACAGGACGAGGTTCGCGTTCTCGAGATCATGCGCCGCGCCATGGAACGCGCCGCGCAGCGTCCAGCTGAACAGGCCGAGGAAGACCGCGAGCAGCGCGATCTGGCCGACGGCCAACCACCGCCGGTGCGTGCGCGCGACCTCGCCGATGGCGCTGAGACGACTCACCACTAGATTCTTGCTTGTGGAGACCACGTTTCCATACGCCTGGTACTCGGATCCGGAAATCCTGAGGCGCGAGGAGGAGCGGATCCTGCGGCCCGCGTGGCAGTACGCGGGGCATACCGGGCAGCTCGGGAGCGGGCACCGGCTACTTCGCGACGCGCGCCGGCCGCACGCCCGTCGTCGTGACGCGCGACGGCGACGGCGTTCTGCGCGCGTTCGTCAACGTCTGCCGCCACCGCGGCTCCGTCATCGCCGAGGGCGAGAGCACGCGCGAGACGCTCCAGTGCCCGTACCACGCGTGGACGTACGGGCTCGACGGCAAGCCTGCGCGCCGCGCCGCGCAGCGACGAGGAGCCCGGACTTCCCGCGCGACGAGCTCGGCCTCGTGCCGGTCGCCGTCGACACGTGGGGGCCGTTCGTCTTCGTCAACGCCGGCGCCGCGCCCGAACCGCTCGCGGACGCGCTCGGCTCGCTGCCCGCGCAGGTCGCCGAGCTCCTCGACGTCGACTCGCTCGTCCACCACTCGCGCTGGGAGGCCGAGGTCGCCGCGAACTGGAAGATCGTCTGCGAGAACTTCCTCGAGTGCTACCACTGCCAGGTCGCGCACCCCGGCTTCAGCGACGTCGTGGACGTCTCGCCCGACGCGTATCTCCTCTCGACCGACGGGAACCTCTCGACGCAGCGCGGCGCCGCTGCGCACCGTGACGCCGGAGGACGAGCTGCCGCGCGCGCAGTTCCACTTCCTCTGGCCGAACCTCGGCATCAACATGTTCGGCGGGAAGCCGAATCTCTCCATCGGCCCGATCGTCCCGCTCGCGCCCGACCGGACGTACCGCTTCCTCGACTACTTCGTCGGCGCAGACGTGGACGACGAGTGGATCGCCGAGCTCCTCGCGTTCGACGCCCAGGTCGGCCAGGAAGATCGCAAGCTCGTCGAGGACGTGCAGCGCGGCGTCGCGTCGGGCGCGCTCCCGCGCGGCGTGCTCATGGGGCGAAGCGAGCAGCTCATCGGCCACTTCCAGGCGCTCGACCGCGGCGGCACTCGCATGAGGATCCTCGTCAGGGCTCCGGCCGAGGAGGACGTGCATTCATGGCAGCGAGCTCGGCTGGCGGCGGCGCCTGACTTCGGCCGGCTCGAGCGTGAGCACGCCGACTTCCGCGCCGCGCTCGCCTCGTCCGGCGCGGAGGTGATCGAGGCCCGCGGGGAGACCGGGAATCTCGACTCGATCTACGTATACGACCCCGTCGCTCATCGCGCCCGGTAAGCGCGCGATCCTCCTCAACCCGGGGAAACCGCAACGACGACGCGAGCCTGACGCGATGAGGGCCGATCTCGAGGCAGCCGGACTCACCATCTCGGGGACGCTCACGGAAGGCGAGTACACAGAAGGCGGAGACACGGTCTGGCTCGACGACTCGACGTTGCTCGTGGGTCGCACGTACCGCACGAACGACGCGGGGATCGCGGCGCTGCGGCGTCTGCTTCCCGGCGTTGACGTGCGCGCGTTCGACCTGCCTCACCATCACGGCGCGAGCGAGGTGCTCCACCTGCGCTCGCTCCTCAACCCGATCTCCCCAGAGCTCATGGTCGCCTACGTCCCGTTACTTCCCGTTCCGCTCGTCGAGCTGCTCGCCGAGCGCTCCGTCCGCCTCGTCGAGGTTCCCGACGAGGAGTTCGAGACGATGGGACCGAACGTGCTCGGCCTCGCCGACGGCACGCAGGCCCTCGCGCTCGCCGGCAACGACGAGACGCGGCGCCGGCTGGAAGCTGCCGGAGTCGAAGTGCTCGTCTACGAGGGCGACGAGATCTCGCGCAAGGGCGACGGCGGCCCGACGTGCCTCACCCTGCCGCTGTTCTAGCCTCAGCCCAACGGACGCGGATAGAGTCGTCCCTTCGGCCGATCAGATTGGAGGGCTCCGTTGAAGCGTTTTCTCCCGCTGCTGGCGATCGCAGCGCTCGTCTCCGTCCTCGCCGCCTGTGGTGGCGGCAGCAAAGCCCCGACGACGACATCGTCGAGTGCTGCGCCTACGTTGCACGCCGGCAAGCTCGTGGTCGGCTTCGACCTTCCGGCGCCGTCGTTCTGGAACGGACAGGCGTCAGGCACGACGCTCACCAACCCCTCGGGCTTCGAGTACGCGCTTGCCCTCGACGTTGCAAAGCAACTCGGGATCAGCAAGAGCAACGTGAGGCTCCTGCGGGCGCCTTTCGGGACGATTCTCCTCGCCGGCAAGAAGCCGTACGACTTCGCGATGGAGGAGACGACGATCACCGCGCAGCGCGCACAGGTCGTCGGCTTCTCGAACCCGTACTTCGACGCGAACCAGGGAGTCCTGATCGCCAAGGGCGTGACGAAGCCGACCTCCATCGCGGATCTCAAGAGCCTGCAGACGTGCGCGCAGGCGGCCACGACCGGCCTCAGCTGGATCCTCCACAAGCTGCGCCCCGCGAAACAGCCGCGCGTCTACTCGGCATCGTCGAGCGCCGCCTTCGACGCGGTTGCGTCCGGCGCGTGCCAGGCGCTCATCCTCGACGTCCCGATCATCGAGGCGCAGGCCCAAAAGGAGCCGGGCACGTACGGCGGCGTCGTCGGCCAGATCGACACGAAGGAGGGCTACGGCGCAGTGTTTGCCAAGGCAAGCCCGCTCATCCCAGCCGTCAACAACGCACTCAAGACGCTGCAAACGAATGGGACGATCGGGAAGCTGACGAGCCACTGGTTCGGCTTCGATCCTGCGAACGTTCCCGTCCTCAAGTAGGCGCGACGCAACCTAGAGATACCGCGGAGGAAGTCTGAGTGGGCCAGTTCCTGCACACGTTCTTCAGCCCGCTCGACTTCCTCCGCGCCGTGCCGCAGGTCTGGGCCGGCTTCAAGGTCAACCTGAAGATCATGTTCATCGCGGAGGCGTTCGTGCTCGTGTTCGCCCTCCTCGTCGCGGTCGTGCGCGGACTTCCCGGGCGTGCCGCGCTTCCGTTCCGGGCTGCGGCGATTCTCTATACGGACATCTTCCGCGGCACGCCGCTGATCCTCGTTCTCCTGATGGTGCAGGGCTTCGCAACGCTCAACTATCTCGGGCTGTCGTCGGGATCGCTCTTCACGAACGCGGTCATCGCGCTCACGCTCGTCTACACGGCGTACGTCACGGAGGTGTTTCGGGCCGGGATCGAGTCGGTGCACCCGAGCCAGCGGATGGCGGCGCGCTCGCTCGGGCTGAGCTACATGCAGACGATGCGCTACGTCGTGCTGCCGCAAGCGATCCGTCGGGTCATCCCGCCGCTTCTCAATGACTTCGTCGGACTCCAGAAGGACACGGCACTCGTCTACATCATCGGCGTCTTCGAAGCGGTCGCACAGGCCGGGCAGTACTCAAGCGACTACTTCAACTACGCGGGCGAGACGGTCGCCGCCGTCTTCTTCATCCTCCTCACGATCCCGCTCGCGCGGTTCACCGACCACATCATCCGACAGCGCGAACGGCGAGAACGAGCGCAGGTCGTATGAGCGCGAACGGCAACCTCGTCTCGCTGCAGGGAGTGCGGAAGCGCTTCGACGACCTCGAGGTCCTCCACGGGATCGACCTCGACGTCCCCGAGCACCATGTCGTCTGCCTGATCGGCGCGTCGGGTTCGGGGAAGTCGACCCTGCTGCGCTGCATCAACCTCCTCGAGCGAATCGACGAGGGGACGATCGTCTTCGACGGCCAGACGATCACCGGAACGAAGGTCGACGTGAACGCGCTCCGTCAGAAGATCGGAATCGTTTTCCAGGCCTACAACCTCTTCCCGCACATGACGGTGCTCCAGAACGTGATGCTCGCGCCGCGCAAGGCGCTCGGCGTCTCGCGGGCAGACGCCGAGAACCGCGCGCGAACGATCCTCACGGCGATCGGACTCGCGGACAAGGCGGACGAGTTCCCGGACCGGCTCTCAGGCGGGCAGCAACAGCGCGTCGCCATCGCTCGCGCGCTCGCGATGGAACCGAAGCTCATGCTGCTCGACGAGATCACCTCGGCTCTCGATCCGCAGCTGATCGGCGAGGTGCTCGAGCTCGTCCGCGAGATGGCGACCGCCGGGATGACGATGGTCCTCGCGACTCACGAGATGAGCTTCGCGCGCGAGGTGGCGGACAAGGTGTGCTTCCTCGATGCAGGCGTGATCTACGAGGAAGGCCCGCCGGCCGAGATCTTCTCCTCGCCGCGCGAACCGAGGACCCGCGAGTTCCTTGCGCGCGTGCTGGAGGCGGGCAGGCTGTGAAACGGTTCCGCGGAGGATCGAAGGCGCCACTCGCCGTAGCCGGGATTCTCGCCGCGCCGCTCTTCTTCACCGCGTTGATGGCGTTCTCGCTCAAGTTCGACAAGCCATCGGAGGTGCTCGGGAAGCTCGGCGACCCGACGAAAGGAACGGTCGGGACGATCTACCTCGTCACGTTTGCGTTCGTCGGCGTGCTCGTCCTCATCGGCCTCCTCTCGACGCTGCTGCGGTCGCGCCTGGCGAACATAGTCCCAGCCGGTGCAGGGATCCTCATGACGATCCTGCTGTTGATCCCGCTCGGGACGTGGGGGGCGGAGCACACGAAGCGGTATCCGCTCGGGATCGACAACCTCCCGCAGAGCAGCCCCCAAGACATTTGGCTGCGCGGCGAGTGGGAGCACAATGCAAAGACGACCGCGCGATCAGATCGGGCTCGTCGTGATCGGGATTGGGGTCGTGGCAATCCTTCTGACATGTGCGCTGGAGTTCCGGCGCCGCCGCGGTATCGAGGGACCCCCTGTCCCGCCGCCTCCCGCGGAGACTGGCACCCTGGGGCAGCTACCCCGCGCGGGGTGGAGCCCGTAAAAGAATCGTTAACCCGGTTAGGGGCTTTGCTAACCTGGTTAACGAATGGCAGACGCGGCAAGGCGAAGCACGTGGACGTGATGGCGGTTGCGGACCGCCTCCGCCCCACGCTCCTGCAACTCGCGCGCGAGCTGCGCCGCGAGAAGATCGCCGGCGTCTCGCCGCACCAGGTCGGTCTCCTCGTCGCGATCAAGTACGCGCCCGGCGTCACCGTCGGCGAGCTCGCCACCGACGAGCGCGTCTCGACCGCCGCGATGTCGAAGCGCGTCTCGCGGCTCGAGCGCGACGGCCTCGTCACGCGCACGCAGAGCGAGACAGACCGCCGCCGCGTCGGGCTGACGCTGACGGACGACGGCCAGCGCACGCTGCGCCGCGTCCGCTCCCGCCGCACCGCCTGGCTCGCGAGCCGCCTCGACACGCTCTCCCCCGACGAGCTCGCGCGCGTCGGCGCCGCCGTCGACGCGCTCGCACACCTCCTCGCCGACGAGGAGGGACGCCGATGACGACCGCGCGGCGCACCTTCGAGAGCTTCCGCTACCGCAACTACCGCCTCTTCTTCGCGGGCCAGCTCACGTCCGCAGATCGGCTCGTGGATGCAGCGGATCGCGCTCGCCTGGTACGTGCTCGAGCTGACGAAGTCGCCTCAGTACCCGCACGGCTCGCCGATCGCGGTCGGCGTGATGGCGTTCATGCAGTTCCTGCCGTTCACGCTCTTCGGCCTCTTCGCCGGCGTGATCACCGACCGCCTCGACGCGCGCACGCCTCGTTCTCGGGACGCAGATCGGCCAGACGGTCGTGGCGATCGTCCTCACGTGGCTCGCGTTCTCCGGCATCGCGCAGCCGTGGATGCTGTACTCGATCGCGTTCGTGAACGGCACGATCATGGTGCTCGACGCGCCGTCGCGCCAGCAGCTGACGTACCGGATGGTCGGCCGCGAGACGCTGCCGAACGCGATCGCGCTCAACTCGAGCCTCTTCAACGCGTCGCGGATCCTCGGCCCGTCGGTGGCGGGGATTCTGCTCGGCTTCGCGGGCGTCGGCGTCTGTTTCCTCGTCAACGCGATCAGCTTCGTCGCGGTGACTCGGCGGCCTGCTCATGATGCGGACGAGCGAGTTCTTCCCGCTCGAGGAGTTCGAGCGGCCGAGCATCATCGCCGGCACGAAGGAGGGGCTCGCGTTCGTGCGGACGCAGCCGCGGATGCTCGCCGTGCTCGCGCTGACGCTCGTGCTCAGCACGTTCGCGTTCAACTTCAACGTCACGCTGCCGGTGCTCGCGAAGATCACGCTGCACGGGAACGGGCTCGGTGTTCGGCTTCCTCTCGGCCGTGTTCGGCGCGGGCGCGCTCGTCGGCGCGCTCGTCGCCGCGTCGCGCGCGAAGGCTTCGACCCGGGTGCTGCTGATCGGCGCCGCCGTGTTCGCGGTCGCGGAGCTCCTCCTCGCTCCGGCCGCGCAACGTGTTCGTCGCCGGGCTGCTGCTGTTCCTCGTCGGCGTCGGCTTCACCGCGTGGGCGGCGAACTCGCAGGCGACGCTGCAGCTGGCCGCGCCGGACCGCCTGCGCGGCCGGATCATCGGCCTCTACTTCTACGCGTTCATGGGAACCGGCCCGTTCGCGCGGGCTCTTCGCCGGCTGGCTGTGCGCGAAGGGCGGAACGGAGCTCGCGTTCGCCGTCGCCGGCGGAGTCGGGCTCGTCGCCGTGATCGCGACGGCGCTCAAGCTCGGCTGGACGCCGCGGCTCACGCCGCGCCGCCGCGTCGACCAGCCGCAGCACGCGTAACGGCCTGAGAGACTCCGCGGCGTGGAGTTACCGGACTATCCGTTCGCGGCCGAACTGGCTCGACCTCGACGGCCTGCGAATGCACTACGTCGACGAGGGAAGCGGCAAGCCGGTCCTGCTGCTCCACGGCGAGCCGACGTGGTCGTTCCTCTGGCGGCACGTCATCCCGCAGGTCGTCGCGAGCGGGCGGCGGGCGATCGCGCCCGACCTGATCGGCTTCGGCCGCTCGGACAAGCCGACGGATCAGGGCTGGTACACGTACGACCGCCACGTCGAGACGGTGACGCGGCTCGTCGTGGAGCTCGACCTGCGCGACATCGCGCTCGTCGTCCACGACTGGGGCGGCCTGATCGGGCTGCGGTTCGCCGTCGAGAACGCGGATCGCGTGGAGCGGCTCGTCATCCTCGACACCGGCGTGTGGTCGGGACGCGCGCCGAGCGAGACGTGGCTGCGCTTCCGCGAAGCGGTGCGGAGCGTCGGCGGCGAGCTCGACATCGCGCGGCTGGTCGAGAGCGGCACGCAGCGCGGCCTCAGCGACGAGATCCGCGCCGCCTACAACGCCCCGTTCCCGACGCCGGAGTCGAAAGCGGGCGCGCTCGCCTTCCCGGAGCTCGTCCCCGTCGAGCCCGACCACCCGACCGCGGCGGCGCTCGAGCCCGTCCGCGAAGGCCTGGCCCGCTGGGACAAGCCGGCGCACGTCATCTGGGGCGCCGAGGACGCCGTCCTGCCGACGGCGATCGCCGAGCGCTTCATCGCGTTGATCCCGGGCGCGACCGGCCCGGAGGTCATCCCCGGCGCAGGCCACTTCCTCCAGGAAGACGCCCCGGACGAGGTCGCCGCCGCGATCGCGCGCGCACTCGCTTGAACCGAAGCGCCGCAGTGCGCGAATATCCACGGTCCACCAACGGAAAGGGATTCCTATGGCATTCGTGATGAGGATGGAGTGGCCGGAGGTCACCCCGGAGCAGTACGACAAGGTGCGCGAGATCGTCGACTGGGAGCAGTCGGTCGCGGCCGGGGCGATCTTCCACATCGCCTTCTTCGACGAGGGCGGCTTCAAGGCCATCGACATCTGGGAGTCGCCGGAGCAGTTCTCAGGCGTTCGTCGACAGCCGCCTCATGCCGGGCATCGCGGAGGCCGGCGGGATCGAGGGCGAACCGAACGTGACGTTCACCCCGATCCACCGGTACTTCAACGCCTCGCTCTAGGGGCGACCAGCTACCGGAGTGCAGGGGCGCGGCGAGGCTCGCGCCTCTCTGCATCTGCGTAGGACTCGCGGGCCGGATGCCACGTGGCGACGTCTGATCCGATTGCCGAGATCATCGGGGACTATCGCGCGTTCGCGGCGATGCAGACGCGACCGTCTCATCGCGCGCGAGCATCGACATCGCGCCCTACCCGCTCAGTCACCTTGCCGTCCGCGTCGCCGACTGGGATCTCTACGTCCACCAGCGGACACTTCTCGAGCGCCACGCGACGGCGAACCGCGAGAACGTCTGGAACGGGCGTCCGATCTCCTTGATCGAGCTCGCCGAGCCGCTCGATGTCCTCGACGGGACACCGCTCTCGCGCATCGAGCTCATCCCGCCCGTTCACCAGCGCGTCTACCGGATGGGCCTCGAGCACCTCGGCGTCGTCGTGGGTGAAGACTTCGACGAGTTCTCGCGCGCTACATCGGGCCGCGCTGACGGGGCAGCAGTTCCAGAGTCGAGACATCGAGCCGGTCTACGTGCTGTTCGAGGACTTCACCCACGTGAAGTTCTATCGGCGTTCCTTCTTCGACGTCGTCCAGGACGAGGACAGGACCCTTCGAGCGGCTTCACCCACGTCGACGACTGGGTGCCGCAAGCGGCTGGTCACGGCTACCGGCCCCGAACCCGCTGCCGCGCTGAGGCTTAGCTAACGACCCAGGTCTCGCCGGAGTGCAGTAGCTCCGCGAGATCGCCGGCGCCGCGCTTTGCTACCGCGGTCTCCAGCTGTTCCGCCATCAGGTCGTCGTAGACCGGGCGCGTGACGTTGCGGAAGACGCCGACCGGCGTGCCGCCGTGCGTGCCTTGCGTTACGCGCGAGAGCGCGAACGCCAGCGACGGCTCCGTGTGCGTCGCGTCGTGCACGAGGACGCCGTCGTCGCTCGCCGCGCACTCCTCGATCGTCCCGTCCGGGCAGCTGGCGCAGCGCCTTCTCGCCGTCCTTGCCCCACGTGATCGGCTCGCCCTGGCGCAGCGCGATCCGGTTCACGCCCTCCTTGTCGTCGCGCACGAACTCCCACGCGTCGTCGTTGAAGATCGGGCAGTTCTGGAGGATCTCGACGAACGCGCTGCCGCGATGCGCGGCCGCCGCGCGCAGCACGTCGGTCATCCCCTTCTTGTCGGTGTCGATCGCGCGCCCGACGAACGTCGCCTCCGCGCCGACCGCGAGCGAGACCGGATTGAAGGGCCAGTCGATCGAGCCCATCGGCGTCGACTTCGCCACCGTCCCGAGCTCCGAGGTCGGCGAGTACTGCCCCTTCGTCAGGCCGTAGATCTTGTTGTTGAAGAGGAGGATCTTGAGGTTGACGTTGCGGCGCAGCGTGTGGATCAGGTGGTTGCCGCCGATCGAGAGCGCGTCGCCGTCGCCGGTCACGACCCAGACGGAGAGGTCGGGGCGCGACGTCGCGAGGCCGGTCGCGATCGCCGGCGCGCGGCCGTGGATCGAGTGCAGGCCGTACGTGTTCATGTAGTACGGGAACCGCGCCGCGCAGCCGATCCCGCTCACGAAGACGGTGTTCTCGCGCGCGATCCCGAGCTCGGGCATGAACGCCTGCATCGCGGCGAGGATCGCGTAGTCGCCGCAGCCCGGGCACCAGCGCACC
Organism: uncultured Actinomycetes bacterium; assembly: GCA_963816735.1. GTDB lineage: Bacteria > Actinomycetota > Thermoleophilia > Gaiellales > Gaiellaceae > Palsa-739. Next base: position 131,710 of record CAWFLY010000005.1, read on the forward strand.
TCCTGGTCGGTGCGGAAGTCCTTCGCGGTCAGCGTGTGCCCGTTCGTCTCGGTCATGCGAGCGCCTCGATGGCGTCGGCGATCTCGGCCGCGCGCAGCGGCACGCCGCGGATGCGGTTGTAGCCGTGCGCGTCGACGAGGAACTGCGCGCGCACGAGCTGCAGCAGCTGGCCCATGTTCATCTCCGGGATCAGCACCTTCTCGTAGCGGCGCACGACCTCGCCCGTGTTGCGCGGGAACGGGTTGAGGTAGCGCAGATGCGCGTGCGCGACCTTGCTGGCCGTCGGCGCGCGCGCGGCGGACGCCGGCCGCGATCGGCCCGTACGTCCCGCCCCAGCCGAGCACGAGCACCGTCGCGTCGCCGTCGGGGTCGTCGACCTCGAGCTCGGGGATGTCGGCCGCGATGCCCGCGACCTTCTGCGCGCGCATGCGCGTCATGTGGTCGTGGTTGTCGGGGTCGTACGAGATGTTCCCCGTGCGGTCGGCCTTCTCGATCCCGCCGATGCGGTGCTCGAGGCCCGGCGTGCCCGGCACCGCCCACGGCCGCGCGAGCGTCTCGGGGTCGCGGAGGTACGGGAGGAACTCGTCTCCGTCGTTCGGCTCGGTCGCGAACGTCGGCGTGAGGTCGGGCAGCGTGTCGAGCTCGGGCAGGAGCCACGGCTCGGAGCCGTTCGCGAGGTACGCGTCGGAGAGGAGATAGACCGGCGTGCGGTACTTGAGCGCGATCCGGCACGCCTCGATCGCGGCGTCGAAGCAGTCCGGACGGCGAGCTCGCGGCGACGACCGGCACCGGCGACTCGCCGTTCCGGCCGTACAGCACCATCAGCAGGTCGCCCTGCTCCGGCTTCGTCGGCATCCCGTCGACGGGCCGGCGCGCTGGATGTCGCAGATCACGAGCGGCAGCTCGAGCATGATCGCGAGGCCGACCGTCTCCGCCTTGAGGACGACGCCCGGGCCGGCGGAGGTCGTGATGCCGAGCGCGCCGCCGAAGCTCGCGCCGACCGCGGCGCCCGCAGCCGCGATCTCGTCCTCCGCCTGGAACGTGCGGACGCCGAACTCCTTGTAGCCGGCGAGCTCCTCGAGGATCGCGCTCGCGGGCGTGATCGGATAGGCGCCGAGGAAGAGCGGCAGCCCCGAGAGCTTCGACGCGGCGACGAGGCCGAGCGAGAGCGCCTGGTTGCCGGTGATGTTGCGGTACGTGCCCGGCTTGAGCTTCGCCGGCTTGATCTCGTACGTGCACCGCGAACGTCTCGGTCGTCTCGCCGAACGCGTAGCCGGCCTGCAGCGCCTTGACGTTCGCCTCGTAGATCTCCGGCCGCTTCGCCGCGAACTTCTCCTCGAGGAACTGCACCGTCGGCTCGATCGAGCGGCCGTACAGCCACGACATCAGGCCGAGCGAGAACATGTTCTTCGAGCGCTCGGCCTCGCGCGGCGTGACGCCCGCGACCTCCTTCAGCGCGCCGACCGTGAGGCTCGTGAGCGGGATCGCGTGGAGCTGGTACTCGTCGAGCGAGCCGTCCTCGAGCGGGCTCTGCGCGTAGCCGGCCTTCTGGAGGTTGCGGTCGGTGAACGCGTCGGCGTCGACGATGAGCGTGCCGCCTTTCGGCAGGTCGCCGATGTTCGTCTTCAGCGCCGCGGGGTTCATCGCGACGAGGACGTTCGGCGCGTCTCCCGGCGTGAGGATGTCGTGGTCGGCGAAGTGGAGCTGGAAGCCCGAGACGCCCGGCAGCGAGCCGGCGGGCGCGCGGATCTCGGCGGGGAAGTCGGGCAGCGTCGAGATGTCGTTGCCGAGAATCGCCGACTCCGACGTGAACTGCGAGCCGGTGAGCTGCATGCCGTCGCCCGAGTCGCCGCAGAAGCGGACGATGACCTGCGAGAGCTGCTCGACAGGCTTCGAGCTCATGCGTCGAGGTATAGCACCCTGCGACGCTCGTGGCATCAGGACGGAGCCGCGCTACGCAGCGACGAGCACGAGCGGATTCCCCGCCGGGTCGCTCACCTCGGTGCCGCCGATCCGTTCCGCCACACGCTCCAGTTCCGCCTCGTCGGGGAGAACGATCGTGAAGCGGAGCAGCCGCGCCGTTCCCTCCGGCGCGTGCTCGGCGCCACGCGACTCCCACGTGTTGCCGCCGAGGTGGTGGTGGTAGCCGCCGGCGCTGAGGAAGGCGGCCATGCCGCCGGGGCGGTGCGCGGTCACGCCCATCCCGAGCTTGTCGCGGTAGAAGCCGAGCATCTCGTCGATGTCGTCGACGCAGAGGTGCACGTGGCCGACAGTCGTTCCGCTCGGCAGCCCGTCGAAGTCGGCATCGCCGGCTTCGGCGAGCAGCGAGTCGGTGTCGAGCGGGATCGTCGTCATCGTCTCCGCCACCCGACCCTCGTAGGTCTCCCGCGGACGGTCGGCGTAGATCTCGATCCCGTGGTAGTCGGGGTCGCGGAGGTAGATCGCCTCGCTCACGACGTGGTCGGAGAGGCCGGCGACCTCAATGCCGTCGCGAACGACGTGGGCGAGGAACCGGCCGAGGCTCGCGCGGTCGGGGACGAGCAGCGCGACGTGGAAGAGGCCGGTGTAGCCCTGAGCCGACGTCGCGCCCGGCTCCTCGACGAAACGCACAAGCGGCTCGTCGACGCCGAGCTCGGCTGTGCCGTTCTCGCGCGAGAGGACGCGCAGGCCGACGGTGTCCTGCCAGTACGCGAGCGAGCGGTCGAGGTCGGAGACGCTTAGCTCGACGAGCCCCATGCGGGTGTCGGGTGCGATCTCCATGTCGCGACTCTATCCCTGCGTGTCCTTGATGTGCGCCTCTTCGGCCTGGCCTTGCGCGAGCGTCAGCTGCCCGCTGCAGACCTTGGCGTTGAGCTCGTTCTCGGTCTGGTCCATCTGCGACGCGCGCGGGTACGGCTCGGGCCAGAGGTTGCGCGGGTCGGTCGGGTCGCCGCCGAGCTCGAGACTGATGAAGTGATCCTCCTGGTAGTCGGACATCGAGCCGGTCTCGCCGTACGCGCGCATCTGCTTGCGCTTGAGCGCGTCGGTGTACGACGTCGGCGGGCGGATCGTCGACGTCCAGCCGTGCCGGCAGATCGTCGAGCGGATGTTCGCCTGCGTCACGTCGGGGTTGAGGACGCCCGGCGTGCGCCGCGGGTCGGCGACGATCCCGTGCGCGCCGCCTCCTCCGCGGGGCGCGAGCGCGACGACGACGATCGCGATCGCGATCACCGCCAAGACCAGATCCCCGCGCGCACCTTTTCCACCGTGCCGAACGTACGCAGGACGACACGCCGCGCGCAATTCGCTCTTTCGGCCGTGTCCTCGAAGGCCGGTAGGCTCGAACGCGATGGTCGAAATCGTCGCAAAGCCGCTTGGGCCGTACTCCCTGGCGCTCTCGGCGCGGCTCGCGAGCGACGCGACGAGACGCTTTCGCGACGGAGTTTTCACAGCTCGGTATGCCGACGCGCTCGCGCAGGCGTGGCAGTCGCCGGACGGGACGGTGACGATCCGCTCCGACTCCGCCGAGGCCGCGGAGAAGCTCCGCTGGGTGCTCGCGCTCGACGACGACCACTCCGAGTTCCTCCGCCGGTTCCGCAGACGACCCGCTCATCGGCCGCGCGACCGTCCACCTGCGCGGGCTGCGGCCGGTGCGCACCGCGACGGTCGCGCAGGCGCTCCTCCGCGCGGTCTGCGGTCAGCTCATCGACGCGAAGACGGCACGCGCGCACGAACGCCGCGTCATCCGCGTCGCTCTGCAGCCGCGACGGTAGCTGCTACGGTCTATGCGAACCTCCGCAAACCTCCACGCTCGGAGCGCTGGCGCCCTTCGAACTGCGGCGGCTCGGGCTGCACGAGCGGCGCGGCGCGGCGCTCGTTCGCGCTTTGCCGCAGCGTCGAGCTCGAACGCCTCCACGACGTCCCGACCGCAGACCGTCGTCGCCCGGATCGAGCGCGAGCGCGGCCTCGGGCCGTGGTCGGCCGGCGTCGTCTGCCTCGAGGGACTCGGCCGCTACGAGCACGGGCTCGTCGGCGACCTCGGCCTCGTCAAGTACCTCCGCGCCGTCCGCGGCCGCACGAGATCGAGACCGTGGGAGACGGCCGAGCTGCTCGAGCCGTACGGCGAGTGGGCCGGCCTCGCGAGCGTCTACCTCCTCACCGGCCTCGCCCGCGGCCTCGTCCCGGCGCCCGCCGCGAAGCGCCGCGTAGTCCGTACCCTTCACCCATGGAACGGACGATCGCAATCCTCGGCGGGTCGGCAGGCTCGGCGAAGCGCTCCACTCCGGCCTCCTCAGCTCCGGCTGGCGCGACGAGTCGGAGATCGTCGTCACGCGGCGCGGCGACGACAACGTCGCGGCCGCCGCAGGCGCCGCGATCGTCGTCATCGCCGTCAAGCCGCAGGACATCGACAGCCTCCTCGCGGAGATCGGCCCCGGCCTGACGCCGGAGCAGACCGTCGTCTCGGTCGCCGCCGCGATCACGACCGCGCACATCGAGGAGCGGATCGCGGCCGGCGTCCCCGTCGTGCGCGCGATGCCGAACGCGCCCGCGACCGTGCACGAAGGGATGGCCGGCATCTGCGCGGGCGCGCACGCGGGCGAGGAGCACCTCGCGCTCGCGGAGGAGCTGCTCGGCCATCTCGGCCGCGTCGTGCGCGTGCCCGAGACCTTGATGGACGCGGTCACCGCCATCTCCGGCTCCGGCCCTGCGTACTTCGCGCTCCTCGCCGAGGCGATGATCGAGGCCGGGATCCTGCTCGGCGTCTCGCGCGAGATCTCGACGACGCTCGTCGTGCAGACGATGTTCGGCACCGCGAAGCAGCTGCGCGACGAGGGCATGCACCCGGTCGAGCTGCGCGAGTCGGTCACGTCGCCCGGCGGGACGACGATCGCGGCGATCCGCGAGCTCGAGCAGGCCGGCGTGCGCGCCGCGTTCCTCAACGCGATTCAGGCGGCGATGGATCGCGCGCGCGAGCTCGGCGGCGAGTGAGCGACGTCGAGCTCGAGGTCGTCGACGATCCCGCGCGCGTGTGCGCGGAGCGGCTCGCGGCGCAGGCGCGCGCCGGCGGCTCGATCGTCCTGACCGGCGGCTCGACGCCGCGCCGCGCGTACGAGATCGCGGCGGAGCTCGAGCCCGACTGGAGCCGCGTCGACGTCTGGTGGGGAGACGAGCGGTGCGTCCCGCCCGACGACGAGCTCTCGAACTACGGGATGGCGAAGGAGACGCTTCTCGACCGGCTCGCCGTCGCGCCGCGCTCCGTTCACCGGATGGAGAGCGTCGAGCAGTACGACCGCGAGCTCGCCGGCGTCGGGACGTTCGACCTCGTCCTCCTCGGCCTCGGCCCGGACGGCCACGTCGCGTCGCTCTTCCCCGACTTCCCGACGCTCGACGTCACCGACCGCGACGTCGTCGGCACGCCGGCGGGCCTCGAGCCGTTCGTCGACCGGATCACGCTGACGCTGCCGCGGCTCTGCAACACCCGCGAGCTGCTCTTCCTCGTCACCGGCGCGGACAAGGCGGACGCGGTCGCGCGCGCGTTCGCCGGCGAGCCGTCCCGCGACACGCCGGGCAGCCTCGTGCGCGCCGCCTACGGACCGACGCGCGCGATTCTCGACAGCGCCTCGAGCGCCAAGGCCGTGTCGGGCACCGGGACGTCCTCCAAGTAGCCGTCGCGTTCTTCGTACGACTGCCGAACGGCGGCAACCGCCACCGCGAACCCGTCGTCGTCGCCGGCCGCGAGAGCGCGCGAGCGCAGCGGCGACGTCCGCCGGGAACGGAGCGTCGAGCGTCGCCGCAACCGCCGCCGCCTCGTCGTTCCGGCCGAGGACGAGCAGCGCGAGCGTCCCGGCGTAACGCCCGATCGGCGACTCGGCCTGCCGGCGCGCCGGCGTCGAGCGCCCACTCCGCCGCCGCGCTCGCGTCCTCGCCCGCGATGAGCAGCGCCTTCATCGCCGCGATCGGCCGGCCCCACGCGTCGCGGCGGCGCGCCGGCGTCCCAGCTCTCGCGGTACCGCTCCGCCGAGCGCACGAGCCACTCGCTCGCGCCCGCGTCGTCGCCCGCCATCAGCAGACAGAGCCCGGCAGCCCACGCCGCGTTCGCGAGCTGCACGAGCTGCCGCTCGTCGCGCCTCGCGTTCCACACCGGCCGCGTACCGCGCGGCCGCGCGCTCGTATCCGTCGCGCCAGTCCATCCCGGGAGACTAGGCTCGATCGGACATGGCGAGCGAAGACTGGCGGATCACGATCGAGGTGCGAGGAGCGCACCGGCGTCGCCGACCGACTCGAGCGGTGACCTGAGCGACGAGGCGGCCAACCTCGCGGACGACCTGAAGGGCCGCAAGCTCTCGGTCTCCCGCGACGACGACACCGTCTTCATCTACACCAACTCGCCGAAGGACGCCGAGACCGCGCGAGCCGTCGTCGAAGCCGAACTACGCGCCAACGACATCGACGCGACGGCGAGCAAGGTCGAGCACTGGCTCGACGCCGAGGAGCGCTGGGACGACGAGCCACCGACCGAGACGTGGGAGCAAGAGGAGCTCGACGACGGGTTACGCACCGTGGGAGGTGCGCGTCGAGTGCAGCTCACCGGAGAAGGCCGGCGAGCTCGCCGCGCAGCTCGAGACCGAGGGCTACAAGCCGATCCGCCACTCCCATTTCCTCATCGTCGGCGCCACGAGCCACGAGGACGCCGAGGCCCTCGCAACGCGACTGCACGGCGACGTCGAGGTGGGCGGCGAGGTCATTCTCGAAGCACAAACCGAGGCGTGGCTCCGTAACCCGTTCAGGTATTTCGGCGGATTCGCCCAGTAGAGAGCATTGACGCGTCCGCATCGCGAGCTATTCTTCGAGCGACGTCGCTCGTGAGGCTGAACCGAGCGCGTACCTCTGGAACGGACTGCAGCACGAGGCGTGCTGCGCATATGCAAGAAGCGATTCAGGAGCCGACCCAACCTCTGTCGGCGGCCGACCCGCTAGTCGCCGCCGCTGCCCGCGCCGAGACGTGGGCGGGCGAGCCGTTCCTTCGGGGCGGCGAGGATCCCGCGCGCGTGCTCGCGGAAGGCACCGCGCGCCGTCGCGCGCTCGACGACGCACTCGCGGAGATGGACGACGGCGCGAAGACGCCGTCCTCGAAGTGGAAGGTGCGCTACGGGCTGATGCTCGGCCTCGAGCGAATCCTCGCCGAGCCGGAGCCGCGCACGGCGGCGGGCACGGCGCTCCGCAAGCACCAGATCGACGCGCTCGCCGGGATGCTCACCGAGCTCATCGCCGCGAGCCAGAAGTACGACGAGCAGGCGAACGGCAACGGCAACGGCCACGCGGTCGACCGCCGAGGAGCTCGCCGAGGAGGACGAGGACGAAGACTCGACGCTCGTCGTCGAGATCGAGGACGCCGAACTTCCGGAGGAGCCGCAGCCGCAGGACGATCCCGGCGCGAGCCGCCGCTACCGCTTCCGCCACCCGACCGCGTCGGGCAAGACGATCGCCGCCGCCGGCTTCGTCGAGGCGGCCCGCACGCTCGGCGTCCTGATCCTCACGCACCGCCGCCTGCTCGTCTCCCAGTTCACGCGCGACCTCACGACGGAGGGCTACGGCGACCGCTTCACCGACGTCGATCCTGACCGGCGGGAAGCGCCCGAAGACGGCGCCGCTCACGATCCAGACGTACGCGTGGTTCGCGCGCCACGTCGACTCGATCGACCGCGACGTGTACCAGCTCATCATTTGCGACGAGGCGCACACGGCGCTCGGGGAGAAGACCTCGGCCGCGATCCGCTCGTTCCCGGAGCCCATCTTCATCGGCATGACGGCGACCGAGCAGCTGATCGCGAAGCAGGTCTCCGACGTCTTCCCCGCCTCGGTCGACGACCTGCCGCTGCAGGACGCCGCGCGCCGCGGGCTCATCGCGCCGCTCCGCGACCTGCGCGTGCCGCCGGTCGCCGCGGTCAACTCGGTGCCGATCGTCGGCGGCGACTTCGACCAGGAGATCCTCGCGAAGACGCTCGACCACCAGGCGCTGAACATGGCCGCCGCGAGCCTCTACCGCGACCGCTTCGACAACACGCCGGGCATCGTCTACGCGGCCGGAGTCGACCACGCGTACAACCTCGCGACGGAGTTCCGCGCCGCCGGGCTGAAGGCCGAGGCGGTCTCCGGCAAGACGCCGCCGGTGCGCCTCGCCGAGACGCTCGCCGCGTACGAGCGCGGCGAGATCAACGTCCTCATCAACGCGCAGCTGCTCGCCGAGGGCTGGAACTCGCCGCGCGCGACGGTGTGCATGCACCTCGCGCCGACCGCGTCGAAGCGCGTCTACCAGCAGCGGATCGGGCGCGATCATGCGCATGCACCCGCGCAAAGAAGCCGGCATCGTCGTCGACTTCGTCCCGAAGGGCGCGACGCACAACGAGCGCGTCGTCTCGCTCCACTCGCTCCTCGACGCCGACTTCTACCGCGAGGGCGCGCGCGTCACGCCGGCGCCGCGCCGCCGCTCGCAGCGCCGGGCGCGGCGCAGACTCACGCCGGCGCCGTGGCTCGTGCCGGTCACGCCCGACGTCCGCCGCCGCATCGCGCGTCATCCAGCGCGAGTGGCAGCGGATCGACCCGAAGTACCTCGACGAGGACGAGCAGCGCTACTGGGCGACGATCGCCGGCCGCCAGATCCGCTTCGACGAGCGCGCGAACTTCGTCCAGAAGCTCACCGACCGCAGCGCGAGCAAGGTGGCGCTCGAGCAGTTCCTCACGACGGCGGCGGCCGAGAACCCGAACCGGCGGCTGCGGATGATGGCGCTGCAGGATCGCGTCTCGATGCGCGTCGAGCGCGCCGAGTTCGACGATCTCGTCACGCTCGTCTCGCAGGCGCCGACGTGGGAGAAGGAACGCCTCGCCGGGATCCGCATCCTCCTCCGGGCGATCGCCGAGGAGAAGCCCGACGCGCCGGAGCAGATCCTCGCGCGCTGGACGTGGAAGCTCGCCCGCACGACGCGCAAGACGCAGGACCGCCGCGCGTCGTCGGAGTACCCGGAGGCGAAGCGGCTCCTCGGCGCGCTCGCGAACTCGCGCGGGCACCGGCACGAGGAGAACGCCGCGAAGCTCGTCAAGGCCGCGCTCGAGCTGCCGCTGCCGGTCGGCGCCGCGCTCCTCGCCTCGGCGGAGGGCTACACGCCGCGCGCGACGAAGCTCCTCGACGAGGCGCGCGAGAAGCTCGGCACGATCCAGGAGGTCGCGCTCGCGCTCGCCGAGAACCTCCCCGCGCCGAAGCAGGGCTCGAACCGCAACCGGCGGCGGCGGAGACGGAAGAAGCCCGGCGCGCGAAGCCCGAGGCGCAGACGACGGAGACCGCCGGAGCCGCCGGCGGAAGCCGTTAGCGAACCGTTACCGCCCGAGGCGTAGTCTTTCCCCATGAAGCGCGTGGTGATTCTCGCCGCAGCAGCTCTCGGGATCGCGCTCGGCGCATCCTCGAGCCAGGCTTCCGCGCCCGCATCGATCCTCTTCTCGGCCGACCGCGCGCCGACGGTGACCGGCGAGATCTACCGCCTCGATCCGAACGGCCATCGCGTCGACCTCAGCAAGAGCCCGTACCAGGATCTCGTCTCCCGCCGTCTCGCCCGACGGGAAACACGTCGCCTTCGTCCGCGACCTCGGCTCGAAGACTCGCGTGTACGAGGTCGGCGTACGCGGCGGTCACCCGGTCGCTGTCGGGCCGCCCGTCCCACGTCGGGCGGCGTGGGGATGTCATCCCACCCTTGCGTGGCAGCCGGGAACGAACCGGCTCGCCGTCGGCGTGTGCGACACGAAGAGCGGGAAGCTCTGGATCGTCCAACCGGGAACGAAGACGACGCTTCGTCTCCACTGCCGGACTCGAACGCCGCGTGGTCGCCCGACGGCCACGTTCTCGTCGCGTCCAGTCCGTCGCCGCATTCCGGCACCGTCCTCCACGCGTACAGCTCCTCGGGGAGCCCGCTGTGGCAGGCCGCTCGGTCCTTCCCGTTCGAGGCGAGCTGGTCGTCGAGCAACCTCCTTGCGGTTCCAAGCAAGACTGGCTTAACCGTGTACGACGAGTACGGGCACGAGTTGTCGCAGACACCCGGCCACATCTCCGGCGGCCCGGCGTGGTCACCCAACGGCCAATTCGTCGCGGTCATCGCGGGCGGCCGGCTCGTCGTGCGGACGCCGTCCGGCGAAGGAGTCCTCGTCTACAAGCGGCTCAGCACCGGCCACGGACTCGTCTGGAACGGAAACAACCGCGTCGTACTCGGCGGCTACGGCTCGTGCGGCTGCAAGGCGAGAATCCTCGACGTCCGGACCGGCGCGCTGACGCCCGCCGACGTCGGGCAACTGGTTCAGCGCACGCTCCGCCGACGGGAAGCTCGCCCTCGTCACGCCGGTTCGGGCGCCGGCGTTCGGCATCGGCGTCGCGCCGGTCGGCGGCGAGCGTACGAAGATCTACTCCAGCATCGGCGGCTGCTTCGAGCGACGGAGATTGGATGCCGGCGGTCACTGCGCCACAGTTCGCCGGGCGTTCGATCGTCTACCAGAGCCAGTGCGCCGAGCCGTTCGCGAACCTCTACGCGGTTCAGCCGGACGGCAAGAACATCGTGTCGGTCACGGATGTCTCCGCCCAGGAGACGCAGCCCGCGGTCTCACCGGACGGAAGCGAGATCGCGTTCGTCTGGGCGAAGTTCACGGGGTTGAGCTGCAAGGGCTGCTCCGACGGCATCCGGATCGTGAGCGCCGCTCGGCGAGCCGATCCGCACCCTGACCGATCCGGACGGACTGCACGTTCGACGACTCGCCGTCATGGTCGCCGGACGGAAAGACGATCGTCTACTCGGAGACCGGCTGCGACAACCCCGGGGAGCTCTTCACGATCCCCGCCGCCGGCGGCGCGCCGACCGACCTCCACCTCGCCGGCGTCAATCCCGCGTGGGGCCCGGCGAGGATCGCGTACCAAGGCGCGCTGAACACCGCCGGCGGGATCTGGACGGCGAACCCCGACGGCAGCGACCCGGTCAAGATCGCGCCGCACGGCGAGCGCCCGGCCTACTCGGCGACGGGCGCGCTCGCGTACCTCGTGGGCAAGAGCCGTCGTGTGGGATGGGAACGTGCACCCGCTTCCGTTCACCGCCGTCGCGTCGCTCGCGTGGTCGGCCGACGGGACGCGGTTCTACGTCGTGGCGAAGACGAGGCGGAGCGTGGGCTTCGACCTCTACAGCGTCCACCTCGACGGGACGCATCCCGTGCGCCTGACGAAGAACTACGGCGTGCTCGGGAGGTAGCGCTAGCTCGCCGGCCCGCTCGGGCCTTCGTCGTCCTCGCCGTTCTCCTCGCGCTCGCGGAGGAATTGCGTGAGCTCGGCCGCGAGCGAGTCGCCCGACGGCAGCTCCTCCTCCGCCTCCATCAGGTCGACGCGCCGCTCGAGCTCCTCGACGTACGCCGACGTCTCGGCGTCGGACGAGACGGCCTCCGTCACCTGCTGGCTGTACTCGTCGGAGGCCTGCTCGAGCTCCTCGAGGTCGATCTCGGCGCCGAGCAGCTCGCCGAAGCGGCGGCAGAGCGCGAGCGCCGCGCGCGGGCTCGGCGCGAGCGAGACGTAGTGCGGCACCGCGGCCCAGAGGCTCACGGCCGGGATTCCCTCGCGGCGGAAGTCGTCGAGGAGAACGCCGACGATGCCCGTCGGCCCCTCGTAGCGCGACGGCTCGATGCCCATCTCCTCGACGAGCGACGCGTCGCTCGCGGCCGCGCTCACCGGCGCCGGGCGCGTGTGCGGGACGTCGGCGAGGAGCGAGCCGAACGTCGCGACGAGCTCGACCCCGAGCTCCTGCGCGAGCCCGACGATGAGGCGCGAGTACGTCTTCCAGCGCAGGTTCGGCTCGACGCCGAGCAGGATCACGACGTCGCGATCGAGGCCGGGGATCGGCGCGTGGAGGAACGTGTTCGACGGCCACTCGAGCTTCCGCGTCAGGCCGTCCTCGAGCGACACCTGCGGGCGCACCTGCTGGAAGTCGTAGAAGTTCTCCGGGTCGATCGTCGCGAACTCCTCGGCGCCCCACTCGCGCGCGAGAAAGCCCGCGGCGAGCGACGCGCCCTGGCCGCCGTCGTTCCAGCCGCGAAAGCCGGCGAGGAGAACGGGGCGGCGAAGGCTCGGGCCGCGAGGAGACGATCAGCTCGGACATCCGGCGGAGTCTAGTGGCGACGCTCCGACCGGACGCCAGAGCCGCGCGACGAGGCCGACCGTCCACGCGAACAGCGCCGCGGCGAGCGCGGCGTGGACGACGACCACTCCCCACGGCACGGTTCCGTACGTGCGGTACTGCAGCTCGCCGATCACCATCTGCGCGAGGAGAAGCGCGAGGAGGCCGACGCACCCGCGCAGCGAGCCACGGGAAGCGGTCGCGCCGCCGCCACGCCCACGCGGCGAGCGCGAGGAAGACGACGCCGAACACGGCGACCGCGCGAACGTGCCAGTAGACCGCGGAGTGGAAGTTCCACAACCTGCTCACGACGGTCGTGCCCGAGCTGCCGGGGAACCTCCCCGCGGCTGTCGAGAACGTGCCCGAGACGACGAGGACGGTCACCGCCGCCAGCAGCACCGCGCCGCCTGCGCGGGCGAAGCCCGGGCAGCCGCTCGCCCGCCCCCTCGACCGCGCGGTCGGCCTCGAGGAGCGCGAGCACTCCGAGCGCGAGCGCGACGAGGGCGAGGAGGAAGTGCGCGACGACGAGGTACGGATTCAGGTGGTAGTGCACGGTGATCGCGCCGAGCGGGATCTGCGCGAAGCGTCGCGAGGAAGGCTCCGAGCGCGAGCAGCTTCGCGCGGCGGCCGAGTCCCGCCGTCCGCCAGGCCGCAACGGCGAGCGCGAGGGCGACGAGCACCACGAGCCCGGAGGCGCCGCGGTTGAAGTACTCGATGTCGGCGTGATAGCCGGGTGATCCGTACGCCTTCACGCACGCCGAGAGGTCGACGGTCACCGACGGGCAGCCGAGCCCGGAGCCGGTCGAGCGGACGGTCGCGCCGCTCGCCACGATGAGGACGAGCGCCCCGACGGCGACCCGAGCCACGCGCCGGAACCCCACCGGCGAGAGCGCGCCGAGAGGGCGCCGAGCGACGCTAACGGACGACAACGCCGCTGCCCTCCTCCACCGAACCGACCCGCGCGAGGAAGAGGTCGCGCCGGCGGAACTCCGCCTCGAGCGAGAGCGCCTTGTCTGCCGGGCAGCGTGACGAGAAGACCGCCGGCGGTTTGCGCGTCGTAGCCGAGCGCGAGCAACTCCTCCGCCACTCCGTCGGCTTCGACGGGCGCGAACTCGCGGTTGCGCGGGTCGCCGCCCGTGCGCGTCCCCGCGCGAGCGGCCTCGAGCGCGCCCGGCAACGCAGGGAGCGCCGCAGCGTCGAGCACGATGCGCACGCCGCTCCGCTCGGCCGTCTCGTGCGCGTGGCCGAACAGCCCGAAGCCGGTCACGTCGGTGACGGCGTTCGGCGCGAAGCCGCGGAGCGCGTCGGCGGCCGCCGCGTTGAGCGTCGTCATCCAGTGCGCGGCCTCGGCGGTGTCGTGCTTGCTCGCGAGGACGAGCCCGGTGCCGAGCGGCTTCGTGAGGAAGACGGCATCGCCCGGGCCGCGCGCCGCTCTTCAACCAGACGCTGTCGGGATGGACGGTGCCGACGACCGCGAGGCCGTACTTCGGCTCGACGTCGCGAATCGTGTGGCCGCCGGCGAGGATCGCTCCGGCCGCGCGCACCTGCTCGTCGGCGCCGGCGAAGACCGCGGCGACACGTGTCGGTCGGCAGCTCCTCCGGGAACGCGGCGATCGAGAGAGCGAGAAGCGGTGTGCCGCCCATCGCGAAGACGTCGTTGAGCGCGTTCGTCGCCGCGATGCGCCCGAACAGCGTCGGGTCGTCGACGAGCGGCGGGAAGAAGTCGAGCGTGAACACGAGCGCACGCTCGTCGTCGAGCTTGTAGACCGCGGCGTCGTCGGCGGGGTCGAGGCCGACGAGCAGATCCTCCGCCTCGGCGGGGACGAAGCCCTTGAGCAGCTCCTCGAGCCGCGCCGCCGAGTATTTCGCGGCGCAACCGCCGCCGACGGTGAGGCTCGTCAGACGCTGTGGCTGTCGCCACGACGTTTACTGTAGGCGGGAATGGCGAATCGTGCAGCACTGGTCACGGGCGGCTCGTCGGGCATCGGGCTCGCGATCGCGCAGCTCCTGCGCGACGAGGGCTACGACCTGACGCTCGTCTCGCGGACCCGCGAGAAGATCGAGGCCGCCGCGGCCGAGCTCGGCGCGACCGCCGTTGTCGCGGACGTCGCCGATCCCGGACGACTGCGCCCGCGCCGTCGCCGAGCACCAGGAGCGCTTCGGGCGCCTCGACGTGCTCGTCAACTCCGCCGGCGTCGGGATCGGCGGTCTCGTCGAGGACCTCGACCTGAAGAAGCTCGACCTGCAGCTCGACATCAACCTCCGCGGCCTCTTCCTCGTCACGCAGGCGGCGATCCCGCTGCTGCGGGAGACCCGCGGCTGGATCGTCAACCTCGCGTCGATCGCTGGGACGCTGCCGACGCCCGGCCTCGCGACGTACGGCGCGACGAAGGCGGCGGTGATCGCCCTGACGCGCTCCCTCAACGCGGAGCTCGACGCGGCTGGAGTGCGCGCGATCGCGATCTGCCCCGGCTTCGTCGACACGCCGATGGCGCAGTGGTCAGGCCTCGAACAGGAAGAGATGATTCGCCCCGAGGACTGCGCGGAAGTCGTTCGCATGTGCCTGAGACTCAGTCCCGCGGCGCGCGTCCCGCAGGTCGTGATCGAGCGAATGGGCTCGGTCAGCGGCGACGTTCCCTAGCAGTAGGAGCCGGCAGGCAGCGAACGCCGCTCACGGGTAAATCCGCACGCAGTCAAAACGGTAGAACCCGTCGCCGCCTTAGAAGCCGCCGCCGTCGCTAATACCGAGCGTCCGTCCGCTGCGAGGAGAACCGGCACCAACAGCGCGATCAGCAGATACCGCAGATATCCGAAGTCTCGTCACGCTTTCACCTCCCTTCCTACCCTAAACCTTTCATTCCTAGAACCGCACATCCTGTAACGCCTCGGCAGCGGCGCGGTACAAGTCCGCCGCCGCCTTGTGGTCGCCACGCCGGGCCGCAAGGTCTCCCCGCGCGACCCAGACCGCGGCACGGTGACTTCCGGATCCGAGCTCGGCGAAGCTCAGCTCGGCGTCGGCGAACGCCGCCTCGGCCTCGTCGAAGCGACCCTGCTCGAGCAAGGCCCTGCCGAGAACGAGCTGGGCGTTCCCGACCTCGTCGACGTAGTCGACGCGACCGTCGAGCAGACGGAGCGCCTGCCGCGCCTGCTCCTCGGCCAGCGCCGGGTCGCCGGTGCGGAGGTGGATCTGGGCGAGCGACGAGACGGCGCGGCCGGCGTCGGCGTCGCGACCCGTCTCGAGCGCGATCGCGAACGCTTCCTTGAGCAGGACGATCGCCTCGTCCGTCCTGCCGAGGAGGAAGTTGAAGGCGCCGAGGTTGTTCGTGAGCTCGCCGACGTGGACGCGATCGGAGAGCTGCGCGTACGCCTCCCGCGCGCGCTCGGCGTACGTCCGCGCGAGCACCCAGTGGCCCTGCCGGTCGGCGACGAGCGACGCCTGGAAGTACGCGACGCCGATCGTGCGAAGGTCGTCCACTCCCTGCGCCAGCTCGAGCGCGCGCTCGACGTCGTCGCGCGCCGCCTCGTAGTCGCGCTGCCTGCGCCAGCAGCGGGAGCGCCACGAAAAGATGTCGGCCTTGAGCGCGTCGCACGGCAGGCCCGAGCGCTCGGCCAGTGCAAGCGCCTCGTCGAAAAGGGCGATCGCCGACTGCGTGCTGTTCAGCTGGTAGCGGCAGCCTCCGAGCCGGAGGAGGACGTCGGCCCGCTCGACATCGGAGAACGATCCGGACTCGGTCAGCGCCCGCGCCTCGCTCAGAAGCTCGAGCGCGGCGCGATGGTCGCTGAGACGCATCTTCGCGAGCCCGGTACCGACGAGCGCTCGGACCTGGAGCTCGGGACTGCGGGTCGAGCGTGCGGCGGGGACGAGCAACGCGAACGCGCTTGCGGCCTCGGCATCCTCGCCCGCTTCGTAGAGCGCCTCCGCACGAGCAAGCGCGCCCTCGAGCCGGCCGCGTTCGTCGCCGGCAACCCCACTCGTGAGGAACCCCGCGTCGACGCCGAGCTGTGCGGCGAGCCATTCGATCGTCTCGCGGGTCGGCCGCGTCTTGCCGCGCTCGATCTGCGAGACGTACTCCTTCGAGAAGCGATCGCCCGCGAGGTCGCTCTGCGTGAGACCGGCCGCCGTCCGCAGTTGCCGCAGTCGCTCGCCGAGCCGGGGCGCTTCGGTCGAACGAGTGCGTGTTTTCGCCTCCGTCTTATTCATGCACGCATAGTGAAGCGCATACTTCACCCCAGCGCAAGGTGTCTCTTCCGGACATCCCTCTTTTGGGGATAACTATGGGGAAAACCGGTCAAGCAAGGCACGCGCAAATCACTTGACCGAGGCACTTGACGCGGGCCGAGCGCACGCCTATAGTGCAAACACCTTGCAGCCAGCGCCGGACGCTTAGGCGAAGGTCGCAGGGGGCGCTAGAACTTCCGGCAGCAGACGGGGGACGGGGACGCCGCAGACCCGCCTTTCGAGCCCGCCGTGAAGGGTGCGCCTCACTAAAAAGGCCCCGGAGCCGCAGCCGGGGCCTTTCCATGTGCGCGATGAACGGGAGACCGCTGTGGTCGAGCGATCGTGTCCGGGTGGTTTAGGCTCCCGCTAGTGGTCGCTGTTGTCGATGTGGCGCTCGCGCCGGGGGGAGCGGTGAGATGAGAAGGCTGTTTCTGTTGCTCGGGCTCGTTGGTGTGTTGGGGATGGTTTCGGGCAGTTCGGCAGCCACGCACGTCGCGGCCGGCTGGGGCAGCGCGGTCGAGGTGCCGGGCACGGGAGCCCTCAACCGCGGCGGCGAAGCCGAAATGAACTCGATCTCGTGTGTCGCGGCTGGCGCCTGCGCGGCCGGCGGCTCCTACGCGGACGGCTCCGGCAACTACCAGGCCTTCGTCGCAAGCGAGAAGAAGGGCGTCTGGCGCGCCGCGGTCGAAGTGCCCGGCACCGCGACCCTCAACAGCGGCGGCAACGCCTTCGTGGACTCGGTGTCGTGTGGCAAGGCAGGCGACTGCACCGCCGGCGGCTCCTACCTGGACGGCTCCGGCCACTACCAGGCTTTCGTCGCAAGCGAGAAGAAGGGCGTCTGGCGCGCCGCGGTCGAAGTGCCCGGCACCGCCACCCTCAACAGCGGCGGCAACGCCCAGGTGCGCTCGGTCTCGTGCGCCAAGACGGGCACCTGCACTGCCGGCGGCTACTACGCGGACGGCTCCATCCACTACCAGGCGTTCGTCGCGAGCGAGACGAACGGCGTCTGGGGCAACGCGGTCGAAGTGCCCGGCACCGCGACCCTCAACAGCGGCGGCAACGCCCCGGTGCGCTCGGTCTCGTGTGCCAAGGCAGGCACCTGCACCGCCGGCGGTCGCTACGAGGACGGCTCCAGCCACTACCAGGCGTTCGTCGCGAGCGAGACGAACGGCGCCTGGGGCAACGCGGTCGAAGTGCCCGGCACCGCGACCCTCAACAGCGGCGGCGACGCCGGCGTGGGCTCGGTCTCGTGTGCCACGGCCGGCGAGTGCACCGCCGGCGGCTACTACGCGGACGGCTCCGACCACTTCCAGGCGTTCGTCGCGAGCGAGACGAACGGCGTCTGGGGCAACGCGATCGAAGTGCCCGGCACCGCGACCCTCAACAGCGGCGGCAACGCCTACGTGAGCTCGGTCTCGTGTGCCGCGGCGGGCGACTGCACCGCCGGCGGCTCCTACCTGGACGGCTCCGGCCACTACCAGGCGTTCGTCGCGAGCGAGACGAACGGCGTCTGGGGCAACGCGGTCGAAGTGCCCGGCACCGCGACCCTCAACAGCGGCGGCAACGCCCGGGTGTACTCGGTCTCGTGTGCCACGGCGGGCACCTGCACCGCCGGCGGCTCGCTACGAGGACGGCTCCAGCCACTACCAGGCGTTCGTGGTCAGCGAGACGAACGGCGTCTGGGGCAAAGCGGTCGAAGTCCCCGGCACCGCGACCCTCAACAGCGGCGGCAGCGCCAACGTGGATTCGGTGTCGTGTGCCAAGGCGGGCGAGTGCGCGGCCGGCGGCTACTACACGCACGGCTCCGACCACGGCCACGCGTTCGTGGCGGATTACAAGGTGCCCTGCGTCGTCCCGCACCTGGTCGGAAAGACACGCGGCGCCGCCAAGAAGGCACTCGCTGCCGACTACTGCAGCCTCGGGAACGTCAAGAAGGCCTACGCGAGCGCGAAGAAGGGGAACGTCGTGGCGCAGCACCCGAAACCGGGCAGGCACCTGAAGCACGGAGCCAAGGTCGCGCTCACACTGAGCAAAGGCGCGAAGAGATAGCGGCGGTTCGCGGCGCGGCCCGCCGCAACCCCCTACCGGAGCGAGCGCTGGACGAGCGGTGTTCGCGGGTTTAGGCTCCCGCGAGTGGTCGCTGTTGTCGATGTGGCGCTCGCGCCGGGGGGAGCGGCGAGATGAGAAGGCTGTTTCTATTGCTCGGGATCGTTGGTGTGTTGGGGATGGTTTCGGGCAGTTCGGCAGCCACGCACGTCGCGGCCGGCTGGGGCAGCGCGGTCGAGGTGCCGGGCACGGCGACCCTCAACAGCGGCGGCGACGGTTGGGTGAACTCGGTCTCGTGCGCCAACGCGGGCGACTGCACCGCCGTCGGCATCTACAGGGACGGCTCCAGCCACCACCAGGCGTTCGTGGTCAGCGAGAAGAACAGCGTCTGGGGCAACGCGGTCGAAGTGCCCGGCACCGCGGCCCTCGACAGCGGCCGCAGCGCTTCCGTGGGCTCGATCTCGTGTGCCAAGGCGGGCGACTGCGCCGCCGGCGGCTCCTACGTGGACGGCTCCGGCCTTTACCAGGCGTTCGTGGTCAGCGAGAAGAACGGCGTCTGGGGCAACGCGGTCGAAGTGCCCGGCACCGCGACCCTCAACAGCGGCGGCAACGCTTATGCGAACTCGGTCTCGTGCGCGGCGCCCGGCGACTGCGCCGCCGGCGGCTACTACCTGGACGGCTCCGGCCACTACCAGGTGTTCGTGGTCAGCGAGAAGAACGGCGTCTGGGGCAACGCGGTCGAAGTCCCCGGCACCGCGACCCTCAACAGCGGCGACGACGCTCGGGTGAACTCGGTGTCGTGTGCCAAGGCGGGCGACTGCACCGCCGGCGGCTCCTACCTGGACGGTTCCAGCCACTACCAGGCGTTCGTGGTGCGCGAGAAGAACGGCGTCTGGGGCAACGCGGTCGAGGTGCCCGGCACCGCGACCCTCAACAGCGGCGGCGAGGCTGGCGTGGCCTCGGTCTCGTGTGGCAAGGCGGGCGAGTGCACCGCCGGCGGCTCCTACTTGGACGGCTCCAGCCACTACCAGGTGTTCGTGGTGCGCGAGACGAACGGCGCCTGGGGCAAAGCGGTCGAAGTGCCCGGCACCGCGACCCTCAACAGCGGCGGCAACGCGTACGTCAACACGGTCTCGTGCGCGGCGCCGGACGACTGCGCCGCCGGCGGCTACTACAAAGACGGCTCCACCCACCTCCAGGTGTTCGTGGTCAGCGAGACGAACGGCGTCTGGGGCAAAGCGATCGAAGTGCCCGGCACCGCGACCCTCAACAACGCCGGCAACGCCCGGGTGTACTCGGTGTCGTGTGCCGGGGCGGGCACCTGCACCGCCGGCGGCTACTACCAAGACGGCTCCAGCCACTACCACGCGTTCGTGGTCAGCGAGACGAACGGCGCCTGGGGCAAAGCGGTCGAAGTGCCCGGCACCGCGACCCTCAACAGCGGCGGCAACGCCCAGCTGTACTCGGTCTCGTGCGCCAAGACGGGCACCTGCGCCGCCGGCGGCTACTACAAAGACGGCTCCAGCCACTTCCAGGCGTTCGTGGCCGACTACACGGCGCCCTGCATCGTTCCGCACCTGGTCGGAAAGACACTCGGCACCGCCAAGAAGGCACTCGCTGCCGACTACTGCGGCCTCGGAAAAGTCAAGAAGGCCTACGCGAGCGCGAAGAAGGGGCATGTCGTGGCGCAGCACCCGAAACCGGGCAGGCACTTGAAGCACGGAGCCAAGGTCGCGCTCACATTGAGCAAGGGCGCGAAGAAGTAGTGCTCACGCGGCCATCTCCAGCACGTGCGCCCGCTCGACCTGCGGCCGCGTCCGCACGAGGACGACGGCGACGATCGCGGCGCCGAAGCTGATCGCGGCGCTCACCGCAAGCGCGGCGTGGAGGCCGTTGATGTAGTCCTGCGCGGCGCCGAGCGTGTGCGGCGGGTGGTGGAGGTACGACGCGACGATCGCGCCCATCACCGCGATCCCGAGCGAGCCGCCGACCTGGCGGAAGCTGTTGAGGACGCCCGAGCCGACGCCGGCCTTGTCCACCGGCACCGCGCCCATCGCCGCCGACGTCATCGGCGACATCGTCATCGCCATCCCGACGCCCGCCGAGGATCAGCGCCGGCAGCAGCGTCCAGAAGTCCGAGTGCAGCCCGATCGCGCTGGTAGAGCAGCAGCGAGATGCCGAGCAGCGTCATCCCGCCGCCCATCAGCCAGCGCGAGCCGACGCGGTCGGAGAAGCGCCCCGCGATCGGCGCGATGAGGATGATCAGCACCGTCATCGGCAGGAAGATCAGCCCGGCCTGCGTCGGCGAGTAGCCGAGGATGTTCTGGACGTAGAGCGAGACGAAGAAGAAGACGCCGAACATCGCGAGCGAGACCATCATCGCGACGATGTTCGCGCCGGTGAAGGCGCCGATCTTGAAGAGCGACAGATCGAGCATCGGCAGCCGCTGCCGGGCCTCGAGGAGGACGAAGGCCACGAGGAAGACGGCCGCGGCCGCGAACAAGCCGAGGATCTCGGGCGACGCTCCACCCTGGCGGTTCCCCTCGATGAGCGCGTAGCTCAGCGAGAAGAGAAAGCCGACGGAGGTGAGCAGCCCGGGCAGGTCGATGCTCTGCTCGCGCGACGTGTCGCGCGACTCGCGGATCACGAGCTGGGAGACGACGATCCCGAGCGCGCCGATCGGGACGTTGATGAAGAAGATCCAGTTCCAGTTGATGTTCTGCGGTGATCACGCCGCCGATGAGCGGGCCGATCGCGAGCGCGAGCGCCGAGACGCCGGCCCAGATCCCGATCGCCTGGCCGCGCTGCTTCGGCGGGAACGTCGCCACGACGATCGAGAGCGTCGCCGGGTTCATCAGCGCCGCGCCGACGCCCTGCACCGCGCGCGCGCCGATCAGGACATCGACCGTCGAGGCGAGGCCGCAGGCGAGCGAGGCCAGCGTGAAGATCACGAGCCCGGTCATGAAGATGCGTCTCCGGCCGAACATGTCCGCGAGCTTGCCGCCGGTGATCATCAGCGACGCGAACGTCAGCGCGTACGCGACGACGACCCACTCGAGCGACGCGAGCGAGACGTGGAGGTCCTTCTGCATCGTCGGCAGCGCGACGTTCACCACCGTGTTGTCGAGCATGATCATGAACAGGCCGAACGAGACGGCCATGAGCGTCCACCACTTGCGATTCTCCTCCGCGACCAGCGCCGCCAGCAACCGTGCCTTCACTGCGCTCCTCCTACTAAGTTAGTGCCACTAGGTTAGCAGCGCTAACTTCGACGTCGACCGCTCCGAGGTTTTCGACTGTTAGGCTGAAACCTATGAGGATCGCGCTCGCGCAGAGTCGATCCGGTCGTCGGCGACCTCGACGGGAATCGCGCGCTGATCCTCGCCCGCGTGCGCGAGGCGCGCGAGGCCGGAGCCGATCTCGTCGTTCTGCCGGAGCTCGCGGTGACGGGCTATCCGCCGGAGGATCTGCTCCTCCGCCCCGGCTTCGTGCGCGCGGCGCAGGCGTCGCATCGAGGCGATCGCCGCCGAGGTGACGGGCATCGTCGCGCTCGTCGGCACTCCGTTCTTCGACGGCGCGCTCTACAACGCGTGCGCCGTCTGCCGCGACGGCGCGATCGAGACGTACGCGCGCAAGCGGCACCTCCCGAACTACGGCGTCTTCGACGAGAAGCGGTACTTCGCGCCGGGCGAGGGCGTCGACGATCGTCGAGGTCGCCGGCACGCGGGTCGGGATCACGATCTGCGAGGACATGTGGATCCCCGGGCCTCCGACGACGGAACTCGCCGCGGCGGGAGCAGAGCTCGTCGTCAACCTCTCCGCCTCGCCGTTCCACGTCGGCCGCGAGCGCGAGCGGGAGGAGATCTTCGCCGCGCGCGCGCGGGAGAGCGGCGTGCGGGTCGCGCTCTGCAACACCGTCGGCGGCCAGGACGAGCTCGTC
Source organism: uncultured Actinomycetes bacterium (assembly GCA_963816735.1). Lineage (GTDB taxonomy): Bacteria > Actinomycetota > Thermoleophilia > Gaiellales > Gaiellaceae > Palsa-739. The sequence continues at coordinate 154,085 of CAWFLY010000005.1, forward strand.
TTCGACGGGCACTCGCTCTTCATCGAGAGCGACGGCTCGGTCGTCGCGCGTGCGCCCGGCTTCGAGGAGGCGCTCCTCGTCGTCGATCTCGACGATCCGGCGGCGGCGCGGGCTCGCGCCGCTCGCGCGACGACCTCGAGCAGATGCGCCGCGCGCTCGTCCTCGGGCTCCGCGACTACGTCGAGAAGAACGGCTTCGGCGACGTCGTCGTCTCGGTCTCGGGCGGGATCGACTCGGCGCTGACCGCGGCGCTCGCGGTCGAGGCGCTCGGCGCGGCGCGCGTCCATCTCGTCTCGATGCCGTCCCGCTACTCGTCCGCGGCGACGCGCGACGATGCGCGCGTGCTCGCCGAGAATCTCGGCTGCGACTTCCGCGAGCTCGGGATCGAGCCGGTCGTCGAGGCGGCGACGGGCGTCCTCGCGGAGTCGTTCGCCGGCCGCGAGCCGGATCTCGCCGAGGAGAATCTCCAGGCGCGCGTGCGCGGGACGCTCCTCATGGCGCTGTCGAACAAGTTCGGCTGGCTCGTCGTCACGACGGGGAACAAGTCGGAGCTCTCGGTCGGGTACGCGACGCTCTACGGCGACATGGCCGGCGGGTTCGCGCTGCTCAAGGACGTGTTCAAGACGGACGTGTTCCGGCTCTCGCGGCACCTCAACGAGCAGGCCGGACGCGAGCTCATTCCCGTGTCGACGATCGAGCGGCCGCCGTCGGCGGAGCTGCGCGAAGGCCAGCGTCGACGAGGACTCGCTGCCGCCGTACGCGGAGCTCGACCGCGTGCTCGAGGCGTACGTCGAGGACGACCGGACGCTCGAGGAGCTGACGCGCGGACGGCTTCGATCCCGACGTCGTCGCGCGCGCCGTCGCGCTGATCGACCGCGCCGAGTACAAGCGCCGCCAGGCGCCGCCGGGCGTGCGGCTCCGGCCGAAGGCGTTCGGCCGCGACCGGCGGACGCCGATCACGAACCGCTGGCGGAGCTGAGCTCGCGGAACCAGCGGAGCCGTTCGTCCCACGGCACCGCGGCGTTCGCGGGCGACGTGGACGGGAGGACGAACAGGCGCGTCTCGGCGAGCGTCCGCTCCTGCAGGCCGAGCTCGGGACGCTCGTTGAACGTGCCGCGATACGCCTCCTTGCCGACGAACGCCGAGCCAGCCCGGGCGAAGCTCGCGCGCGATCTTCTCGAGCCGCTCCGCCGAGCCGGCGAAGTCGGCGCGCCGCAGGTCGCCGGAGCCCGGCGTCGTGCGCGGCGCCGCGTTCGTCACGCCGATCCCCTCCTCGAGCAGCGCGAACTGCTCGTCCGGCTCGTACAGCCGCGACGTGAAGCCGGCCGCGTGGAGGAGCCGCCAGAAGTCGTTGCGCGGGTTCGCGAAGTGCGCGCGCGCAGCGTCGGAGAAGCGGCCCGGGTTGATCCCGACGAAGACGACCCGCAAGCCCGGGCGCGAGGACGTCGGGAACCGCGCTACGCAGCTTCGGCGTCGGCGTCGTCCGGCCGCGCGTCGATGCGGGCCTCGAAGTCGCGCCGCAAATCCTCGCCCGTGACCGAGAGCTCATACCGCGGCCGGCGCGGCTCGACGCTTGACGATCGTCACCGTCGGCGTCCCAACCGCCGTAGCAGCGGACGTAACACTCGGTCTCGGTGAGCGTGCGCAGGCGGATGACGAACCGCAGCGTACGAGCCGGTCTCGGACGGCGGTCTGCGACGATTCCCGGCGTGAGCACCATCACTCCACCGCGCGAGCGGCTCGACCGCGGCGAGCGCACCGGGCTCGGCCGGCCGTGGAACGTCATCGTCCTCAACGACAACCACAACACGTTCGAGGGCGTCGCGTTCGCGCTCTCGGGCGTCATCCCCGGCGTCTCCTACGACGCTCGGGCTGCGGCTCGCCGACCGGATCCACAACTCCGGCGCGCGATCGTCTGGTCGGGCGAGAAGGAGCAGGCCGAGCTCTACTGGGAGCAGCTGGACGGGTACGGCCTGACGCTCGCGCCGCTCGCGCAGGGCTAGCTCGCGTCGTCGGCCCTCCCCGACCGCATCCGCGTGCGCCGCGAGCCGCAGCGCGGCGTCTACGACCGCGAGACGATCGACGCGATCCTCGACGAGGCGCTCTTCTGCCACCTCGGCTTCGTCGTCGACGGCCAGCCGTACGTCATCCCGACGCTGCACGCGCGCCGCGGCGATCCTCCTCTACGTGCACGGCTCGTCGGCCGAGCCGGATGCTGCGCCATGCCGCGACGGGCGCTCCGATGTGCGCGCACGTGACGCTGCTCGACGGCCTCGTCCTCGCGAAGTCGCGTCTTCAACCACTCGATCGACTACCGCTCGGTCGTCGTGCTCGGCGACGGCGCCGCAGTCGTGGACGGCGAGGAGAAGAGTTCGAGGCGCTGCGCCTCTTCACCGAGCACGTCGCGCCGGGCCGCTGGGACGAGGCGCGGCAGCCGACGCCGACCGAGCTGAAGGCGACGGCCGTGCTCGCGCTGCCGCTCGACGAGGCGTCGGCGAAGGTGCGCACCGGCCCGCCCGAGGACGAGCCGGAGGACGTCGACCTGCCGGTGTGGAGCGGCGTCGTCCCGATCCACCTCGCGGTCGAGGAGTCGGAGTACGACTGGCGCCGCGTGCGGGACGGTCGACTCGGGCCGCCTCGCTAGGCTCGCGGCGAGTGAGCGTCTTCGAACGCAACGTGCTCGACAACGGCCTGCGCGTCCTGACGGCCGACTTGCCGCACGCGCAGTCGGTCACCGTGGCGATCATGCTCGCCGCCGGCTCGCGCTACGAGACCGCGGAGTCGGGCGGCATCGCGCACTTCTCCGAGCACATGTTCTTCAAGGGGACGGAGCGGCGGCCGACCGCGCGCGACATCGCGGGCGAGATCGACGCGATCGGCGGCGAGTTCAACGCGTTCACGGGCAAGGAGTCGACGACGTACTACGTCAAGTGCGCCGCCGAGAGCCGCGACGTCGCGCTCGACGTTCTCGTCGACATGCTCCGCAACTCGCGCTTCGACGCCGAGGAGATCGAGCGCGAGAAGGGCGTGATCGTCGAGGAGATGAACATGTACTTCGACACGCCGCGCGACTTCATCGGCGGCGTGTACGAGGATCTCCTCTACGGCGACCAGCCGCTCGGCCGCGACATCATCGGCACGAAGGAGACGGTGCGCGGCGCGACGCGCGAGACGTTCACGCGACTACCTCGGCCAGTGGTACAAGCCGTCGCGGATGGTGCTCGGCGTCGCGGGGCGGATCGGCGACGGACTGCTCGAGCGGGCGCAGGAGCTGCTCGGCGACCTCCCCGGCGAGCCGACCGGCGAGCCGGAGCCGGTCGCGCCGTACGCGAACGGCCGCGTGCGCGTGTTCGAGAAGGCGTCCGACCAGGCGCACGTCTGTCTCGGCGTCCACAGCCTGCCGCTCGGCCATCCCGACCGGTACGCGCTCTCGCTGCTCGCGACCGCGCTCGGCGGCGGGATGTCGTCGCGGCTCTTCACCGAGGTGCGCGAGCGGCGCGGCTTGGCGTACTACGTCTACGGCCTGAACCACAGCTACACCGACGCCGGGACGCTCTACGCGCAGGCGGGCGTCGACATCACGCGCATCGACGATGCGGTCTCGACGATCGCCGCCGAGCTGAAGAAGATCGCGGCCGAGCCGATCCCCGCCGACGAGCTCGAGAAGGCGCGGAGCTTCGCGAAGGGACGCTTCGTGCTCCAGCTCGAGACGCCGCAAGGGCTGATGATGTTCGGCCTGCGGCGCGAGGTGCTCGAGAAGCGCCTGCCGGATCCGAGCGAAGTGCTCGCGGGGCTCGACGCGGTGACGGTGCGAGGACGTGTCGCGCGTCGCGCAGGAGCTGATCGCGGCCGACCGCTTCCGCCTCGCCGTGATCGGCCCGTTCGACGATCCGGCCCGGTTCGAGCCCTTGCTTGACGCCTGACGCGCTAGTAGCCTTGGCTTCATGCGGATCGGACATCGTTTGGTTCCTCTGCTCTTCCTGACCGGAGCAGTTGCCGTCGCGAGTGCTGCTGCTTTCGGTGCGCTATCGGGCTCCGCGATCCAGGTGCCGGGGACCGACACCCTCAACGTCAAGGGCGCCGTCGTCAGCAAGGTCACGTGCGCCAAACCGGGTTTCTGCGCCGCCGGCGGCGAATACGTCACCGGCTCTGGCGGACTCGACGGCACCGGCGCTGAACAGGCGTTCCTGGTGGACGAGACCAACGGGACGTGGGGCAATGCGATCGAGGTGCCCGGCACCGCGGCCCTGAACGTCGAAGGCGATGCGCGGCTGTTCGACATCTCCTGCCCGCAGCCGGGCTTCTGCGCCGCTGCCGGCTTCTACCGGGATGGCGGCATGCAGGGTCACGGGTTCCTCGTGAACGAAACCAATGGGGTCTGGGGAAAGGCGATCAAGGTGCCGGGAGTGCCTGCGACCCACCCGTTTGGCTTCAACGTTGTGGACTTCCTCTACTGCACCACGCCAGGCTGGTGCACGGCCGCGGGCACGTACGACGACTCTCACGAGAACTCGCACGCGTTCACCGTGACCAAGACGAACGGCGTCTGGCACAAGGCGGTCCAGATCCCCAACGCATCGGAGGTGGACGCGTTCACCTGCACAGCTGCGGGGTTCTGCACGGCCGGCGGCATCTATTCGGGCGGGTGCCCGTGCCTGGCCTGGGTGGCCACCGAGAAGAAAGGGACGTGGGGCAAGGCGCAGGTCGTGAAGGGTCTGGCCCCGTTCAACCGCGGCCCCGGCGCCAGCATCGCGCTGACTTCGATCTCGTGCGCCAAGACGGGATCGTGTGCGGCGGGTGGCTACTACATGGACCACAGCGACCTCGATCACCCATTCGTCGTGGACGAGAAGAACGGCGTCTGGAAAACGGCCATCAAGCTCCCAGGCGCCGCGGCCCTCGGGCCGGGCGAGGTGGACTCGGTCTCGTGCAGCGCGCCAGGCTCCTGCGCGGCCGGCGGCTCCTACATCGACACCTCGGACAACGAGCACGCGTACGTCGTCAGCGAGAAGGGCGGCGTCTGGCTCACGGCAACGAAAGTGGACAACCTCGGGACCTACGGCGCGGTGGACTCGGTCTCCTGCGCAAAGACAGGCGTCTGCACCGCCGGCGGGTACTACGTCGACGGCTCAGGTACCGGCCAGGCGTTCACGGTGGAGGGACAGAACGGGATCTGGAACGCCGCGAACGAAGTGCCAGGCACCGCAGATCTCAACCTCGGCGGCGATGCGCGCACGTGGTCGATCTTCTGCTCCGCCGGCGGCTCCTGCTCAGCTGGCGGGAGCTACCGGGATCAGACGGGCGTCAGCCAGGCGTTCGTGACATCGCCCTGACTTCGAGCGTTGCCCGACGGCCAGCCGCGGTTGTAGGGTCCATCGTCGCTCGTGATGCGAGCCGACGAACAAAGGGAGAGATCATGAGAGCTGGACGTCGCTTGCTTCTGTTGGTCGGTCTGATCGGCGTGCTGGGTGTGGCGGCGACCGCGGCGCTAGCGGCGACGGTGAGCTGGGGCTCTGCGATCGAGGTGCCGGGCACGGCGGCTCTCAATGCCGGCGGCGCGGCCACGGTGAACTCGGTCTCGTGTGGCAGTGCGCACAACTGCGCGGCGGGGGGCAGTTACGTCGATGGCTCCGGCCACTTCCAGGCCTACGTTGCGACGGAGCACAGCGGTGTCTGGGGCACCGCGATCGAGGTGCCGCACACGCCGGCCCTCAATGTCGGCGGCCATGCCTCGGTGTACTCGGTCTCGTGTGCGAGTGCGGGCAGCTGCGCGGCCGGCGGTTTCTACACCGACGCCTCGAACGTCCGTCACGCCTACGTGGCCAACGAGACGGGCGGAGTCTGGGGCAGCGCGACCCAGGTGCGGAGTACGGCATTCGGCCACGGAGCGCGCGTAAACTCGGTTTCGTGCGCAAGTGCAGGCAACTGCGCGGCAGGCGGGTTCTACGGTGACGGGTCCGGTCACAACCAGGCGTTCGTCGTGTCCGAGCGCGGCGGAGTCTGGGGAACAGCGCGCGGGGTGCCGCACACCGCTGCGCTCAACCGCGGCGGCGCCGCCTACGTCGCCTCGGTGTCGTGCTCTAGCGCAGGCAACTGCGCCGCGGGAGGCACCTACACCGACGCCTCGCTCAACAGCCAGGCGTTCGTGGCGACCGAGCACAGTGGCGTCTGGCACAACGCGATCAAGGTGCCGCACACAGCCGCTCTCAACCTTGGCGGCCTCGCCGGCGTGACCTCGGTCTCGTGCGCGAGCACCGGCAACTGCGCGGCCGGCGGCGCGTACACCGACGGCTCCGGCCGGTATGAAGCGTTCCTCGTGGACGAGACGACGGGCGTCTGGGGCAATGCAAGAGAGGTTCCGGGCACGGCAACGCTCAACGTCGGTGGCTACGCCACGGTGAACTCGATCTCATGTCCCATTGCGGGGAACTGCTCCGCCGGCGGGTCCTACCGCGACACCAAAACCACGAACCAGGCGTTCGTCGTATCCGAGCAGAAAGGGGTCTGGAGGACGGCCATCAGAGTCCCCGGCGATCTCGGCAGCAATTCCTCGTTGGAGTCGGTCTCGTGCGCCGGCGCGGGCGACTGCGCGGCCGGCGGCTACTACAGCGACGGCCCGTTCAGCGGGCAAGCGTTCCTCGTGGCCGAGCACAGCGGGGTATGGGGCACGCGGACGCAAGTACCGGGAACGGAGCCCCTCAATCTCGGCGGCGGCGCCGCGGCGTACTCGGTCTCGTGCGCGAGGACCGGCCCGTGCGTGGCCGGCGGCAGTTACACCGACGGCTCGGACACCTTCCAGGCGTTCGTGACGTCGCCCTGAGTTGATGCGCTAGACCGACACGGTTACGCGGAGGTAGGCCGCTTCGATGCGCGTCCCCCCGTCGGTTGCCGTGTTGTGCTCGTCGGCGAGCGCCGTCAGCTCTTCGTGGAGCTCGTCTGCGCGTCCGTCTGCGCTCTGCGCACGTCTGTCTCGGCGTCCACAGCCTGCCGCTCGGCCATCCCGACCGGTACGCGCTCTCGCTGCTCGCGACCGCGCTCGGCGGCGGGATGTCGTCGCGGCTCTTCACCGAGGTGCGCGAGCGGCGCGGGCTTGCGTACTACGTCTACGGCCTCAACCACAGCTACACCGACGCCGGAACGCTCTACACGCAGGCGGGCGTCGACATCACGCGGATCGACGATGCGGTCTCGACGATCGCCGCCGAGCTGAAGAAGATCGCGGCCGAGCCGATCCCCGCCGACGAGCTCGAGAAGGCGCGGAGCTTCGCGAAGGGACGGTTCGTGCTCCAGCTCGAGACGCCGCAAGGGTTGATGATGTTCGGCCTGCGCCGCGAGGTGCTCGAGAAGCGCCTGCCGGATCCGAGCGAAGTGCTCGCGGGCCTCGATGCTGTGACGGTGGAGGACGTGTCGCGCGTCGCGCAGGAGCTGATCTCAGCCGACCGCTTCCGCCTTGCCGTGATCGGTCCGTTCGACGATCCGGCGCGGTTCGAGAAGCTGCTCGACGGCTAGCGACAACGTTCTCAGACTCCACGGGGCATCGCTATATGCGACCGGTAGATTCCGTGTCGGCTGCGCCACAGGATCAGCGAACGCCCGGATGACTCCAGCGGATGACGCGGGCAACAGTATTGGCGTACTGTCGCCAGCACGACGGCTCGCGGGCATCTTCGCCCCGGGCGCGGTGGCCGGTATCCGTCGACCAGATCTGGTGGAGGTGTGACCGATGAGCAAGACCAACGAGAAGAAGCCGGGCACGGAGGCCAAGGCGAGCCCTTCCAGGAAGATGAAGCGGAAGGAGTACGAGCGCGAGATGCGGCGGCTCCAGGGTGAGCTCGTGGCCATGCAGGAGTGGGTCAAGGCCACCGGCGCGAGGGTCTGCGTCGTCTTCGAGGGCGTGGACTCGGCGGGTAAGGGCGGCACGATCCGGCGGATCACCGAGAGAACAAGCCCGCGGGTGTTCAAGCACATCGCTCTGCCGGCCCCGGATCCGCGAGTCAAGTCGCAGATGTACATCCAGCGGTACATGGCGCATTTCCCGTCGGCCGGCGAGGTCGTAATCTTCGACCGCAGCTGGTACAACCGCGCCGGCGTCGAGCCCGTGATGGGCTATTGCACCGCAGAGCAGACCGAGCGGTTCCTGGAGATGGTGCCGCTGGTCGAGAAGGCGATGGTCGACGACGGGATCATCCTGATCAAGTACTTCCTCAACGTCGGTCGTGGGGAGCAGAGCCGGCGGCTCGAGAGCCGGATCGACGACCCGCGTAAGGTCTGGAAGCTCTCGCCCACGGATCTGAAGTCCTACAGCCGCCGGTACGACTACCTCCAGGCCCGCGACGCGATGTTCGTCGCCACCAGCTCGGAGTGGGCGCCGTGGCACATCGTGGACAACGACGACAAGAAACGCGGCCGGCTCAACATCATCACCCACCTGCTGAGCCAGATCCCCTACAAGTCGCTCCCGCCCATGGATGTGAAGATGCCGAAGCCGCCGAGCCACGGCGGGTACGTCGAGCCGGACTCCTCCCAACCCAACATCCCGACACCGTTCTAGGAAGCACGACGAGAAGAACGTCCGTGACAGCCGCGGAAGTGAAGGAAAGGACATGGCGATGACCGAGAGTCCCGTAGCCCCGAGCAGGAGCGACGCTCTTGCGGCGGACTGGTATGCCCTGACGCCGGAGGAGGTGGCGAAGCAACTCGACGTCGACCCCGCCCAAGGCCTCTCTGCGGCGCGGGCCGCCGAGCTGCTGCAGAAGAACGGGCCGAACGCGCTTCCCGCCGAGGCGACGGTACCCGGCTGGAAGCAGTTCCTGGCCCAGTACCAGAGCTACATGCAGATCATCCTCGTGGCGGCGGCCGTCGCCTCCATGCTGATCGGCGAGATCGCGACGGGCGTCGTCGTCCTGGTAATCACGGCGGCCAACGCCGTCGGGGGGATGCGCCAGCAGGGCAAGGCGGAGAGCGCCATGAACGCCCTGCAGTCGATGCTGAAGTCGTCCGCCCGGGTTCGTCGCGACGGGTCAGAGGTCGAGGTCGGCGCCGACGAGGTCGTCGTCGGTGACGTGGTCCTGCTCACGGCGGGTGACGACGTGTGCGCCGACGGTCGGATCATCCAGGCCGCCTCCTTGCAGATCGACGAGTCGGGGCTGACCGGCGAGAGCGTTCCCGCGTCGAAGGACGCGGAGGTGATCGCCGCCGACCCGAAGCCGGGCGCCGGAGACCAGTCGAACATGGCGTTCATGAACTCGCCCGTCACGCACGGCAGTGGCGTGATGATCGTGACCGGTACGGGCGCCGACACCGAGGTGGGAAACATCTCGGGGATGCTGAAGTCGACCCCCACGCTGAAGACGCCGCTGAGCGCGCAGCTGGACACGCTGACGCTGTGGATCGCGGGCGCGGCGGGGCTGACGATCGCGATCATGTTCGCGCTCGGGATCTCGCGTGGCGACTCGACCCAGGCGATCTTCACGACCGCGATCGCACTGGCTCTGGCCGCTGTGCCGATGGCGATGCCCACCGTCCTGCAGGTGATCCTCTCGAACGGGTCGACGACGCTTGCCGCGGAGGGCGCTGTCGTGAAGAGCCTTGCCTCGGTCGAGACGCTGGGCTCGACCTCGGCGATCAACTCGGACAAGACGGGCACGCTCACGTTGAACCAGGTCACGGTCGTCGAGGTGATCGACCCGACCGATCGCTACGCGATCTCCGGGATGGGCTATGGCCTCGACGGCGACGTCACGCACGCAGCCGGCAACACGAACACGATCGAGCAGGCGATCCTTCCGTTCCTAGTCGCGAACGACGCGAGACTCGTCGACGGCAAGGTCGTCGGCGATCCCACCGAGGGTGCGCTGCTCGTCCTCGGGCACAAGGCCAAGATCGACGTCGACGGCACCCAGGCTGCCAACCCGAGGCTCGCGACCCTGCCGTTCGACCCCACCTACAAGCTGATGGCCGTCTTCGCCGACGCCAAGGACGCGTCCGGCAAGGCCGTCGTTCGAGCGTTCGTCAAGGGAGCCGGCCCGGCGGTGATCGGGCGAGCAGCGTCCGCGCTCGCGAACGGTGAGACCGTCGCCTGGGGCGACGAGCAGAACGCCCGCGCCTCCCAGGAGATGGGCCGACTCGGGGGCCAGGGCCTGCGGATCATGGTCGCGGCCACCCGCGACATCGACCCGGCGGACTTCGACCCGGCCGGCGATCTGCTCTCCCTGGTCACGGACCTGCAGATGACCGCGATGGTCGGGATGATCGATCCACCGCGAGCGGAGTCCAAGGAGGCAGTCCGCAACGCCCAGAGTGCCAACATTCGTGTGCGGATGGTTACCGGCGACGATGTCGTCACAGGCGAGGCGATCGCCAGGCAGCTCGGCATTCCCGGAGAGGCGATCCTCGGCGCCGACTTCGCGGCCCTCTCCGAAGAGGAGCGCCTGTCCCGCATCGACAACATCGGCGTCGTGGGCCGCGTCGCGCCCGAGCACAAGGTGCTGATGGTGGAGACGCTGCAGAAGAAGGGCGACGTCGTGGCCATGACCGGCGACGGCGTCAACGACGCCCCAGCGATCAAGGCCGCCGACATCGGGATCGCGATGGGCACGGGCACCGAGGTCGCCAAGAACGCCGGCAAGATGGTCCTCACCGACGACAACTTCGCCACGATCGTGAAGGCCGTCTCCGAGGGGCGCAAGCTCTACGACAACATGCTCAAGTACATCCGCTTCATGATGGTGGCGCTCGTCACCTACATCGTGACGTTCCTGCTGGCGAGCCTGCTCAACATCGCCGGTGGCCAGCCGTTCTCGGCCGTCCAGATCCTGTGGATCAACTTCCTGATCACGGCACCCATCGGGATCGCGCTGGGGCTGGACAAGGAGACGCCGGGGCTTATGAAGCGCAAGCCCCGTCCGCGCGCGGACTCGATCATGTCCCGCCCCGTCATCATCACCGTGGGGCTGGCAGGTCTGTTCATGTCCGCCGCCATCGACCTGGTGATCGTGTTCGGGAAGAACCACTACGACAACGTCGCGATCGGCAGCACGATCGGCCTCGTCGCGTTTTCTCTCATGCTCGCGGTCGCAGCTCTCGAATGCCGCGACCAGACGGCCACGATCCTGCGCATGGAGACGCTCAACAACAAGATCGTGAACATCACCATCCTCGTGGAGACGGCCCTCGCGCTCCTGATCGCCCGAGGCGGCGTCCTGACGTCGCTGCTCGGCACTCAGGCCCTCACCGGGAGACAGTGGCTGATCGGCGCCGTTCCTGCCCTGGTGCTGCTCGTCTGCTGGGAGGTCGGCAAGCTGCTCGCGCGCCGCGGCCACGAGAGCGCCGGTGCCGTGAGACCTGCCGGGCCGACGCCCGCAGAGGCGCGCGTCGCGTGACGGCTGTGTTGCGTTCCCGGGTCGGCAGCCGGAAGTAGTCGAGGGCGCGCGCCGACCCCTCACGGGTCCGGCGCATCGAGCTAATCGCGGAAGGAGCAGGTCGGCGGCCCAGTTGGCACCTGACCCGGAATCCGCCCGTTGGAGTGCCTTCGACCTAGTCGCTATCCGCAGTCGTGCGTTTGTACCACTTCGTGCCGACGGCGCCTAGATGGTTGATGCCACGAGATCGTCTGCTCCAGGGCGTGAGCTGGTGCGTCTGGGGCGCCGCGGCGGACGCTTCTCGCTGCTGGGGGCAGCGGGAAGAAGCGGCCGACGTGGCGAAGCGCAGGCGTGCCAGATCGCGACCCGGACACGCGAGATCGTGGCATCAACCATCTAGTCCTCGGTCTTCTCCTCGGAGGCGCGCTTTGCGATCTCGGAGACGACCGCGGGGTCGGCGAGCGTCGTCGTGTCGCCGAGCTGGCGGTCGTTCGCGACGTCGCGCAGCAGGCGGCGCATGATCTTGCCGCTGCGCGTCTTCGGCAGCTCCGGCGTGAAGACGATGTTCGCCGGCTTCGCGATCGCGCCGATCTTCTGCGCGACGTGGTTGCGCAGCTCCTCGAGCTTCTCGACCGAGCCGTCGGCGCCGCCCTTCAGCGTCACGTACGCGACGATCGCCTCGCCCGTCACCGCGTCGGCGCGCGAGCAGACCGCGGCCTCCGCGACCTCCTGGTGATCGACCAAAGCCGACTCGACCTCGATCGTCGAGATGCGGTGGCCGGAGACGTTCATCACGTCGTCGATGCGGCCGAGCAGCCAGAAGTCGCCGTCGCGGTCGATCCGCGCGCCGTCGCCGGCGAGGTAGACGTCCGTCGTACTTCGACCAGTACGTCTCCTTGTAGCGCTGCGTCGTCGCCGAAGATCCCGCGCAGCATCGCCGGCCACGGGCGCTTGAGGACGAGATAGCCGCCGCCGCCCGGGCCGACCTCGTTGCCCTGCTCGTCGAAGATCCCGGCGTCGACGCCGGGGAACGGACGCGTCGCCGAGCCCGGCTTCGTCGTCGTTACGCCCGGCAAAGGCGTGATGAGCACCATCCCCGTCTCGGTCTGCCACCACGTGTCGACGATCGGCGTGCGGTCGCCGCCGACGTGCTCGCGGTACCACATCCACGCCTCGGGGTTGATCGGCTCGCCGACCGTGCCGAGCAGGCGCAGCGACGAGAGGTCGTGCTTCTCGCGCGTGCTCCGGCCCCCACTTCATGTGCGCGCGGATCGCGGTCGGCGCCGTGTAGAGGATCGTGACGCCGTAGCGCTCGATGATCGCCCACCAGCGGTCCTTGTCGGGGTAGTCGGGCGTCCCCTCGTAGAGGACGGACGTCGCGCCGTTGCAGAGCGGCCCGTAGACGATGTAGCTGTGGCCGGTGATCCAGCCGATGTCGGCGGCGCACCAGTAGACGTCGTCGGCCGGCTTGAGGTCGAGGACGTAGTGGTGCGTCGTCGCCGCGCCGACGAGGTAGCCGGCGGTCGTGTGGACGATGCCCTTCGGCTTCGCGGTCGTGCCGCTCGTGTACATGAGGAAGAGCAGGTCCTCGCTGTCCATCGGCTCGCACGGGCACGACTCGGGGTCGTCGGAGCAGTCGGTCGTCGAGCTCGTGCCACCAGTGGTCGCGGCCGTCCTGCATCGGGACGTCGTTGCCGGTGCGGCGGAGGACGACGCGCTGCTTCGTGACCGGCGCGGCGGCCATCGCTTCGTCGGCGACCTTCTTGAGCGGCACCGTCGAGCCGCGACGCCACGCCTCGTCCTGCGTGATCAGGACCTCGCATTTCATGTCGTTCATCCGGCCCGAGAGCGAGTCGGCGGAGAAGCCGCCGAAGACGACGGTGTGCGGCGCGCCGAGCCGCGTGCAGGCGAGCATCGCGACCGGCAACTCCGGGACCATGCCCATGTAGATCGCGACCGGCGTGCCCTTCTTGACGCCGAGCTTCTTCAGCGCGTTCGCGAAGCGGACGACGTCGCGCTGGAGGTCGGCGTACGTGATCGCGCGCGTGTCGTCCGCCGGCTCGCCCTCCCAGTGGAACGCGACCTTCTCGCCCGCGCCCGCCTCGACGTGCCGGTCGACGCAGTTGAAGCAGACGTTGAGCTTGCCGCCGAGGTACCACTGCGCGTACGGCGGCTCCCACGTGTAGAGCTCGTGTGAACGGCTCGAACCACGTGACGCGCTCGCGACCCTCGCGCTCCCAGAACTCCTCGAACGGGATGTCGTAGATCTCCGGCTGCGCGTTCGCCTGCGCTGCGAAGTCCGCCGGCGGCGGATAGCTCCGCTCCTCGACGAACATCGTCTCGATCGAACGATCGCTCACGGCTCGAGGTCGTACGGGTACCGTCGTGAGGTTCTCGAAGCCCGTCTCCGTGACGAGGACGTTGTCCTCGAGGCGGACGCCGCCGTAGCCCTGCCGGTAGAGACCCGGCTCGATCGTGATGCAGTCGCCGGGGACAAGCTTCTTGTCGCCGAGAGAGTCCCGAGGCCCGGCTCCTCGTGCACTTCGAGGCCGACGCCGTGACCGAGGCCGTGGAAGAAGCCGTCGGCGAGCGGTTCGCCCGGCGTCTTCGTGCGCTGCGTCAGCTCGCCCGCCGGCCTCGAAGATCTCGCATGTCCCGTTGTAGAGCGCGCGACCCTCGACGCCCGGCGCGGTCTCGGCGATCGCGCGGTCGAGCGCCTCCTTGACGAGGCGATGCCACTCGCGCACGTCGTCGGCGACGTCGCCGCACGACCCAGGTGCGAGTCATGTCGGTGTAGACAGCCGATGCGTTGTCGCGCGGCCAGATGTCGACGACGACCGGCGTGTGCGGAGGGATCGGGCCGGAGCCCATGTCGTGACCGACGGCTCCCTGCGCGCCGGGCGCGACGATGAACTCGTCGGCGGTCGTGTCGTGCGCGGCGAAGGTCTGGCTCATCGCTGCCTTTACGCGCTCGACGGTGAGCGGCTCACCTTCGAGGAGAAGCTCGGTCGCCGCTGATCTCGGAGCGCCGGAGCATGTCGCGACACGTGTCCATCGCGGCCTCGGCCGCCATCTGCGCGCGGCGCATTCCGGCGAGCTGCGCCTCTGTCTTCGAACGGCGGCGGTCGTCGAAGAGCTCCTGGTCGACGTCGAGCTCGACCCCAGCGGCGCGCAGCCGGTCGGCGAGCCAGACCGGGAAGTTCTCGGGGACGCTCGCGCGGGTGATGCCGACGCTCGCCACCTCGCGCACCGCGAGCTCCGCGCGGATCTCCTTCGCGTGTCAGCCCGGACGCGACGAGCTCGTCGCTGCCGAACTCCTCGGAGAGGTGCACGTCGAACAGGCCGAGCGCGCGGAGCCGCGCCGCCTCCATCGAGTGCGTGAAGACGTGCTTCGCGCCGCCGGCCTCGGCGTAGAGGATCGGATCGGGAACGCCAAGCGGGATCGCGTGTCGCATGTCCGCCGAGCGGAACGTGTCGGCGTAGATGAGGACGTCGGCCACGGGAGCGATCCTACTCGGACGACTCTTAATCGCGCCTCAGACGCGAATGGGGATACTCGTCGCGTGGACGACGCGACCTTCCCCGTCGGCCATTTCCCCGTCGGAGCGGCCTGCCGGATCGATGCGCGATCGCCCTGGCGGCACGTCGCCGAGATCCCCGTCGGTCTCGATCCGGAGGGAATCGCGATCGACTCGGTCCGGCGGCGCGCGTTCGTCGCGTGCTCGCGCAGCGACTTCGTCTCGGTCATCGACCTCGATTCGCACGAGGTCGTCACGGAGATCGCGACGGGCGCGGAGCCGATCGACATCGGCTTCGACTCGACGACAGGCCGCGTGTTCAGCGCCGACGCGCACGCCGACCAGGTCACGATCATCGACGCGGAGACGCTCGTTGTCGAGACGACCGTGCCCGTCGGCGGCTATCCGTCCGGCCTGACGCACGTTCCCGAGACGCGGCGGTTGTACGTCGGGAACTCGCTCGGCTCGACGATGAGCGTCATCGACCTCGACTCGCTCGAGACCGTTGCGACGCTGGACGCGGAGCCGGGCGCAGGCGCGATCGGGGTCGACCCGACGCGGAACCTCGCCGTCTGCGTCAACTTCGTCGCAGCTTCGGCGAATCTCTTCGACACGGAGACGTTCGAGGAGGTCGGCCGGCTCGAGCTCGGGATCGGCACGTGCGCGATCGGCATCGTCCCCGAGCGCGGCGAGGCGTTCATCGTCAACTCGATCGCCGGCACGGTCTCGCGCGTCGACCTCGACAAGCAGGAGATCGTCGAGGAGATCCGCACCGGCCAAGCGCCGGTCGGCCTCACCGTGGCGCCCGCGCACGACCGTGTCTACGTGACGAACCGCGGCGCCGGGACGCTCACGGTGATCGGGGTCGCGGACGGGACGGAGTGGACGCAGATCCCCGTCGGCAACGGCCCGGGCGGCGTCACCGTCGATCCGCACGACGGCCGGATCCTCGTCGCGAACGCCGGGAGCCAGACGGTCTCGATCGTCGAAGACCTCCTCGCCGGTCGGCCTCCTGTGCCGGTGATCGACGAACCGAGCCCGTGGGTCGGCAAGCAGCTTGCCGAACTTCTCCCTCGAGGACTACTGGACGGGCGAACGCCGCACGAACGCCGACTGGGCCGAGAAGAAGTACATCCTCAACTTCTTCGCGAGCTGGTGAGGACCGTGCAACGCGGAGGCGCCGTTCCTCGAGGAACTGCGCGCCTCCGAGGCCGCCCGGTCGGGCGTCGAGGTGGTGCTCGTCGATATCTGGGAGGGGACGGAGCCGCGGCCGGAGGTCGAGCGGTTCTGCGAGATGTGGGGCATCAAGGGGCCGATCCTGCTCGACCCCGACGAGACGCTCGCGCGCGAGCTCGGCGTGCGCGGCGTGCCGACGAACGTCGTCGTCGATTCCGACGGCGTCGTCCGCGAGTTCGGCGCGGCGCGTCTCGACGAGCTCGAGAGAGCGATCGAGTCGCTCCACACCCGGACGTAGATCACCGGAGCGTCACCCGGAACGAGCGCGCGCGACCGATCGCCGTAGGTCGGAGGACGACCGTGGCGCGGACGCGGCCCCGTACAGCGCCGCGGTAGGCGAACTGGGCGATGCCGACGCTGTGCGGGAGCAGGTCGAGCGAGGTGCGCGCGAAGAGTCGCGAGCCGTTTCCCGTGCCGGCTGAGGACGAGCTCGAGGTGCGCGCCGCCGAGCCGCTCGGCGACGTTGCCGCGATTCGCGAGCCGCAGCGAGAACAGCCGTGTCGCACCGTCTCCGGCGGACGGAGAGCGCTTGCGGCTCGAGGCGATGGACGATCGTTCCCGCGACGCGCACGAGGACGACGACGCCGACCCGGAGGAGAACGTGCACCTTCTTGTCCGCCGGCGGCCGCGTCGCGAGGAGGACGAGCGCCGGATGGTCGCCGGGCCTCGCCCACGCGGGCGGCTTCGCGGTCAGCCGAAACGAGGCGGTTGCGTGCGGAGCGAGGCGAAGCCGGCGCGGCCGCGTCCGCAGCCATCCCGCCGCGCCTCGTGCCGCTTTGATCCGCGGCTTGCCGTGCAGCGTGCGCGCGAAGCCGGCCCGCGTCGCGGTCACGACGAGCGGGCGCGCGCCGGGGTTGCGGACCGTGATCGACGCGGTCGACGCCGCCGTTCAGCTCGACGCGCAACGGGCTGACGCCGAGCGCGGCGGCCGGGATTCCACCGGCCGCCGCGCTCGGGATCAGAGCCGCCGCGACGATCGCCACGACTCCGAGGTACTTCATCCTGCGATCACCGTGTACGTGATCGTCGCCGTGTAGTGGCCGGACGGAAGCGCCGGCAGCGGCGAGACGAACCCGACGTTCGTCGTCCAGACGTCGCCGGCCGCCGCGCTCGCGCCGGTCGTCGTCGCGAGAAGCAGATCGGGATTCGGCGAGATCGGCACCGCGGCGAGCGCGCCGCTGCCGACGCCGATGCCGAGCGGCAGGTCGTGCGGCGTGAACGCGGAGCGATCGACCGTGAGCGAGTAACCACTCACGTTGCTGCTCGTGACGGTGACGTGCTCGGTGAGCGGATCCGGAGTCGTCCCCGGCATGACGGAGCCGAAGTTCAGCGTGTCGTGGTCGACCGCGAGCGAGATCACCGGCTGGAGATCGACGCCGACCGTGCCGCCGCCCGTCGTTCCGCCGCCGCCACCACCGCCCGACGAGGAGCACGCGGCGTTCGCAGAGGCGGAGTTGTGAGGAGTCGGGCGTCGCGGTTGCGAAGTCGGCGGAGTTGTCGTCCGCGTCGTTGCAGCCCGAGCCCGCACGCACGAGGGCCTTCGTGGCTGACGGCGCCGGAGCTGCGTCAGTCCCCTCGTAGTCGACCGCCGAGCCATACCCGACGAAGTCTTCGACGGCGGAAGCGGCGGAGCAGCTGCCCGCGGACGAGCCGCACGAGAGCGCCGTCGCGTTCCGGACGATCGGCGACCTTGCCGCCCGTCACCGCGAGGTTCGACGTGCCGGTCGCGTCGGTCGCGGGGAGAGCCGATCCGTTCGTGCCGCCGGACGCGAGCCCGACGAGGTAGTGGCCGCCGGCCGGAACGGATCCGCGTCAGCGCGGTGCGTCTGCCAGATCGAGCTCGGCGGAGGAGGCGTACTGGAGCGTCCAGCCTGTGAGCGAGACGGCACTCGTGCCGCGGTTGAAGAGCTCGACGTAGTCGTTCGTGTACGAAGCGCCGGAGTTTCCGCCCGCGGCGAAGAGCTGCGAGACGACGATGCTGCCTGTGCCGCTGCCGCTCGCGGCCGAGGCCACGCGGCGAGGACACCGATCACGGTGAGAAGAACGAGGAGTTTTTTCATGCCTCCGTCTTACGGGCTGCGTCGCCGCGCCGAAAGTGTCCTTTTCGGAGTTGGCGCGAAGCCTCTACGAATTCGTCACGAAGTAAGCCGGGCGCCGATCCAGATGCCCGCAACCCCGCCGAGCACGCCGAAGAGAAGCGACATTCCGCCGATCGCGCTCCCTCCCCACAGCCTCGGGAACGAAGCCGCCGACGATCGAGCCGAACCCGACGCAGAGCCACATCACGCGCCTGTCCATGGGAAGAACATCGACCGCCGCGGTCCAGGCCTGAAGGCGGTCGATAGATTCCGAGGGATGGATGCGCTCGAACGGGCACGGGAGGTCGTCGCGAGCTGGGACGAGCGCGTGCGCGCGGGACTACCCGCGGAGCTCGACATCTTCGACGCGCACACGCATCTCGGCCACGACATCGACGGGATGGTCGGCGTCTACGACGAGCTCATCGGCGGGATGGACCGCTACGGCGTGTCCCGCGCGAACATGTTCTGCCTCGACGAGCCCGAGCGCGGGCCTGGCTTTAGCGCCGGGAACGACCGGACGCTCGAGTTCGCCGCGCGCTCTGACGGCCGGCTCGTCCCGTTCGTGCGGCTCGACCTCAACGAGGGGCCGATGGAGGAGGCCGCAGCGCTGCCTCGACCTCGGCGCCCGCGGGATCAAGCTCCATCCGCGCGCGCAGAAGTTCCTCCCGAACGACGAGCGGCTCGTCCCGGTCTTCGCGCTCGCGGCCGAGCGCGGCGTGCCGATCCTCATCCACGCCGGCCGCGGCCTGCCGCCGATCGCCGCGGGGCTGGAGAAGCTCGTCGACGACCACCCCGGCTCGCAGCTGATCCTCGCGCACGCCGGCATCGCCGACCTCGCGAATCTCGCGCACCGCTTCTCGGGCAAGCGCGGCGTCTTCTTCGACACGTCCGTCTGGAGCGCCGTCGACCTCCTCGGCCTCCTGCGTCTCGTGCCGCCGGAGCAGGTCGTCTACGCGTCCGACTATCCGTACGGCCGGCAGCCCGGCTCGCTCCTCCTCGCGCTGCGCGTCGCGCAGACCGTCGGCCTCGACGAGCGCCAGATGCGGGACATGTTCGCGGGCAACGCGAACCGGATCGCCGACGGCGAGGAGCCGCTCGAGCCGTCGACGCCGCAGGGGATCGAGACGCTCGCGCAGCCGCTCGCGCAGGCGCGCATCCATCAGTATCTCTCGATGGCGCTGCCGCTCCTCTTCACCGCGCCAGCAGGACGGCTTCGGCGCGCTCGGCCTCGCGCTCAACGCGACGGAGGAGCCGAACGGCTATCACCGCGAGGAGCTCGACCAGATCCGCGAGCTGCTCGTTGCGGCGCGCGACCTCTGGGTGTCCATCCCGGACACGGCCGACGACGACCAGCGCCAGGTGACCCGCGCTGCGATCCGCCTGATTCAGATCGCCGACACTGTGGCGGTGACGACCGCATGAGCGAGATCCGCCTCACCGTCAACGGCGAGGAGCACGTCCTCGACGCCGCGGTCGGGACGAGCCTCGCGTCGGTCCTCCGCGACCGGCTCGGCCTGACGGGGACGAAGATCGCGTGCGCGGAGGGACATTGCGGCGCGTGCACCGTCCAGGTCGACGGCGTGCCGCGGCTCTCGTGCATCACGCTCGCGCACACGGTCGACGGCGAGGTGACGACGATCGAGGGGCTGCGCGACCATCCGCTCGTCGAGGCGTTCGTCCGCACCGACGCCGTCCAGTGCGGCTTCTGCACGCCGGGCCAGGTCGTCTCCGCCGCCGCGCTCGTCGCCGCGAACCCGGAGCCGACGCGCGACGAGATCAAGCACGCGATGGCAGGCAACATCTGCCGTTGCGGCACGTATCCGAAGATCGAGGAGGCGATTCTCACGTGGCAAGACTGATTCGCACCGAGAAAGAGGTCGAAGGCCGGTTCGAGGAGGTCTGGATCGTCGTCGAGGAGGATCCGCTCGAGCAGTGGCCCGAGGGGCCACGCGACGTGGTCGGCCGGCCGGCGACGCGCAAGTCCGGGCCCGAGCGCGTGCGCGGCGAGGCGCGCTACACCGCCGACCTCAAGCTGCCGGGGATGCTGCAGGCGGCGATTCTCCGCTCGCCGTTCGCGCACGCGCGCGTGAAGACGATCGACCTCGCGCCGGCGCTCGCGCTGCCCGGTGTGCGCGCGGCGCTCGGGCCGGGCGAGGCGGACGGGCTCGAGGACGGAGGTCGGCTACTCCGGCACGGCGGTCGCCGCCGTCGCCGCCGACACGTTCCGCCAGGCGCAGGCCGCGATCGACGCGATCGTCGATCGAGTGGGAGGAGCTCGAGGTCGTCCTCGACCCCGACGAAGCCGTCCGCCGCGAGCAGTTCACCGCGCCGCCGCGCCACTACGAGCGCGGCGACGTCGAGAAGGCGCTCGCCGGCGCGGACGTCGTCGTCGAGGCGACGTACCGCACGCAGTCCGTCCTCCACAACTCGATGGAGACGCACCAGGCGATCTGCGAGTGGACTGGCGACGTGCTCAACGTCTACATCTCGACGCAGTTCATCTGGGGCGTGCGCGACGCGGTCGCCGACACGCTCGAGATGCCGCGGGACAAGGTGCGCGTCGTCTGCGAGTTCATGGGCGGCGGCTTCGGCTCGAAGAACGGGCCGGACGAGTACACGTTCGTCGCCGCCGAGCTCGCGAAGCGGACGGGACGGCCGGTGCGGTGCGCTCTCACGCGCCGCGACGAGAGCACCGCCGCGGGCAACCGCAACGCGACGATCCAGCGGCTCCGCGCCGGCGCGAAGAGCGACGGGACGATCGTCGCGCTCGACGGCGAGTTCGTGAACGCCGTCGGCTGGTCGGGCTGGAACGCCGGCACCGAAGGCCCGATGAAGATGCTCTACGACTGCGAGAACGTCCGCACGCAGACGTACGGCGCGAAGATCAACACGCCGCCGATGAAGGCGTTCCGCGCGCCCGGCTTCGTCGAAGGGACGTTCGGGCTCGAGTGCATCGTCGACGAGCTCGCGGCCAAGTTGGACATGGATCCGCTCGAGCTGCGCCGCCGCAACTACGCGGCGACGAACGAGGGGACGCCGATCTCCTCGAAGGAGCTCGAGGAGTGTTACAAGCGCGCCGAGCCGCACTGGGAGCGGCGCCACGACGGTGCGCTCGCGGTCGGATGCGACGTGGAAGCGCGGCGTCGGGATGGCGAGCCAGATCTGGTACGGCGGCGGCGGGCCTCCCTCCTACGCGTGGGTGCGGATCGGCTCCGACGGCCGCGCCACCGTGATCACCGCGATGCAGGACATCGGCACGGGGACGACGCACCGCGATGGCGCAGATCGCGGCGGAGGAGCTGCGGCTGCCGCTCGACATGGTCGACGTCGTCGCTCGGCGACTCGGCGCGCGGGCCGTACGCGTCCATCTCCGCGGGCTCGTCGACGCTGCCGTCGATGGGGCCGGCGGTGCGCGCCGCTGCCGCCGACGCGCGCGAGCAGATCGAGGACATCGCCGAGCAGCGCGGCCTGCCGCGCGACGCGCCGGTGCACGAGGTCGTCGATCTGCTCGAGGACGCGCAGATCCTCGGCAAGGGCGCCCGCGGGCCGAACCCGACGGGCATGAGCGTGCTCACGTTCGGCGTCCACGTCGTCGAGGTCGCGGTCGACGTCGAGACGGGCGAGGTCGTCGTCGAGCGCGTCGCGGCGATCCACGACGTCGGCCGCATCATCAATCCGCTCGGCGCGTCGAGCCAGGTCGAGGGCGGCGTCATCCAGGGCATCGGGCACACGCTCTCCGAGGATCGTCTGCTCGATCCGGAGACGGGCCGCGTGCTGACGTCGACGCTCGACGCGTACCGGATGCCGACGATCGCCGACGTGCCCGAGATCATCTGCGAGTTCGTCGACAAGCCCGACACGCACCTCACGAACCTCGGCTCGAAGGGGCTCGGCGAGCCGCCGATCGTGCCCGGTCTCCGCCGCGATCGCGAACGCGATCCGCGACGCGACGGGTGCCGAGATCCACGAGCTGCCGATCTCGCGCGAGGAGATGCTGCGCGCGCTCGACGCCGCGAAGCAAGAAGGAGAAGCGTGGAGCTCCTGCGGCCGTCTAGCGTCGCCGAGCTCGACGGCGGCGTCTTCGTCCACGGCGGCACGGAGGTCGTGCCGCTGCTGAACGACGGGCTGCTCAGCGCGGAGACGCTCGTCGACGTGCGCGGCGTCGTGCCGCGCGGCGTCAACGGCTCGACGATCGGCGCCGGGACGACGCTCGGCGAGCTCGAGGTCGAGCCGGGGATCCCCGACGCGCTGCGCGAGGCGTGCCGGCTCGCGGCGTCGCCGCAGCTCCGCAACATGGGCTCGCTCGGCGGGAACCTCCTGCAGGCGACGCGGTGCTGGTACTGGCGGCTCGGTTACAACTGCCGCCTCCACGGCGGCGACCGCTGCCACGCGCGCGAGGGCGAGCACCGCGAGCACGCGATCTTCGCGAACGACTTCTGCGCGTCGGCGCATCCGTCCGACGTCGCCGCGGCGCTCATCGCGCTCGGCGCGCGCCTGCGGACGAACCGCCGCGAGCTCGCGGTCGAGGAGCTGTACCGGCTCCCCGACGAGGGCGACCGCCGCACGACGACGCTCGAGGACGGCGAGCTGATCCTCGAGGTCGAGCTGCCGGACGGTCGAGGCGAGCGTCTACCTCAAGGCGATGGACCGGAAGCGCTGGTCGTTCCCGCAGGTCGGCGTCGCCGTCGCGAAGGTCGGCGGCGAGACGCGCATCGCGCTCGCGGGCGTCGCGCCGATCCCGTGGCGGATCTACGGGCATCGAGGATCTCGACGCCGCGACGCCGCTGCCGCGCACGGAGTGGAAGCTCCCGCTCGCGCGCGCGCTTGTCCGGCGCGCGCTCAGCCGCTCTAGGCTGAGCCCATGTCCTCGCACGCCGGGCTGGCTCGATCTGTCGGCGCGCTCGTCGCCTCTTCGGCGTCGCGATCCGTCGGCCGCTCGGAGCGTGCTCGGCCGTCCGTCGCCCGCGAACGCGCGAGCCTCCGACGGTCCCGACCGCTCCGCGCCGCTGAAGCCCGGAGGGAGCGCTACGACACGACCGTGAAGTTGGTGACGCTCCCGAACGTCCCGCTGGCCGACCTCTGGTGCCAGCGTCTGCAAGGAGCACGGGATCGAGTCGTTCTACAGAGCGGCGGATCTCCGCCTCGCGGGCATGTACGGCGACCGCGCTGAACCCGGGCGACCGGTCGAGGTCTGGGTCGGCGAGCACGACGCCGAGCGGGCTCGAGAACTCTTCCCCGAGCTCGCGTAAGTTGTCCGTCGCCGCCGTCGTTCTCGCCGCGGGCGCGTCGTCGCGCTACGGGACGGATCCCGCGAAGCAGCAGGTGCACGTCGGCGCCGTCGTCGCCGCGCTCGAGGCTTCGGCGGTGGACGAGATCGTCGTCGTCAGCGGCGCTCATCCGCTTCCGGTCGAGAGCGTCCACTGCGCCGACTGGGAGCGCGGCCCCGGCGCCTCGCTCCGCGCGGGACTCGCGACGCTCGGAGACGACGTCGAAGCCGCGGTCGTCGCGCTCGCGGACGGCCCCGACCTCGACCCGCGCGCCGTCGACCGCGTGATCGAGGACTGGCGCGCCAACGGCGGCGACGTCGTCGCCGCGACCTACGGCGGCGTCCGCCTCCACCCCGTCCTGCTCGCGCGCGCCGCGTGGGCGAGCGTTCCCGACGAAGGCGCGCGATCGCTGCCCGCGAGGCTCGTCCCGTGCGACGACCTCACGCCGCCCGGCGACGTCGACTTCAGTCCAGCGGGATCCTGAGCGCCGACAGCTTCTGCCGGAGCTCGACCGGCATCTGCTCCGATGTCGCCTGACGGACGTAGACCCGCAGGCTCTCCTCGAAGCGGTAGCGCCGCCGGCACAGCTCGCACTCGTCGAGATGCGACTCCGCCTCGACCCGCTCCTCCTCCGTGAGGACGTGGTCGAGGTACGGCTGCATCATCTCCTCGCAGTGCGCACACGGATCGACGAAGCTCGTCATGTTCCGGCCTCCTCCAAAGCCGTTTCTGCAAGTGCTCCTTTCAGGACACGCCTGCCGCGGTGCAGTCTCGACATCACGGTTCCGACCGGGATGTCGAGGATCTGGGCCGCGTCGGCGTAGCTGAAGTCTCCGATGTCGACGAGGACGATCACGTCGCGGAAGTCGTGCGGCACCTCGGCGAGCGCCGTGACGATGTCGTCCTGCGAGAGGCGCTCGACGACGCGGTCCGTGTCGGAGACGCCGCCGTCGTCGTCGGCGAGCTTGTCGTAGAGGTAGTAGTCGTTCGCCTCGAGCGCCTGCGTCTGCGGCGCGCGCTGCTGGCGGCGGCCGCGGTCGATGTTGAGGTTCGTGAGGATCCGCAGGAGCCAGGCGCGGAGGTTCGTGCCCGGCTGGAACGACGCCCAGCTGCGGAACGCGCGGACGTACGTCTCCTGCACGAGCTCCTCGGCGTCTTCGCGCGAGTTCGCGAGATGGCGGGCGACGCGGTAGACCTGGTCGGCGAGAGCGAGCGCGTCCTCCTCGAACCGAACCCGGTCGCGCGCCTCGGCAGCCAGCCGCTGCGCGTCCTGCGCTCTCGCTCATGCGGACAACGGTAGCGGCGCTCATGGGCGACAGGAACGCCCTGAACGCGGCGCGTATTCCGCTACGTGCGGTCGCGCGAGCGCCCGCCACGCGGCCGGCGTCGTCTGGCCGAACGCGTAGAGGCTGTAGCCGAACGGCTTCGTTTGCGCCACCGCCTGGACGAAGCCGGCCGTCTCCTTCGCGCCCATCGAGCCGCTCAGCCCGCCGATGAGGTGGATCGGGAACTTCGGTCTGCCGCTCGCCGCGCGAATGTCCGAGACGGTCGCGGCGAGGAACGCGCGCGTGGCGGCACGCCCGTGGATCCCGCGCAGCGTCGAGTACGCCATCGGCAGAAACGCCTTGTAGTAGCGGGTGAGCGAGCGGTACGGGATCTCCGGCCAGTAGGACGGCGACATCCCGACCGGCGACGGCGTGATCGCGCCGAGCGGGTAGCGTGCGCGTGGACGGCGTGGCGGATGCCGCGCCGACAGGGCGAGGAGGCGATGGTCGCGCAGCGTGAGCGACCGGACCTTCGTCGCCTCGATGTCGAGCGCGAAACCGTCGAAGCGCTCGCCGGTCGCGCTGCGGAACCGGATCGCGCCGAGCGCCTTCCGCGCGTCAATCTTGACGCTTCAGGAACGACGGCAGGTACCACGCGACGACCCGCAGCCCGGCCGCGTGCGCCGCGTCGATGAAGCGCCCTGCGTCGTTCGGCCGGAAGACGGGCGCGGCGTGGCTGTAGTTGCCGGTCTCGAGGTAGAGAGTCCGGACGCCGTGCTGAGCCATCGCGGCGACGGCCGCCTCCGGATCCGCCCACTCCGCCGAGTAGATGTCGACCCAGGTTCCGAGCCCGGCGAACGGGCCGCGGTGGCGGTGGATGCCGCGCCGCCGGACGACGCCGTCGACTGCGAGCAGCACTGCCGCGAGCGCGCCGGCGAGAAGCACGGCGCCGATGGTCCCCCGACCCATGCGGGCAGGGTAGCCTCGAAAATGCCGACTTTTGGTTAAGACACAGGTGCGAGCGGAAGCGTGATCACGAAGGTCGCGCCGCCGCCCGGGGTTGGCTCGGCCGCGACGGAGCCGCCGTGCGCTGCGACGACCGCCGCGACGATGGAGAGCCCGAGTCCGACGCCACCGCTCGCGCGGGCCCGCGACGTGTCGACGCGATAGAAGCGCTCGAAGATCCGCGCGGCGTCGTCGTCAGCGAGGCCGGGGCCGTGGTCGGCGACGGCGAGCCTCGCGTTCTCCGTTCGCGGTGCTGAGCTCGACCGAGACGGGCGTACCCGGCGGCGTGTGGGCGCGAACGTTCGCGAAGAGGTTGTCGACGACCTGGCGCAGACGGCCGCGGTCGCCCGTGATCGTCGCCGCCTCGAGCGCGACCTCGATCGGCCGCTCCGACTCCACCGCTCTCGCCGCGTCGACCGCCTCGGAGACGACCGCCGCGAAGATCGACCGGCTCGCGCTCGAGCGGCCGTCCCTCGTCGAGCCGCGCAAGAAGGAGCAGATCGTCGACGAGGAGGCTCATCCGCTCCGACTCGCGCGTGATGCCGGTCATCGACCGCTCGAGATCCGTCCGGGCGCGCGGCGGCGCCGCGACCGAAGAGCTCGGCGTACGCGCGCACCGCGGCGAGCGGCGTGCGGAGCTCGTGCGAGGCGTCGGCGACGAAGCGACGCAGGCGCTTGTCGGACGCCTCGATCCGGTCGAGCATCGTGTTGAGCGCGGCACCGAGCCGTCCGACTTCCGTCTGCGGATCGGGATGCTCGACCCGAAGCGACAGGTCGCCGGCCGTGATCGCGACCGCCGTCTGCTCGATCTTCCGTAGCGGTCGCAGACCGAGCCGCACGACCCAGAAGCCGAGCGCGGCGATCGCTGCCAAGCGCCGCCAGCGTGACGAGCAGCTCGATGAGGAGAAGCCGGTGCAGCGTGCTGTCGACCCCGGCGAGCGACTCGGCCACGAAGAGGACGCGGCCGGGGCTTGTCGGGGTCGATCGAGGCGCGAACGCGGTACGACTCGCTGTGGTCGCGCGACGAGACGGTGAAGTAGGCGCTTGGCTCGCTCGTGACCGTTCTCGTCGGCCAGGAGGTGGAGGTTCACCGTCGCCGGCAGCTGCGGCGGAGAGCAGTTCCTGAACGAGGCACTGGCCGCTGGACGGCCCCGCCGCTCTGCGCTCCGAACCCGACCCAGTCGACTCCCTCGGGTGGCGGGCTGCCGAGACCGCCGCCACGACCGAAGCCCTGATGGCCGGACTCGAGCGCGGCGTCCACCTGCTGGACGAGGAACGAGCGAAGCGACGCGTAGGTCGCGATGTCCGCGGCCACGAGCCCGACCGCCGCGAGGAGGCAGACGCCGAGCAAGAGCCGCGCGCGCAGCGAGAGCCGGCGCATCACTCCGCCGTTTCGAGCATGTACCCGGCCTGCCGCACCGTGCGGATGAGCGGCGGGCCGAGGGCGTCGAGCTTCTTCCGGAGGTAGCTGACGTACGTCTCGACGACGTTCGAGTTCCCGGCGAAGTCGTAGTGCCAGACGTTCTGGAGGATCTGCCCCTTCGACAGGACGCGCCGCGGGTTGAGCAGGAAGAAGCGGAGCAGCGCAAACTCGGTCGCGGTCAGCTCGACGAGCGTCTCGCCGCGGCGCACCTCGTGGCGGTTCTCGTCGAGCGCGACGTCGGCGAAACGGAGGACGTCGCCGGGCAGCTCGCTTCCTGTCCGCCGCAGGATCGCCTGCACGCGCGCGACGACCTCGGCGAGGCTGAACGGCTTCGTCACGTAGTCGTCGCCGCCCGCCCGCAGCGCCTCGACCTTGTTCTCGACGGCGTCCTTCGCCGTGAGGAAGAGGATCGCCGTGCCGAAGCCACGCTCGCGCACACGCCGCCCGACCTCGATCCCCTCGATGTCGGGGAGCATCCAGTCGAGCACGACGAGATCGGGCTCGAACTCGGCGATCGCCGTAAGCGCGCCGCGGCCGCTCAGCTCCTCGCGCACCTCGAATCCTTCGTAGCGAAGCGCCGTCGCGACGGCGTCGACGATCGACGGCTCGTCGTCGACGACGAGGATCTTCCCGACCGGATTCGCGCTCGCGTCGTTCATGCAGTCACCTTGTCACCGCCGCCTGTGAAGCGGCTGAGAGCGCCGTCTCCAAACCTGTGAATCACCTGAGAGTGCCAGGCGCCGCCTTCACAGGGCTTTCGTAGCCGCCCCGAACAGGCTCTCCCACGGCCGCCACGATCGTTGATGGCGAACCGGGACAACGCCCGGCAAACCGAAAGGAGCAGCAATGTTCGGCAAGGCGAAGACGACTCTCGTCTGTGGCTCGCGGCCGTCGCGGAGCCGCCATCGGCGGCGCGGCGATCGCCGGCGCGGCGACATCCCACAGGCGGCGACCACGACGACCCCGGCCACTCCCTGCAAGCCGCCGCCGGGGATGCGCGACATGCCGGCGCCCGGCAGCGCCGCGCACGAGGACGCCGAGAAGGCCGTCACCGGCGCCGCCGCGACGAAGGCGCAAGAAGCCGCGGTCAAGGCGGCGGGCGGCGGCACCGCCGGCGACGTGACCACCGACTACTTCGGCAACGGGCTACGAGGTGACGGTCACGCAGACCGACGGCACGAAGGTCGAGTACCACCTCGACAGTTCCTTCAACGTGATGTCCGCGTCCGCCGGGCGGTCCGCGGCCGCGGCCCCGGCGCGCGGCGTACCGCGCGGCTTCCACGCCTACGACCGGGACCGGCAGAGCCGGGGCCGTCCGCGAGGGCGGCTCCGGCTCTAGACGGCGCTCAGCTCCGGAAAGCCGGACTGCGTGAGGCGTTCGACGATCGCCTCGCGCGAGGTCGTCTCGTCGTCCCACGCGAGCGAGACCTGGCCCATGAGGTTCGCGTTCGCGGCTTCGAGACCGGCGAACCCTTCGAGGACGTGGGCGAGGCGCATGACGCAGCGCTCGCAGCGGACGCCGCCGACCTGGATCGTGTCGCTCTGCGTGGCCACGGGCTCAGCGTAACGTCAGCTCGACGAGCTCCGCGAAGCGCAGCTTCCGGCCCGAGCTCGAGCTGGCGCTCCGCCTCCGGGCCTCCACCCTCGCGCCCCGCGCGCTCACGCTGGCGCGCGTACTCCTCGCGGTCGAACGGCTCGCCGTCCCACTCCGGCCGCCTCGCGGACGAGCCGCTGCACCTCGGCCGCGAGCTCGGCCGTCCGCCGAACCGACGTCGGCTGGTCCATGACGCGCACCTCGAGCGTCCCGTACTCCGGCCGCGGCCACGCGTCCCAGTGGCGGCGGGTGCTGTCGCCGCGGATCGCAGCCTCCCAGTCGTCCCAGCTCGCGCAGCACCGGCGGCGTCCCGCCCGTCGGCATCTCGAGGAGGATCTCGGAGCGGATCGAGCGCCAGCCGCGTCGGCTCGCCGGCGCAGTACGGCGAGTTCGCCGACTGCGCGAGCAGGCGCGGCAGATGCGGGACGATTCCTTCGAACGCGCGCAGGCACGTGGCCGCGTCGGGCACGGAGACGTGGACGTGCAAGCCCACAGACGATTTGGCGGAGGAGGCGCGGGCCGAGCTCCGCCTTCAGTCCGCTGATACCGCTCGGCACGGGACGATCGGCGGCTGCTCGGTCGCGGTCGGATGCGAGCCGACGGCGATCACCGCAAGGCCATGCTCCGCCGCGCGCTCCGCGACCTCGTGCCGCAGCGCGCGGAGCTCGGCCTCGATCTCCTCCGCCGTCTCGACCACCGGCGTCGTGATCTCGACGAGCGACTCGAACAGCTCCGGCTTGATCCGGTCGGTCGCCTCACCGAAGACGCGCGACCAGCCGTCGCGGGCAGGCAGGAGCGTCTCCGCGTCGACGAGCATCAGCTCCTCCTCGACGCCGAGCGACCAGGCGGCGCCGCGCCGAAGCGGCGAGGTCGGCCACGGCTACTTGCCGCGGACGCCGTGCACGGGCCGGCCGGCGGCTTCCCACGCGTAGTACGACGCGCTCGGGCCGTACTCGGCCTCGTACCCGACGACGTGCGGGTTGCGGCCGACCTCGACCGCGCGCTGCGCGTGGCGGAGGAGGTTCGGGTCGTCGCGCTCCTCCCAGACGAGCACGAGATGCGCCGCGGTCATGAACTCGGCGACGTAAGCCGCAGTCGGGCGCCGGGCACGGGAACGGGTCGGTGCGGACACAGAACCAGCCGAGGTGCTCGTCGCCGTCCTCTGTCCAGAGCTCCTCGGCCTCCTCCGGGATCGCCGTGCTCGACGGCTCCGATCAGGCCGTGCTCAATCTCCTCCCGCCTCACCCGCGCAAAGGTAGCGCCGGTGCGCAAGTCGTCGCACTAGCGTTTGTAGCCCCAGCGCTTGAGGTCCCGCTTCAAGCCGCGGATGAGGCCTCGCGTGACGAGGGCACCTTGCATGCGCCGGCGGTGGTGCTTCGCGGCGTACGTCAGGACACGGGAGCAGCGCGCCTCGTGCCCAAGCAGGTACTCGTCCGCACACCACGGCTGCGATGACTCCTGAGCCCTGGTCCCTGATCGTCTGATGAGGGCCCCCTCCAGACGCGAGCGAGGTTGCGTCCTTCCGAATCAACCACGGAAAGTGTCTGGTTACGTCGACGAACTTATGCGCGGCGTTGATCTCCCACAGTTGGATGGGAGTCGATCCGCCTGCGCAGACCGAAAACGCGCAGTAGAAGCGTCCGTCGCGGGCGACGAACGCCCCGCGGCCACGGAGTCGTTTGAAGCCCGCGCTCTCCCATGTCCAACCGTGCTTGATCCACACGACGTGTTGGCCCAAGAGAACGACGAACGTGACGCCACAGCATGTGTTGCCGCCGGTGTAGAAGTCGACGACGAACGCAGGGGCGTCGGTCGGCCCGACGCGCCGAGCCGAGAGCCCGAAGAGTTCTCCCCACTCGCAGCGGTATCGCGGGAGGACGGAGTGGTAGGGCTGGCAGATCTTCCGCTGTAGCACGACGTGACCGTTCCGCTCGATGCGGAGTGTCGCGTGGGAGATCGGAGTCAAATTGAACGTGCCTCCGTGTCGCACGTACGTGAGCGTCGCCGTAAAGGCGCCGTCGTGCTTTACGACTCGCACGAGCTTCGACTTCGGGTGCGCGGCGCTCGCCGACCCCGCTACGACGAGGGCGAGAACAGCGATGAGCAACATGCGCGTGCGCACCCCACGAACCTAACGGCGCGGCGGCGCGGCGTCCAGAGGCCGTCTGCTTGAATCGAGGTATGGGCCAGCTTCCAGTCGGCGACGAGACGTTCGAGATCCACGCGCTTCCGTCCGGCGCCGCGCGGCTTCCCTACACGCTTCGCATCCTCCTCGAGAACGTGCTGCGCAACGGCGGCGACGCCGCACGCCGTCGAGCGACTGGGTCGCGACCGCGGAGCCGTCGCAGGAGATCGCGTTCTTCCCCGGCCGCGTGCTGCTGCAGGACTTCACCGGCGTGCCGTGCGTCGTCGACCTCGCCGCGATGCGCGACGCGATGCGCGACGCAGGGCGGCGACCCGGAGAAGATCAACCCGCTCATCCCCGTCGAGCTCGTCATCGACCACTCCGTCCAGGTCGACGAGTTCGCGTCGCGGCTCGCGATCGGGCGCAACGTCGAGCTCGAGTTCGAGCGGAACCAGGAGCGCTACGCCTTCCTCCGCTGGGGACAGGGCGCGTTCGACAACTTCAAGGTCGTGCCGCCGAACACCGGCATCTGCCACCAGGTCAACCTCGAGTACCTCGCGCGGGTCGTCGACGTGCGCGACGGCGTCGCCTTCCCCGACACGGTCATCGGCACCGACTCGCACACGACGATGATCAACGGCCTCGGCGTGCTCGGCTGGGGCGTCGGCGGGATCGAGGCCGAGGCGGCGATGCTCGGCGAGGCGCTCTCGATGCTCGTGCCGCAGGTCGTCGGCTTCCGGCTCACGGGCGCGCTGCGCGAGGGCGCGACCGCGACCGACCTCGTCCTCACCGTCACGGAGATCCTGCGCAAGGTCGGCGTCGTCGGGAAGTTCGTCGAGTACTTCGGGCCGGGCCTCGGCTCGCTCGCCCTCGCCGACCGCGCGACGCTCGGGAACATGTCGCCCGGAGTACGGCGCGACGTGCGGCTTCTTCCCCGTCGACGACGTGACGCTCGGCTACCTGCGCCTCACCGGCCGCGACGCCGCGCGCGTCGCGCTCGTCGAGGCGTACTGCAAGGAGAACCTCCTCTGGCACGAGCCCGACTCGCATCCGGAGTACTCGCAGGTCGTCGAGCTCGACCTCGGCGACGTCGAGCCGTCGCTCGCCGGGCCGCGCCGCCCGCAGGATCGCGTGCCGCTCGCGCGCGCGAAGGAGATGTTCCTCGACTCGCTCGACAGCTTCGGCGCGACGTACGCGAACGGCACGCTACGACAAGGAGATCGCGGACTCGTTCCCCGCGAGCGACCCGCCGACCGGCGACGGCGTCGCCGACGTCGATCCCGTGCCCGCGCCACACCGCGACGGTCGAGCGCGACGCGCGTGCCGGTGGACGGCGAGGACTACGCGCTCGAGCACGGCTCGGTCGTGATCGCCGCGATCACGTCGTGCACGAACACGTCGAACCCGTCGGTGATGATCGCCGCCGGCCTCGTCGCGAAGAAGGCGGTCGAGCGCGGCCTCGACGCGCAAGCCGTGGGTCAAGTCCTCCCTCGCGCCGGGCTCGAAGGTCGTGACCGAGTACTACCGCGCCGCCGGCCTCGACACGTATCTCGACGCAGCTCGGCTTCAACACGGTCGGCTACGGCTGCACGACGTGCATCGGCAACTCCGGCCCGCTGCCCGACGAGATCAGCTCCGCGATCACGGACGGACGACCTCGTCGTCGCGGCCGTTCTCTCCGGCAACCGCAACTTCGAGGCGCGCATCCACGGCGAGGTGAAGGCGAACTACCTCGCGTCGCCGCCGCTCGTCGTCGCGTACGCGCTCGCCGGCCGCGATGGACGTCGATCTCGTCACCGAGCCGCTCGGGCAGGGCTCCGACGGCGAGGACGTCTTCCTCCGCGACCTCTGGCCGAGCCGCGACGAGATCGACGCGGTGATCGGCGAGTCGGTGCAGCGGGAAGATGTACGACGACGTCTACGCCGACGTCTTCACCGGCGACGACCGCTGGCGCGCGCTCGACACGCCCGAGGGCGAGCTCTACGCGTGGGCCGAGGACTCGACGTACGTCCGCCTCCCGCCGTACTTCGACGGGATGCCGCGCGAGCCGGAGCCGGTCGGCGACATCGAGGGCGCGCGCTGCCTCGTGATGCTCGGCGACTCGGTCACGACCGACCACATCTCGCCCGCCGGCGCGATCCGGCCCGACTCGCCCGGCCGGCACGTACCTCGCTCGAGCACGGCGTCGAGCGGAAGGACTTCAACTCGTACGGCGCGCGCCGCGGCAACCACGAGGTGATGGTGCGCGGCACGTTCGCGAACGTCCGCCTCCGCAACCAGCTCGTGCCCGGCAGCGAGGGCACGTGGACGGTTCATCTCCCGGACGGCGAGGAGGGGACGATCTACGACGTCGCCGAGCGCTACCGCGCCGAGGGCGTGCCGACGATCGTGCTCGCCGGCAAGGAGTACGGCTCCGGCTCGTCACGCGACTGGGCGGCGAAGGGGCCGAACCTCCTCGGCGTGCGCGCGGCGATCGCCGAGTCGTACGAGCGCATCCACCGCTCGAACCTCCTGATGATGGGCATCCTCCCGCTGCAGTTCATGCCCGGCGAGAACGCCGAGTCGCTCGGCCTGACCGGCCGCGAGGAGTTCTCGATCACCGGCATCGACAACGGCAACTCCGACGAGGTCACGGTGCGCGCCGACGACAAGGAGTTCCGCGCGCGCGTGCGCCTCGACACGCCGCGCGAGCGGGAGTACTTCCAGCACGGCGGCATCCTCCGGTACGTGCTGCGCCGCCTGCTCGCCGAGAACTAGCTCGAACGAGAGGGCAACGACGAAGGAGTGAGGGAGGCCGCCGGAACGACCTCCCTCGGTGTGCTGCTCAGGGCGTGAGCTGGAACTTCGCCGAGTGTGGCTGCCCGAACTTCGGGGTCGCCGTCAGCGTGTACTTCCCCGCCTTCAGGGTCTTGCCGCCGAACTTCCCGTTGAATGTGAAGGTGTTCTTACCGGGGTGGCCGCCCTTCGTGATCTTCCCCGGCAGCTTGTGGCCGTTCTTCTTGAGCGTGAAGATCACCGTATCTGCGAGGTTGAGCCTGTAGTGGATCTTCATGCTGAACTTCCGTCCGGTGAGAGCGAACGTGGACGGAGAGATCTTCAGGCCCGAGATCGTCGGCTGCGTGCGGGAATAGATCGCTAGGCCGGCGTTGCTCGAGGCGTCGGTCGCTTGGTAGATCGAATGGCCGTCAGGGCTGATCGACATTCCGTAGCCGTCGCCAAGGGCTCTGCCGTTGACGCACGCGGCGGCAACGCCATTGGAGCTGCCGTCATTGGTGATGCAGCCGTTCAACCCGGCCTGCTGTGTCGCCACTCCGCTCTTCGTGTTGACCGCGAACACGCTGAGTCCACCGCCGATTTTGGTGTCGTTGCTGATGTACAGCGAGAGTCCGTCGGGGGAGATTGCGCCGCCGTACGGCGAGTCGACCGCCCGCGCGATCGCGCAGGTGCTCGCGCCGTTGGTGTCCTTGCCGTCGACGGTTGTACAGCCGCTGGTTCCGGCCAGCTGGGTGAGCGTCCCGTTGCCGTTGATGTGGAAGGTCGAGAACCCGCCATCCGAGCCGTCCATGTTGTAGAGGGTGTGGCCGTCGCGGGAAACCAGGAGCGGGAACTCGCCGCGGGTGTTGCGACCGACTGCACAGGTGACGGCTCCCGTGTTGTCGTGGCCGTTATTCGAAATGCATCCGGCCGTTCCGGCTTTCTGCGTCAGCAGACCGGTCTTGGGGTTGCGGTCGTAGATCGAGATCCCGCGCCCGTACTGGCCTGCGTACGCGTAGCGGCCGTTCGGCGAGATCTGGATGAACTGCGTGTCTCCGACGTTTCGGCCGGTGCTGCACCCTGCAGGAGCCGGCGACTGCGCGATGCACTCCATGTCAGTCAGCGCACCGGTGGAGGTGTTCCGCGAGTAGACCTCGATCTGCGACGACCCACCGGTTCCCGTCACGTAGAGGAACTTCTCATTCGAGCTGAAAGTGAGCCCGGACGCATCGAGAAGGTGAGCGTCCGTCTTGCACTTTGCCGCTCCGCCCTGGCTCGAGCCATCGGTCGTGATGCAGCCCGTGGCGCCCGCAAGCTGGGTCAGCGCGCCGGTCGTTGTGTTGCGATGGAAGATCAGGAGCGACGCGGGAGAGTCGTCGGCCGCGACGTACGCCCACTTCCCGTCGCCGGTGATGACCATGTCGTGACCGTCGCCGGGGGTGTTTAGGAACCCGCGGAGCTTCGTGCACGTATTGGGGCCGGCGTTGCTCGACCCGTCGGTGGTCATGCAGCCGGCGCGCCCGGAGAGCTGCGTCAGGGCACCGGTCGACGCGTTGCGGGAGAAGATCGCCCAGCCCGCTTCGAGGGGCACGCCGCTATTCGAATAGCTGCCGACGTAGACGTTTGCGCCGTCGGGGCTGACGATCGCGCTCTCGCCTTCGGCCAAACCGCGGGCGGCTTTGCATGTGCTCGCCCCATCCTCGCTCGTGCCGTTGTACGTGAAGCATCCAGTGGTGCCTGACAACTGCTTCGCGGCTCCCAACGGCTGGGCGGCGGACGCCGCCGAGCCCGTTAGCAACATGACAGAGAGCGCTACACCGACCGCAGCACAAAGGCGCCTTGCGGCGCGCCGATCAACGATCATGCTCAAAACTCCTCTCGACAAGAATTGGTCTGCACACGCCGTTCGGTCTTTCCCTCCGCGATCCTCGTCCCATGTGGCGTTGGGACGAGTTCCTTCTATCCAAATGGTGCTGATCGCAACCAAGATCGCGAACCAACGTACGTGCGTCCAGACCGTCAAGCGCCTCCATTACACGGATCACGGCGCGAGCCTGCTCACCGAGAACTAGGCGTCCTGACTGCGGACCTCACCGGACCGCAGCGGCGACCTCCGCGAGCGGACGGAAGACGAGCTCGACTCGTACCCGTGCACGCTCCAGGCGTTGTTCGCGTACGCAACGCCGGCCGAGTCCATGCGGAGCTGCTCGATCTGCCCCCGAAGACGGCCGATGAACGCCGTCCTTGCCGGTCGTGAGATTGAGCGCCCGAACACTTGCCTGCCCGCGATGGGTCGACGGAATCGAGTAGACGGCGACGTTGCCCTCGACGGCGATCGCCTCCGCCTGCCGGCTTTTGTGCAGCGTGAACGTCTTCGTCAGCGCGCCGGTCTGCGCGTCGTAGAGCACGAGCTTCCTTGGCTCGAGCACGACGAGGTTGCTGCCGCTCAGCGCGACCTCCCTCGGCTGTACCGCCGGCGTCACCGTCGTCAGCAGGACGCCGCTCGACGAGTAGACGTTGATCGTCGGGTCCGGGTCGTACCAGCGCCACTGCTGCACGGCGATGCGGTTGGAGTCGGCGGCGACGGCCTCGACCGCCGTTCCCGCGAGGACGAACGGCTTCAGCTTCGTCCCGTGCAGCGTGTAGAGCCCGCCGCCGGTTATCGCGCCGGAAGTGTCGGTCGTCCAGCGGTTGACGAGGATCATCGCCTCCCGACGCGACGAAGCCGCCGAACCATGTCCCCGCACACGCCGGGTTCGGACCCGCAATGCCGGCACCGCACTGGTCGCCGTCCCGGACGGCGCCGGCGACGTGCCGCTCTTTCGGAGCGAGCAACGACGACGAGTAGACGTCCTCGTCGGCCTCGGAGTTGCCGCCGGCCGAGATGCGCCAGGCGACCTGATTCCCCGCGATCGCGAGACGGTCGACGCCGCCCCCGACTGTCCCGTCGGCTCCCGCGGTCTGGCGCCCGCTCACCTTCGTCGTCATGCCGGTGCGGACGTTCCACACGAGGACCCGGTTCGGCCCGCCGACCGGTGCCCGCGACGTCGTAGGCGACGCGCTTGCCGCTCATCGCGAGCGCCGAGATCGGCGCGTTCAGGTGCACGATCTTCGCACTGCTCCCCGTCGTCCCGGCTGCGGTCGGGATCAGCACGAGGCAGCATCCCGCGAGCGACAGAACGGCGGTTGTTCCAACGAGGCCTTTCATCGGTTCCCCTCTTTCGCGGGCGATCACCAGTGACCGCTCATCAGCCTACGCCAGACGCGCTGATGGCGCCATTTCGGGCGGCTCCCCGCTCACGCCTACCCCGCGGGCTTGGGCGTCACCAGCACCGCTCGTGCGGTGAGATAGTTGTTCCAGAGGAAATACGCCCACGTGTGGGGCGCGCCAGGAGCTACTCGACGCCGGGCTCGATCTCCGGCTCGCTGCCCGCTTCGGGCGCGTCTGGCGCGACGCTGACCTCACGCTCGAGTCCGGACGCGAAAGCCGCCGCAAGAAACGCGCCCGCGATGGCAACCCACCACCACACTTCCGCGGTATAGCTCGCTTGCTGCGTGATCGCATAGATCGCGTTCCTCGGCATCTACTGCACGATCTGGGGCTTCAAGCGTGACGCCCCGATCCTCCAAACTGGGTGTCGGAACGACGGCACCACCCCGGCGTCGCCGGCTATGGCCCCGGCTTAGGCAATTTCACCCGGGGGGAGGCGCGCCAAGAGCATGTCTCCCTCCCCAGCCAGGCTAGACGCGCTGGAGGTGAGTGTCCTTGAATCCGCTCGGGTACTTCAGGCCGTACCCGAGAGCACGATCGACCCCGATGTGGGTAAGCCAGATCAGGCTGACCTGAACGGCCGTCCCCGCATCAGCGATCACGCCGAACGTGCCGAGGGCGACGGGGAGCGAAAACGTGTGGGCAATGTCGTACGCGACGGCTCCGATCTTCGGCCCGGCCGCGTAACCGACCATCGCCAGGTCAGGAGCCAGAACGAGCACGACGAAGAGCCACCACGGGTAACCAGCATTGAAATAGAGGGCAATCGAAGCGATAGCGACGGCTGCCCCCTCCGCGTGAAGAAGCTTGCGCGGAAGGCGCTCAACCATGAACTCGAGAATAGGGATCGGGTCGGGCGACGTTCTCGAGCACTGGTCCAGCCGAGGCCAGCCCCAGGCGCTCAGCACATCTTGCGCCTGCGTCCGGGGAATGTGATGCTCGGAAGCGTGGAGGTTGTTGCCGGGCCGGCAGTCGAGGAGCGGTTGGAGATTCCGTACGTCGGGATCCGATTGGTGACGCCGTTTCGGGGGATGCTGGCGGTGCGAGACCGGCTCCTCGCCGAGGTTGACGCTTGGGCTCGTAAGTCAGAGGTCGCGGTCGTGGGATACGGCTTTCTCCGTCTGCACGTGGTGGATATGCAGGGCGACATGGACATCGAGGTCGGGTTGGTCACGCGCGAGCGCAGTCAGATCAAGGGACGCGTCGGCGCGGGCGTTCTTCCGGCCGGTCGCTACGCAACGCTGAGTTATCGCGGGGCAGGAACAGGAGCGAATCGGGCTCTACTCGACTGGGTCAGAGATCAGGAGCTCCGTTTGGACCGCCACAACGTCCCTGCCGGCGACTGCTTCGCCTGTCGCTGCGAGTCGTATCTAACCGATCCGGCCATTGAGCCACGCAAGAAGCAGTGGCTCATCGAGCTCGCTTTCAAGCTCGCCGACTAGGCGACCACGGCACAACACGCCGCGGCTACTCGGTGCCGAGGTCGCTTTCCGGCTCGACGCTCGCTGCGGTCGCGCCGGGAGCGTCTGTCGCGACGCTGCCCTCCCGCTCGAGCGCGGCAGCGAACGCCGCGGCAAGGAACGCGCCGGCGATGGCAATCCACCACCACACCTCCGCGGTATAGCTCGCTTGCTGCGTGATCGCATAGATCGCGCTACCGAAGGCCACCGCAATCGCCACGATGAGCCCCGCGATGGTCGGAGTGCTGCGTCGGCGCTCGAGCGTGAGACCGAAGGCAAGCGCCGCCGTGGCGAGCACGAGCGCCTCGGTCGCCCACGGATACGCCTTATCTGCCGCGAAGCCGAATGCGGTGATCGACGAGTCGTAGAACCGCACGAGCGCGACGGCCATGAAGGCAAGCGCCGTCGCCGCCGCCGCGATCTGCCCGCCGAGCACGAGTCCATTCGCCTTCCGCTCCGTCAACAAGGCCAGGACGACCGCGAAAACGATGAGGACGTAACTCCCGCGATCGACCGCGTACACCCACCCGCCGTTCGAGCCGTTCACCCTGGCGGCGAACGCCACAAACGACACGATCACCGCGACAAGCGGGAATATCCGTCCCATCCGCGCGACCCTAACCGTCGCCCCGGCTGGACTCGCCGGCGCTAGCGGCCGAGAGTTCGAGAAGTCGAGCACGTTCGTCGGCGCCGTCAGCGAGACCGGCTGGTTCCAGTCGCTGAACGTGATCGCTCCGCTGCTCTTGCCCGTCTTCACGAGAGCCACCGGATACGGCGTCCCCGTCGCCGCCACGTAGAACGTGCCGTTCTGCGTCCCGCCGTCGATGGCGATGACGCTCTGGCCCTTGTAGGTCGTCGTGCCGTTGTTCTGCAAATGCGAGCCGGCGCCCGACTTCAACTGGTCGAAGAGCGCTTTCGCACTTGAGAAGGCGATGATCGGCCTGAACTGCGCGTTGTGCACCGGGAATTTCAGCCACTTGCCCTGGAGCAGTTGCGCGATCGTGGCGCCCGCCGAACCCCCGAACTGCGACCAGAAGGCGCCATCGCCCTTCATGTAGCCATTACTCCCGATGATCACGAGTTCGACCTTGTGCCCGTTGAGCGTCATCGAGCCTGTCGCGCCGTTGTTCTTCGCGATCGACATATCGATGCCGATTGGCTTTCCGCGCGTGCTCACGTTGCCGCTCATGTGCAGCGAGCTCGCGGCGTCGGCTGCCTTGACGGAGGCGGCAACGACCTGAATCGCCGGCTTCGACGCCAGGTCGGTGCCGCTTCGGTCGTGGTCGTGTTCGACGCCGAGCCGCCACCGCCGCAACCGGCACCAACGAGAGCGAGGATGACAACGATTCCGGCAAGGAAGAGAGCGCATGCCGGTGATCTTCCCACGTCTGGACGCGGTCGTGGAACACTCGCCTCCTAGACTCCCTAGTGGACGACCGGACTCCAAGCTGGGGCATCAGCCCGGTGCCCGAGCGGCTCCAGGTCCTCGAGCACGCTCGACTCGCTGCTGCTCTGGGGGAACCTGTCCGTCTCGCTGCTCGTGATCGTGATCGGCGCGCTGCTCGTGCCGGCGCTCTCGCTGCCGACGGCGCTGCTCGCGATCCTCGTCGGCGCGGTCGCGGGGAACGTCCTGCTCGGGATCGCGGCGGCGATCGGCGCCGACGCGCGCGTGCCGGGAATGGTCGTGCTGCGCGCGCCGCTCGGGCAGCGCGGCTCGTGGCTACCGACCGCGTTCAACGTCGCGCAGAACGTCGGCTGGTCGACGTTCGAGCTGATCATCATCGCGACCGCCGCCGCGGCCGCCTCGGAGCGGATCTTCGGCTGGGAGGGGAAGTGGCTCTGGACGCTCGTCTTCGGCGCGCTGAGCTGGGCGCTCGGGATGCTCGGGCCGATCGGCTTCGTCCGCCGCTACCTCCGCAAGGTCGCGTCATGGGCGCTGCTCTTCTGCGATGGGCTACCTCACGTACTGGGCGATCTCGAAGTCGCACCTGCACGCGTTCTGGAACGCGCCGGGCACGGGCGGCTTCACCGAGCTTCGGCCAGGCGGTCGACCTCGTGATCGCGCAGCATCGTCTCGTGGACGCCGCTCGCGGCCGACTACACGCGCTTCGCGAAGGATCGCCGCGGCGCCGGCCTCGGCGCGGGCGTCGGCTACTTCGTGCCGACGGTCTGGTGCATCGGGCTCGGCGTGCCTCATCGTCGCTCGCGACGCGGCGTCTCCGACGCGCAGGCGCTGCCGGGCGCCGTCGCCGCGGCGGGCGGAATCGCGTTCGCTCGCGCTCATCGCGATCACGATCGACGAGAGCGAGAAGGCGTTCGCGGACATCTACTCGACCGCGGTGTCGATCCAGAACTTCCTGCCGCGCGTCTCGCAGCGGCTCCTCATCACGATCGTCTCGGTCGTCGCGACCGGACTCGGCGCTCGTCCTCAGCTTCGGGACGGCGTACCAGAACTTCCTCTATCTGCTCGGCTCGGTGTTCGTGCCGCTACTCGGCGTGCTCGTCGCGGACTGGCTTCTCGCCGGCTGCCGCTACACGAAGGAGCGGATCTTCGACGGGCCGAACTGGCGGCCCGCCGGGTTGATCGCGTGGGTCGCCGGCTTCTGCCTCTACCAGTGGCTCTCGCCGGTCGGGCCGGTGTTCTGGACGAGGCTCGTCTCGCACACGCACCCGGGCAACGTCACCTTCACCGCGTCGCTGCCGAGCTTCTGCGGCCGCGTTCCTTCTCATGCTTCTGCTTACGCTTGCGAGCCGTGCCGTCGCTCGCCGTGATCGGGCATCTCTCGCGTGACGTCGTCGCGGGCGCCGCGCCGCGCATCGGCGGCGGGCCGTGGCACGCGGCGCGCGCGCTCGCCGCGCTCGACGCAGACGCGGTCGTCGTCGCGGCGTGCGGGACGGAGGACGAGGATGCGTTCCGCGCGGCGCTCGCGGAGACCGGCGTTCCGTTCGAGCTCCACGCGCGCGGCGCGACGACGGCGTTCTCGTTCTCGTACGACGAGACCGGCACTCGGACGATGACGGTCGACGCGATCGCCGAGCCGTTCGCGCCCGAGGTCGACGCCGACTGGGTGCAGGTCGCGCCACTCCTCCGCGGCGACGTCGTCGTTCCGCGGGCGCCGCATGTGCTGCTCGACGGGCAGGGACTCGTCCGCCGGCCGGCGCTCGGCCCGCTCCAGCTCGACGCCGACTTCGACCCGGAGCTCCTGCGCGGCGTCTCGATCCTCAAGCTCTCGGAGGAGGAGGCCGCCGTCGTCGGCGCGGTCGACGTGCCGGAGCTCGTCGTTACGCACGGCTCGCGCGGCGCGACGGTGAACGGCACGCACATCCCGGCGGATCCCGTCGACGCCGACCCGACCGGCGCGGGCGACATGTTCGCGGCGGGCTACCTCGCCGCGCGCGCCGGCGGCGCCGAGCCGGTCGAGGCGGGCCGCAGCGCGAGCGCTCTCGTCTCCGGCGATCCTCGCCGCATGATCGCAGCGGTCGGAACGGTGGCGGGCGTCTTCCTCGTCGACGTCGAGGACGAGTCGCTGCTCGGCGACGGCACCGAAGTCCCCGCGACCGAGCGGCCCGAGGTCGGCCTGCCGCGCGTCGTCGCCGCAGCGCGCGCGGGCGCGACGGTCGTCGCGGTCGTCGAGCGCCGCCCGCCGCTCATGCTCTCGAACGACGGCGGCGCGACGTGGCGGGAAGCCGGTGGCGGCCTACCGCCGGGGTTCGCGATCGCGATCGCAGAGGACGACCCCGACCGGATGCTCTACGCGGCGCGCAACCGGCTCTACGTCTCGACGAACGGCGGCGTCTTCTGGCGCTCGCTCCCGTTCGAGCTGCCGGACATCGACTCGCTCGCCTGGATCGACTGAAGCGAGCGCGTCGACCTCGGCGTCGGAGCGAAGCCGATGAACGCTCGAGGTGCGGGTACTGCCGCGAACTTCTCCGGGCAGCTCGGCGCCGGTTCTCGAAGACCCGCTTGAACGCAGGCCAGAAGAGCCAGTGGATCTGCTCGCGCCACGGCGCTTCGCGGTTCCCGTTCCAGAGCTCGACCTTGTCGCGTTTGCGCACCCAGCTGCGGCGGAGTAGCCGCCGCATCACGACCGCGCGCGCGGAAGGTCGAGCCAGACGATCGTGCTCGGCGCGCTCGAGGACGAGGTCGCCGATGATCGTGTGGTACGTCCCGTCGCTGATCCAGCCGTCGCCGTCGGTCGCG
The DNA here is from genome assembly GCA_963816735.1 of uncultured Actinomycetes bacterium. GTDB lineage: Bacteria > Actinomycetota > Thermoleophilia > Gaiellales > Gaiellaceae > Palsa-739. The sequence goes on from CAWFLY010000005.1 coordinate 196,646, forward strand.
GCGGAGACGCGCCGGCTGCAGCTCGTCTCGCCGCACGGCTCCCAGTTCGGGCCGTGCCACAGCGCGTCGATCTCGACGTGGCGGGCATGGAGCACGCTCGGCGAGCAGCGCCGAGAGCCGCGTCTTGCCGCTGCCGCTCGGGCCGATGACGGCGATGCGCGTCAGAGCCGGAACTCGCCGCGCGCGACGACGACGGCGGAGCCACCGACCTCGATCTCCGTCCTCCGAGCGCGCGACTGCGTAGAGCGTCGACGGGCGGTCGATCTCCGCGCCCTGGTGGATCTCGATCTCCTGCCCGAACTCGGTCCGGCCGTGCCGCGCGAGGTGGAGCGCGATCGGCCCGGCGGCCGAGCCGGTCGCGGGATCTTCGGGCACGCCGTGCGCGGGGACGAAGACGCGCGCCTTCCACGCGTCGCCGTCGCGCGCGATGCACGCCGTGCCGTACGGCGAGAGCGCCTCGAGCGCGCCGAAGTCGGGACGAAGCGCAGCAACGGCCTCGGGCGAAGCGATCTCGACGACGACGTGCTGCGGGCCCTGGCGGTAGAGCTCGACCGGCGAGACCGCCGCTTCGACTCCGAGCAGCGCGAGCAGCGCGTCGGCGTCCGGGTACGGCTCGTGGGAGAACGGCGGCTGCGTCATCCAGCCGAACGTGATCCGCGAGCCGTCGCGCTCGATCCGCACCGGCACGACTCCCGCGTCGCACTCGAGCCGGATCTCCACGAGCTGGAGCGGCCCGGCGAGAACGAACGCCGTCCCGAGGATCGGATGCCCGGCGAACGGCAGCTCGAGCGTCGGCGTGAAGATCCGGATCCGGACGTTTCCCTCGGCCGACGGCGGGTAGACGAACACCGTCTCGCTGAGCTTCATCTCGCGCGCGAGCGGCTGCAGCATCTCTTCCGGAATCTCGCGCGCGTCGGTGAAGACGGCGACCTGGTTCCCGGCGAGCGGCACGTCGGTGAAGACGTCGGCAACGACGTAGCGGAAGGTTGACATCCTCCCAGTGAACCACAGGAGAATGCTTCAAAACCACCTACCACGGAGGGACGATGCAGAAGCGTCGGTTCACACCCAGTCCGGCGATGGTGTCTCACTGATCGCGCTGTTCGTCGCGCTCGGCGGCACGAGCTACGCCGCGATCACGGCACTGCCGAAGAACAGCGTCGGTACGGCGCAGTTGAAGAACAACGCCGTCACGGGAGCGAAGATCAAGGACCACGCGATCACCGCCGCGAAGATCAACACGTTTGCTGTCGAGGCGTCGAAGATCGTCGGAACGGCAGGAGCGCCCGCCTATCAGGGCGTCTGGCAGCACGGCGACACCGGCGGCGATCTGGAGCTCGGGTTCTACAAGGATCCGTGGGGGATCGTCCACCTCCAGGGGAGCGCCAAGACCAGCAGCGGCTCGGTCACCGGCACCATCTTCAACCTTCCTGTCGGCTACCTGCCGGGGGGCAACCTCTCGTTCACCGCGTACGGCAGCTCCGGAACCGTCGCGTACATCAAGATCTCGGTCACCGGTGCCGTGAACGTGGTTTCCGTCGCCCAGAACTACGTGAGCCTGAGCAGCATCACCTTCCGAGCCGGGTAACTCGAGCGTTGGGGGTGGCGCCAACAAACGCCACCCCCAACTCCGCCCGTCTACGCTTCCGCGCGGATGCCTGCCATCGAGGTCAGCGGCCTGCGCAAGGCGTACGGGAAGCCTCGAAGCGGTACGCGGGGTCGACTTCACGATCGAGGCCGGCGAGGTCTTCGGCCTCCTCGGCCCGAACGGCGCCGGCAAGACGACGACGGTCGAGATCCTCGAGGGCTACCGCAAGCGCGACGCCGGCGAGGTGCGGGTGCTCGGACACGATCCCGAGCGGCCCGGCCCGCGACTTCCGGGAACGGATCGGCGTCGTTCTCCAGTCGTCGGACCTCTGGCCGAACCTCACCGTCCGCGAGACGCACGCCGTGTTCGCCGGCTACTACGCGCACCCGCGCGACGTCGACGAGGTCATCGCGCTCGTCGGGCTCGAGGAGAAGGTCGAACGCGCGCGTCAAGACGCTCTCGGGCGGCCAGAAGCGGCGACTCGACCTCGGCGTCGCGCTCGTCGGCGACCCCGAGCTCGTCTTCCTCGACGAGCCGACGACGGGGTTCGACCCGGCGGCGCGGCGCGCGGCGTGGGAGATGATCCGTTCGCTCCGCTCGCTCGGGAAGACCGTGCTCCTCACGACGCACTACCTCGACGAGGCCGAGCAGCTCGCCGACCGCGTCGCCGTGTCTCCGCGACGGCGTCATCGTGCGGATCGGCACGCCGCGCGAGCTCACGACCGCGGATCTCGACGTCGAGATCCGCTACCGCGCAGGCGGCGAGGACGTCGTCGTGCAGACGACCGAACCGACGCGCGTCCTCAACGAGCTGACCGGCGACGCGCTCGCGCGCGGGGAAGAGCTCGACTCGCTCGAGGTGCGCCGCCCGACGCTCGAGGAGGTCTACCTCGACCTCGTCGACGAGGAGACGACGCGAATGAGGCTCCTCCTGCATCAGTTCCGCACGGAGCAGCTCGTCTTCTGGCGCAGCCGCGAGGCGGCGTTCTTCATCTTCATCTTCCCGCTGCTGCTCTTCCTCCTCCTCGGCGCCGTCTACCACGGGCGCTACCAGGGCTACCCGCTCAAGTGGTGCGGTGATCGCCGGGCTCGTCGCGTACGGCTGCGCGAACACCGCTTTCGCCGGCCTCGCGATCCAGCTCGTGATCCGGCGCGAGGCGGGGATCCTCAAGCGGATCCGCGCGACGCCGCTGCCGTCGTCGACTACGTCGCGGCGCTGCTGCTCTCGACGCTCGTCGTCTTCGCCCTCGCAGACGATCGCGCTGTTCGTTCTCGGCCGCGTCGCTGTACGGGACGCCGTTCCCGCGCGAGTTCGGGTCGCTCGCCGTGACGCGTCGTCCTCGGCGCGATCGTGCTTCGCCGCGACTCGGGATGGCAACCGCCTCGGTCATCCACTCGGCGGAGGGATCGTCCGCGGTCGTCAACTTCATCCTCCTGCCGATGGCCTTCCTCAGCGGCGCGTTCGGGCCGACGACGGGCTATCCGGCACGTGCTGCGCGCGATCGGCGCCGTGCTGCCGCTCACGTACTTCGTCAAACTCGTGGACGCGGTCTATCTCCTCGGGCAGGGCTTCTGGACGCAGCCCGAGCGCAATCGCCGATCCTCGCCGCCTGGGGCATCGCCGGGGTCGTGTTCACGGCGTTGAAGTTCCGCTGGGAGCCGCGCGGGAGATAGAGCCGGAGGCGCGAGCACGCCGGCCTGGGCGACCGACGTGCTCGCGGGCGGACTCTAGCTCGCCGAGTACGTCACCGTCACCGACGCCTGAATCTGCTGCTTCCGGCCTCGATCGGGGCGCGACCTTGGCGGATTCGGCCGCGAACGCCGTAGGCGATCGGGCCTGGCGTGCTGCTGCCGTCGTTCGAGATGTGAACGATCCCGCCGAGCGTCAGCCCCGCCGCGGCCGCGATCGCCTGCGCCTGCGACTTCGCGTCGTCAACGGCGAGCTTCAGCGCCTTCGCGTAGTGCGTCGCTCTGGTCGCTGACCGAGAGGTTCGGCCCGTTGACGTTGTTCGCGCCCGCGCTTGACGGCGGCGTCGACGAGGTCGAGCCGGACTTCCCGATCGGCGCCGTCACCGTGACGGTGTTCGACGCCTGGTAGCCGGTGATCGTCTGGCCGTCGTTCGAGGTCTGCGGCCAGAGCGAGACCGCGGAGGTCTGGATGTCGGAGCGAGCGACGCCGGCGTTCTTCAGGGCGTCGATGATCGCCTGCGCCTGCTGCGTTGTTCTTGCTGATCGCTTCAGACGCGGTCGCGGCGTTCATCTGCACGCCGAAGTCGAAGGAGGCCTTGTCGGGGGTCGCATTCGACCGTGCCGTTGCCGGTCACGGTGATCGTCGTCGTGGACGGTGTTGGCCGCGCCGCCCTTACTCGGCTGCGCGACGCCGGCGATGGCTGCTGCGACAAGCACCACGCCGGAGATGAGGAGGACGTACCGGAGTCTGTTCATGCACTAGGTACGGCGCCGGGCCGCCGTGTGTCACAACTCGCAGGTCTTGCGTAAGCGAGATTTGCCGCCCATACTGAGACTCACTCGACGGACTGGGCTGTGGAGCGAAATCCTGCGCATGAAACATTCAGCTGCTAGACGGCGTCTCGCGTTCGTGGCGGGAGCGATCGCGTTCGTGGCGGGAGCGATCGCGTGCGTCGTGCTGGCCACGACACTGACGAGCGCTGCCGCCGTCGCCGACGAGCTCGAGCCGTCTGATCGTGTCGCTCACGTTCGACGACGGGTACGACAACCACGCGACCGTGGCAGGCCCGATGCTCGCGTCCCACGGCATGGAGGGCACGTTCTTCGTAATCTCGGGCTTCGTCGGGAACAGCGGCTACATGACCTGGTCGCAGGTGTCGGCGCTCGCCGCCGCCGGGAACGAGATCGGCGGCCACACGCTCCACCACCCCGACCTCACCACCGTCAGCAACTCCGTGGCCCTTCAAGAGATCTGCGGAAGTAGGGACGCGCTGCTTCGCACGGCCTGGCGGTGACGGACTTCGCCTATCCCGACGGGCACTACAACGCGGCGCTCGAGTTGATCGCGCAACATTGCGGCTACAACAGCGCCCGGAGCACCTCCTGGAACGGCGCAACGTGCTGGGGTCCCTGCACGGAGTCGATCCCTCCAAAGGATCCGTACGCGACCACGATCGTCGCCTTCGGTGGCGCTCAGACCGTCGGCGCGATCGAGAACGCGATCACGACGGCCGAGACGTACGGTGGCTGGGCGCAGATCCTCATCCACCGCGTCTGCGACGGCTGCGGCACCGGCGCCATGTCGCCCGCCGACCTGAACGCGCTGCTCGACTGGTTACAGCCGCGCGCTGCGCAGGGGACGGTCGTCGAGACGTGGCCCAGGTCATCGGCGGCCCGGTCAACCCGCCGGTCGACCCGACGGCGGCGAGTCGCTCCTCCGGCACCCGACCTTGACCAGCGCCACCGGCGGTAACGGGAGTGTTGGGTTGCAGTGGTCGGCACCAGCGTGGGACGGCGGGTCGGCGGTGACGGGGTACGACGTGTATCGCGGGACGTCGAGCGGCGGCGAGTCGTTGCTGGCGCAGGTCGGGAACGTGACGAGCTACACCGACTCGACCGCGACGAACGGGACGACGTACTTCTACAAGGTGAGCGCGGTGAACTCCGTCGGCGAGGGAGCGCAGTCGGGCGAGTTGTCGGCGCTTCCCGGGCGTGACGAAGTGTGGTCGCGTCGGATCAGTTCGAGCGCTCGGTGGCGTCGGGCTTCGGTACTCCGGATGTCGGACCGCCGTGGGCAGTGAGCTCGACGAGGCAGACGTCGGTTGCGAACGGCGAGGGCGTGATCTCGGGCTGGACGGGCGGAAACCAGGATGTGCAGGCGTCGATCCCGATCACGGCCGGCGACATGGATGTGGTGGCACGCGTGCGGTTGAGCGCGCAGGACCCGGTCGGCGGGAACTATCAGGCGCGCGTCGTTGCCCGCGCCCAGGCAGACGCGCGGAACGGGTACTCGGCAGTAATCACGCATACGACGGCGGGAGCTGTGAAGTGGTCGTTGCAGCGAGTCGTCAACGCCGGCGGCGCCGGCACGCAGTCGCTCGGCAGCGGCACGTTGCTCGCCTCGGGTGCTGCCGGGACGAAATGGTGGGTGCGGATCGACGCCCAGGGCACCCAGATGAAGGCGCGTTTCTGGCAGGACGGCACCACCGAGCCGTCGACGTGGAAAGTGAGCGCCACCGACAGCCAATGGACAAGCGGCAACCCGGCCATCGGCGTCTACACCGGCTCCGCCGTCACGGCACCCTTCCCCGACACGGGCTTCTCCAACTTCACCGCCACCGCGCTGAACGTGACGCCGACCGTCCCGACGGGCGACTTCCCTGACGAGTGCTACGCCCGGCGACGGGAGTGTCGGGTTGCAGTGGTCGGCGCCCGCGTGGGACGGCGGGTCGGCGGTGACCGGGTACAACGTGTATCGCGGGACGTCGAGCGGCGGGGAGACGTTGCTGACGCAGGTCGGCAACGTGACGAGTTACACGGACTCGACCGCGACGAACGGGACGACGTACTTCTACAAAGTGAGCGCAGTGAACTCGGTCGGCGAAGGTCCGTTGTCGAGCGAGTTGTCGGTACTTGCCGGCGTGGCGAAGGTCGTTGCGTCGGATCAGTTCGCGCGCTCGGTGTCGGCCGGCTTCGGTACTCCGGACGTGGGACCGGCGTGGGCTGTGAGCTCGACGACGCAGACGCAGGTCGCCAACGGCGAGGGCGTCATCTACGGGTGGACGACCGGAAACCGCGACGAGCAGGCGTGGATCCCGGTCTCCGCGAACAACATGGATGTGGTGGCGCGGATTCGGTTGAGCGCGCAGGACCCGGTCGGTGCGAACTACCAGGCACGCGTCGTCGCCCGCGCTCAGACGGACGCGCGGAACGGGTACTCGGCGATCATCACGCACACGCAGGCGGGCGCGCTCAGGTGGTCGCTGCAGCGAGTCGTCAGCGCCGGCGGCGCCGGCACGTTGTCGCTGGGCAGCGGCACGTTGCTCGCCGCGGGTGCCGCGGGAACGAAGTGGTGGGTGCGGATCGACGCGCAAGGCACCCTGGTGCGAGCCCGTTTCTGGCAGGACGGCACGACTGAGCCGTCGGCGTGGAAAGTGAGCGCCACCGATAGCCAATGGGCGAGCGGCACCCCCGCGCTCGGGGTTTACACCGGCTCCGGCCTCGCCGCTCCGTTCCCCGACACCGGCTTCTCGAACTTCACCGCCACCTCGCTGCCCTAGTCGAGCGCGGCGCTACGCCGTAGCGACGCCCGGCAGGTACGGCGTCCAGCCGGACGGGATCCGCGGCGCCGCGAGGCGGATGAAGAGCGCCGGCGCGGGCGGGCGCGGCAGCGTGTGCAGCTCCATCCCGACCTGTTCGAGCGAGCGGTCGCCCTTGCGTAAGTTGCACGGCGCGCACGCGGTAACGACGTTCTCCCAGATCGACTCGCCGCCCTTCGAGCGCGGGATGATGTGGTCGAGCGTCAGCCTGCCCGCCGTCGTGCCGCAGTAGGCGCACTTCCAGCCGTCCCGCGCGAAGAGCGCGCGCCGGGAGATCTTCCGCTGGATCGCGCGCGGCACGCGCACGTAGTGGACGAGCCGGATCACGTGCGGCCAGATGAAGCTCGATTCGGCGGAACGGAGCGGCTTCTCGAGGCGCTCGACGACCTCCGCCTTGCCCTTGTGGACGAGCACGTGCGCCCGTCTCACCGTGCAAACGTTGAGCGGCTCGTAACTCGCGTTCAGGACGAGAACATGCTGCAACCTGGCCGAAAAGGTACCTGCCGCCTACTCCTTCATGGCGCGCTCAACTGCCTCCTGCTCCTCGGGCGAGAGCGCAACGGGGGCGCGACCGTCTTCGAGTTCCTTCACGTAGATCCGCGCGTAGTCGCGGCCCTGGATCGCGGTGAGGACGATGCCGGTGCTCGATCGCGTCGAGCAGCGCGATCGACGCCGACTGGTGGCCGCCGGTGTTCTCGTAGGCGTCGTAGCGGACGACAGCGACGCGCGAGACCACGCCGTCGACGCGGCGGTCGAGCTGTCCGACTCCGCCCGCGAGATCGTCGAGCTTGCGGTTTGTCTCGTCGATCCGACCTTGGAGTGCGACGGCGAAGTCGACGAGGTCGGAGCTGCCACGCCCGAGCAGCGCCTGCTGCGCCGAGCGGACGTCGCGAAGCCGGCTCCACGCGACTCCCGCGAACACGAGCGCGGCGAGCGCGAGAACGCCGGCTCGCGATCGCGATCCCGCTGCGACCGAGGACGACACGGTTAGCTCGGCGCGAGCTGGAAGAAGACGGGATACGTCGCCGCGTTGTTCTCGAGCTTCGCCTCTCCCGGCACCTTGCTGATGTTCACGGAGATGGAGGCGCTGCGCGAGAACGCGGTGTTCGGCACCACGAGGTTCGAGAACGACACCGTCGTCTGCGCGCCCGCCGCGAGCTGCGCGACCGTCTTGGTCTGCGAGGAAAGGCTCTGCCGCCCGCGACCTGACGGTGAGCGGTCACGGGGATCTTCACCTCCGGGAAGTCGCCGGAGTTCTTGAACACGACGTCGATGACGAGGTTCGAGCCGACGACGACGGTGGTCTCCGTCGACGTCGAGAGCTGGCGTCGAGGTGCCGTTTTCGACGGCGTTCGTGTACGAGGAGGTCGCTGCCGTGGACGCCCGTCGACGTGCCGTGGCCGGTCGACGGTGTGCCGAATCGCCCGTAGAAGGTCGCGAGCTGGGCTGCGCTCACGATGTCGGGGTTCGTCACGATCTGCGACGCGGGGACGATCACGCCGGTGACGCCTTGGGCACTGAGGATGTCCTTCGCGGGGAGTCGGAAGAGCTGCTCCCACACGGTGTCGCTCGCGCTGAAGTTCTGCGTGTCGCTCGCGAGCGCGCCCGCGACGATCGCGCTGCGGACCCGCTTCTGCTGCGCGACGGTGAGCGTGCTCGCGAGGCGCTGCGAGGCCGGCGTACCGCAGTTGGAAGGCCGCAAGCGCCTGGGCATGCGCGCTCTGGAGCGGACCGGGCGGCCGGAGCCGCTGCACCGCGACTCGTATTGCGCCTGCTCAATGCTGCGACCAGTGGGCGAGATCCGCCTGGAACTTCGCCATCGTGAGGCCGGGCGTGCCGAGCGCCGTCGCGAACTCCTTGCCGACACTCGCGGAGTCTCTTCGCGAGCGGCTGCATCGCGTCGATGTACGACGTGTAGCTCTGAGTCGAACTGCCGCTGCACGAGCCGATCCAGAGCACGAAGCCGAAGACGATCGCGATCCCGAGCGACGACGAGCCCGGCGAGCCGGAGGACGCCGTTCGAGCCGGACGGCGGCTTCGGCCCGGCGCCGCTGGGGGCGCTCGCGCTTCCCGTCGAAGAGCTGGACCTCGTTGTCGTCGTCGAACGTGTTCAAAGCCGTCGCAACCTTACTCCGGTTCACGGCTAAGAACCTCCACCAGAAGGAGCACGGGCCGCCGGAACGCGCTGTGCACGCACGCTGCTGCGTCCTCAGTCCCCTCGATAGCGCTGCTATCGAGGCTCCCTGCGTCCTTGCATCGCACGCACCCAGCCCGCCCCGCCGGCGCGTGGTCATTCAGTCGGAGGTTCAGGGAAGGACAGTCCGGCGCGAACGCCAATCTCCCCAAGGCATGGCCGAGGCCGCCCAAGCCCTCGCCTTCCCCGAGCTCGTGCTCGGCCGCTACCGGCCTCTCAAGCCGCTCGGCAGCGGCGGATCGGGCTCGGTCTGGCTCGCCCGCGACGAGCAGACGCAGCTCGACGTCGCGCTCAAGATCGTGGCGCGCGAAGGGAAGGCCGCTGCGCGCGCCGAGCGCGAGGCCGAGGCCGCCGCCCGCCTGCGCCATCCGGCCTGCCTCCGCACCTACGGGCTCGCGCACGACTCGCGGCACGTCTACATCGCGTACGAGTTCGTGCCCGGGCCAGACGTTCCGCGAGGCGATGCGCGCGCAGGAGCTCGACGACGACTACGCGATCGAGGCGTGCGCGCAGGTCTGCGACGGCCTCGCGCACGCGCACGCGGCCGGGATCCTCCACCGCGACGTCAAGCCGTCGAACGTCCTCCTCGCCGAAGGGCCGCAGGTCTCCGCGCGCGTGCTCGACTTCGGGCTCGCGCTGATGGGCGACGCCGAGACGCTGACCGAGCAGGGAGACGTGCCGGGGACGCTCGCGTACATCTCTCCCGAACGGCTCGCGGGCAAGCCGTCGACCGCCGCGGCGGACGTCTGGGCGGTCGGCGTGATGCTCTGGGAGTCGCTCGCCGGACGGCATCCGTTCTGGCGCGGCTCGATGCTCGAGACGGCGCGCGCGATCGAGTTCGGGCGCGCGGCCGCTCGGCGACGTGCGGCCGGGCCTGCCGAAGCGGCTGCTTCGCCTCGTCGATCGCGCGCTCTCGCAGGATCCCGGCAAGCGTCCGTCCGCGCGCGAGCTCGCCGTCGAGCTGCGCGGCCTCGCCGACACCGAGAAGAACAAGAAGGAGCCGCGCCGCGCCGCCACTCTCAGTCTTCCGAGCGTCGTCGGTGCGCGATCGCGCCCTCACCGCCGCGCTCGGCGCCGACGCTCGCCGGCTGGACGGCCGCGGCGGTCCCGTTCTTCCCGGCCGGGCTGGCCGCTCGCGCTCGGCGCCGCCGTCGCGGCCGCGACGTTCGTCCGCGAGCGTCTTGGAATCGCGTTCGCGCTCGCCGTGCCGATCTTCCCCATCGGCAACTTCTCGGCGGGCGCCGCGCTCCTCTACACAGCCCTCGCGGCGACGCTCCTCGCCGTGATGTGGCGGGAGCCGCGCGCAACGCTCCTCTTCGCGTTCGGGCCTCTCCTCGCCCCGCTCTCCGCCGTCGCTCTGCTGCCGCTCGCGACGGTGCGGCTCGGTTCCGGCGCGCGCCGCGGAGTTCGTCACCGCGCTCGGCGTGCTCACGGCCGCGGTTGTGGCCGGAATCGACCACGGAACGCTGCCGCTCATCGGCGAAACCGCGCCGCTCGGCAAGGGCTTGCGCGGCGCGGGTGGAGTGATCGGCGCGGCCGGCACGCTCGCCCACGACGCCGCCGCGCACCCCGCGCTCCTCATCGAGACGACCCTTCTCACCGCCGTCGCGTTCGCGCTGCCGCATGTCGTCGGCAAAGGGCTTCGCTGGAGTGTCGGGCTCGGCGCGGCGATGCTCGCGGCGACGCTTCTCGCCCTGCCCGTCCGGTGCGCCGTTCTCGCTCTACGCCGCGCTGGCCGCGTGTTCGGTCGCCGTGGCGGCGTTCTCGGCGCTTCGTCCCGGCCTAAGCGAGCGCTACATTCCGGCTCGTGCTGAGAGCAATCGAGCAGAGGCTGGAGCAGGTCTTCGAAGGAGTCTTCGGCCGTGCCTTCCGGACGAACGTCCAGCCGGTCGAGCTCGCGCGCAAGCTCGCGAAGGAGATGGACGAGCACCGCTCCACCTCGGTGACGCGGATCTACGTCCCGAACGAGTACACGATCTATCTCGCGAGCGCCGACCGGAAGCAGTTCGAGGGCTACGAGAGCTCGCTCGTCGCGGAGCTCGAGGAGTACCTCACCGAGCACGCCGCGCGCGAGAGCTACGCGCTCGCTCACGCCGCCGCACGTCCTCTTCGAGACGGACGACGACCTCGGCGTCGGCGAGTTCGGGATCGCGACGCGCATGGCGCAGTCCGAGCCGCAGCAGCGACGCGCCGCCCGAGGAAGCGCGCCGCCGCCGGCGCGACGATGATCTACAAGCCGCGGACGCAGCCGACCGAAGCAGTGTCGCTCGAGGAGCTTCAGGTCGACCGGACGGTCGGCGTCCTCACGTGGGCCGGGCGGCGCCGCATCCTCGATTCCAAGCGCGCCGTGCTCGGCCGCTCGCGCGACGTCGACGTCCAGATCGAGGATCCGAACGTCTCGCGCCGCCACGCCGAAGTCGTGCAGCAAGGCTCGACGTGGTGGGTCATCGACCTCGGCTCGACGAACGGCGTCGAGGTGGACGGAAGCCGCGTCCAGCGCGCGCGGCTCGACGACGGGACGAGCTTCGTCATCGGCGAGACGACGGTCACCTTCTCGACCGAGCGGGAGTAGCGCGCGATGGTGCTCGCGTCCTCGTCCGTCGGCCAGCTCCTGCTCGTCCTCAAGATCGCGTTCCTCGTCCTCCTCTACCTGTTCGTGTGGCGCGTCATTCGCACCGCCGGAAAGGAGCCGAAGGCCAGCGCGAATGGCGGCGCCGCGCACGAGTGCCGCGCCGGCGGCCGACAGCATGATCCTCACGCCCGCAGCCGCGAAGGCCGCCGGACTGGGCTCGGCTGCGCGAGGCTCGGCGGCGGCGAGCCGACGGCGCGCTGTGCACCTCGTCGTCCAGCGCAGCCCGAGCCTCGAGACGGGCGCGGAGTTCCCCGTCGGCTCCACCCCGGTCACCGTCGGGCGCGGCGACCAGAACGACCTCGTCCTCGACGGGGACGAGTTCGCGTCCTCGCGCCACGCCCGCATCGAGGCGCGCGGCGACGGCCTCTGGGTGCAGGACCTCGACTCGACGAACGGCACGTTCGTCAACGGCGCGCGCGTCGTCGGCGCCGAGCGGATGAGCCCCGGCGACGTCCTCCGCGTCGGCGAGACCGACCTCCGGGTGGAGGAGCTGACGTGGCGGTTGGCGAGTACGCGGTCGCGAGCGACACGGGCCGGAGGCGCCGCCGGAACGAGGACAACTACGTCGTCGCGCCCCCGCTCTTCGCCGTCGCCGACGGCATGGGCGGCGCGCAGGCGGGCGAAGTCGCGTCGAGCCTCGCCGCCGCCGCACTCGAGGCCGGCACGACGGAGGAGCTCGACGGGCTCGAGCGCGTTAACGCGCTGATCCAGGAGGCGAACCGCCGCATCTTCGACCGCGCCTCGACCGATCCGTCCGCCTCGGGCATGGGCACGACGATGACCGTCGCGCTCGTCGAGGGCATGAGCGTCGTGATCGGACACGTCGGCGACTCGCGCGCGTATCTCGTCCGCGGCGACTCGATGGAGCAGCTCACGGAGGACCACTCGCTCGTGAACGAGCTCGTGAAGAGCGGCAAGCTCTCCGAGGAAGACGCGCACATCCACCCGCAGCGCAGCGTCATCACGCGCGCCGTCGGCACCGACCCGGACGTCGACGTCGACACGTTCACGATCGAGGCCGAGGACGGCGACGTCTTCCTTCTCTGCTCGGACGGCCTCACCGACATGGTCGCCGACGTCGACATCCTCGAGACTCGTCGACCGCAACCGCGACGACCTCGAGAAGGCGGTGCGCGTCGCTCGTCCAGGTCGCGAACACCGAAGGCGGCGAGGACAACATCACCGCCGTCGCGTTTCGCATCTGCCGCGGGCTCGGAGCCGGCGAGCGACGACACGATGACGATGCCGGCCCTGGGCGATCCCGACGACACCGGCGAGCCCGCCGACACGGCGAGCCGGACGAAACGACGCCGCTGAGTCAGTCCCCGAGCGACGGCGAGGCGCCGCCGCGCCGCCGCCGCTGGGGGCTCTGGCGCTGAGCCTCAGGAACCGCGAGCTCGTCGCCCTCCTCGCCGTCGGAGTTCTCACGGCGATCGGCTTCGCGAGCGTCTACATCGCGCTCAAGTCGCAGATCTCGACCGGCTCGCTCGGCTACGCCGCGTTCTTCTTCGCCCTCTACCTCGTCGCGCACGTCGTCGCGCGGTGCACGGTGCCGCTCGCCGATCCGTACCTCCTGCCGATGGCAGCGCTGCTCACCGCCATCGGGCTGACGGAGATCTACCGGCTCGGCCCGCACGACGCGCGGCGCTCCGGCAGGGAATCTGGGTCGTGATCGGCGTCGGCGCCTTCGCCGCGACGCTCGTCGGGCTGCGACGCGACTACCGCGTGCTCGAGCGCTACAAGTACATCTTCGGCGTCGTCGCGATCGTGCTCCTCTTCCTGCCGCTCGCGCCGCGACTTCGGGGAGACGATCAACGGCGCGCGTCTCTGGGTGCACGTCGGCGGGCTCCAGTTCCAGCCGGGCGAGCTCGGGAAGATCGCGCTGATCGTCTTCCTCGCCGCGTACCTCCGCGAGAAGCGCGAGGTGCTCGCGCAGGGCCGGCTGAAGGACTGGGGGCCGCTGCTCGTCATCTGGGGCGGCGCGATGCTCGTCCTCTTCGTGACGAACGACCTCGGCAGCGCGCTTCTCTACTACGGGATCTTCCTCGCGCATGCTCTACATCGCGACGGCGCGGCTCTCGTTCGTCGCCGCGGCGCTCGGGCTGTTCCTCGTCGGCGCGTTCGTGGTCGGGCGCGCGACGCCACACGTGCACGAGCGGGTCACCGACTGGCTCTTTCCGTGGACGACGAAGGCGATCTACTGCCCGTCGAGCGGGACGCATGTGGTTCGCCAGCAGTGCCAGAGCTACCAGCTCGTCCAGTCGCTCTACGGGATCGCGCACGGCGGCTGGATCGGCACGGGCCTCGGCCGCGGCATCGTCACGACGGCGGCCGGCGACGCAGATCGTCCCCGACCAGAACACCGACTTCATCTACTCGGCGATCGCGCAGGAGATCGGCCTCGTCGGCGCGGCCGCGGTGCTGCTCCTGCTACATGGCGTTCGTCCTGCGCGGCTTCCAGATCTCGCTCGCGGCGAGCGACGGCTTCTCGAAGCTCCTCGCCGCCGGCCTGAGCTTCGGCTTCGCGCTGCAGACGTTCGTCATCGTCGGCGGCATCCTCCGCGTCATCCCGCTGACGGGAATCACGCTGCCGTTCGTCTCGTACGGAGGATCGAGCGTCGTGTCGAACTTCTTCCTTAGTGGCCGGGCTGATGCTCATCTCGAACAGGGCGAATCGAGACAAGGCGGTTGCCGCGTGAACACGCAGCTCCGGCATCTCGCGGTCTTCGCGTGCCTCCTCATCGCCGTGCTCATCGGCGCGACGATGTACTGGCAGTCGTGGGCAGGCGGCGAGCTCGCGAACAGGCAGGGAAACGCGGTGCAGCTCGTCGCTCAGCTCCAGGTCGACCGCGGGACGATCCTCGCCGTCGAACGGATCGCGGCTCGCCTGGAGCGTCCCGCACAAGAAGGCCGGCATGACGACGTACTCCCGCCGCTACACGCCAGAACCCGGCGTTCGCGCAGGTCGTCACCGCGCTCGACCAGTCGCTGTCCGGCTACCTGACCGGCACGAACACGAATCTCACGAACACCCTCACGCAGGAGATCGACCGGCTCGGCGGCAAGACCGTGCGCGGCAACAACGTCACGACGACGCTCAAGCCCGGCGACGCAGGCGCTCGCCGAGCGGCTCCTCGCCGGACGGTGCGGCGCCGTCATCGCGATGAACCCGAAGACCGGCGCCGTGTACGCGATGGCGTCGTCCCCGACGTTCAACGCGAACCTCTTGCTCAAGCCGGGCGGCCAGGCGAAGGTCGCGAAGATCAGCGGAGCCGAGCGACTGCGGCCCCGGCACGGCGGAGCTGAACCGGACGACCCAGGGCCTCTATCCGCCGGGCTCGACGTTCAAGATGCTCACGGCGTCGGCCGCGCTCGACACCGGCAAGGTCACGCCGACCACCGGTCTTCTACGACCCCGGCTACTGCATCGAGTACGGCAAGCCGGTCTACAACTCCGGCAACCCGGACTCGCCGGCGGCAGCCGAGGGTTCGGCAACGTCACGTTCTCGCCAGGCGTTCGAGCACTCGATCAACGCCGTCTTCTGCAACGTCGGCAAGGCAGCTCGGGGCCGCGAAGATCCTCGACTACGCGAAGCGCTACGGCTTCTACTCCTCCCCGCCCCTCGACACGCCGCCGAGCACGATCGCCCCGAGCGGCCTCTACAAGTACAACAAGGAGACGGGCCGCAGCTACCTCTGGTTCCCGAGCGATCCCGCGACGCAGGTCGACCCCGGCCGGCTCGCGTTCGGGCAGGAGCGGATGCTCGTCACGCCGCTCCAGATGGCGCTCGTCGCCTCGACGATCGCCAACCACGGCCGCGAGCCGGTCCCGTACCTCGTCAAGAAGGTCACCGCGCCGAACGGCTCGGTCATCAGCAGGACGAAACCGGGGACGCTCGGGCGCCCGATCAGCCCGAAGACCGCGGCGGAGCTGAACCAGATGATGCAGCTCGTCGTGCAGGGCGGAACCGGCACGCGCGGCGCAGATTCCCCCGGCGTCGCCGTCGCGGGCAAGACGGGAACCGCCGAGCTCGGGCTCGGGCAACATCTACGACTCGTGGTTCGTCTGCCTTCGCGCCGGCGAGCAACCCGAAGTACGCCGTCGCGGTCATCGTCGAGAAGCAGCCGAACGGCTTCGGCGGCGACGATACGCGGCGCCGATCGCGAAGGCCATCCTCGAAAACCTCCTGCACGGCTGATCGGGTCTTTAGGCTTCACGTAGCGGTGGCCGCGGGCAATTCCCTCATAGACACGCTCTTCGACGGGCGGTACATGATCGTCCGGAAGCTCGGCGCCGGCGGCATGGCCGACGTCTACCTCGCCGAGGATCAGGAGCTCGGCCGGCGCGTCGCGATCAAGATCCTCAACGACCGCCACGCGAACGACGACCAGTTCATCGAGCGGTTCCGGCGCGAGGCGAAGAACGCCGCCGCGCTGAACCATCCGAACATCGTCTCGATCTACGACCGCGGCGAGGCGGAGGACACGTACTACATCGCGATGGAGTACCTCGACGGGCGGACGCTCAAGGAGCTCGTCGTCGGTCGCGGCCCGGCGCCGGTGAACGTCGCCGTCGAGTACGCGCGCCAGATCCTCTCCGCGCTGCGCTTCGCGCACCGGCACGGGATCGTCCATCGCGACATCAAGCCGCACAACGTCCTCGTCGACCGCGAAGGCCGCGTCAAGGTCACCGACTTCGGGATCGCGCGCGCCGGAACGAGCCAGATGACGGAGGCCGGCTCGATCGTCGGCACGGCGCAGTACCTCTCCCCCGAGCAGGCGCGCGGCACGGAGGTCGACCAGCGCTCCGATCTCTACTCCCTCGGCGTCGTCCTCTACGAGCTCCTCACCGGCCAGACGCCGTTCGACGGCGACACGCCGGTCGAGATCGCGATGAAGCACCTGTCGGCGACGCCGCGGCCGCCGTCGCAGATCCGCCGCGACGTCCCGCGCGACCTCGACATGGTCGTGATGCGCGCGCTCGCGAAAGATCCGGCGACGCGCTACCAGAGCGCCGAGGAGATGGAGGCCGACCTCGAGCGCGTGCTGCGCGGCGCGCCGGTCGCGGCGGCGACGACCGACTCCGCGACGCAGATCATGCGCGCGCCGCCGCCGGCCTGGCGGCTCGTGGACACGGCCGCGACGATGATCGCGCCGCACGGAGCGGCCGCCGCTGTCGCAGGACGACGTCGACGAGGAAGACCAGCGGTCGGCCGTGGTGGCCGTGGCTCATCGCCGCGCTGTTCGTCGTCGCGGCGGCGATCGCCGGAATCTTCGTGTGGCACCAGCTCTCCGGCGACGGCCCGCAGGTGCCGGTCGGCATCTACGACAACTGCGCGCCCGCGAGCGCACGCGGAGAACCAGATCACGGCAGCGAACCTCGTTCCGGACGTCAAGCATGGGCCGACGACGAAGTGCAAGAAGGGCCACGTCTTCCAGCAGGATCCGACCGGGCGGCACCGCTCCCGAAGGGCAGCACCGTGACGATCTGGGTCTCGACCGGCAAGCCGAAGGTCACGATCCCGACCGCTCGTCGGCCAGACGTGGGCCGATGCGAGCAAGGCGCTGACGGATCTCGGCCTGAAGCCCGTGCGGCACGATCGTCCCCGGAGGCAAGACGAAGGACATCGTCACCGGCGACGGCTCCCGCCGCCGGTCAGACGGTCACCGTCGGCGACAAGCGTCACGGTGAACGTCGCCGCGGGGCCGATGATCATCGCCGGTCCCGTCCGTCGTCGGCGAGACCCTGCACCAGGCGCAGACCGACCTCCGGCCGCCGGCTTCAACGTCAACCCGACGCTACGTCGACAACAACGCGCCGGCAGAACACGTCGTCGGCCAGAACCCGACGCCGGCGACGCCGAAGCCGCGCAGGGCTCGTTCGTCAAGGTCAGCGTCTCGAACGGCCCGCCGCAGACGACCGTGCCGTACGTCGTTGGCGAGACCGCTCGCGCAGGCGACAAGCGATCTCCAGGCCGCCGGCTTCAAGGTCACCAAGACCTACGTCACCGTCAGCGACCCGAGCCAGACAGGACATCGTCCAGTCGCAGAACCCGGCCGGCAACTCGCAGGCGCCGCAGCGCTCGACCGTGACGATCTACGTCGGCCAGTACACCGCCCCGACGACGACGGCGACCACGACGACCGACCGGATTTTGACGTCCGGTCGCCGCCTGCGCGTCGCCGTGCTCGCGGGCGGACGTTCGAGCGAGCACGACATCTCCCTCGCGTCGGCGCGCTCGGTCGCGGCCGCGCTCGATCCCGAGCGCTACGACGTGGCAGAGATCGGGATCGGCCGCGACGGCCGCTGGGAGCTCGGCACCGGCGCGACCGACCGCCGAGACGCTTCCGGTGCCGTACGACGGCGGGCCGCTCGAACGGCTCGGCGCCGTCGACGTCGTCCTCCCGATCCTCCACGGGCCGTTCGGCGAGGACGGGACGGTGCAGGGGCTGCTCGAGCTCGCGGGGATCCCGTACGTCGGCGCCGGCGTCGCGGCGTCGGCCCTCGCGATGGACAAGGATCTCTTCAAGAAGGTGATGCGCGACAGCGGCATCCCCGTCGCGCCACACCACGCGATCCGGCTCGGCGACCCGGTCGAGAACCCGTTCGGCTATCCCGTCTTCGTCAAGCCGGCGCGCCTCGGCTCGTCGGTCGGCATCTCGAAGGTCGCGTCGGAGGACGGACCTCGCCGAGCGCGGTCGAGCTCGCGTTCCGCCACGACGAGAAGGTGCTCGTCGAGGAGTTCGTCGACGGGACGGAGGTCGAGGTCGGCGTCCTCGGCAACCGCGTCCCGCCGCCGATCGCGTCGCTGCCCGGGCAGATCGACACGCTCGGGCACGACTGGTACGACTTCGAGTCGAAGTACGCCGACGGCGGGATGGAGCTCCTCGTGCCGCCGCCCGAGCTGCCGCAGGAGACGATCGAGCTGCTGCAGCGGCGCGCGGTCGAGTCGTTCGTCGCGTCGGAGTGCGAGGGACTCGCGCGCGTCGACTTCTTCGTGCGGGCGAGCGACGGCGAGGTCGTCCTCAACGAGCTCAACACGATGCCGGGCTTCACCGCGACGAGCGTCTGGGCGAAGCTCTTCGAGGCGTCGGGGATCGGCTACGCGGAAGCGCTCGACCGGCTGATCGAGCTCGCGCTCGAACGCCACGAACGCCGCGCGAACCTCGTCTTCTGAGACTGGAGCGCGGCTACGCGAGAACAGCTTCGAGCGCGTCTTCCCACGCGCCGAGCGCTTCCTCGAGCTCGGCGTCGGTGATGACGAGCGGGCAAAGGACGCGGTTGCAGTTCGAGTGGATGCCGGCCTTGAGCAGGAGCAGACCGCGCTTCGCGGCCTCCTCGGCGACGCGTGTCGCGATCGCCGGCGCCGGCTCCTTCGTCGCGCGATCCTCGACGTACTCGATGGCGAGCATCGCGCCGAGGCCGCGCACGTCGCCGATCGCGTCGTAGCGCTCCTGCCACGAGAGCATCCGCGCGCGGATCGTCTCGCCGATGTGCTGCGCGCGCTCGACGAGCCCCTCCTCCTCGAACACGTCGAGGACGGCGACCGCGGCCGCGAGCGCGACGGGATTGCCGACGTACGTGCCGCCGACGGAGTTGTCGGGCAGGCAGTCCATGATCTCGGCCTTCCCGACGACGGCGGAGAGCGGCAGCCCGGCGGCGATCGACTTCGCGAGCGTCATGAGATCGGGCTCGACGCCGTAGTGCTCGATCGCGAACATCTTCCCCGTCCGCCCGAACCCGGTCTGCACCTCGTCGATGACGAGCAGGATCCCTTCGCGGTCGCAGATCGCGCGCAGCCCCTCGAGGAAGCCGGGCGGCGCCGGCACGAAGCCGCCCTCGCCCTGCTCCGGCTCGACGACGATGGCGGCGACGGTCTCGGCCGCGACCTGCGTCGAGAGCGCGCGCTCGAGCGCGGCGAGCGAGTCGGCGACCGTGATCCCGCGGTACTCGTACGGGAACGGGACGCGGTAGACCTCGGGCGCGAACGGGCCGAACCCGGCCTTGTACGGGATGCGTCTTCGACGTGAGCGAGAGCGCCATGAGCGTCCGGCCGTGGAACCCGCCCTCGAAGGCGATCACCGCGGGCCGCTTCGTGTAGCCGCGCGCGAACTTGACGGCGTTCTCGACCGCCTCGGCGCCGGAGTTGAAGAAGGCCGCCTTCGCCGGGCCGGAGAACGGCGTGAGCGCGAGCAGCCGCTCGGCGTACTCGACGTAGACCTCGTACGGGAGGATCGTGAAGTCGGTGTGGAAGAAGCGCGCCGCCTGCTCCTGCACCGCGGCGACGACGCGCGGATGCGAGTGGCCGACGCCGAGGCAGCCGATGCCGCCCATGAAGTCGACGAACGTGTTGCCGTCGACGTCGGTGAGCAGCGCGCCGTGGCCTTCGTCGATCATGACCGGGACGTAGAGCCCGAGCGGCTCGGCGATGACGCGCTCCTTCCGCGTCGACGATCTCGCGGGAGCGAGGGCCTGGAACCTCGGTGCGGAGCTCGATCGAACGCGTCACGGCCACGGCGTCACATTAGCTCGCGCGCCCGACGGGGAAACGCGTAACAATCGCCGGAATGGTGCTCTCCGACGCGACGATCGCCCGCTACCTCGCCGAGGGGAAGATCGAGATCGACCCGTACGACGAGTCGCTCCTGCAGCCGTCGAGCGTCGACGTCCGCGTCGACCGGCTCTTCCGCGTCTTCCACAACAACCGCTATCCGTTCATCGACGTCAAGGCCGAGCAGGCGGAGCTGACCGAGCTCGTGGAGGTGGACGACGAGCATCCGTTCATCCTCCATCCCGGCGAGTTCGTGCTCGGCTCGACGCTCGAGCGGATCAAGCTGCCCGACGATCTCGTCGCGCGCCTGGAGGGAAAGTCGTCGCTCGGGCGGCTCGGACTCCTCATCCACTCGACGGCCGGCTTCATCGACCCGGGCTGGGACGGCCACGTGACGCTCGAGCTGTCGAACGTCGCGAACCTCCCGATCACGATCTATCCCGGCATGAAGATCGGGCAGATCTCCTTCATGCAGATGACGGAGCCCGCGGCGAAGCCGTACGGCTCGACGAGATCGGCTCGAAGTACAAGGGCCAGCAGGGGCCGACCCGAGCAAATACTGGAAGAACTTCGAGTGACCGTTCTGCTCACCGGCGGCACCGGCTTCATCGGGCCGCATGTCGCGCATGCGCTGCGCGCGCGGGACGAGCACGTGCGCGCGCTCGTCCGCAACCCGTCACGCGCGACGCGGCTGACCGCCTGGGGCGTCGAGCTCGCCGCCGGCGGCGTGAACGACGCGACCTCGCTGCGCGACGCGTGCGAGGGCGTGGACACGGTCGTCCACCTCGTCTCGATCATCAAAGGCTCGCCGGCGGACTTCGAGCGCGTCATGGCGCAGGGCACGCGCAATCTCGTCGCCGCGGCGCAGGACGCCGGCGTCCGCCGCTTCGTCCTCGCGAGCGCGCTCGGCCTCGACGAGACGACGAAGGACGCGACGCCGTACTACGCCGCGAAGTGGGAGATGGCAGCGCGCGGTGCAAGGAGTCCGGCCTCGACCACGTCATCTTCCGGCCGAGCTTCGTCTTCGGCCGCGACGGCGGCGTGCTGCCGACGTTCGTCCGCCTCGCCCGCTTCGCGCCGGTCACGCCGATCGTCGGGCCGGGAACGCAGAAGCTCCAGCCGATCTGGGTCGAGGATCTCGCGCAGTACTTCGCGCACGCGGTCGCGGAGCCGGTCTCCGGGACGTTCGAGCTCGGCGGGCCGGACGCGGTGACGTGGAACGAGTTCTGGGAGCGGCTGAAGCGCGCGCTCGGCGTGCGGCGGAAGTCGATCCACGTGCCGTTCGGCGTGATGCGCGTGCAGGCGACGCTCACCGAGCGCCTGCCGGGCGCGCCGGTGACGCGCGACCAGCTGACGATGCTCGAGCTCGGCGACAACGTCGTGCGCGACCCAAGCGCCGTCGAGACGTTCCGGCTCCCGCTCGTCCCGCTCGACGAACAGTTGCGCCGCGCAGCGTGAGAGGAGTCGTCCTCTCGGACGACCGGCGTCAGCTCTCGAGGAGGTGACGCTCGACCCGCCGGGCGAGCACGAGGTTCGCGTCCGCGTCGTCGCGAACGGGCTCTGCCACACCGACCTGCACGTGATCGAGACGGGCGGCTGGGGGATGCGGCTTCCCGTCCTCCTCGGCCACGAGGGCGCGGGGGTCGTCGAGGAGCTCGGGCCGGGCGTGACGACGGTCGCGGAGGGCGATCGCGTCGTGATCGCGTGGCGCGCGCCGTGCGGCGACTCGTGCCCGGCGTGCCGGCGCGGCGACCCGCGGCGCTGCTCGAACAACCTCCGCGCGCGTCGCCGCTCGCATCGCGCGTCCGACGGCGCGCTCCTCACGCCGGTGCTCCGCTGCGGGACGCTCTCCGACGCGGTCGTCGTCCACGAGGCGTGCGCGGTGAAGGTGCCCGAGGAGCTGCCGTTCGAGCAGGCGTGCCTCCTCGCGTGCGGCTTCTCGACCGGAGCCGGCGCGGCGCTCTGGACATCGCCCGTGCACGCGGGAGCGTCGGTCGCGGTGATCGGCTGCGGCGGCGTCGGGCTCGCCGTCGTGCAAGGCGCGAAGCTCGCCGGCGCGGAGCGGATCGTCGCGGTCGACATCGCGCCGGAGAAGCTCGCGACAGCGCAGGCGCTCGGCGCGACCGACGTGGTCGACGCATCCGCCGTCGACGCGGTCGAAACCGTGCGCGAACTCACCGGCGGAGTCGACTTCGCGTTCTCCGCGGTCGGCGCGGCGTCGGCGATGGCGCAGGCGATCCGGATGTGCGGCTACGCCGGCACGGCGACGCTCGTCGGCCTCCCGCTCCCCGGCGCGAAGCTCGAGCTCGACCTGGAGAAGGACGTGTTCGACCCGAAGATCACGCTCGCGGTCACGCACGGCGGCGACACGATCCCGCAGGAGGACTTCCCGTTCCTCGCGCAAGCGGCGCTCGACGGCAAGCTCGACCTCGCCCGCTTCGTGACGAGCACGATCTCGCTCGACGAGGCGCCGGACCGCCTGCCGCGCATCGGCCAAGACGGCGAGATCAGAACCGTTGCACTCCTGTAACGGTGTCGGACACCGCCTACTAAACGGCGCGTCTTGTCAAGCGAGACGTGTCGCGACTTCGTGCCAAAAGAGTGACGGCGGGCGGAGCCAGTTAGCCGAGGCCCTGCCGCTTCGGCAGGTCGGTCTCGGGATCGACGAGGTGGCCGTCGCGTTCGACGTAGCCGTCCTTGCCGCCGACGACGAAGACGATCGCGTCCTCGTCTCCCGCGTTCGAGATCCGGCGCGGCTCGGTCGACGCGGCGTGGAACAGCCCGCCCTCGCCGAGCTCGCGCGACTCGCCGCCGACCTCGACGCGGATCTTCCCGCGGTGGACGAAGTAGAGCTCGTCCTGCGTGTCGTGGTAGTGCTCAGGCCCTTCGTAGTTGCGCCGGATAGACGATCGCGTTCACGCCGAACGCCTCGACACCGAGCGGGCCGCGGATCTTGCGGAAGCCGTAGCCGTCGCCGAGCTCGTCGAGGGATCCGAATGCGTAGCTCATTCCGAGCATTCTTTCGAAGTCGGAGCGAGCGGGAGGCGGGAAAGGAGCTCGGCGAGCTGCTCGCGCTCCGTCGCGCTCAGCGCCGCGCCGAAGAGCTCGTCGATGTCGGCGTTGTGCGACTGCCGCGCCTCCTCCACCTTGCGGAGCCCGTCGTCGGTCAGCACGGCGTAGCTCACGCGCGCGTCGCTCTCGCACGACTTCTTCGCGACGAGGCCGCAGCGCTCGAGACCGTCGAGCAGCCGCGTGATCCCGGACGGCGGTGAGCAGCACCTGCCGCGCGATGTCGATCCGCCGCATCGCGTGCTCGGGAGCGTGGTAGAGCTGGATGAGGACGTCGAAGTCGCTCATCGTCAGGCCGTGCTCGGCCTCGAGCCGCGCCCCGAGCTCACGCGTGAGCGCCGCGTGCGCGCGGAGGAACCTGACCCACGCCGTCTGCGTGAGCTCCGAAACTTCTTGAGTGGTCAATACTTGACTAGACAATCTTCTCTCGCTATATTGATTGCGTACTCAACTATACAAGGAGATTGCGTCATGATGTCCACCACCACTTTCACTTCAGCACCGGCCGGCACATGGAGCGCCGATCCGGTCCACTCGCACGTCGCGTTCGAGATCGACTACGCCGGCACGAACGTCTTCCGCGGCGGCTTCAACGACTACGCGGTCACGCTCGACGGACGGCGTCCTCGAAGGCGCCGCGAAGGTCGCGAGCGTCGACGTCAAGGACGAGCAGCTCAACGGCCACCTCCAGACGCCCGACTTCTTCGACGCCGAGCGCTTCCCGGAGATCAGCTTCACGACGAGCGACCTCGAGACCGGCGAGCTGACGATCAAGGGCGTCACGCGGCCCGTGAAGATCGAGGCCACCGTCTCGGAGCCGAACGTCGATCCCTTCGGCCGCGAGCGCGTCGGCATCAAGCTCGCCGCGACCGTCGACCGCAACGAGTACGGCGTCAGCTGGAACGCGCCGAACCAGGGCGGCGGCAACTACCTCGGCGACGACGTGACGATCAAGGCCGACCTCGCGCTCGTCAGGCGGCGGCTAACGATGCGGATCCTCGGCGTTTCCGGCAGCCTGCGGGAGAGCTCGTTCAACACGAGCCTCCTGCGGGCGGCCGCCGAGGCCGCGCCGGACGGCGTCGAGCTCGAGCTCTGGGAAGGGCTCGCCGAGCTGCCGCTCTACGACGAGGAGCTCGACACCGACGACGCGCCCGAGGCGGTGCAGCGGCTGCGCGAGGCGTGGGGCGAGGCGGACGCGATCCTCTTCGCGACGCCGGAGTACAACGGCTCCGTCCCCGGCGGCCTGAAGAACGCGATCGACTGGGCGTCGCGGCCGCGGCGCGCGGGTGCGCTCCACAACAAGACGGTCGCGGTCGTCGGCGCGAGCACGGGACAGTTCGGCGCGCTGTGGGCGCAGCAGGATCTCAAGCGGATCCTCGGCATCGCCGGCGCCCGCGTCGTCGGCACGGAGATCCCGGTCGGCCGCGCGCCCGAGCGCTTCGACAACGAGGGCCGTCTCCTCGACGGCGAGCTCTTCGAGCAGCTGCGCCTCCACCTGACGACGCTCGCCGCGGAAGCCGTCGCGGCGGAAGAGCGCGTCGCCGCTGATCTAACCAGTCCGGAGAAAGACGAAGGGCCGCCCTGTCAACAGGTGCGGCCCTTCAATCCGGTTACCAGCGCGTATTGGCAGAGGCGCTCTCCTGCTCCGGCTCGGTAGTGAGGCCGGGCGGCGCGGATCGCGTCGTCCCCTACGCTGGCTAGGCGTTTCCCAGGTGGTCCCGGGGACTGCGCCTCTACCCGCTGGTACCTCCACTGCCCGTACTGTCTGAAATCACTGCCGGACCACCTCCTTTCCGTAGTACTCGCAAATGTACCGAAGAAGACGGTCAGCGCAAAATGACGCTCAGCTCGAGCCCGCGGTCGAGCGGGACGGTGACGCTGAGGAGGTCGGGGTCGGCCTGCCGCGCGGCCGAGTACTGCGCGAGCGGATCGGCGTGTGAGAGGACGTTGTCGGCGACGAAGAGACCGCCCGGCTCGACGAGACCGCGCGCGAGCGAGAACCACTCCTCGTAGTCGTCCTTTTCCGCGTCGATGAACACGACGTCGAAGACATCTTCGATCTGCGGGAGGAGCTCGCGCGCGTCGCCTTCGAGCAGCTCGGCCCATTCGGTCAGCCCGGCCTCCTCGACGTTCGCGCGCCACGCCTCGGCCTTGCGCGGGTCGTGCTCGAGCGAGAGCACACGGCCGCCGAATTGGCGCACGCCCGCGGCGAGCCAGAGCGTCGAGTAGCCGCGCGAGCCGCCGATCTCGAGCACCTCGCAGTCGGCCTGCGGCGCGACGAGCGAGAAGAGGAAGCGGCCGGTCGTCGCGGCGACCTGGCGCGAACGCACCTCCGGCGGCAGCCCCTGCTCGCGCTCGGCGGCGTCCTCGCGTTCGAGGCGCTCCATGACGGCGAGAACCCGGTCGTCCAGCATCGCCTCGACTTTAGAGCTCCCGGCGCACTGAAGGACGAGCGTCATCATCACGCCGGGAGCTCTTATCCTTGTCCACTTCATGCGCGCGGAGCTCAACATCGAGATCGCCCGGACGCCCGAGGACGTGTTCGCGTATCTCACCGACGTCGCGAATCTGCCGGAGTGGCAGTCGGGAGTGCGCGCCGCCTCGCGAAGCGGCGACCGCATCGACGAGACGCGCTCGTTTCTCGGCCGCGAGATACACACGACGCTCGAGATCCTCGAGAGCGAGGCGCCGCGCGTGTTCACGCTGAAGGCGCTCGACGGGCCAGTGCGCTTCACGGTGACGCACGAGCTCGAGCCGGCCGGAGACGGGACGCAGCTCACAGTCGTCGCCGAGGGAGACGTGCCCGGCTTCGCGAGCGGGATCGTCGCGCAGCAGGCCAAGCGTCAGTTCTCGAAGGACTTCGCGCGCCTCAAGGAGATTCTCGAGCGCTAGTGGCTGAAGACGCCCAGAGCCATCTCCAGCGCGGCGCGGAGCTCATGGGGCAGAGGCGGTTCGCCGACGCGCTCGAGTGCTTCGGGCGGGCACACGCCGCCGGCGCGCGCGGCTTCGAGGTTGCCTTCGGCTTGGGCTCGGCGCTCCTCGACCTCGGTCGGGAGGCCGACGCAATCGTCGAGCTCGAGCGCGCCGCCGGCCTCGAGCCTCGGCACCCCGGCGTGCGGCACAACCTCGGCAAGGCGCACTACGCGATGGGCTTCGTGGACGAGGCGGTCGACGACTTCCGGGCAGCTCTCGCCGCGAACAACGAAGCCCTCCATCGCGCGTCGCTCGCCACCGTGATCCCCGGAGCGCCGTCCGCGACGCACGCGGACGTGCTCGCTGCGCGCCGCGCGTTCGCGGAGAACGATCTGCCTTCGCCACGCTTCCAGTTCGCCCCGGAACGGAGCCCCGGCCCACTCCGCGTCGGCTATCTCTCATCGTTTTTCGAGTCGCCAAACTGGATGAAGCCGGTCTGGGGCCTCGTCAATCAGCACGACCGCACCGGCTTCGCAGTTGCACCTCCTCTCCGACGCGACCGAAGAGGAGTGCGCGGCCGCGGGATACCGGCCGGACGCTCGCGACACGTTCGTGTCGATCAACGGCCTCGACAACGAGCGCGCCGCCGAGCGAATCGCCGCCGCCGAGCTCGATCTCCTCGTCGACCTCAACGGCTACAGCGCACTCGGCCGCCTGCCCGTTGTCGCGTACCGCCCAGCGCGAGGCGTCGTCGCGTGGTTCAACCACTACGCCACGTCGGGGATGAGCGCGTACGACTGTCTCATCGGGGACTCCGTTGTCGTCCACGCCGACGAGGAGATCCACTACACCGAGAAGATCGGGCGCGTCTCCGGCAGCTACCTGACCTTCGACGTCGCCTACGACGTGCCGCCGGTCGAGGAAGCTCCCGCGCGGCGTAACGGCCACATCACGTTCGGCTGCTTCGCCTCGCAGTACAAGCTCACGCCGCAGGTGGTGAAAGCGTGGGCGGCGATACTCGACGGAGCGCCGGACGCCGAGCTTCTCGTCAAGAACCGAGCGATGGAGGCGGAGTGCAACCGCGTCGCGTTGTTGGAGCGCTTCACCGAGCACGGCGTCGACCCGGCGCGCATCACCCTCGAGCCTGGCGCACCGCACTACGACTACCTCGCGGCCTACTCCAGGGTCGACGTCGCGCTTGATCCGTTTCCGTACAACGGCGGTACCACGACCTCGGAAGCCCTCTGGCAAGGCGTGCCCGTGCTCTGCTTCGACGGCGATCGCTGGGCCGCGCGCCAGGGTGCGTCCCTTCTGCGCGCAGCGGGGCTGGACGACTTCGTCGCGCGTGACGAAGCCGGCTACATCGCCCGCGGCATCGAGCTCGGCCAGGGATTCGCCGACGACCGGATGGCGATGCGTGACCGCTTGCTCAGCTCGAGGCTGATGGATACCGCCGGATTCGCCCGCGAGATCGAGGCGATCTACCGGCGCGTCGCTTCGACCGCGTCGCGCACCCAGCAGTCCGCGATGTGATCGTTGACGATTCCCGTCGCCTGCATCGCCGCGTAGACCGTCGTCGGGCCGACGAAGCGGAAGCCCGCCTTCTTCAGGCGCTTCGAGAGCTCAGCGGCGCTCGCCTCGCTCGCCGTCGCGGTACTCCCACATCAGCCGCTCCAGCGGAGTCTCTGTTCGCGCAACTCCAACGTCGCGCGCGCGTTCGCGATCGTCGCCTCGATCTTGCCTCGGTGGCGAACGATGCCGGCGTCACCGAGCAGCCGCTCGATGTCGCTCTCGTCGAACCGCGCGACCCGCTCTGGATCAAACGCCGCGAACGCAGCGCGAAACGCCTCGCGCTTCCGCAGGATCGTGATCCACGCAAGCCCTGACTGGAAGCCCTCGAGACACAAGCGCTCGTACAAGCCCGCGCTCGTCGCGGATCGGCCGCCCCCACTCCTCGTCGTGGTACGCGATGTACGCCGGATCGGTCGTCGGCCAGCAGCGGACAAGGCTTTCGTCCATCATCCGGAGACTACGACCAGTCGCAACCAAGGGAGCCAGAGAATGAAGAAGTTTCGTCCCAGCCCGGCGCTCGTCATCTCGCTCATCGCGCTGTTCGTCGCGCTCGGCGGAACGAGTTACGCAGCGATCACGTCGCTGCCGGCGAACAGCGTCGGCACCCCGCAGCTGAAAAACGGCGCCGTGAAGGCAGCGAAGCTCAACCGCGACGTTGCGAAGAGCTACGTCACGTACGGCGGCACCCTCCCGGCCGGCAAGACCGAGGTCGGCGACTGGGGTTACGGGGACACCGCGCAAGGGGGCGCGGGAGCCCAATCGTGGCCGGTGTTCTCGTTCCCCGTCCCGCTCGCCAAAGCGGTCAATCACGCCGTCGGCGTCAACGGCTCGTCCGGGCCGCACTGCCCCGGCGCCGGCCGCGCAGCTCCCGGATATCTCTGCGTGTACGTGGCGAACAAGTCAAACACCGACCAGATCCACAACTTCAACATCTACAACCCCGAGACTGCGGACGGAGGAAACAACACGGCCGGCGCCCACGGCTTTTCCATCTACCTCGCCGCAACGACCATCGGGGCGTGGTCCATCAAGGGCACGTACGCGGTGACTGCTCCGGCGCGCTAGAGGCTTGATGTGAAATCGAGCCCGCTCGGGGCCGTTCCAGGCCAAGCGAGGGCGGCTCGACGGTCGCAGCTCAGGCCGATGGCCTGAGCAACGCCGACGAGACGGCGTCGCGCCGCGCCTGGGGCGGCATCCGGGCGCCGCTCCTATTTCACATCAAGTCTCTACTAGTCCGGTAGCTCGACGACGACCGTGCCGTCGACGACGCGCACGGGATACGTCGGCACCGGCTCCGTCGCCGGCAGCGAGCGCGGCACGCCGGTCGCGAGGTCGAACTGCGAGCCGTGGCGCGGGCAGACGACCCAGCACGACTCCTCGTCCCAGTCGCCCTCGCACAGCGGGCCGTCGTCGTGCGAGCAGCGATCCTCGATCGCGTAGAGCGTGCCGCCGCAGTTGTAGACGCCGACCCAGAGCTCGCCGTGCGCGGACGATCTTCGACGAGCCGGGCGGGAACGAGTCCGCCTCGGCGACCTCGACGTCCGCTCACTAGTCAGCTCGAGCTCGTCGAAGCCCGCGAGGCCGTCGGGGAGCGGTGTCCCCTTCGCCTTGTGCAGCGCGACCTTGAGCGTCGTGAGGCCGAGCATCGCGCACTTGAGGCGCACCGGCGTGAGCGGGATCGCGATCTCCTCGAGCAGCTCGTCCTTGTCCATCGTCGCGACCTCGGTCGCGGTGCGACCGGTGACCATGTCCATGAGCATCGACGTCGCCGCCTGCGAGATCGCGCAGCCGCGGCCGGAGAACTTCACCTCGTCGATCGTCTCGCCGTCGTCGCCGAACGCGACGTAGATCGAGACCTCGTCGCCGCAGAGCGGGTTCTGACCGTCGGCCTCGGCGTCGGCGATCCTCGATGACCCCGTGCCCGTGCGGGTTCTTGTAGTGGTCGAGGATGACCTCGCGATACATCTGATCGAAGCTCATGCGAACACCTTACGGACGGCGTATAGCCCTTCGACGAGCTGGTCGATCTCCTCGGGAATCGTGTACAGGTAGAAGCTCGCGCGGTTCGTCGCCGCCACGCCGAGCTTGTGCATGAGCGGCTGGCAGCAGTGGTGGCCGGCGCGGATCGCGACGCCCGACAGGTCGAGGATCTGCGCGACGTCGTGGGGATGGATCCCCTCGATGTTGAACGAGACGATCCCGGCGCGACGATCGCGCAGGCGGGCCGTACAGCGTCATGCCGGGAATCTCGGAGAGCTTGCCGAGCGCGTACTCGGTGAGCTCCTGCTCGTGCGCGTGGATCTTGTCGAGCCCGATCGCCTCGAGGTAGTCGATCGCCGCGCCGAGGCCGACCGCCTCTGCCAGCGCCGCCGTGCCCGCCTCGAACTTGTGCGGCAGCTCGCCCCACGTCGTCTTGTCCGCGCGAACGGACGAGATCATGTGCCCGCCGGTCATGAACGGCTCCATCTTCTGCAGCAGCTCGGTCTTGCCCCAGAGGACGCCGATGCCGCTCGGCCCGCACATCTTGTGGCCGGAGACGGCGACGAAGTCGACGCCGAGCGCCTGCACGTCGAGCTTCATGTGCGGCGCGGCCTGCGCGGCGTCGCAGACGAAGATCGCGCCCTGCTCGTGCGCCCACGGCGACGAGCTTGTCGAGCGAGTTGATCGTCCCGAGCGAGTTCGAGACGAGGCCGGTCGCGACGATCCTGACGTTCCCCTCGCGCGCGATCGCGTCGAGGCCGGAGAGGTCGAGCTCGCCGTGCTCGTCGAGCGGC
Source organism: uncultured Actinomycetes bacterium (assembly GCA_963816735.1). GTDB lineage: Bacteria > Actinomycetota > Thermoleophilia > Gaiellales > Gaiellaceae > Palsa-739. The sequence goes on from CAWFLY010000005.1 coordinate 227,228, forward strand.
AGGAGGCGCAGCTCGGCGCCCGTCTTCCCCGCGATGTACTGCCACGGGACGAAGTTCGAGTGGTGCTCGAGCTCGGTGACGACGACGAGGTCGCCCGGCTGGAGGTTCCAGAGCCCCCACGCGTACGCGACGAGGTTGATCGCCTCGGTCGCGTTGCGGACGAAGATGATCTCGCGCGTCGACGGCGCGTTGAGGAAGGCGCGCGTGCGCTCGCGCGCGTGCTCGAGGCCCTCGGTCGCGCGCTCGGCGAGCTCGTAGACGCCGCGATGGACGTTCGCGTACGACGTCTCGTAGAAGTGGTTCATCGCCTCGAGCATCTGGCGCGGCTTCTGCGAGCTCGCGGCCGAATCGAGGAAGGCGAGCGGCTTGCCGTGGAACTCCTGCTCGAAGATCGGGAAATCCGCGCGCAGCGTCCTCGCGTCAAGCTTCGTAGCGTGTCTCTACGGCCACGTGACCATGGTAAACGCGCTCACATCGCATCCCTCATCTGCTCAGGGCACTCTGAGACGTGGAGATGGCCAGAAGCGGCACAACATCACGGATCGAGCGGGCTCGCGCGCGGGCGCGCGGCGCGAAGGCGGTCATCGCGTCGGGCACGCTGCTCGTCTTCGGCGTCGCGTTCGTCGGCGCGAAGGTCAACGCGCCCGGCCACACGAAGGGGAAGACCAAGCCGCTCGCCGCGCCGAAGTCGTTCGAGCGCGCCGTCAAGCGGAGCATCGCGCGAGGGAGGCCAGATCGCTCCGGCCGTCCAGCCGCCGCCCGTCGCCACCTCGACGTCGTGAACATCCACCGCTTCGAGGCGATGGGCTGCGAGATCGTCGTCGCCGGCGCGGAGCCGGCCGCGGTCGCCGCCGTCTTCGAGGAGTGGGAGGACGCGTTCAGCCTCTTCCGCCCCGAGTCGGAGCTCTCGCGCGTCAACCGCTCCGACGCGCTCGGTCGTCGCGGTCTCGCCGCTCTTCGCGCGCACGCTCGAGGTCGCGCTCGAGGTCGCCGCCGAGACGGACGGCCTCGTCGATCCGACGCTGTGCGGGCGCTGGCGCGAGGTGCGGCTCGCCGGCCGCGTCCTCTCGCGCCCGGCCGGCGTCGCGCTCGACCTCAACGGCGTCGTGAAGTCGCTCGCCGTCGACGCCGCCGCGGAGCTGATCGACGACGAGGGCTTCGTCTCGGCCGGCGGCGACATCGCCGTGCGCGGCCCGGTCGACGTCGCGCTTCCCCACGGCGGCGCGATCCGCGTGGTCGAGGGCGGCCTCGCGACGAGCGGCACCGCGTCGCGCGGGCGCGCACCTCGTCGACCCGCGCACCGGCGAGCCGAGCGACTCGCCGTGGGAGCAGGTCACGGCGTCCGGCGCGAGCTGCCTCGCCGCCGACGTCGCCGCGAAGGTCGCGTTTCTCCTCGGCGCGGACGGCCCGGCGTGGCTCGACGAGCGCGGCATCCCCGGCCGCTTCGTCTCGCTCGACGGCGAGATCGTCGAGAGCGCGCACTGGAGAGGAGCCCTCGCGTGCACGTGACCTCGAACCCGGCGTTCTGGTACGCGACACGCGCGTCGGGGATCGCGGCGTACGTCATCCTCACCGTCGTCGTCTGCATCGGGATCTCGATGGGCGGCAAGGCGCAGAGCACGCGCTGGCCGCGCTTCTCGGTCGAGGACATCCACCGCTTCGGCGGCCTGCTCGTCGGCGCGCTCATCGCGATCCACGTCGTGACGATCGCCGTCGACTCGTTCCTGCCGTTCTCCGTCGTCAACCTCGTCGTGCCGTTCACGGCGAGCTACCGGCCGCTCTGGACAGGTCTCGGGATCGCCGCCGCCGAGCTCCTCCTCGCGCTCGCGATCACGAACCACTACCGCAAGCGGCTCCCGTACTCGTTCTGGCGGAAGGCGCACTACGCGAACTTCGCGGTGTGGACGCTCGCCGCGCTCCACGGCGTGATGTCGGGCACCGACCGCGGCGTCTGGTGGCTCGCGATCATCTACGGCCTCAGCATCGCGTCGGTCGCTGACGCTCGCGTGTGGCGGTTCGGCGCAGCGCAGCCGATGCGGTCGGGCAGCGTCGCGCTCGCCGGCGTCGTCACGCGTCGTCGCTGTGCCGCTCCTCATCGTCGGGCCGCTCTACCACGCGCCGCCGCTCTGGAACGCGAAGAACATCACCGAGACGCTCACCGGCCGGTGATCCGGAACGGGACGAACCTCACGCAGATCGTCTCCTTCGTCGGCCAGGCGAACGAAGCCGCAGAAGCTCCTCGTCCGCGCCGACCTCCTCGTCGACGACGCAGGGGCTCCAGCACACGTCGCTCCAGCTCGAGTACCTGCCGAGCGGGGACATCTGCCGCGGCACGGTCACGAACATCGGAAGGCGACGAGCTTCACGCGGCACGTGCCGGATGCCGAACGGCGAGACCCGCTCCGTGAACGCGAGCTGGAGGCTCAACGGCGCAGGCAACGGCGTGATCGGTCAGATTCAGCTGAGTGGCTAGGAGATTTCTCGCACTCGCCGCGCTCGCGCTCCTCGCCGCGGGCTGCGGAAACGCCGCGGCGACACCGACGACGGCCACGAGACCGCACCGACCCGACGCTGAAGCGGATCGGTTCGCTGCCGCAGGCGATCTCACAGGCGCCGCCGTGGCGCTTCCCGGCGGGAAGCTCATGATCCTCGGCGGCCTCATCGGCAACACCTCGGTCGACACGATCCTCGCGGGGAAGCCGAACAAGCTGCGCCGTCGTCGGCCATCTCCCGCAGCCGACCCACGACGCCGCCGCGGCACTCGTCGGCGGCGCGGTCTATCTCTTCGGCGGCGGGTCGAGCGTCTCGGTGCCGACGATCGTGCGGATCAACCCCGCGACGGAGCGGCATCCAACGTCGGGTCTATCGGCGAACCGCTATCCGATCTCGGAGCCGTGGCCATCGACGGGCAAGGCGTACCTCGTCGGCGGCTTCACGGGCTCGCAGTTCGCCACCGCCATCCTCCGCTACGCGCCGCCGGGAACGACGACCGTCGTTGCCCGGCTGCCGCAGGGCACGCGTTACGCCGGCGTGGCGGCGATCGGGCGGACGATCTACGTCGCGGGTGGCCTGACGACCTCCGGCGCGAGCCGCGCGATCTACGCGCTGCCGCTCGGCGGGAAACTCCGCGACATCGGAAGACTCCCGAAGCCGGAGGATCACGCCGCGCTCGCCGCAGTGAACGGGAACGCTCTACTACGTCGGCGGCCGCAAGATCCTCGCGATCAACCCGCGCACGGGCAAGTCGACGATCGTCGCGCGACTTCCGGTCTCGCTCTCCGACCCGACCGCAACGACGCTCGGGAAGGAGATCGTCATCGCCGGCGGCGGGACGAACGGGATCTGGACCTTTACGCCCTAGCTCCGCTCGTACGCCGCGCTCTCCCAGAAGATGCCGCCGCGGCGGCGCTCGCCCAGCCGTAGGCCCTGCTCGGCGGCAGCGGCGTCGATCCGCGCCACCGGATGGACGAAGGCGCGGAAGTCGGAGCGCGCTGACGCGCATGAGCAGGTTGACGCCGCCCATGCCGGCCCGCGTCCACCACCGCTCCCGCGGATACGTCAGCAGCAGCCGCCGACGTGCACGCTGCGGCAGCGGTCCCGACGAGGGCGTCGACGTCGGGGTAGCAGCAGACGACGCGGTGGAGGACGACAACGTCGTGCGGCTCGACCGCCTCCGCGACGAAGTCGCCGATGCGGCGCTCGACGCGCTCAGACAGCCCGCGCTCGGCGAGGAGCTTCGCGCGCCTCTTCCTCGTACTCGCCCGACAGCTCGACGTCGGTCGCGCGCTCGGCCCCGCGCCGCGAGAAGCTCGAGCTCGATCGCGCCGACCCCGCCGCCGACATCGAGCACGGAGGCGCCGGAGACATCGCCGGCCATTCGACGAGATCGCGGGACGTCCCGCGCACGCCGCGCTTCCGGTAGCGCCGCGCGTCGGCACGCGCCTGCCGCGCGCTGAAGAAGCGTTCGTACGACTTCGCGCTGCAGCACCCCGGCATCGCGCGATCGTACTCCCACTATCGTCCACGCTCGATGTCTTCGGAATACGTCTACACGATGTACCGGGCCGACAAGTTCTACGGCCCCGAGCGGCAGGTGCTCGCGAACATCTCGCTCTCGTTCCTGCCCGGAGCAAAGATCGGCGTGCTCGGCCCGAACGGCGCCGGCAAGTCGACGCTCCTCAAGATCATGGCCGGGAAGGACGAGCCGTCGTCCGGCGTCGCCGAGCTCGCGCCCGGACGCGACCGTCGGCATGCTCGAACAGGAGCCGGATCTCGACCCGAAGAAGACGGTGCGCGAGAACGTCGAGGACGGCGTGCGCGAGACGCGCGACCTGCTCGACCGCTTCAACGAGATCAGCGCGGCGTTCGCCGAGCCCGACGCCGACTTCGACACGCTTCTCGCCGAGCAGGCGAAGGTGCAGGACAGGATCGACCGCATCGACGCGTGGTCGCTCGACGACAAGCTCGACCACGCGATGGACGCGCTCCGCTGCCCCGACTCGCGACCGCGACGTCGAGACGCTCTCGGGCGGCGAGCGCCGCCGCGTCGCGCTCTGCCGGCTGCTCCTCTCCGCGCCCGACCTGCTCCTCCTCGACGAGCCGACGAACCATCTCGACGCCGAGTCCGTGCTCTGGCTCGAGCGCTTCCTCGCCGACTACAAGGGCACCGTCGTCGCCGTCACGCACGACCGGTACTTCCTCGACAACGTCGCGGGCTGGATCCTCGAGCTCGACCGCGGCAAAGGCATCCCGTTCCAGGGGAACTACTCGTCGTGGCTCGAGCAGAAGCAGGCGCGGCTCGCGATCGAGGAGAAGACGGAGTCGGCGCGCCGGCGCACGCTCGCGCGCGAGCTCGAGTGGGTGCGCCAGAGCCCGAAGGCGCGGCACGCGAAGGCGAAAGCGCGCCTCGGCTCGTACGAGAAGCTCCTCGCGGAGGAGCAGAACGTCAAGCTCGACAGCGTCGAGATCCACATCCCGCCCGGCCCGCGTCTCGGCGACGTCGTGATCGACGCGGACGGCGTGAAGCAAGGGCTTCGGCGACCAGCTCCTCTACGAGGATCTGACCTTCTCCCTGCCGCCGGCGGGAATCGTCGGCGTCGTCGGACCGAACGGCGCCGGCAAGACGACGCTGTTCCGGATGATCGCCGGCGAGGAGCAGCCCGACGAGGGAACGCTGCGCGTCGGCGACACCGTCCAGCTCGCCTACGTCGACCAGGCGCGCGCCGACCTCGACCCCGCGAGCACGGTGTGGAAGGAGATCTCCGGCGGCCACGACATCGATCGAGCTCGGCAAGAAGGAGATCAACTCGCGCCAGTACACGAGCTGGTTCAACTTCCGCGGCGGCGACCAGCAGAAGCGCGTCTCCGACCTCTCGGGCGGCGAGCGGAACCGCGTCCACCTCGCGAAGCTCCTGCGCTCGGGCGGCAACGTCCTGCTCCTCGACGAGCCGACGAACGACCTCGACGTCGACACGCTGCGCGCGCTCGAGGAGGCGCTGCTCGAGTTCGCCGGCTGCGCCGTCGTGATCACGCATGACCGCTGGTTCCTCGACCGCGTCGCGACGCACATCCTCGCGTTCGAGGGGAACAGCGAGACGATCTGGCACGAAGGCGGCTGGGGCGACTTCGTCGAGTGGATGAAGGAGACGCGCGGCCCCGACGCGCTCGAGCCGCACCGCATCAAGTACAAGCCGCTCGTACGGGACTGACCCAGCCAAAAGACCCTGCAAATCGGTTGACACTCGCGACCGCTGTGCTACAAATGGTGCCCGTGACTGCGGAAGGCTCACAGAGCGCGCCCGCGAACCCTGAGGGTTCGCAGAGCGCGCCCCAGGGTGCTACAGTCGGCAGGCAACCAGCAGCTCCGCATCGGCATCCTCGTCGTTGTGGCAGCGCTGATCGGTGTCGGCCTGTGGCTTGCGTTCGGTAACTCCTCGAACAAGAAGAAGCACAGCACCGGCGAGTCCATCACTAGCGCGATCGGGCCGGTGGCGCTGTCCACGAGCGAGCTCTCAGAACCAGGCCGAGACATCGTCGGTCAGCCGATCGTACTGGGCCGGGCCGAAGAAGGGCTACCACTACGAGTTCTGGCGCCGACGAACGATCGGATCTTCGTTCGCTATCTGCCGAAGGGCGTCAAGGCGGGAGCGCCGGGCAAGAAGTACTTGATCATCGGCGACGTATCCCGTTCGCCCGACGCCTACCAGGCGCTCAAGAAGGGCGCCAAGGGCAGAGGTCGTGAAGGGAAAGAACGGCGCCATCATCTGGCGTGCGGTCCGAGGATCCGAACAGCGTCTACATCGCCTGGCCTGAGCGTCCCGTACGAGGTCGAGGTGTACCACCCGAATGCGCGCAAGGCGCGCCAAGATCGCCGCAGTCCGGTTCAGGTCACGACCGTCGGTTAGGCGCTGACGCTCGCCAGTTGGCGGCGACGGCTCAGATCAATCACCTCGCACCTCGCCTGACAGAAGCAGTGTCGCGTCTTCGCGGTCCACTCACCGGCTGGACGTGCCGCGTGCGAACGACGCGAGCGCTGAGAGCTCCGCGCTCTACCGCATGGAGCCGCTACTTCTTGGGGCGCAGCGCTTCGATCCAGTCGAGGCTGCGACCGCAGAGCGAATGAGCGTCTCTCGGCTGCACGACGGAGACCTTCCGATCGTCGGTTCCCTGCGCGATCACGAACGGCCCGAGCCCGAACGGCTGCTGCGCAGCGCTGCCGGGCCTCCAGTCCGGGCCGCTGTGCTTGATCACGAGCACGTGGTGTCCCGGAGCCAGGTGCTTCGATCCGAAGTAGAGGAAGTTGCCGGGCCACTCGCTCTGGTTCGCTCTGCTGCTCCGACCTGCTGCTCCGTCGAGTCTTCGCAGTCAGGTCGGAACTGAACGAACCTCCGACCCACACCCCGTACTTGCCGTCCGCGCCGACCGTGAACGGCAGCTTGAGCGTGTACGCCTTCGTCTTGTACACGAGCCCGAGAGGCTCTCCGTAGGCGCCGAAATGCTTCGGGACCACGATCTGCCCGTTCGGCTTGATCACGGTGACTTCGGGGCGGTACACCGTCGCGAGGACACCGTGGGCCGTGGCCGCCGTGGCGGCGAGCTGCGTCACCACCTTGCAGTCCGGGACTGCGGCAGGCTGGAAACGACTTCCGAGAGACACGTGCTCGATGATCCGCGGCGGCCCCGGAATCGTCTGCCAGACGTCGTAGTAGCGCCCCGACCACGCGAGCCGGTACGCGGACGGTGGTCTGCTGGCGGTAGCCTGTCCGGCGAATGACGAGCGTGTGGAAGGGGAGCAGTGCGTCGAGCCTGATCTCGTCGACGTCGGGCGAGACGCCGTTCGGCGCCACCGCTCGTATCGTCCGGGCCGCAGTCCGGGGTGTGGCGGAGCTTGATCGGGTCGACGCGCAGCCCGCTCGGCGTCTGGGCGTCGAGCCCGCGCAGGAAGTGCCGCGCGCCGTACGACTCGTACTCCGTCAGCAGCGCAGGACCCTGGCCGGAGAACTTGGCGCCGATCGTCTCGAGCTCCGCCAGGCGCGCACCGGGAGCCAGGAGAACCGCGTGGTACTGCAGCGTCGTCGACCAGAGGACGGCGGCGCCGAGCACAGCGAGCACAACGCCTCCCGAGTCAGCGACTCCGCCCTCGATTCGCCGGCCGCTCTCGATGACGACGGCCACGCCGGCGAGACCGATTCCGAGGACGAGCGGCGACGACGACGGCAAGCGCCTTGCCTGCGACCCACGGAGAAGCCCGCTCGACGTAGACGAGACACGCGATGACCCCCGTGGCGAGCGCGACGACGACCTCCAAGCGCCCGCGCCGCCATGCCATGACGACGGCGAAGATCGCTCCGGCCGCGACGAGGAGCGCGAGTATGTGCGTGAGGGTGGGGTGGGACGGATGGCCGCGGAAGTCCCCGCTCGGCCAGATCCCGAGCATCTGCCACCAGCTCAGCGGATGGTTGAGGTTCCCGACCTGATCCGCCTTCGTGAACTTGCCCAAGACGTTCAGCCGCGCCTTGCTCACCGTCAGGATCGGGAGCGCGAGAAACACGGTGGTGACGGCGTAGACGCCGATGGTCTTCAGAGCGTCCTCGTGCGGACCGGTAGAGGACGAGCAGCACCACACCGACGACGATCATCGGGACAAGCCAGACGCCGCCTCCGACGCTCAGCCCGCCGATCAGGGCGGCCGAGGCCGCGGCGAGCGGGATCACCTGCCGCGGGGTGCCGGTCTTCACCCGGGGAACGAGGCACGCCGCGAAGAGCACGACGCTCGGCGTGAAGAGCTCCTTCACTCCTCCCCAGAGCGCGTAGCCGTAGATGAGCGCCGCCTGCGCGCCGAAGAACGCGACGCAGGCCCGCAGCGCGCGCGATTGCACGAGACCCGAGACGAGCTTCGTACAGACCGAGCCCGGTCAGGACGGCAAGGAAGGTGAGGTACGGCTGCCAGAGCCAGAGCTGATCGACCCGGAGGAGCGTGTGCCCGACGTCGATAGGAAGCATCGAGCCGAGGGGGTAGCCGTACTTGTACCCCTCGTGCGAGCAGAGTGGCCTTGTACGTCGATGGAATGAGGCCGGCGGCGCCGTAGCCGTGTTGTCAGGGCCCGATCGAGGAACGACATGAACGTCGCGGTGTCGTCGAGCTTGATGTAGCCGGCGAACGTGGCTCCAGACGAGCACGACAGGCGCGGCGAACACCCAGTAGACCCCGGCGGCTGCGCCTGCGGCCCAGCGGTCGAGCTCGAAGCGCTTCCACGGCGGCGACAGGGCGTATCCGGCGATCGCGAGCGCGACGACGAGCGGTGTCGCGAGCGGCGCGGTGGCGTCGCTCATGTGCGCGAAGTACGCGGCGATCGAGATGACGATGAAGCCGCCGGGAAGCAGGAGCGTGCCCGGCATCCGCATCCCGCTCGCCCTCTCGAGCAAGAGCCCGCAGCCGAGCGAGAGCAGGCCGAGGACGAGCGGGAAGACGATCCAGGCGAGGACGAGCGTCATGTCCGGCTAGTCAAGCACGTCCGCCCGCGCGTCCTGATGATCGCGGCGACTCCCTGATGTCAACTAGGGAGTGATCGTCGCAGACCAGGTGATGGTCGCGAGCGCAGGCGTGCTGAACGGCGCGATGTGGAGATCGATCGTGTCGCCGGCGACGACGGTCACGAGGGAGGCGTCGTTGCAGGTCGTCTGCGCGTTCTGGATCGAGCAGCTCAGCCCGGTTGCCGACGCCGTTCTTGTTGACCGTCAGCGTCCAGCTTGCGCCGCTCCCCGGAGCCGTGGTGACCACCACGTGGAGGTTGGAGACCGTCCCGGCGATCGGCACCGGAATCTCGACGGTGCTCTCGCGTGCCGGAGATGAAGCTCATGCCGAAGGCGCTGTACGAGTCGTTGGTGTCGTCGGTCAGGGCTCCGAGACCCGCGATCAGCGATCGCGCCGTCCTGACCAGCCGGGCCAGCCGGGCCAGACGGGCCGGACGGACCAGCCGGGCCTGCCGGGCCTGCCGGGCCTGCCGGGCCAGCCGGGCCAGCCGCGCCTGCCGCGCCGTTCGTGCCATCCGTGCCGTTCGTGCCATCCGTGCCGTTGGTACCGGCCGGGCCAGCCGGGCCGTTCGGGCCAGCCGGGCCGGTCAGACCCGTCGCGCCCACCGCGCCGTTCGCACCAGTCGGGCCGGCAGGACCGGTCGGACCGACGGTGCCAGTCGGACCCTCAGGACCCGTCGGACCCTGCGCACCAGTCACGCCCTGGATACCGGTCGGGCCCCGCGCACCGGTCGGACCATCCGCACCGGTCACGCCCTGCTCACCCGTCGCACCCTGGGCACCGGTCACGCCCTGCGCGCCCGTCGGACCGTTCGGACCCGTCGGGCCACGCTCACCCGTCGCACCCTGCGCACCCGTCGCGCCCTGCGCACCCGTCGGACCGTTCGCACCGTCGGGCCACGTCACCCGTCGCACCCTGGGCACCGGTCGCGCCCTGCGCGCCCGTCGGACCGTTCGCACCCGTCGGGCCACGATCACCCGTCGCACCCTGGGCACCGGTCACGCCCTGCGCGCCCGTCGGACCGTTCGCACCCGTCGGGCCACGTCACCCGTCGCACCCTGGGCACCGGTCACACCCTGCGCGCCCGTCGGACCGTTCGCACCCGTCGGACCACGATCACCCGTCGCACCGGTAGCGCCCAGTCACACCCTGCGCGCCCGTCGGACCGTTCGCACCCGTCGGACCACGATCACCCGTCGCACCGGTAGCCCCAGTCGCACCCTGCGCGCCCGTCGGACCGTTCGCACCCGTCGGACCACGATCACCCGTCGCACCAGTCGCACCCGTCGCACCCTGCGCACCCGTCGGACCGTTCGCACCCGTCGGACCACGATCACCCGTCGCACCATTCGCACCCGGTCGCACCCTGCGCACCGGTCGGACCAGTCGCACCCGTCGGGCCCGCTCACCCGTCGCACCCTGCGCACCCGTCGCACCAGCAGCGCCCGTCGGACCAGCCGCACCCGTCGGACCACGATCACCCGTCGCACCCTGCGCACCCGTCGCACCAGCAGCGCCCGTCGGACCAGCCGCACCCGTCGGGCCACGATCACCCGTCGCACCCTGCGCACCCGTCGCACCAGTCAGCGCCCGTCGGACCAGCCGCACCCGTCGGACCATCGCACCCGTCGCACCATTCGCACCCGTCGCACCCGTCGCGCCCGTCGGACCGGTCGCACCCGTCGGGCCACGATCACCCGTCGCACCATTCGCACCCGTCGCACCAGCAGCGCCCGTCGCACCAGTCGCGCCCGTCGCACCGTTCGCGCCCGTCGCACCAGTCGCGCCCGTCGGACCGGTCGCACCCGTCGGGCCGCGCTCACCCGTCGCACCATTCGCACCCGTCGCACCAGCAGCGCCCGTCGGACCAGTCGCGCCCGTCGGACCATTCGCGCCCGTCGCACCGTCAGCACCCGTCGCGCCAGTCAGCGCCCGTCGCACCGTTCGCGCCCGTCGCACCGTTGGCGCCCGTCGCACCGTTCGCGCCCGTCGCACCAGTAGCGCCCGTCGGACCGGTCGCACCCGTCGGGCCGCGCGCACCCGTCGCACCATTCGCGCCCGTCGCACCATGCGCACCCGTCGCACCGTTCGCACCCGTCGCACCGTTGGCGCCAGTCGCACCGTTCGCACCCGTCGCACCAGTCGCGCCCGTCGGACCGGTCGCACCCGTCGGGCCACTGCGCACCCGTCGCACCATTCGCACCCGTCGCACCAGTCAGCGCCCGTCGCCCCAGTCAGCGCCCGTCGCGCCGTTCGCGCCCGTCGCACCATTCGCCCCGGTCGCACCGGCGGCACCGGTCGGACCCTTCGCGCCCGTCGGACCGTTCGCACCCGTCGCACCATTCGCGCCAGTCGCGCCGTTCGCACCGGTCGCACCGTTCGCTCCGGTGGCACCGGTCGCACCCGTCGCGCCGGCAGCACCGGTCGCACCGTTCGCGCCCGTCGGACCGGTCGCACCCGTGGGGCCAGTTGCGCCCGTGGCGCCAAAGACCTCACCCGTCGGGCCCTTCGCGCCCGTCAGACCATTCGCGCCGGTCAGACCAGTCGAACCCGTGAGGCCCTTCGCGCCGGTCGGACCCATCGGACCAGTCGGACCAGCCGCTCCCGTTGCGCCCGTCGCGCCCGTCGCGCCGACGGCACCGGTCGGACCCTGCGCACCCGTCGGACCAGTCGCACCCGTCGCACCATTCGCGCCCGTCGCACCGTTCGCTCCGGTTGCGCCAGTCGCACCGGTCGCACCATTCGCACCGGTCGCGCCCGTTGCGCCCGTCGCACCAACGGCACCAGTCGGACCCTGCGCACCCGTCGGACCAGTCGCACCCGTCGCACCATTCGCGCCCGTCGCACCGTTCGCACCCGTCGCACCATTCGCACCGGTCGCACCCGTCGCACCGGTCGCGCCCGTCGCACCAGTCGCACCAGTCGCACCCGTCGCGCCGTTCGCACCCGTCGCACCCGTCGCGCCCGTCGCACCCGTCGCACCCGTCGCGCCATTCGCACCGTCGCGCCGTTCGCGCCCGTTGCACCCGTCGCACCGGTCGCACCCGCGGCACCCGTCGGACCAGTCGCACCCGTCGGACCAGTCGCACCCGTCGCACCGTTCGCTCCGGTCAGCGCCAGTCGCACCCGTCGCGCCATTCGCACCCGTCGCACCACTCGCTCCGGTCGCGCCCGTTGCACCCGTCGCGCCGTCGGCACCAGTCGGACCCTGTCGCACCCGTCGGACCAGTCGCACCCGTCGCACCGTTCGCACCCGTCGCACCCGTTCGCGCCCGGTCGCACCCGTCGCACCGGTCGCGCCCGCCGCACCAGTCGGACCCTGCGCACCCGTCGGACCAGTCGCACCCGTCGCGCCATTCGCACCGGTCGCACCGTTCGCACCGGTCGCACCGTTCGCACCCGTCGCGCCAGTCGGCCCGGTCGGACCCTGCGCACCCGTCGGACCAGTCGCACCCGTCGCACCGTTCGCGCCCGTCGCACCATTCGCACCCGTCGCGCCGGCCGCACCGGTCGGACCGCTCGCGCCCGTCGGACCAGTCGCACCCGTCGCACCATTCGCGCCCGTCGCGCCATTCGCACCCGTCGCGCCGTTCGCTCCGGTCGGACCCTGCGCACCCGTCGGACCAGTCGCACCCGTCGCACCATTCGCACCCGTCGCACCGTTCGCACCCGTCGCGCCGTGTCGCACCCGTCGCACCCGTTCGCACCCGTCGCGCCGTTCGCACCGGTCGCACCGCTCGCGCCCGTCGCACCCGTCGGCACCCGGTCGGACCCGTCGCACCCGTCGGACCAGTCGCACCCGTCGCACCGTTCGCGCCCGTCGCACCGTTCGCACCCGTCGCACCGTTCGCACCCGTCGCACCGTTCGCGCCCGTCGCGCCCGTTCGCACCCGTCGGACCAGTCGCACCCGTCGCACCGTTCGCACCCGTCGCGCCGTTCGCACCCGTCGCACCGTTCGCACCCGTCGCACCGCTCGCGCCCGTCGCGCCGTTCGCTCCGGTCGGGCCGCTCGCGCCCGTCGGACCAGTCGCACCCGTCGCGCCGTTCGCACCCGTCGCGCCAGTTCGCACCCGTCGCGCCGTTCGCTCCGGTCGGACCCTGCGCACCCGTCGGACCAGTCGCACCCGTCGCACCGTTCGCGCCCGTCGCACCGTTCGCACCGGTCGCACCGTTCGCACCCGTCGCACCGTTCGCGCCCGTCGCGCCGTTCGCACCGGTCGGACCCTTCGCGCCCGTCGGACCCGTCGCGCCCGTCGCACCGTTCGCTCCGGTCGCACCGTTCGCGCCCGTCGCACCGCTCGCGCCCGTCGCACCCGTCGCACCGGTCGCGCCCGTTCGCGCCCGTCGGACCATTCGCACCCGTCGCACCGTTCGCACCCGTCGCACCGTTCGCACCCGTCGCACCGTTCGCGCCCGTCGCGCCGCTCGCACCGGTCGCACCCTTCGCGCCCGTCGCACCCGTCGCGCCCGTCGCACCGTTCGCACCCGTCGCACCGTTCGCACCCGTCGCACCATTCGCACCCGTCGCACCGTTCGCGCCGGTCGCGCCCGTTCGCGCCCGGTCGCACCGCTCGCGCCCGTCGCGCCGTTCGCGCCCGGTCGCGCCGTTCGCACCCGTCGGACCCGTTCGCGCCCGTCGGACGCCAGTTCGCGCCCGTCGCGCCATTCGCACCCGTCGACCCGTTCGCGCCCGTCGCGCCGTTCGCGCCGGTCGGGCCCTTCGCACCGGTCGGCCCGTTCGCGCCCGTTGCGCCCTTCGCGCCGGTCGACCCGTTCGCGCCAGTCGCCCCGTTCGCACCCGTCGCGCCGTCAGCACCCGTCGGACCCGTTCGCACCGGTCGGACCGTTCGCACCCGTCGCGCCATTCGCGCCCGTCGACCCATTCGCACCCGTCGCGCCGTTCGCACCGGTCGCGACCGTTCGCACCCGTCGGGCCCTTCGCACCGTCGCACCGTTGCGCCCGTCGCGCCATTCGCACCCGTCGAACCGTTCGCACCAGTCGACCCGTTCGCACCCGTCGCGCCATTAGCGCCCGTCGGACCCTTCGCACCGGTCGGACCGTTCGCGCCCGTCGACCCATTCGCGCCCGTCGACCCATTCGCGCCGGTCGGACCATTCGCGCCCGTCGCGCCGGTCAGCACCCGTCGGACCGCGCGCACCCGTCGGACCCTTCGCACCCGTCGCACCGTTCGCGCCCGTCGCGCCATTCGCGCCCGTCGCAGCCGTTCGCACCAGTCGACACCGTTCGCGCCCGTCGCGCCATTCGCGCCGGTCGGGCCCTTTGCACCGGTCGGCCCATTCGCGCCCGTTGCGCCATTCGCGCCCGTCGAACCGTTCGCACCCGTCGACCCGTTCGCACCCGTCGCGCCATTAGCGCCCGTCGGACCCACGTTCGTCGACCCGGTCGCACGCCGTGTCGCGCCGGTCGAACCATTCGCGCCCGTCGAGCCGGCAGCACCGGTCGGACCGCGCGCACCCGTCGGACCCTTCGCACCCGTCGCACCGTTCGCGCCCGTCGCACCATTCGCACCGGTCGAACCGTTCGCACCAGTCGACCCGTTCGCACCCGTCGGACCCTTCGCGCCCGTCGGGCCCTTCGCACCGGTCGACCCATTCGCACCCGTCGCGCCGTTATGACCCGTCGAACCGTTCGCGCCCGTCGCACCATTCGCACCGGTCGGACCCTTCGCACCCGTCGGACCCTTCGCACCCGTCGACCCATTCGCACCCGTCGCGCCGTTATGACCCGTCGCACCATTTGCGCCCGTCGAACCGTTCGCGCCCGTCGCACCATTCGCACCGGTCGGACCCTTCGCACCCGTCGGACCGTTCGCACCCGTCGACCCATTCGCACCCGTCGCGCCGTTCGCACCCGTCGCGCCGTTCGCGCCCGTCGGACCCTTGCACCCGTGTCGGACCCTTCGCGCCCGTCGCGCCATTCGCACCCGTCGCACCGTTCGCACCCGTCGACCCGTTCGCACCCGTCGCGCCATTCGCACCGGTCGGACCCTTCGCACCCGTCGGACCCTTCGCGCCGGTCGGACCCTTCGCGCCCGTCGCGCCCTTCGCACCCGTCGCACCGTTAGGACCCGTCGACCCGTTCGCACCCGTCGCGCCATTCGCACCGGTCGGACCCTTCTCGCC
This sequence comes from uncultured Actinomycetes bacterium, assembly GCA_963816735.1. Taxonomy (GTDB): domain Bacteria; phylum Actinomycetota; class Thermoleophilia; order Gaiellales; family Gaiellaceae; genus Palsa-739. The sequence continues at coordinate 242,407 of CAWFLY010000005.1, forward strand.
TGTCGGACCCTTCGCGCCGGTCGGACCCTTCGCGCCCGTCTCGCCCTTCGCACCCGTCGAACCATTCGCGCCGGTCGAACCGTTCGCACCCGTCGCGCCATTCGCACCGGTCGGACCCTTCATCCCTGTCGGACCCTTCGCGCCGGTCGGACCCTTCGCACCCGTCTCGCCCTTCGCACCCGTCGAACCATTCGCGCCGGTCGAACCGTTCGCACCCGTCGCGCCATTCGCACCGGTCGGACCCTTCATCCCTGTCGGACCCTTCGCGCCGGTCGGACCCTTCGCACCCGTCTCGCCCTTCGCACCCGTCGAACCATTCGCACCCGTCGACCCGTTCGCGCCCGTCGCGCCGTTCGCACCGGTCGGGACCCTTCATCCCTGTCGGACCCTTCGCGCCGGTCGCGCCGTTAGCTCCAGTCGAACCGTTCGCGCCCGTCGCACCCTTCATGCCCGTCGGACCCTTCATCCCGGTCGGACCCTTCGTCGCCGGTCGGACCCTTCGCGCCGGTCGGACCGGGCGGGCCGGTCGGACCGGGCGGGCCGGACGGACCACTCGGGCCGGGCACCGGGCAGTGCTTCTTGCAATGCTTCTTCGGCGGGAAGACGTAATGGCCCTTCGGGCAGTGGGGCTTGTGGTAGTAGAGCTCGCGCCACTTGGTCGGCTTCCGCTCTGCGCCCGTGACCGGAACGTTCCGGGTGTGGTCAGTGCCAAGAATGCCGATACATATGCGGGACTTTGAGACACCCTTCGGCGGTTCCTTGGAAAGCAAAATCTTCGGGTCATGCGCGTAGCACTTGCCCTTCTTGCGGCCGTACAGCTCTGTCGTGAACTCGCTGCCGTCGTTCGGGTCGCCCTCGCAGAAGATCATGGTGCCGTGGGTGTTCGGCTTGTTCCACGTCAGCTTCTTCACACCCGGACCGCAGAAGCCGGCCTTCCGAGAGACGTAGAGCTCGTTCGAAGTCGATCGTGTGCTTCTTGCCGATGCAGACGGTGACCGAGCCGCTACTCGCAGACGTCAGCGCGAACGCCGCCGAGAGGACGAGCAAAGCGCATGCAGCTGCCGAGGCGAGTACCAACAACCCGCCCCGCACGCCCATGCAAAAGCCGCAGCAACCTGTCCCTCATCGGCCCACGGGGGGCACAGTAAAGGGCTTTAACCGCAGAGTCAAGCCGTAAACCACCTTGACCATCCTAGATGTAAAAAATTTGCAGACTCGCAGAGGCCCATCGGCTACCGATGAAAGCCGAGTCGGCGACGCGAAATCGGGGCGCCGCGGAAGGATCGTCAACGCGAGCAGAGCAAGGATCCCGATCGCGAAAAGTGCTGGATACGCGCCGTACGACGCGTACTGGAAGCGGACAAGGTGGCGTCCCGGCCCGACCTCTACCCCGACGAGACTGGGCGCCATCATCACCGGCTTGACCGCGCGACCATCGACGGTCGCCGTCCAACTCGGGTCGTACGACGCCTTCAAGAGGACGACCGCCGGGCGCCGCATTTCGACCGACGCGGCGAAGACTCCGCCCGCGCGATCCTCGGTGTCCGACAGGACGACGCCCGGGCTTCGCCGGCGCCGCCACTCGTCGGCGCGGGTGGCGAACCGCCGGCGAACGCGACGCCCGGATAGACGTCGTGGAGCGCGAGGTCGGACTGGCGCCACGTGCGGCTCGCCGGCTCGACGTCGGTTCTGTCCGCCGTGATCGCCGTCGACCGATCGACGACCTGGAAGTACCCCGACGTGGCAACGCGGTAGAGCCTGACTGCCGCCGGCGCTGGCAATGAGCGTTGCCGGGACGGGCGGCGCGTGCCCGGCCGGAAGCAGCAGGTACCGAATCCCGAGCATCTGGTACTGCGCGAGGCTCTTCTCGTCGAACGTCGCCTCGATGTCGGTCGACAGCGAGTTGAGCGTCCGGAAGTCGAAGCCGACCTGATCGACGTCGTGGTCGGCGAGCCACGCGTACATCGGGACGTAGCCGACTCGGTTCGCAGTCGTCGCCCCCCAGTTGCCGCGGAGACCTGCGTAGACGCGACCGTCGCCGAGGCTCTTCACCGTCGCGAGCAGGCTCGTTGACCGCGCGTCCCGTCGTCGAGTCGTACCCCTGCTGCTGCTCGATGTATACGGCGCTCGTCCGCGCGAGATCCGTAGCGCTCACTCCAGGCCGGCGCGAGGATCAGGACGACGAGCGCGATCATCGCCGCGCCCGCATAAATGCCGTATTTGCGGGGGATTCGTTGATCCCAGAGGCGACGCAGCGCGTTTACTCCTGCGCCAACACCGACTCCGGCGATGAGGATCCCCGCGAGGTCGACGCCCATCTCGAACCGTTGGAACTGGACGTCGGCCGAGCCCGGCAGCCACCCGAGCACCGGCCCGAGCGCGTGCCGTCCGCAGAAGAGGATCAGGCTGAGGAGCGAAGACGCCGAGCAGGCCTCGAGCTCGAGCGTCGCGCCGCGCTCTCGCGACGCAGACGACGAGCCCGGCGGCGAAGAGGAGCGAGATGACCGGGAAGCGGTGCTGGTCGAACAGCTGTCCGCGGACGAGCCAGCCGAGCACTTTTCCCGTGCCGTACGAGTCGTCGAAAGTCGTGCCGCGGAAGTACTCGCTGTTGTTCGTCCACGTCGTCCCTTCGATCAGCGGCACGAGCACCCAGAGCGCGATCAGCATCGCCCCGCCGGCGACGACAGCGGCGCGGACGAGGCGCGGAAGCACGCGCCCGGCGCCGATCAGCGCGATCACCCAGACGCCGATCGTGAGCAGCGCGAGATACCCGGCGATGAAGTGGCACGCAATCGTGAGCGCGACGGCGATCGCGGCGGCCGCGTACCGGCGTCCGTCCTTGACGGTGCGCCACGTGAGACCCCACGCGAGCGGTAGGAGCCACATCGCCCAGAGCTGGCCGTACAAGCCGGTTCCCGACCAGATGTAGCTCCCCCATTCGAAGCCGTAACTGACGAAGCCGGGCGCGGAGAACACGAGCAGAGAAGCCGTTGCCGCGGCGCCCGCAGCCGTCCAATCGCCCCAGCCGAGCAGCCGCGAGCCGACGTAGACGGAGATCGGCCACGTCGCGAGCAGGAGATAGAGGAGCCAGAGGTACGCCGTGCGGTACGGCGACTCCCGTTCCCACCGCGGCATACGCCGTAAGGGTCTCCGGAAGGCTCTGGTAGTGGTGAAAGAAGGACGAACCGAGCGAAAGGTCAGGGAACCAGCCGTCGAGCGGCACGCGGCCGCGGTGGATCTGCCCGCCGGCCCACCGCACCATCTGCATGTGGAAAGCGCTGTCGTTAAGCGGCTGAGCGAACCGTGTTTCGCCCCGAAGAGCGACCAATCCGAAGAGCGTCGAGAGGCCGACGAGCGCATGCGGCCACTTGAGCCGCGCCAGCATTGACGGACGCGTGGCCTCGTCGGTCACGAGCGGTGTTTTACCACTGTTTTAGGGCGGCGACCGCAGGCTAATCCTGAGGTCGAGCCTTGGGACGTGCTGCGCGGTGGCGCGCTACCACGGTGGTACGTCACCGCGACGCCTGCATACCGCGGTTCCGGGCCGTATCGCCAGTCTGACACTCAAGTCGCAGCTGCAGGATGACGATATGCGTCACGATGGCAGGAACTCAAAAAGCAATGACCATTCGCCTCTCCCCCGAGCAGGCTGAAGAGCTCGAATTGGTCGCAGCAGTCACCCAACAGCCGGTGTCGGAGATCGTCCGCTCGGCGATCGCCGAGCACATCGAGAGCCGCAAGCAGGACAAGGCGTTCCGGAAGGGTCTACGGGCACGGATCGAACGCGCCCAACGGATGATCAGCCCCTGAGGTTAGCGCTCAGCCGACGGCTGGCAGATACGCGGCCGCCGAAGGCTAAGCCTGAGGTCGACCTCTCCCGCCTGATCGCTACGGCTGCGGGTGGCGGCGGAGGTAGGTCGTCACGAACGGGCAGACCGGGACGTACTCGATGCCGCGCTCGCGCAGGTCGTCGAGCGCGCCCTGGACGAGGACGTTGCCGAGTCCCTCGCCCGTGTGGCGCGGCTCGACCTCGGTGTGGACGAGGACGACCTTCCCGTCCTCGCGCGTGTAGCGAATCTCGCCGGCGAGCTCGGTGCCGAGCCAGAGCTCGTAGCGGAGCTCTTCCGGGTTGTCGATGACGCGGGGCTCCATCGGTCAGGAGAACGGTAACGGCCGCGATAGGCTCCGCGGCGTGAAGGAAGTCCTCCCCGGGATCTGGCACTGGACGGCGCTGAACGAGTCGATCGGCGGCAAGGAGGTCAGCTCGTACTACCTCGCCTCCGAGCGCGTCGTCATCGACCCGATGCTGCCGGCGGAGCGGCCGGACTGGTTCCAGCCCGAGCACGCGATCCTCACCTGCCGGCACCACAGCCGCGCCGCGTGGGAGCTCGGCCTCGAGCCGTGGGTGGTGGAGCAGGGCGCGCACGAGCTCGAGGGCCGCGGCGCGTTCCACACGTTCGCGTGGGGCGACGAGCTGCCGGGCGGGATCGTCGCGTGCGAGGTGGACGCGCTGAGCCCCGACGAGACGGCGCTGCACATCCCGGCGCATCGCGCCCTCGCGATCGGCGACGGCGTCGTCCGCTGGCAGAAGGGCGACGGGCTCGGCTTCGTCCCGGACTTCCTGATGGACGATCCCGAGAAGACCCGCGCCGGCCTGACGGCGGCGTACCGGCGGCTGCTCGACGAGCTCGAGTTCGAGCACCTGCTGCTCGCGCACGGCGACCCGGTCATCGGGACGGCGCGCGAGGAGCTCGCGGCGCTCGTCGAGGCGTAGCTCTCAGAGCCCGCCCGGGAACCGTTGGGCCGCAGCGCTACGGCCCTCCGGTCCGTCCGCTCTAGACGAGCGCCTTGAAGAAGACGTCGACCTTCTCGAGCGGGAACGTCTCGGTCTTGATCGCCTCGAACTTCCCGATCTTCGCCAGCGCGCGGAACGCGGCGGCGTTGTCCGGGTACTTCGCGGTGAAGAAGAAGTCCCACGGCCCCATGACCGCGTAGATCTCCTCGAGTGTGCCCTTCTCCGCCTCGATGTACTGCTTGAACTCGTCGAGGAACTCGGGCGCCTTCTCGAAGGTCTCGCGGCCCTCGGGGGTCAGGGTGATGAAGCCTGCATACGTGAACATGGTGTCACCTCCCTTCAAGCACGGACGCTACGCCCGCGTGAGGGACGGTTCATCAGCGAATCCGCGGATCATCGAGCGCGGTGGGCTCGAGCCATGCAGGAGATCACGCCCGGCCTCTGGCACTGGACGGCGCCGCGCGAGAGCATCGGCGGCAAGGAGGTCAGCTCGTACTACCTCGCCTCCGAGCGCGTCGTCATCGACCCGATGCTGCCGGCGGAGCGACCGGACTGGTTCCAGCCCGAGCACGCGATCCTCACCTGCCGGCACCACAGCCGCGCCGCGTGGGAGCTCGGCCTCGAGCCGTGGGTGGTGGAGCAGGGCGCGCACGAGCTCGAGGGCCGCGGCGCGTTCCACACGTTCGCGTGGGGCGACGAGCTGCCGGGCGGGATCGTCGCGTGCGAGGTGGACGCGCTGAGCCCGGACGAGACGGCGCTGTATATCCCGGCGCACCGCGCGCTCGCGATCGGCGACGGCGTCGTCCGCTGGCAGAAGGGCGACGGGCTCGGGTTCGTCCCGGACTTCCTGATGGACGATCCCGAGAAGACGCGCGCGGGCCTGCGCGCCGCGTACCGGCGCCTGCTCGACGAGCTCGAGTTCGACCACCTGCTGCTCGCGCACGGCGATCCGGTGATCGGGACGGCGCGAGGAACTCGCGGCGCTCGTCGAGGCTTAGCCTTCAGAGCGGGGGGCAGGCCGGGGGCGGAACCACGCCCTACCGATTGCGCCCTACGAGTTCTCGGAGATCCACCACGGTGAGCCACGGGCGTGCCGAATGGATCATGCGATGACAGTTCGCACACAGCAGCGCCAAGTCCTCGAGGGTCGTCTCGTCACCCGGACGAAGTTCGTGCAGCGGTTTTAGGTGGTGACACTCAATGAAGCCCGCGCCGCGATCGCCATAGGCGACCTGAAAGTCAAAACCGCAGGCCTCGCAAACCGGCTGACCGTGGACGGATCGGATCTTCGCCTGCCTGAGTGGACGGCTCCGCTCGCGGCGGATGTGCGCGGAGGCGAGAATTTTCCCCTCGGGCGCAGAAGCAATCTCCAGGCTCGGATCGGGATCTACAGACGCGGTTTCCGCCTCAAGGTTTGCGCGGATCGCTTCGGCAAGATCTTCGAGATTCCCGTCTCCATCTGGAAACTCGTCCCAGGCAGCGGAGATGTCCGGGCTTACGTCCTCACGATCGCCGGCACCCAGCGCTTCAAAGCTCGCGAGGTACTCCGAGACCTGCTCCGCGATGCCGTCCGCGCTTGCCGCGGTCGCTTCAACCCGCCCGATCTCCTCGATAAGTTCATCAACGTCATTCTCGTCGAGGCCGTCGGACGCCCGGTACCGAGCGAGTGCCAACACGATCTCGTCTCGTCTCCCGTCCCGCGCCGTCTCCTCTGACCCGGCGTCGTACAGCGCGAGTGCCATCGAAATCACCGCGAACTCTTCCAGAGAGAGATCGGTGACTCCGACTTCGTCCGCGCTGATTCTCTGCCGGACGCTTGCGGGGAGTGCTGCGACTGTCTCTGGGTCACCCCACCGCGCGTGAAACCGCGAATCGTCGTCGCGAATCGAAGAACACGTAATCCGTATCAACGGCTTCCGTATCACGCCCAACGGAGTCCGGACGCCAAAGCGGGTACGCGGTTTCCGGCCGCTGCGACGGTATGTTCCAGTCTCGCCTCTTGGATTGGGGGCCCATGAAGCGGACACGAAGAGATTGCGCCGGAACGCCGAGCGGCTGGGGCGCCTGTGAGATCGGAACAGTGAGCGTGTACCCGCCGTGCTCAGTGAGCTCTGACAGAGGGAGCCCGGAGAAGAACTCTGCGAACTCGTCCCCCCGCGCCAGTCGGATGTCGTATTGGCCGCCCGAGCGACCGTTGAGAGTGTCAAGTGTCGCTTGATTTGTCTTCCGCCAGAGCAGCTTGGCCATAGTCCCTACCTCGTCCGGAGCCGCCCCTAGTCTGAAGCACCCCGCCGAACGGAGCAACTGCAAGGAGTAGCCAATGGCATCCTCAGAGTCGAAGCTGGTCTGGCCCCAGTCCCGTGATGTGTTCTTAGCTCGGGCCAATGGTCTCTATCGGCTCGTGTCGCGGGAGCACGAGGATGCGCAACGAGTTCACTCCCTTGTTGAGATCGAGCGGTACAGACGTCGTCCAAGCCGAATCTCGTCCTGTGCGGAGACCTACTTGCCGCGATCCCGACCTTGCGCGCTTCCTTTCGGCCGCGGCCACGGCTGATCTACCTCGATCCACCGTTCAACACGCAAGAGGACTGGCGCACCTACAGCGACGCGCTCGCGCATGACACTTGGCTCACGATGATGAGTGACCGACTGCGTGTGTTGCGAGACGTCGTCGCCGACGACGGATCAATCTGGGTTCATTGCGATGACCGCGGCCAGGCGTACCTCCGAGTCCTCATGGACGAACTATTCGGTCGTGAGTCCTTCGTCGCCACGATCGTTTGGCAGCGGAAATACGCGCGTGACAACCGTCCGGCGATTGGGAGAGCTCACGACTACCTGCACGTCTTCTCACCACTCGGAGCTCGTTGGAAGGACGTTCGAAACCGCCTTTCGCGTCAGATCCGCCAGGCATGTGGAGCAATCCGGATCACGATCCTCGTGGCGAGTGGTCTACCCACTCGCTAGTCGCACAGGCGGCCACGGCACACCAGGTCAGCACTACACGATCGAAACTCCATCCGGTAAACGGGTCACCCCGCCCCGTGGATCGTGCTGGCGCGTGACGCGAGAGCGCTTCAACGAGATGGTCGAGTCCGGTGAGATCTGGTTCGGGCCGAGCGGCAATAACGTTCCCCGAAAGAAGGTTTACCGCGACAACGCGAAAGGACTCGTGCCGTCCACCTGGTGGCCCCATTCCGAGGTCGGCCACACACAGGAGGCCCGGAAAGAAGTCAGATTGCTCTTCCCTGAAGTAGAGCCGTTTCTGACTCCGAAGCCCGAGCGATTGATGGCGGATTTCTCGAGATCGCCACCAACCCCGGCGATCTCGTCCTTGACGGTTTCCTCGGCTCGGGTAACGGTCGCAGTCGCACCAGAAGTTGGGCCGGCGATGGATCGGAGTAGAGCTTCGTCCCGATGTCATTGACACGTACGTGGTCCCACGTCTGAACGCCGTGCTCGACGGCTCCGACCGCGGCGGAGTGACGGAGGCGTATGGCTGGCGCGGTGGCGGAGGGTTCGCCGTAGAGCAAGCTAGACGTGGTCGACGCCGAAGGACCGGCGAGTCCCGACGGTTGATGCGCGCGCCGCCTAACTACGCAGCCTCTAAGCAGTAGAAGCGCTCGACAACGCTCGAGCGCCGCTGGTCTCGTCCGTTGCTTCGATAGCGCCGGTATGGAAACTCGAGCACTTCGAGACGGCCGACCGGCTTAAGGATCGACCGAATCTCACCGTCCGAGAGGTGACCGTCATCGCTGTAGCTGAGAAAGAACCAGCGGAACTCCAGGCGCTCGACGACGCGCGCGAGGGCTGAGCCCGCTCGCCGCCGGTAACAGAAGTCTGACGCTTGCTCTGCCCATGGCCTTAGCCCGGTCTTGCCCGCGAGCACTGGCTGATCGTTCCGGGCAATCGTCTCGAGGACGTGGTAGTACGCCGCGTACTGCCGCTTTGTATAGGGGGGATCCGCGTAGATCGCCGTAACTCCGAGGTCTGCGGGGAGGTCGTCCACCGCGCTCGAATAGACCGCGTGCCCGACCTGCTCTCCACGCTGAAAGTCGATCTCCGACGGGAGAAGCATCAGCTGGTCAAGTGCTCGCGACTTCCACGCCTTCAGATAGCACGCATAGGTTCCGGCGGTGTTGCTGATGCGGACAGCTGCACGCAGCAGGTCGCTGAGTATGAGAGCGTGCTCGCCACGGGTCAGGAGTGGCTCAAACTGATCTATCGCCGCCCGGACACCGTCGATCTTCGCGGCGTTTGCCGCTGTGAAGTAGCTAGTCGCGTTCGGTGGCGCGCCGAAGCCAGGAGAGTAGTTTTCGTATACGAAGCCCTGGACGGGGTCGGCCTCCTTCAAGCGGTCGAGCACTTCGACGTAGCGAGCACCTGGACGGGATGCGCGTAGGTTGGGAACTCCGGCAAAGGCCGGCAAGCCCCGATTTAGGAGGATCGCTTCCGCAAACGTGCTGCACAGCGTGAGCTGATCATTGGCAACAACTCGGTGGCCAGCTCCCCGTAGCCAAGCTGAGATGCTCCCGGTTCCGCAGAAGAGATCAGCAACGGCCGAGTGCGTGCCGATTCGACTGGAGATTGCATCGCCAATTGGGCGAGCGAGCTGCCTCTTACTGCCAAGAAACTCGATCATGCAAAGAAGCTAGTCAGCCAGGCTGACGTCGCTAGCTCTTAGGCCTGAGGAATGCGAGCCTCGAGCGCGGCCGTAACGGCCTCGCGCACGGGCTCGAGTTCGATCCGGTCGAGGATCTCCTGGAAGAAGCCGCGCACGATTAGGCGCTCCGCTTCCTGGCGCGTCAGGCCGCGGCTCATCAAGTAGAACAAGTCCTCGCGGTCGACTCGACCCACCGTCGCCGCGTGCGTGCACCGCACGTCGTTCGCCAGGATCTCGAGGCCCGGGATCGGGACTGCGTGCGTCGTCGGCGAGAGCATGAGGTTGCGGCACTCCTGGTACGCGTTCGTCTTCTGCGCGTCCTTCTCGACGCGGATCATCCCGCGCCACACCGCCGTCGCGTGATCGCGCAGCGCGCCCTTGAACGCGAAGTCGCTCTCGCAGTCGGGCGCGATGTGCTCCTGGAACGTGTCGTAGTCGAGGTGCTGCGTCCCGTCGGCGAAGTACGCGCCCGTCACGCGCGACGTCGCGCCGCGGCCGTTGAGGTCGTTCTGGATCCGCGTCTTGCCCCGCTTCGAGCCGAAGCCGCCCGCGACCCAGTCGAGCTCCGCGTCGCGCTCGACGCGCGCGTGATGGCTCGCGAAATGCCACGTCTCCTGCGAGAGATTCTGGAGGGAGACGTACTCGAGCTTCGCGGCCGGCTCGACGAAGAGCTCGGTCACCGCGTTCGAGTACGCCTCGGTGTCGGGCGACGGCGACGCGTACTCCTCGATGATCGACGCGCGCGCGCCCTCCTCCGCGACGACGACGAGCCGCCAGAACGTCTGGCCGGTCGCCGAGATGCGGACGTACAGCGGCTTCTCGAGCACGACGTTCTTCGGGACGACGACGAGGAGGCCGTGCTTCCACATCGCCGCGTTGTGGGCCGCGAACTTCTCGTCCCAGCCGACGAGGGAGTAGAGGCGCTCGTTGTCGTCGGTGAGCGGCTCGAACGTGACGCCCTCGGGCGCCTTCTCGATCTCGATGCCGTCGGCGGTGACGGTCGCGAAGCCGGCGACGTCGAGGTCGAGCATCGTCTCGATCTCCGCCGACGCCGCGCCCTCGAACGCGTCAGGGTCGAAGCCGCGCAGGTCGGTGAAGCGCCAGTGCTCCTCCGTCGTGTCCGGGATCGGCAGCGCTTCCCACGCGGCGAGTGCGTCGCTACGACTCATACGGCGCGAACCTCTTGTGCAGCGTGAGCTTGTTGCCATCGGGATCGAAGAAGGTCGCCATGAGGCAGACGCGGCCCTCGATCGTCTCGCCGTCGAACTCGACGCCCTTCGCCTCGAGCTCGGCGCGCGCGGCCGCGACGTCGTCGACCTGGAGCAGCGCGATCGAGTTCGTGCTGCGGGACGAACTCCTCGCCGAACTGGCCGGGCATCCAGATCGCGAAGCACGTGTCGCCGACCCAGAACTCTGCGCGCGCGTTCGGGTCGGGCCGCAGGCCGAGCGTCTCGACGTAGAACTCGCGCGAGCGCTCCCAGTCGGTGGACGGAATCCCGATCGTGTCGACCTTGCGAGATCACGGCATCGTCCCGTCGGGATACGCCGCGTAGCGGTGATGGAGCATGAGGCCGTTGCCCTCGGTGTCGGTGAACGGCTGCATGCGGCAGACGCCCGAGTCGATCACGTCACCGCGCAGCTCGACGCCGGCGGCCTCGAGCTTCGCGCGCGCCTCGTCGACGTCAGCGACGCGCAGGACGATCGACGCGAGCGGGAGCGGCGTGAACGGCATCCCGATCATCTCGGGATCGACGAACGCCGAGCGTGACGTTCCCCGTCTCGTACTCGTACCAGCGCTCGGTCGAGTTCGGGTTCTTCGTCAGGCCGAGCACCTCGCCGTAGAACTGCGCGGCACGCTCGCGGTCCTGCACCGGGACCGCGATGAAGTCGGTGCGCTCGATCACGGCGCGTAACGACGGTGGAGGACGATCTGGTTCCCGTCGGGATCGGGGAAGAACGCCATCTTGCAGACGCCGGTGTCGAGCGTCGGGCCGTTGAACGTGACGCCTTTCGCCTCGAGCTCGGCCCGCGCCTCGTCGACGTCGGGAACGCGCAGCGCGAAGCCGGCGTCGTGCGGCGCGCGGAACGCGCTGCCGATCGTTCTCGAGGCTTGAGGAGATAGAGGAAGCCGTTGTCGCCGAGCTTGTACTCCGGGAAGCCCTGCTCCTCGGCGTGCTCGACCTGCGGCAGCCCGAGCGTCTCGCCGTAGAACTTCGATCGAGCGCTCCATGTCGGTGACGGGCACCGTCCAGAAGTCGACGTGCTCGACCTCGATCGTCAACCGACCGAGCCTTCCATCTGGAGCTGGATCAGCCGGTTCATCTCGACGGCGTACTCGAGCGGCAGCTCCTTCGTGATCGGCTCGACGAAGCCGGACACGATCATCGCGCTCGCCTCCGACTCGCTCATGCCGCGCGACATGAGATAGAAGAGCTGCTCCTCGCCGATCTTCGAGACGGTCGCCTCGTGGCCGAGGTCGACGTCGTCGGCGTCCACCTTGATGTACGGGTACGTGTCCGAGCGCGACTCGTCGTCGAGGATGAGCGCGTCGCAGACGACCTTCGACTTCGCGCCGTGCGCGCTCTTGTCCACCTGCAGCAGGCCGCGGTAGCCGGCGCGCCCGCCGTTCTTCGAGATCGACTTCGACGTGATGACCGACGTCGTGTTCGGCGCGGCGTGGACGACCTTGCCGCCCGCGTCCTGGTGCTGACCCGCGCCCGCGAAGGCGATGGAGAGCACCTCGCCGTGCGCGCGGTCGCCCATGAGCCAGATCGCCGGGTACTTCATCGTCAGCTTCGAGCCGAGGTTGCCGTCGACCCACTCCATCGTCGCGTCCTCGTAGGCGACGGCGCGCTTCGTGACGAGGTTGTAGACGTTGTTCGACCAGTTCTGGATGGTCGTGTAACGACAGCGTCCGCCCTTCTTCACGACGATCTCGACGACCGCGCTGTGCAGCGAGTCGCTCGAGTAGATCGGCGCCGTGCAGCCCTCGACGTAATGGACGTACGCGCCCTCGTCGACGAGGATCAGCGTCCGCTCGAACTGGCCCATGTTCTCGGCGTTGATGCGGAAGTACGCCTGCAGCGGCATCTCGATGTGCAGGCCCGGCGGCACGTAGATGAAGGAGCCTCCCGACCAGACGGCCGAGTTGAGCGCCGCGAACTTGTTGTCGTTCTGCGGGATGATCGTGCCGAAGTACTGCTTGAAGAGATCCTCGTGCTCGCGCAGCGCCGAGTCGGTGTCGAGGAAGATCACGCCCTTCTTCTCGAGATCCTCCTGGAGCTTGTGGTAGACGACCTCCGACTCGTACTGCGCGCCGACGCCGGCGAGGTACTTCTTCTCGGCCTCGGGGATGCCGAGCTTGTCCCACGTGTCGAGGATGTCGGCGGGCAAGTCCTCCCACGACTTCGCCTGATTCTCGGTCGGCTTGATGTAGTAGAAGATGTTGTCGAAGTCGATCTCGGCGACGTTGCCGCCCCATGTCGGCAGCGGGCGAGCGAGGAAGTAGTCGAGCGACTTGTGCCGGAACTTGCGCATCCAGTCGGGCTCGTTCTTGTGCTCGGCGATCGCCTCGACGAGCTCGTGCGAAAGGCCGCGGCCCGACTTGAAGAAGTAGTTCTTCGCCTCGTCGGGGTTCGAGAAGCCGTACTTGTACTCGGCGCCGATCCCATCGACGATCTCGGTTTCTGACTCGTCGTCTTGGTGGGTCGTCTTGGTGGGGGCCATTACGCGGGCACCTCTTCCGGTTCGTACGGGGCGTAGCCGTCCTTCTCGAGCTTCTTCGCAAGCTCGGGGCCACCTGACTCGACGATCTTCCCGTCGACGAAGACGTGAACCTTGTCGGGAGTGATGTAGTCGAGGATGCGCTGGTAGTGCGTGATCACGAGCGCGCCCATGTCGGGGCCGACGAGATCCTTCACTCCGCCGGCGACGACCCGCAGCGCGTCGATGTCGAGGCCCGAGTCGGTCTCGTCGAGCACTGCGATGCGCGGCTTCAGCATCGCCATCTGGAGGATCTCGACGCGCTTCTTCTCGCCGCCCGAGAACCCGTCGTTGAGGTAGCGCGAGGCGAGCTCGCGGCTGACCTTGAGGTGATCCATCTCGGCGAGGAGGGTCTTGCGGAACTCGGGGATCGCGATCGGATCGTCGACGCCGCCGTTCTTCGCCTTCCGCACGGCGTTGATCGCGCTGCGGAGGAAGCTCGTGACGGTCACGCCGGGAATCGCGTGCGGGTACTGGAACGCAAGGAAGAGGCCGCGCTGCGCGCGCTCGTCGGCGCCCATCTCCGTGATGTCCTCGCCGTCGAGCAGGATCTTTCCCGTCGGTGATCTCGTAGGCCGGATGACCCATGAGCGCGTAGGCAAGGGTCGACTTGCCGGAGCCGTTCGGCCCCATGATCGCGTGCACTTCGTTCGTGTCCACCTCGAGGTCGACGCCTTTGACGATCTCGGTGCCGTCCTCAAGGGAGACGTGGAGATTCTCAAGCTTTAGTAATGCCATGACGACAAGGGTACCGAGAGGCGGTACTCTCTCTAACACATGGGCTACATCAGCAATCCGGTTCACATCGTCATCCTTCTCGGAATCGCGCTGTTGCTCTTCGGCGGCAGGCGGCTTCCCGAGATCGGTCGGTCGCTGGGTTCCGGCATGCGCGAGTTCAAGGACGCGGTCACCGGCAACAACCCGGAGCCGACGCCCGAACTCCCGCCTGCCGAAAAGCCTGTCGATCACGACATCACCACCACCTAGCCGACGATGATGAGACTCCCCCGCCGCCTCGCGCACGGTGAGGAGGCGACGCTCGAGGAGCACCTCGACGAGCTGCGCGGTCGGCTCTTCGTGATGCTCGGCGCCGTCGGCGTCGGGACGGTGCTCGCGTACGTCTTCCACAACAAGGTGCTCGACTGGCTCAACGCCCCGCTGCCGACGAACTTCCGGCCGGTGACGCTCGGGGTCGCGGAGCCGTTCACGACCACGATCACCGTCTGCCTGTACGCGGGGCTCGTCTTCGCGCTCCCGGTCGTGCTCTGGCAGCTGTGGAACTTCTTTGCGCCGGCCGTCGAGGCGAAGATCGAGCGGAAGATCCTCTTCCTCGTCGCGTGCTCGGTCGCGCTCGGTGCGACGGGCCTCGCGTTCGGGTACGAGATTCTGCTGCCGCGCGCGATCCACTTCCTCACGAACTACGACAACCAGCACTTCCGGACACTCATCCAGGCGAAGCCGTACTACAACTTCGTCGTCACGATCCTCGTCGGGATCGTCGTGATCTTCCAGACGCCGCTGGTGATTCTCGGGCTCGTCGCGATCGGCGTTCTCAGCTCGCGAACGCTGCGGAAGCAACGACGGCTCGGCTACCTCATCACGGCGGCGGTCGCCCTCGCTCTTCCCGGGCCCGATCTCGTGACGACGTTCTTCGAGCTCATCCCGATGTGGCTGCTGTTCGAAGGGTCGATCTGGCTCGCGGTGCTTTACGAAAGAAGACGCAAGAAGGTCATGAGCCGCTCGGCTACCCTAGGCGCATAGTGGCCCCCCAGCGAATGTCATCCACGCCCCTGGCGGCTGCAAAGCTTCGCGACTCCTCGCTTCGCTCGTCGGCCGGCTTGGCCGGCTGCGGCGTCCTCGGGCTCCCGATACTCACGACTATCGGAGCGCCCTGCGTCCTTGCCTCGCTCGCTTTTCGCGCGCCCGTGACGTGGCGACATCCCCTGGAGAACCACTAATGGCGAGGGCTGCGGTAAAAGCAAAGCAGGCGCAGGCGGCGCAGGCACACGCGGCGGCGAACGCGTCGCGGAAGCAGCGCAAGCACGCCGCCGGCGGCAATCCGAACCAGGACCTCTTCTTCACGCGCCTGCGTCGCAGGCAGAAGTGGGTGTTCTTCGCGCTCGCGATCGTCTTCGCCGTCTCGTTCGTCTTCCTCGGCGTCGGCTCGGGAGCCGGCAGCGGACTCCAGGGGCTCTACAACAGCATCCTCGGCGGCGGCGGCGACTCGATCGCGAAGGCGAAGTCCGAGATCAACAAGGATCCGGCAAAGGGCTACCAGGATCTCGCGACCGCCTACCTCACCAAGAACGACCTCACCGGCGCCGTCGGCGCGCTCACAGACGCTACCTCACCCTCAAGAAGACGGACTCGGCGGTCTGGCAGGAGCTCGCCGGGTACCAGAAGACGCAGGGCGATACGGCCGTCGGGTACTACCGGCAGGTGCAACAGGCAGGGCAGCTCCAGTCGCCCGGCACGATCTTCAACCCGACGGGGCCGCTCGCGGGGCAGCTCGGGTCGAATCCGATCGACGATTACTACTCCCAGCAGAACCAGGCGGTGACCCAGCCACTCCTGCAACAGGCGATCGCCGCCTACGGCGCCTCGCTGACGTCGTTCCAGAAGGCCGCGAGATACGCGTCGCGCGCGGACCGCGCGAACTTGTTGATCGCGGTCGCCACCGCGGCGCAACTCGCCGGCAGCCAGAAGGCCGAGCTCCAGGCGCTCAAGCAGTACGTCCAAATCGCGCCGAGCACGACGGACTTCACGTCCATCGAGAAGCGGTGTCATCAGCTCGGCGGATCCTGCAAGCCGCAGTCGAAGTAGCGCGATTGCGGCGCGAGCCGCGCGGATAGACTCCCCCGCAGGTGGCGGGCCGGGGCACAATCGGAGGCGCAGGACTGGCGGCGATCGCCGTCGTCACGCTGCTGCTCGCGTCGGGCTGCGGCTACGGCAGCGTCGCGTCCGCGTCCAGCCATCCCGACACCGACGCCGGCGCGAAGCTCTTCTCGCAAAACTGCAGCAGCTGCCACGCGCTGGAGGCAGCCGGAGCGAACGGGACCATCGGTCCGAACCTCGACAACGCGTTCGCAGGCCCTCAGATGGAGCACTTCGCCACGAGTTCGATTGCGAACGTCGTCCTCGACCAGATCCGCATCGGCTCGGTCACGCCCCCGCTCGCGCCGTACACGTCGGGGAACCACTTCACCAGCAAGCAGTGCCTCAACCCAGAAACGAAGGCGACGTGCAGCGGCACGCCGATGCCGGCGAACCTCGTCAGCGGCCAGGACGCGATCGACGTGGCCTGGTACGTCGCGACGGTCGCGGGAGTGAACGGCTACACGAAGCCCGTCGACTTTGCATCGCTTGGAAACGACGGCAAGGCGATCGTCCAGGCCGCGTGCGGCAGCTGCCATACGCTCTCCGACGCCGGAATCACGGGCCAAGCGCCAGGCGCGCCGAACCTCGATCAGCTGAAGCCATCCTTCGCCCGCGTCCTGCATCAGGTGACGGTTGGCGGGGGCATCATGCCCGCCTTCGCGGGAAAGCTCACGCCGGCGCAGATCAAGGCGGTCGCGAAGTACGTCTCGTCCGTCACGAGCAAGTAGCTACGCGCGGCGTCCTCGGCCGCCGGCTTTGGCCCGGACTACGACGAGGACGTCGGCGGATCTCCCGCTCCCGGCACCGGCTAGCGGAAGAACCACCAGCCGAGCGCGACGAACGCGATCACCGCGACCGCGATGCCGGCCCACGTGTTGATCGCGGCAGCGACGACGATCACGGCCGCGCCGCCGACGACGATCCAGAGGAAACGGTAGGCCTCGCCCTCGCTTCCCAGCGGATTCCGCATCGTCAGAGGAGGTAGACCGTCGCGAACACGACGATCCACATCACGTCGACGAAGTGCCAGTAGATCCCGCCGATCTCGACGCCGTGATGGTGCTCGGCGGAGAAGTGCCCTCGGAAGGCGCGGATCGTCATGAACAGCAGGATCGACAGGCCGACGAAGACGTGGCAGCCGTGGAGGCCGGTGAGGCAGAAGAAGATCGTCGGGAAGGCGCCATTCGACGTGTTGAACCCCGCGCGCAGGTACTCGTAGACCTGCGAGATGAGGAACGACAGGCCCATGAGGAATGTCAGCACGAGGCCGGCGCGCATCCCCCAGACGTTGCCCTTCTTGATCGCGACCGTCGCCCAGTGCATCGACGCGCTCGAGGTCATGAGGATCGCCGTGTTGACCGCCGCGACAAAGATGGGAAGGTGGTACGGCGGCGTCGGCCACGGCACCCCGTTGACGACACGGACGAAGAAGTAGGCGGCGAAGAACGAGCCGAAGAGCATGATCTCCGACCCGATGAAGAGGTACATCCCGAGCGTCTCGGGCTTGATCTTCGAGCTGTAGTGCGGGACGGGCGGGCCGTGGTGCTCGTGCGCGCTCGTGATCCTCAGCGTGCGTGGCGGCGCTCATGCAGGCACCTCCGCTTCTTGCGCGACGACGACGTGCTCGACGGGCAGGCCCGTCTCCTTGCGGAGACGCTCGACAAGGTCGCGGCGGAGCCAGCCGGAGCGCTCGGGCTGGAACGTCGAGACGACGATCTCGTCGACGCGCTCGTCGTGCACCGCCTCCATCGCGGCGCTGAACGGATCGGGATGCGCGACCTGGCCGTGGACGTCGATCCCCTCGTGGCGCAACTCGCCGACGGCGCGCTTGAGGCGAGCCGCCGCGTCAGGGTGCGGACCCGCGGAGGGATCGCTCTGCGGCGACATGATGAGGAACGCCGCCGGGCTCGCCGCGGCGCGCGTGCGGATCTTGTCGAGCAGCGGCCCGCCGAGGACCGTCTCGTTCGCGATCACGAGGACGTTCGCCTCGTCGGGCGATTCGCCCTTCGGCACGAGGTGCTCGACCGGCAGATCGCCGGCCGCGGAGCGAATCTGGTCGACCATGCCGCGGCGGAGCCAGCCCGACTTCGCAGCGACGTGCGTCGAGACGAGGATCTCGTCCACCGGCGGCTCGAGCGTCGCGAGCGCGTCGCGCACGGCGGCGGCGGGATCGGCGTCGACGACGTAGCCGTCAGCCGAGACGCCCGCCTCGCGGAGATGCTCGAGCGCACGGTCGAGGCGACGCCGCGCCGACGCGTGCCGCGTGTCGGCGTAGACGACGTAGCCGCGCGGCGGCTGGCTGACCGGCGCGACGACCGTGACCCAGATCTCGCCGTCGCGCGCAGCTAGAGCGTCGCGCAGCGTCCGCGCGTCGACGGTCTCGTTCGCGACCACGAGCACGTGCCTCATACGGGCACCTCCTCCAGCGCGGGCGCTCTCGACGGCGCGAGGATCGCGTGCTGCGCGCCGACGACGCCGTACTCGTACGGCGAGCCGACGACCTGCGGGATCTCGTCGAAGTTGAACGTCGGCGGCGGCGATGAGACGAGCCACTCGAGCGTCATCGCGCGCCACGGGTTCGCCGGCGCGCGCTCGCCGAAGCGCCAGCTCGTGATCATGTTGTAGAGGAAGATGAGCGTCGAAATGCCGAGCCCGAACGACGCGAGCGAGATGAACATGTTGAGGTCGCCGTACTTCGGAAGGTAGTAGGCGACGCGCCGTGGCATGCCGTCCGTGCCGAGGATGTGCATCGGGAAGAACGTGAGGTTGAAGCCGACGAACGTGAGCCAGAAGTGGAGCTTGCCGAGCCGCTCGTCGTACATCCGGCCGGTCATCTTCGGGAACCAGTAGTAGATCCCGGCAAAGATCGTGAATACCGAGCCGCCGAAGAGCACGTAGTGGATGTGCGCGACGATGAAGTACGTCTGGCTCACGTGAATGTCGAGCGGGACGGCGCCGAGCATGACGCCCGACAGGCCGCCGATCACGAACATCGAGAGGAAGCCGAGCGCGAACAGCATCGGCGTGTTGAAGTGGAGCTTCCCGTCCCACATCGTCGCGAGCCAGCTGAAGATCTTCACGCCGGTCGGCACCGCGATGAGCAGCGTCGTGATCATCATCGGCACGCGTAGCCACGACGACATGCCGCTCACGAACATGTGGTGCGCCCAGACCGAGAACCCGAGCACGACGATCGCCATGAGCGACAGCGCCATCAGCCGGTAGCCGAAGACCGGCTTTCGGCTGAAGGTGGCTATGACCTCGCTCATGATCCCGAAGCCGGGCAACATCATGATGTAGACCGCTGGGTGGGAGTAGAACCAGAAGATGTGCTGGTAGCCGAGGGGGTAGCCGCCTCCCACCGGCGTAAAGAACGCTGTGTGCATCACGTGGTCGAACATCGAGAAGAACTGCGAGCCGGCGATGAACGGCGTCGCTACCACGACGAGCAGCGACGTCGTGAAGTTCGCCCAGACGAGGAGCGGGAGCCGCCAGAACGTCATCCCCGGCGCGCGCATCGTGATGATGGTCACGAGGAAGTTGAGGGCCGTCATGATCGACGACGCACCTGCCCACTGCACTCCCTGGTTGAAGAAGATCGCGCCGATCGGCTGGTGGCTCGAGTTGAGCGTCGCGTATCCCGTCCACCCGCCGGCGAATGCGCCGACGATGAACGAGCTGAGCATCATCACGCCGGCGATCGGCAGCAGCCAGAACGAGAGCGCGTTCAGGCGCGGGAACGCCATGTCCGCCGCGCCGAGCATGAGCGGCACGACGTAGTTCGCGAGGCCGGCGAACGCCGGGATGATGAAGAGGAAGATCATCAGCGAGGCGTGCACCGAGAAGAGCGCGTTGTACGACTGCGGCCCGAAGTACGGGCCGTGCGGCGTCGCGAGCTGGGCGCGGACGAGCAGCGCGAGCATCCCGCCGATGAGGAAGAAGACGATGGTCGTGACGAGGTACTGGACGCCGATCACCTTGTGGTCGGTGTTGACCCGGAAGTAGTCCTTCCAGCTCTTCGCGCCGTGTCCGGAGTGGTCTTCGTGCTCGGGCGTCGGCCGGCCGAGGCAGTAGCTAATCCAGTAGTCGAAGACACCGATGCCCGCGAGGAAGCCGATCGGCGCGGCGACGAGAGCCGAGATGAGGACGGTCGGCTCCTCGAGGAGGAGCGGATACCAGCCGGCGGCGTAGCGCACGCCCGCGACGATTCCGAGCCCGGCCGCGCCGAATGCGACGAACATCCAGGCGGCGCGGATCCAGCCGGGGCCGAGCAGCATCTTCCTCATGGCGTGCTCACCGCGGCTTTCTGGTGCGCGGCCCACGTGTCGAACGCGGCCTGAGTAATGACCTGCGCCTGCGTGCGCATCAGCGAGTGCCCGAGCCCGCAGAGCTCCGTGCACTCAAGCGGGTAGTTGCCGAGACGGGTCGGCGTGAAGTTCAGGTGCGTCACGAGACCGGGGACGATGTCCTCCTTGACGGCGAACTGCGGCACGAACACGGAGTGGATGACGTCGAGCGCGCGCATGTTGAGCTCGATCGAGCGGTGGATCGGCAGGAGCAACACCGGGCTCGTCGCGTTCCCCGCTTCGGGATAGGTGAACACGAACGAGAACTGCTGCGCCGTGACGTCGATGTGGTACGGATTGGCGCCGAGCGCGTCGTTCCGGGTCAGGACGATCGTGCTCACGACCGCGATCACCGTGACGATCACGAGCGGAATCGCCGTCCAGATGATCTCGAGCCCGGTGTGGCCGTGAACGGAGGGGCCGTCCTCGAGGTCGTCAGGCGCGGCCTTGAACTTGACGATCGAGTAGACCATTACCGCGGTGACGACCGCAAAGATCGCGATGCAGATCCCGATCACGACCCAGAAGAGAAAGTTCGTGCGGGTGGCCTGCTCCGAAGCCTCGACCGGGAGCCAGGTGGGGATCACCGCGACGGCCGTAGCCACGCCGCCTGCGACCAACCCAATCCCCAAAAGGGCGACGATAGAGCCCCTGCGCATCCGCCTCGGAGCCTAGACGAACTTTCGGGAGAGCGAATCCCGAACCGGCCCTCGCACCCGCTCGAGAAATCCGGCTACTTGCGGATGGAGAACTTGCTGGACGGCCGGCCGTACCCCGCCTTCGAGTGGCCGCGCACCGAACAGCGGTACGCCTGGCCCGGGACGAGAGACTTCACGACGAGCGGCGAGCGCTTGCTCTTCGCCGTCACCGTCGTCAAATTGCCTGCCTTGCAGCTGAGCTTGTAGCCGAGTCACCTTCTGGCCGCGAGGCCGCGACTTCGTGAACGTCACCTTCGCGGTCGTCCCGCTTACGCGGCGCGCCTTGACGTTCTTCGGCCCCCGCGGCGTGACCACGCCGAGTTTGATCTTGAGGTGGCGCCGCGAGAAGGTCATGCCGGAGATCTGGACATCGACCGCGGCATTCCCCGGCTCGACCGTGACGGCGAGCGTTCCGCCTCCGGCGCCGATCGAGGCGTTGAGGCCATCGGTTGAGAGCGTGCTCGGGTCGTTGATCCCCCAGTAGGTCGAGAGGAAGGCCGCGGGGATGCGGAGATAGAAGTCGCCGTGCACGACCGTCGTCCCGTCGTGAAGGAAGTGATGGTCGGTGAGGTCGAGCTCGAGCTCGTTCTGCCCGTCCACGACCATGAGGTTCGGCGGGAGGCTCGTCTCCGCGATGTTCGTGTACATCTCCATCCCGTCGAACGAGTCGACGAAGCCAGGCGGGTAGCTGGGATCGCTGTAGTTCGTGTAGTTGTAATCCGAGATCTCGCCCTGGAGGATCGCCGACGACGGCCCCGGCGCGACGGACGTGCAGGTCGGGCCGCCGGGCGGGAACGTGCAGCCGTCCTGGTCGGTCACCGAGACCGGCTGACCCGTGAGCGTCACCTGTACTCGCCGCTCGTCGGACCGCTGCGGTCGTAGGTCATCGCGGCGCCAAATCCGTCCATCTCCCGCGGGTTGATGTTCGTCTTGATCGTGACGCTGAAGGTGTGGCCGAGCGCTGCGCTCAGGTCGTCGCGGGCCGAACCGGCTGGACATCCAGAGCACGGTCTTGGCGCCGCGCCGGGGACCTTGGTGGGAGCTCGCAAAGACGTCGTAGTTCGGGTCGCTCGCGGTGATGCGGAGCTCCCGTCGTACGTCGCCGAGAGGATGCACGTCTTCAGCGCCGGATGTCCTGCGCACCAGTAGTTGGCGGTCTGCGCGTGGGCGCTAGCTGCGCCGAGCACCCAGACGGACCCGGCCAACACTGCAACGACGAACAGTCTCCGAAGCACCGTGAGCGACGGTACCCCCGTGACCGGACGGGCGCAAGAAAGTGGGCCGTGAAGGATTCGAACCTTCGACCTTGGGATTAAGAGTCCCCTGCTCTACCAACTGAGCTAACGGCCCAACGAAGCGCGGCATTGTAGCCTCGCTGGGATGAAGGTCCTGACCGTCGTCGGGAACCGTCCGCAGTTCATCAAGTCCGGCCCGCTCTCGGCCGCGCTCGCCGCGGCGGGGATCGAGGAGGTCGGTCTCCACACCGGGCAGCACTGGGACGCCGAGCTCTCCGACGTCTTCTACGAGGAGCTCGGCCTGCCGCAGCCGCGGTACCGGCTCGACCTCCACACCGCCGACGCCGTGACGATGCGGCCGAAGATCCGCGAGGCGATCGAGCAGGAGCGGCCCGACTGGACGCTCGTCTTCGGGGACACGAACTCGACGCTCGCCGGGACCGAGGCGTCGGGCGACGCGGGCGTGCCGGTCGCGCACATCGAGGCCGGCTTGCGGAGCGGCGACCTGTCGATGCCGGAGGAGCGCAACCGGATCGCGGTCGACGCCGCCGCCGAGCTGCTCCTCGTGCCCCGACGAGCGCTCGCGCGAGACGCTGCTCGCCGAGGGCGTCGGCGGACGGATCGAGGTCGTCGGCGACGTGATGGCCGACGCGTGCTTCCGCTTCGAGCCGATCGCGCGCGAGCGCTCGACCGTCCTCAAGCGCCACGAGCTCGAGCCGGGCGGCTACGTCGCGGCGACGATCCACCGCGAGGCGAACGTCCGGCCCGACCGGCTTGCGCGGATCGTCGACGGGCTCGGCCGGCTCGGCGAGCGCGTCGTCTTCCCCGCGCATCCGCGCACGCGCGCGACGCTGAACGAGCTCGGCGACCTGCCGGCGAACGTCGAGATCCTCTCCCCGCTCGGCTACCTCGACATGTGCGCGCTCGTCTCGCAGGCGCGCGTGCTCGTCACCGACTCCGGCGGCCTGCAGAAGGAGGCGTACTGGTACGGCGTGCCGTGCGTGACTGCGCGGCCGTCGACCGAGTGGAAGGACACCGTCGAGCTCGGCGCCAACGTCCTCGTCGACGACGACCCGGAGCAGCTCGCCGCGGCGGTCGCGGCGGCGCGGATGCCCGACGAGCGGCCCCGCTCTACGGCGACGGTCACGCCGCGGAACGGGTCGTCGCTAGCCTTGCCGCCGGATGAGCGAGCCTCTTGACGTTGCCGTAATCGGCGCCGGATACGTCGGGATCCCGCACGCGGCGACGTTCGCCGAGGCGGGCTGCTCCGTCCTCGTCGTCGACGTCGTCCCCGAGCTCGTCGAGCGGCTGAACCGCGGCGAGAGCCACATCGAGGACGTCTCCTCCGAGCGCCTCGCGCCGCTCGTCGCGAGCGGAAAGCTCCGCGCGACGACCGACTACGCCGAGGTCGCCGAGTGCGACGCGATCGTGATCGCCGTGCCGACGCCGCTCTCGCGCCAGCGCGAGCCCGACCTCTCGATCGTCGAGGCCGCGGCGCGCAGCCTCGCGCAGGTGCTCCGCAAGGGCCAGCTCGTCGTGCTCGAGTCGACGACGTGGCCCGGCACGACGCGCGAGCTCCTCCAGCCGATCCTCGAGACGAGCGGCCTGCGCGCGGGCGAGGACTTCCACCTCGCGTTCGCGCCCGAGCGCGTCGACCCGGGCCGCACCGACTGGACGACGAAGACGACGCCGAAGGTCGTCGGCGGGATCACGCCCGCGTGCGCCGAGCGCGCCGCCGAGCTCTACGGCCGCGCGATCGACACCGTCCACTGCGTCTCGACCCCCGAGGCGGCGGAGCTGACGAAGCTCCTCGAGAACACGTTCCGCGCGGTCAACATCGCGCTCGTGAACGAGCTCGCCGTGCTCTGCGACCGGATGGGGATCGACATCTGGGAGGTCGTCGACGCGGCCGCGACGAAGCCGTTCGGGTTCATGCGCTTCAGTCCCGGGCCGGGTCTCGGCGGCCACTGCATCCCGGTCGATCCGTTCTATCTCACGTGGAAGGCGCGCGAGTTCGGCTTCCACACGGAGTTCATCGAGCTCGCCGGCAAGGTCAACGAGGAGATGCCGTACTTCTGCCGCTCGCTCATCTCCCAGGCGCTCAACCACGGCGCGCAGAAGGCGATGAAGGGCTCGCGGATCCTCGTGCTCGGCGTCGCGTACAAGCCGAACATCGGCGACATGCGCGAGTCGCCGGCGCTGAAGATCATCTCGCTGCTGCGGAACGCCGGCGCCGACGTCTCGTTCCACGATCCGCACGTGGCGCGCGTCGACGACCTCGAGTCCGTCGCGTACGAGCCGGCGGCGTATGACTGCGTCGTCATCGTCACCGACCACTCCGACATCGACTACGACGCTTTGGTGGACGAGGCGAAGCTCGTCGTCGACCTGCGCAACGCGACCGGCGCGAAGGGCACCGCGGCCGCGCACGTGTACAAGCTGTGAGCGGCGTGCGGATCGGGCAGGCGGGGCTCGGCTACTGGGGCAAGAACCTCGCGCGGAACTTCGACGCGCTCGCCGACCTCCGCTGGCTCTGCGACGCGAGCCCCGAGGCGCAGGCCGAGTTCGCCGAGCGCTACCCGAGCGCGCGCGTGACGGGCGACTTCGCGGAGATGCTCGCCGACGACGAGCTCGACGCCGTCGTGATCGCGACTCCCGTCCCGACGCACTACGCGCTCGCGAAGCAGGCGCTCGAGGCCGGCAAGCACGTCTTCGTCGAGAAGCCGCCGGCGATGCGCGCCGTCGAGATGGACGAGCTCGTCGCGCTCGCCGCGGCGCGCGATCTCGTCCTCATGCCGGGGCACCTCCTGCTCTACCACCCCGGCGTGCTGAAGGTGAAGGAGCTCATCGATCGCGGCGAGCTCGGCGACGTCTTGTGCGTGTACGGAAACCGCGTCAACCTCGGCATCGTGCGCTCGAACGAGAACGCGCTCTGGTCGCTCGGCGTGCACGACCTGTCGGTGATCCTCTACTTCCTCGACGAGGACCCGGAAATCGCGACCGCGCAGGGAAGCGCGTCGATCCATCCCGGCGTCGAGGACGTCGTCTTCTGCTTCCTCCGCTTCCCGAGCGGCAAGATCGCGCACATGCACCTGTCGTGGCTCGACCCGCACAAGATGCGGAAGATGACCGTCGTCGGCCGCGAGAAGATGGTCGTGTTCGACGACATGGAGCCCGAGCGGAAGGTGACGGTCTACGAGAAGCAGCGCCGGCCCGAACGGCGAGCTCTTCTCCGGCGACATCTCGATCCCGACGATCGACACGACCGAGCCGCTGCGCCGCGAGTGCTCGTACTTCCTCGAGCTCGTCGCGGGCGAGCACGACCGCGCGCGGTCGCGCGCGACGGCGCCCGCGTCGTGCGCGCCCTCGAGATGCTCACGACCTCGCTCAATGGCTGACGATTCACCCCACCGCGATCGTCTATCCGGGCACCGTGCTCGGCGAAGGCGTGAAGGTGCTCGAGCACGCCGTCGTCGGGAAGCAGCCGACGCTCTCGCCGCGCTCGACCGCGAAGCGCGAGCCGCTGCCGCCGGCGGAGATCGGCGCGGGGACGATCGTCTCCACCGGCGCCGTCGTCTTCGCCGGGACGACGATCGGCGAGCGCGTGATCCTCGGCGACCAGTCGTGCGTGCGCGAGCGCGTCACGGTCGGCGACGACGTCGTCATCGGCCGCGGCTCGCTCGTCGAGAACGACACGACGATCGGGGCGATGACGAAGATCCAGGCCGAGGCGTACATCACGGCGTACTCGACGCTCGAGGAGCACGTCTTCATCGCGCCGTGCGTCGTGACGACGAACGACAACTACATGGGACGAACGGAGAAGCGCCACGACCTCGATCAAGGGCCCGACGATCCGCCGCGGCGCGCGCATCGGCGGCGGCGCGATCCTCTGTCCCGGCATCGAGATCGGCGAGGAGGCGTTCGTCGGCGCCGGCGCGGTCGTGACGAAGGACGTCGAGCCGCGAATGCTCGTCGTCGGGAACCCGGCGCGCGTCCTGCGTGCCGTCGCCGACGACGAGCTCCTCGAGAACCAGTAGCGGCGGCTAGCGTCGCCGACAGATCGCGTCGCCCGGCGCGGTGTTCAGGTACCCGCCCCGCGACAGGCGCGGCCCGCCGGGCGGGAGCGCGAGCGGCAGACCGGGAGGCAGACGGTAGACCGTCGTCCCGGCGACCCGGACCGGCCGGACGTCGGGCAGCGAGGCGGCAACGAGCTGCCTCGGCCACGCTCGTCGTCGCGGGCGCCTCGACGATCACGTTCACGTGGTGCGCGAGGAGAAACCGCCGAAAGCCGCCTGCGCCGCCCGGCGGGGTACCTCCCGCGAGGCTCTCCCAGCAGTCGGCCCACTGGCACTCCGACGGGATGATCGCCTGACCGATGTGACCGCCGATCATGCGAAAAGCGAAAGCCCGTCTCGGCCTGCCAGAGCATCGACCAGCTCACGCGATCGGCGTACGGGAACACGAGCGCGCTGTCGCCCGGCGGATGACCTTCGCGTACGCCGCGGTCGTGAAGAAACCCGGCTGCCGCACGTGCGACGTCCAGAACGCGCCGCTCGGATTCGGGAGGAAGCACACGATCGCGACACCCGCGAGGACGTACCGCCAGGCGCGGGCCGGGCTCGGCGAGCCACAGCGCGACGACGAGCGCGACGAAGAGGACGGCGTACATCGCGAGTCGAATCGGGATCGCCTCGCCGAGCGCCGGTAGGTGCTCGACCAGCGACCAGAGCCCTTTCCCGATGCGGCGTGTCCGTTCATCGTGATCATCCGGTCCCATCGCCATCGCATCGGCGACGAGGGCCGCGAGGACGAGCATCCAGAGACCGCGGCGGACGCGGCCGGGCGCATCGTCGACACGGCGAGCAGAAGGATGAGGAGGAGCGGGATTCCGAGGTAGCCGCCGATCTCGGCGAGGCCGCTCGTGAAGCGGCTCGTGATCGCCGCGCGTTCGGCAGCCGTCAGCCAGGTCGTCTTCGTCGGGATGAGGATGTTCGCGAGGTCGAGGATGTGCAGGGAGGAACGCGGTCGCACGGGTGCGGCCGAGTCGCCGCCGAAGGCGTGGACGAGGTACGGCGACACGATCACGGCCACTGCGACATAGGCGAGCGCGTGTACTCGCGCGAGCGCCACGAGCCGCCGCCGGCTCGTCGAGCAGGAGAGCCGCGAGCACGAACACGATGACGGCGACGACGGCGAACGTCGCGAAGATCTCCGTCGAGATACCGAACTGCAGGACGAGGACGAGCGCGAGCAGCGCCGTGTACCGCCAGCGAGCTGAGGCTTCCGTCGAAGAACCGAACGGCAAGCAGGCCGGCGAGCGGGACGAGACAGACGAAGGACAGGTTGAGGTGGGTGACCGACTGGCTGATGACGTACGGCGAGAAGCCGAACAGGAAGCCGGCGACGAGCGACGCCGGGAAGTTCCTCGTCAGCCGGCGGGCGAGGAGAAACGTCGTCCACGCGGCGAGCGGCGGCGCGGCGAGGGCCGCAAGGTTGTACGAGAAGACCGGCCCGAACGTCTCGGTGAGCGGGGACAGCACGAGGGCTGAGGGTCGGCGACGAGGTGACCCACGCGAGATCGACACCGTGCGGCGCCCAGACGACGTTCGCGACGAACGGATCGTGCCCGTGGGCGATCGCGTGTGGCCACCAGCAGAAACGACCACATGAGGATCGTCTTGTCGCGATCGGCGTCGCCGAGCACGTGCGTCGTCGGATGGAGGACGACGCCGCGGCCGATCCAGACCACCGCGAAGACGGCGTAGAGAACGAGCGGAGCCAGCGTCTGGACCGGCGCGCGGTGATCGACGCGCACGTTCGCGGCGGCTCCAGCAGCTCCGTCATCGGGACGACGGTAGCCGCTATCGCCGATCAGGATGGGAAACGCGAGATGCGGACGTACGGCCGCGGCAACCGTCGTCGTCGCGAGCCGGTAGTCGGTCGTCACGGTCGGCGTGACGTCGATGCTGATCGCGCCCGTGCTCCGGGTCGGGCGTCACCGGCTCGAGCTCCGTCCACGCCCCGCCGGCCGGCCGCTGCTGCAGGACGACTCCCTTCACGCCGCGCACGATGCCGGTGAGCGTGACGTCGTGCCCGCGATCACCGCGACGTTCGGCGACGGCGGCAGGAGCGAGAGGACGCCGACGCTGAACCACGTCGAGCGGAGGTTGAGCGCGACGGCGACGCGGTCGCCGGTAACCGAGACGTGTGGACTCGGACTCCGTGCGCAAGCGTCGTGACGATCGAGCTGCGCGACACGCTTCGACCCGTTGCGCGTCACGGTCGCGTCGACCGGCTTGCCGGAGAGCTCGAGCGCCGCGGCGAGATCCTTCCCCGTGACGAAGACCGGCCCCCAGTCGTGGTACGGCGAGATCGTGTCGTACGGGTCCTTGACGGAGACGAGGTACGGCGCTCCGCCGCCCCACGCGTCGGCCGCCGACTGCGACCAGCCGCCGGTGCTCGACGAGTAGACCGTCGTCGCGACCTTGCCGTCGTACGTGAGCACCTGGCCCTTCGTCGCGTTCACCGCCGCGTCGCCCTGCGGCGTCTCGGCCGCGACTCCGAGGTACGACTGGCCCGAGACCGAGACGTCGTACGCGCGCACCCGGCTTCCGGCCCGCGAGGGCGTACGACCGCGACGCGACCGCCTGCGCCTCGAGCGCGTCGGGGAGCCAGCTCGACGGCATCTCGGACGGGACGACGCCGTCGAGGTACTGCTGGACGGCCGACGACGTTGATCGCGCGGAGCTTTCCGCTCGACGAGGCTGATCACGAGCTTGCCGCGGTACGCGTTGCCGAGCGTCAGCGTCGCGCCGGCGCGGCCGAGAGCGTCAGCGGCGCCGGATACGGGAGCGCCGTCGTGAACTTCGTGCTCGCCGGCGGGAAGTGTGTGCTCTGCGCCGGTCCCGTCGACGACGGCGATCGGCTTGTCGGAGGAGACGGTCAGGCGCTTCTGCCCGTCGGCGAGCAGCACGCGGATCTTCCGCACCGTCGTCTGCGAGAGGACGGTGCCCGGGTAGTCGGCGGCGAGGATGTCGTCGTACGTGAAGCCGTGGAGCGCGTAGCCCTGGGCTCCCCACTGCCCCATCCCGACGCCGTGGCCCCAGCCGTGGCCGGTGATGACGAAACAGCGCGCCCGGAGCCGTGCGGCGCGACGTAGGCGGCTTCGTCGCCTGCGCGCGCGGCATGCGTCGCCGGCACCGCCGAGAACGACGACGGCAAGCAGAGCGAGAGGAAGAAGCAGCCGGCGAATCACGAGCAGTATCGACTCGGGCTTCGCCGCCCGCGAGCGGTTCCCCTCTTCTTTGCAGGAGCTTTTACGGCTTCCGTCCGGCGAGCGCTGTAGACTGCGCCCAGGTTTGGAGGCGACGGAGCCTCGGCAGCCACACTTCGTGGCCGCCGGGGCTTTTTGCATTTCTGGGACGCAAATCAAGGAGGAAGGGATGGCATACGTGGAGAGCAAGAACCGGGCGACATCGGATCCGGCCAAGCGCAAGGAGGTGCTTGCGGAGATCGAGTCGCGCGGCATCGACGACGTGCTCCTGTGGTTCACCGATCTCGAGGGGCATCTCAAGAGCTTCTCGATCTCGATCAGCGAGGCCGAGGGCGCGCTCGACGACGGGATGGGCTTCGACGGCTCGTCGATCACCGGCTTCAACGCGATCGAGGAGTCGGACATGGTCGCGATCCCCGATCCCGAGACGTTCCAGGTCCTGCCCGACGGCAAGACCGGCCGCATGATCTGCGACGTCGTCACGCCCGACGGCGAGGCGTACGCCGGCGACCCGCGCTACGTCCTCCGCCGCGCGCTCGAGCGGATGGAGTCGATGGGCTTCGACACGTTCAACGTCGGCCCCGAGGCGGAGTACTTCCTCTTCAAGGACGACAAGGGGACGGAGACGCTCGACGAGGGCGGCTACTTCGCGCAGACGACGATGGACGCCGCGACCGGCGTGCGCCGCGACACGATCCGCGCGCTCGAGTCGATGGGCATCCCCGTCGAGTACCACCACCACGAGGTCGGCCCGTCGCAGCACGAGATCGACATCCGCTACACGAACGCGCTCGACATGGCCGACTACATGCTCACGTACCGGCTCGTCGTGAAGGAGGTCGCGAAGCAGCACGGCTACCACGCGACGTTCATGCCGAAGCCGCTGTTCGGGGAGAACGGCTCGGGGATGCACGTGCACATGTCGCTCTTCACCGGCGGGCAGCAACACGTTCTTCGACTCCGACGACAAGTGGCACCTCTCCGACACGGCGAAGGCGTTCATCGCCGGCCAGCTGCGCCACGCGCGCGAGATGTCGGCCGTGTTCGCGCAGTGGGTCAACTCGTACAAGCGGCTCGTGCCGGGCTTCGAGGCGCCGGTCTACCTCGCGTGGTCGCAGCGGAACCGCTCGGCTTTGGTGCGGATCCCGCTGTACAAGCCGGGTTCCGAGCAGGCGACGCGCGCCGAGATCCGCTGTCCCGATCCGGCCTGCAACCCGTACCTCACCTTCGCGGCGCTGTTGCACGCGGGGCTCGAGGGGATCGAGCAGGGCTACGAGCTGCCGGAGCCGATGGAGACGAACCTCTACCACCTCACGCCGGAGCAGCGGCGCGAGCGCGGCATCGTCTCGCTGCCGGAGACGCTCGGCGAGGCGACGACCGAGCTCGCGCGGTCGGAGCTGATGAAGAAGGCGCTCGGCCCGCACATCTTCGACCGCTACGTCGAGCTGAAGCGGAAGGAGTGGGACGAGTACCGCGTCCAGCTCACCGAGTGGGAGATGAAGAAGTACCTGGCGGTTCTCTAGCCGGGTCGCATGTCTCGCGATGACGGGACCGCGGCGAGGCTCTCCCGATCCGCCGCAGGCCCCGATCCGTTTCGGTGAGCCTCGTCGCCGAGTCCGAGAGCATCGGAGGCCTGTAGAAGTCGTCCCGACACTGAGGTCTATCGTTCGCGGATGGAGCGTCAGGCGTCCGACTCTGGCGAAGAACGATCTCGACTGCGAAGGTCCGCCTCGTGTCGACGCCGACGGCGATCCGGCCGATCGACCATCGTGTGGCCTACGAGGTCACGGCGGCGCGCGGCGATCGGGCGCCGGAATCGGGATCACTCGACGATTCCGTACTCGCGTGCTCCTGTTCCGCGTCTTCGGATCCCTGTGATGCTCGCCGTAGTACCGCTGCGCTACGCGCGCGGACTCGCGTGGCGGATCGAGGCGATCACGCTTCCCGAGGGGCAAGCGAATCGGCGGCCAGCGACAGTGCTGAGTTGGCGCGTCAAGGGGCGGAGATGACGAACTCCAGCAGACGCTCAGCGAGATCGCTGCGGCCCTTGAGCGCGGAAACACCAACCCACGGATCCCCGGCGCAGTCCGCGAGGACTAGACAGATCTGCCATGGCCGTTCCTGTCCGCCGCGGCGCGCAGGCTGTGTGGCCGTGGGCGGACTCTCCTCTGCGCTTCTCGTCCTGATCTTCCTCGGTGGCGCCGCCGCGATCTGGGTCGCCGGGATCATCCTCTCGAAGACGACCGACGCGCTCGACGCGCGGCTCGGCCTCGGCGACGACATCGGCGGACTCATCTTCCTCTCGATCGCCGGCTCGCCTGCCGGAGCTCGCGATCACGATCTCCGCCGCGGCCGCCGGGAATCTCGGACTCGCAGCGGGGAATCTCATCGGCGGCATCGCGATCCAGACGATGGTGCTGCTCATCTGCGACTTCGCGGCCGGGCCGACGCGACCGCTGACGTATCTCGTCGGACGCCTGACGCCGGTGCTCGAAGGACTGCTCGTGATCATCCTCGTCGCGGGCGTCGACATGGGCTCGCTGCTCAAGCCGTCCACCGCGATCTTCGGGTCGGATCAATCCGGCCTCGATCGGGATCGTCGTCGTCTGGGTCGTCGGCATCTACGTCATCAACCGCGCCTCGAAGAACCCGCGCTGGAACATCGAGATGCCGGGCAGCAAGCCGGGACGCCACCGCCGCGAGCGTAGGCATCCCGACCAGCCGCACCCGTTCGCGTCGTGGACGACCGCCCGCGTGGCGGGGCTCTTCGGGATCGCGTCCGGCGTCACCCTCGGCGCCGGCGTCCTCCTCGAGGAGAGCGGCAACGAAATCGCGAACCGCGCCGGCGTGAACGGCGTCGTCTTCGGTGCGACGGTGCTCGCGGCCGCGAGCGCGCTGCCCGAGATCTCGTCCGGAATCGCCGCGGTCGCGCTCGGCGACCACGCGCTCGCGATGGGCGACATTCTCGGCGGCAACGCCTTCCAGGTCTGCCTCTTCCTTGTCGCCGACCTCGTCGCCGGCCAGCCCGTCCTGCAATCCGCCGGGCCGCAGAACGCGTGGCTCGCCGCGCTCGGTATCGCTCTGACCGCGATCTACGGCTTCGGGGTGATCATCCGGCCGGACCGCTGCCGCGCGCGACTCGGACCGGACTCGATCCTCGCGCTCGTCGTCTTCGCGATCGGAATCGTCGGACTGTTCTTCGTCGCCCCCGTCTAGTGCACGCCCGCAGTCGAAGCCGCGGGTTCGCGGGCAACGACGCGCCCGTTCGCAATGGCAGCACTAACGCTCGCGCGGGTGACGCCGTACTGATCCGCGAGCACGCGCCACAGCTCTCCCGGTGCGGGGCCGTAGTCATCGATCGACTCAACTGCACCGTCTACGACCACGGTCAACCTCTGGCCCCGCACCACGCTCGCTTCTGATCGATCTCCGCGCCACCGCAGAGTTATCCGACCGAGAGCCATGTTCTCCCAGACGTCAAGTCTGATGCTCCTGCCCGAGCCCCTCGGAGCATGGATGGTCATTTGCGCGTAACGAACGGTCTCAGCGGCGAGCTCGACCCCGGCTGCCAGACCATGAGGACGACGATCGCGAGCAGCATGACGAAGCTCGCGTAGCTCGCCCAGAGCGGGCCGCGCGCGGAGACGAGCCCGTGCAGCTCCGGGCTCGGCACATCTCCTTCCGACGCGAGCTTCTCCGCGAGGTGGCGCGCGTGCCGCGCCGTCCGTCCGCCGAACGCGCCGAGCACCATCGCCGCGACCCACAGGCCGAGCGCGGCCTGGATCCACGCCGGCGAGAGACCGAGCCCCTCGTGCTCCGCGAGCGCGATCCCGAAGCCCAGCGTGAGCAGCGCGCCCGCACCGACGAGCGCCGCACCGAATGGCGCGAGCCGGAGAAACGCGTAGCACCTGACTCGGCCGCTCCTGCCGGATCGCCGCGAGCTGCAGCACGCCGACCACCGCGCCGCCGGCGAAGAAGCAGAACGCGCCGAGCAGATGGAGGAAGAGAAAGACGTTCGTCATGGTCGCTTCCAGTTTGCAGACCGGGCTCAGTCCGCGAGCAGATGAGAATTCGCGCGGAACTCGGCGACCATGCGGTTGAACTCGTCGACGTGCTTCTGGATCCGCGCGGCGTCCTTACAGTGCTCAGATACGGCTTCCGTTTACCGACGGGCTGCACGTCGAGGAACGTGCCATCGTCACGCGTCAGGCCGGCGTCGACGTGGCGGAGCGGGTCGAGCGCCTCGGACTGAAGAGATTCCGGCAGCCGCGCTCGTAGCCAGGCCACCTGAGCCGTGGTGAACTGGCTCGCGGGGAACGACAGAGTTCGAAGACCCTGCAGTGCGCCGAGCGGTTCGATCCGACCGTCAGTGATCCGTTTGGCGCCGAAAAAAAGGACTCGGAGGCATCGAAGCTCAGCGAGCGGGTCGAGCGTCTCGAACACCGACGTGCGCCACACAGCATCGCCGAAGTCGAGCTCGATCAGGGAGTCGCCCGCAGCGAGATCGCTCAGGTCGTGCAACCTCGTGAAGTCGTCGAAATGCAGGCCTGCAAGACCCGGCGTCTTAGTCAGATCCCAGAGTCGCGTAGCCCGCTGGTTCCAATAGAACGAGACAAACCGAAGACCCGCGAGTGACTCCAGCGGCGTGAGATCCACGACCCGCGGGCACTTCCAGAAATGGATTGCGGAGAACTGACTCCCGTACCGGGAGATCAGCTCCTCGAACATCTCCTGGTCGAGGCCGCTGACGCGCAACGCAGTCGCGTCCGGCCGCTGCTGGATTCCGAGAAAGTCCCTCCTATCGAACCGCCCTCCGCCGAGCTCCGGCAGAACGACCTCTACGAGCCAGGCGGCGTCTTCCTCGTCCGCGTAACGCAACTCCTCGAGCGACTGGGGGCCGACGTCATCTCTTGAGGAGTCTCGCACCCCGGCAACTCCGGGCTCCTACGATAGGCCCGTGGACGCCACGGAACGGCATCTGCGGCTGCTGACCGAGACGAGCGCGGCCGTCAACTCGACGCTCGACCTCGAGGAGGTTCTCCACCTCGTCGCGGAGAAGGTCGCCGCGGCGCTCGAGGCCGACGCGTGCTTCGTCTACCTCTACGACGAGGCGGCCGGCGAGCTCGTCCTCCGCGCGACGCGCGGCACGCCGCTCGACGAGATGACGCGCCGCCCGCGCCTGCGCGTCGGCGAGGGGATCACCGGCACCGCCGCGGCCGAGCGCCGGCCCGTCGCGATCGCCGCCGAGGCGCATCTCGACCCGCGCTGGAAGGAGTTCCCGAACCTCCCCGAGTCGGAGTACGAGTCGATCCTCGCGGTGCCGATCGTGGCGCGCGACCAGCTCGCGGGCGCGCTCAACGTCCGCACGCGCGCGCCGCGCGAGTACCGCGCACGACGAGGTCGAGCTGCTCGAGGCGATCGCGAGCCAGGTCGCGCAGTCGATCGTCCACGCGAAGCTCTACGCCGACGCGCAGCGCCGCGTCCTCGAGCTCGAGGCGCT
Source organism: uncultured Actinomycetes bacterium (assembly GCA_963816735.1). Taxonomy (GTDB): domain Bacteria; phylum Actinomycetota; class Thermoleophilia; order Gaiellales; family Gaiellaceae; genus Palsa-739. The sequence continues at coordinate 277,559 of CAWFLY010000005.1, forward strand.
CGCGAAGATCTCCGAGGCGGTCTCCGAGTCGCTCTACCTCGAGGAGTCGCTCGAGGCGATCGTCAAGACGACGATGGACGCGGTGCACGCGACCGGCGCCGCGCTCGTGCTCGAGGACGGGCGCATCGCGTGGCCCGAGGGTCGCCCCGGCAAGCACGCCGTCCGCACGAAGCTCCGCTGGAAGCGCCGCGAGATCGGCGAGCTCGTCGCCGATCGCGATACGCCGTTCACCGACGAGGAGCGCGCGCTGCTCGAGGCGATCGCGCACCACGCCGCCGTCGCGCTCGAGCACGGGCGCGCGGTCATGCGCGGCGTGCTCGCGCAAGAGATCCACCACCGCGTCAAGAACAACCTCCAGACCGTCGCCTCGCTCCTCCGCCTGCAGGCGAACGCCGAGGGAGTCGACCCGCGCGAGGCGCTCGAGCACTCCGTCAACCGGATCCTCGCGATCGCCGCGGTGCACGAGGCGCTCACCGAGCAGCGCGAGGAGGACGTCGAGCTCGCGGAGCTCATCGACCGCCTGCGCGCGATGCTCGTGCAGGGGATCGGCGGCGGGCGCGACGTCGACGCGCTCGCTCGAGCAGGTCTCGCTCGCGGGCAACCGCGCGACCGCGCTCGCGCTCGTCTTCAGCGAGCTGCTCCAGAACGCGCTCGAGCACGGCGCCGGCCGCATCGAGATCGAGCTCGCGCAACGCAACGGCGACGTCGTGCTCGCGATCGCCGACGAAGGCGGCGGTGCCGAAAGCGCGCGCGACGGGACGGGTCTGTCGATCGTCCGCGCGCTCGTCGCCGACGAGCTCCAGGGCACGCTTCGCGCTGAGCGGCCCGCGCGCCGAGGTCGTGTTCCCGGCATGAGGACGAGCGAGGTGATCATCGCGGTGCGGCGCGGCGACGAGTTCCTCGTCGTGCACCGCTCGCCGAGGACACGGCGGGTACTGGCACTCGATCGCCGGCGGCGTCGAGGCGGGCGAGGACGCGGGAAGCGGCCGCGCTACGCGAGCTGTTCGAGGAGACGCAGCTCGAGACGACGCGTCGAGCCGCTCGGCGTTCTCGTTCGTCCGCGAAGCTGGGAGTCGGACGTCGGGACGCGGTCGAAGTCCACGCGTTCGTCGTCGACGTCCCGACCGGCTGGGAGCCGACGCTCGACTGGGAGCACGACGACTACCGCTGGCTGCCGCCGCGCCGAGGCGGCGAAGCTTCTCTACTGGCCCGAGCCGCGCGCAGATCGTGCGAGCTGCTCGCCGTGACCGAGCTCTGGCACTTCAGCGAGGACCCGACGATCGAGGTCTTCGTCCCGCACCACCGCGAGCCCACTCGCTCGACGAGCGCGCTCGTGTGGGCGGTCGACTCCGACGCACCGGTGGCTGTACTGGTTCCCGCGCGACTGCCCGCGCGCGACGTGGTGCGCAGGCCGGAGACGAGCGACGAGGACGTCGATCGCTGGCTCGACGGCGACCGCTCGCGCGCATCGCGGTGATCGAGACCGACTGGCTCGAGCGGATGCGCTCCGTCGAGCTCTACGCCTACCGGCTCCCGCCCGAGACCTTCGAGCCGTGGGACAAGTTCTTCATCTCGCGCGAGACCGTCGTCCCGTCGGAGCTCGTCGCGCTCGGCGACCTCGTCGAGCAGCACGCCGACGGACGGCACCGAGCTGCGCATCGCCGACGTCGCTCTATCCCGTTGTGGGACGACGTGATCGCGACAACGCTCGACTTCAGCGGGATCCGGCTGCGGAACGCGGTCTAGGCGCGCGTGCCTCGAGCCGGCGCCACATCCGCGCAAGCAATCGCGACGGTATCCGCACAGAGTCGGCACAGACGCGGCGCACCGATCGCCATACCGTTTGCAGCCCCGTGGGTGGGTGGGGGTTTGGGACGGGACCTAGCGGTGCGCCGCAAACCAGCCCGAGTAGCCTGCGCGCATGCGCATCCTGATCGCGGAGGACGAGACGATCATCCGCCTCGACCTCAAGCAGCTCCTCGAGCGCGCGGGCTACGACGTCGTCGCCGAGGCGAAGGACGGCGAGGAGGCGGTCGCGCTCGCGCGCGTCGGAGGAGCCGGAGCTCGCGATCCTCGACGTGAAGATGCCGAAGCTCGACGGGATCGAGGCGGCGCGGCGGATCCTCGAGGAGCGGCCCGTGCCGATCGTGATGCTCACCGCGTACGGCCAGCAGGAGCTCGTCGCGCGCGCGGTCGAGGCCGGCGTGTTCGGCTACCTCGTGAAGCCGTTCCGCGAGCAGGATCTTCTCCCGGCGATCGCGGCGGCGCGGGCGCGCCACGAGGAGCTGCAGGCGCTGCGCGCCGAGGCGGAGTCGCTCGCCGACGCGCTCGCCGCGCGCAAGGTGATCGAGCAGGCGAAGGGCTTGCTCATGGAGAAGGAGCAGCTGAGCGAGCAGGAGGCGTTCGCGCGGCTGCGCAAGGCGAGCCAGGCGTCGGGCCGGCCGCTGAAGGCGATCGCCGAGGCGGTCGTCGTCACGCTGACGCGGCGACCGCGGCGTGATCGACGAGCATCCGAACGCCGCGCTCGTGCGGCGCGTCTTCGCCGCGTTCGGCAGCGACCCGAAGGCGATCGCCGCCGCGTTCGACCGCGAGATCACGTGGCGCGTGCCCGGCGACACGGCCATGTCCGGCGAGTACCACGGCCGCGTCGCGGTGATCGAGTTCCTCCGCCGCACCGGCCTCGAGACCGGCGGCACGTACCGCAGCGCGCTGCACACCGTCTTCGCCGACGACGAGTGGGCGGTCGCGATCTACCGCGCGCTGGGCACGCGCAACGGCGTCGAGCTCGACGTCGAGCAGGCGCTCGTGATCCGCCTCCGCGACGGGATGTGGACGGACGTCACCGCCGTCCCGCTCGACTCCGCGTTCGAGAAGTTCTGGGCCTAGCTGCTGTCGGACCGTCGCGATCGGCGTCGAGCTCGCCGGCGCATGGACGTGCACCGGCTCGTTCCACTTGCTGAAGTGCCGTCTGGACCCGTCGGTCGGAGGCCTGCGAGAAGGCAACAGGCAGCGGTTACGCTCGCACGCGTCGCGGTTCCCACGACCCGGTCGCGACGCGCCGACGTCCGCGCGCACGACGCCGCGTCCCGTGGATCTCTGCGTGACGACTCGATCGGATAGCCGTCCAGTGAGATCCGGCGGCCAGCGCCGAGCGGTCAGGCCGCTCGCCAGCTCCGGAAGCGCGAGATCCATTGCGCCCGGCGCGGGACCGAATCCACGTCCGGCGTATGCCTCGCCTGCGTCTGTGCAGCTTGAGGACGCAGCTGGAGACTCGTCGACATTACCGTTGACGTAGAACATCCGGTTGACGCGGACGATGCGGTAGCCTGACCGATCCATCGTCGCGCGCCGGTGACCGGCCACCGTGATCCGCTCCGTGCCTGAATCTGCGTCACGTCCGCGGACATCCGTCGTCGTCAGGTCCGGTCAGCTCGTAGTCATCCCGGTCCAGTGGACGGACTTCTGCGCGAGCGCCGCGGCGATAATCGCCGCCTCCGCACCGCTTTCGGCGACCTCGGCGCAGACGAACCGCACGCGCTGAGCGAGCGCAGACGGACCAGGACGATCGCCGGAGCTCACGATCCGTCGCATGGCGAGACCCTACGCCTGCGCTTGCTCGAAGAGCTGCTCCCAGCGCTCGAGCAGGGCGGTGAGCGCGTCGCGGGAGCGCTTGTGCGCGGCGAGGACGTCGACGTCCGTCCAGTCGGCGGCGAGCTTCGTCTCGAGCTCGGCGACCTCGGCTTCGCGCGCGGCGATCTCGGCTTCGAGCTTCTCGAGCTCGGACGGACGCTGCTTCTTCGGCGCCGGCGCGGGCTTCGGCTTCTCGGCCTTCGGCTTCTCACGACCGGAGCCGGCTTCGCGCGCGCCGCGAGCTCCTCGCGCCGCTGCACGAGCTCGGCCCAGCCGCCGTCGTAGGCCTTCAGCTCGCCGTCCTCGATCGCGAGCGTCCGCTCGGCGATCGCGTCGAGCAGCGCGCGGTCGTGGGAGACGAGCAGCACCGTGCCCGGGAACGCGTCGAGCGCCGCCTCGAGCGCTTCGCGGCTCTCGAGGTCGAGGTGGTTCGTCGGCTCGTCGAGGACGAGGAAGTTCGCGCCGCTCGCGACCGTCACCGCGAGCGCGAGCCGCCGCCGCTCGCCGCCCGACAAGCACCGCGACCGCCTTCTCATGCGCGTCCCAGCCGGAGAAGAGAAAGCGGCCGAGGAGGTTCTGCGCGTCGGGCCGCGCGAGGCCCGTCATCGACTGCACGCACTGGAGGACGGAGCCGCGCGCGTCGAGCTCCATCTCCTGCTGCGAGAAGTAGCCGACCTGGACGCCGTAGCCGAGCGAGCCGACCTCGCCCTTGACGAGCCGCTCGAGCAGCGTCGTCTTGCCGGAGCCGTTCGGCCCGACAAGCGCGACGTGCTCGCCGCGCTCGATCGCGAACGTCGCGTCGTGGAGCAGGACGCGCTCGCCGATCGCGACCTCGACGCCGTTCGCCTCGACGACGGTGCGCCCGCTGCGCGCCGGCTTGAGGAACTCGAAGCCGAGCCCGCGCGTCTTGCGCGAGAGCAGCGCGATCTGCTCGGCGTGGCCGGCTCTTCTCCTCCTTCAGCCGGCCGATCTGCGTGAGCTTCGCCTGCGCCTGCACCGCCTTGTTCTTCTTCGCCCGGAACCGCTCGACGAAGCGCTCGAGGCGCACGATGTCGTTCTGGACGCGCGCGACCTCCTTCTGCGCGTGCAGCATCCGCGACGCCTTCTCGAGCCGCCACTTGTGCCACGGGCCGGGGAAGAACGTGCCGCGGCCGGCCTCGATCTCCGATCGTCGCCGTCGTCACGGCCTCGAGGAACCAGCGGTCGTGCGCGACGAGGATCACGGCGGCGTCGAGCGAGTTGAGCTCGCGCTCGAGCCACTCGAGGTTCGCGACGTCGAGGTGGTTCGTCGGCTCGTCGAGGAGGAGCAGGTCGGGGTCGCCGCCGAGCGCGCGCGCGAGCGAGGCGCGCGTCAGCTCGCCGCCGGAGAACGTCCGCAGCGGACGGTCGAGATCGTCGTCCGCGAAGCCGAGCCCGCGCAGGACGGACGCGGCGTGGTCGCGCCAGCCGTAGCCGCCGGCGTGCTCGAGCCGCGCCTGCGCCTCGGCGTAGCGGTTGAGCGTCGCCTGGTCGTGCGCGCCGCCGGCCATCGCCTGCTCGAGCCGCGCGAGCTCCTCCTCGGTCGCGACGAGGTCGCGCGCGCCGGAGAGGACGTACTCGCGCAGCGACATCGCCTGCTCGAGCGGCGGCCGCTGGTCGTGCAGCGCGACGCGCGTCCCTTTCTGGAACGCGAGCTCGCCGCCGTGCTTCTCCGTCTCGCCGGCGAGGATCCGCAGCAGCGTCGTCTTGCCGGCGCCGTTCGGCCCGGAGAGCGCGACGCGGTCGCGCCGCTCGACGGAGAACGAGACGCCGTCGAAGAGGACGTTCCCCGCGATCTCCTTGCGGAGGTTCGATGCGATGACGACTGCCATGGCCGGGCCACTGTAGATTCGCTCGATGGCGGTGGCCACGAAATGGGCGATCCGTGGCAGCTACTTCGAGTCGTGCAACTGCGACCCGATCTGCCCGTGCCGCCGGATCGACGGCGTAGCGGGCGGGCGCTCGACGCACGGCATCTGCGAGGGCGTCCTCTCGTGGCTGATCGAGGAAGGGAACGCCGGCGAGACCGACCTTGCGGATCTCGCGGCTGCGATGGCCGTCCGGTACGACGACGACGAGCCGGGCTCGCCGTGGAGCTGGATCCTCTACGTCGACGACCGCGCGGACGACGAGCAGGCGGCCGCGCTCGAGGACGATCTTCTCCGGGCGGCTCGGCGGCGACGCGCTCGCCCACTTCCCGTGGGCGTGGAAGGAGAGCCACCTGCTCGGCGTGCGCTCGCGTCCCGATCGAGGTCGACCACACGGAGCGGCGGCAGTGGCTGCGCGTCCGCGACCACGTGACGGTTCGGATCCGCGACCGGTTCGCCGGAGACCGACGGTCGTGAGCTGCGTCATCCCCGGCCACGACCGCGACGGCGAGGAGCTCGTCGCCGACGAACTGCGCGTCGAGGACGACGGCCTCGCGTTCGAGTTCAGCGGCGTGTGCGGCTACGGCTCGACGTTCGCGTACTCCGGATGAAGAACGACGAGCTTCGCGAGCTCGCTCAGCGGCTCGCGGACGCGTTCCCGCCGATCGTCACGAGGTCGTTCTCACGGGCAGCGTCTCGCGCGGCGTCGCGGACGAGCTCTCCGACATCGAGATGCTCGTGCTTACGGAGGAGCAGGTCTCGCTCGAGGAAGCGTTCGCGCTTGTGCGAGGCCGCGGGGCTCGTCGAGACCGAGACGTGGGGCGACCCGGCGACCGCGACCCGGCGCGTGCACGGCTACCTCGACGGGCAGTCGATCGAGACGATCTGGTGGTTCCCCGCGCTCGCCGAGGAGCGGTTCGCGACGGGCGCCTCGGCGGAGGCGATCGCGAACGGCGTCGCGCTGCGCGGCGGCGCGTGGCTCGCGAGCGCGCAGGAGCGGCTGGCGGACTATCCCGACGAGCTCGTCGCCGAGCGGTGCGAGGCCGCGGCCGAGCGCTGGGGAGGCTGGACACCGCGCGGCATCCTCACGATCACGCGCGACGACACCGCGCTCGCGCGGATGGAGTGGCTCGTCGAGTCGGCGCAGCGCGTCCTCCAGATCGTGTTCGCGGTCAACCGCACGCACCAGCCGACCGCGAAGCGGCTCGCCGCGCGCATCGGACGAGCTCGCCGTCAAGCCCGACCGCCTCGCGGAGCGAATCGAAGAGGCGCTCGCAGAACCGGATCCGCGACGCGCGATCCTCACGATGACCGAGCTCCAGCTCGACACGCTCGCCCTCGCCCCGAGCGGCCCGAACGTCGACCGCGCCCGCGCTCTAGCGCGGGATCGCTGCGGCTACGAAGGCCTGCGGGTACCTCGACGCTCGAGGTGCTCGCGCGTGAGGCCTCTGAATCCGCGCTGGCGCTTATCGTAGGACCGATGCGACGACGGACATCGAGCAGCGCTCGATCGACACCATCCGCACGCTGTCGATGGACGCCGTCCAGCAGGCGAACGCCGGACATCCCGGCACCGCGATGGCGCTCGCGCCGCTCGCGTACCTCCTCTACACGGAGGTGCTGCGCGACAATCCGGCGAACCCGCACTGGCCCGACCGCGACCGGTTCGTCCTCAGCGCCGGCCACGCGTGCATCCTCCAGTACTCGACGCTCCACCTCGCGGGCTACAACCTCTCGCTCGAGGAGCTGAAGCGCTTCCGGCAGTGGGAGTCGGCGACGCCGGGCCATCCCGAGTACGGCCACACCGCCGGCATCGAGGTCACGACCGGGCCGCTCGGCCAGGGCTTCGCGAACGGCGTCGGGATGGCGATCGCCGAGCGCTTCCTCGCCGGCACGTTCAACCGTCCGCACCACACGATCGTCGACCACCGCATCTACGCGATCTGCTCCGACGGCGACCTCATGGAGGGCCTCTCGTACGAGGCGGGCTCGCTCGCGGGCCAGCTCGGCCTCGGGCAGCTCATCTACTTCTACGACGACAACCACATCACGATCGACGGCACGACGTCGCTCTCGTTCTCGCGCGAGGACAAGCACGCGCGCTTCGAGGCGCAGGGCTGGCACGTGCAGAACGTCGCCGACGTCAACGACCTCGACGCGCTGCGCGCCGCGATCGCCGAGGCGCAGGAGGTCAGCGACCGGCCGTCGATGATCATCGTCCGCTCGCACATCGGCTACCCGTCGCCGCACAAGACCGACACCGCCGGCGCGCACGGCTCCCCGCTCGGCGACGACGAGGTGCGCGCGACGAAGGAGGTCATGGGCTGGGATCCCGACAAGACCTTCGTCGTGCCGGACGGCGTGTACGAGCACATGAACGGCGTCGCGCGCGGGCAGGCGCTCGAGGACGACTGGAGGCAGCGCTTCGAGGCGTGGTCGCAGGCGTTCCCAGCGGATCGCGAGAAGTGGGACGCCGCGTGGAGCCGGCAAGATCGGCGCCGTGGACGCTGCCCGAGTTCGACGCGGGCGACGAGATCGCGACGCGCGACGCGGGCAAGACCGTGATGCAGGCGTTCAAGGACGCGGTGCCGACGATGATCGGCGGCGCCGCCGACCTCGTCGAGTCGACGAAGACGGAGTTCACCGGCAGCGGGATCTTCTCCGCCGACTGGGCCGGCCGCAACGTCGCCGTTCGGCATCCGCGAGCACGCGATGGGCGCGATCGTCAACGGGATCGCGCGTGCACGGCGGCTGCGTGAAGCCGTACGGCTCGACCTTCCTCATCTTCAGCGACTACATGCGGCCGTCGGTGCGGCTCTCGGCGCTCATGAAGCTGCCGGTCGTGTGGGCGTGGACGCACGACTCGGTCGGCGCTCGGCGAGGACGGGCCGACGCACCAGCCGGTCGAGACGTACGCGGCGCTGCGCGCGATCCCGAACCTCTGGTTCATGCGGCCCGGCGACGCGAACGAGACGGTCGTACGCGTGGAAGGTCGCGCTCGAACGCGCCGACGGCCCGGTCGCGCTGTCGCTCTCGCGCGAGAAGGTGCCGACACTCGACCGCTCCGACCTCGCGCCGGCGGACGGCGTCGAGCGCGGCGCGTACGTCCTCTGGGACTCCGCCGAGTCGCCCGAGCTGATCCTCATCGGCACCGGCGCGCAGCTCGGCCTCGCGCTCGACGCGCGGGCGGAAGACTCGCGGAGGACGGCACCGCAGTGCGCGTCGTCTCGATGCCGTGCTGGGAGCTGTTCGAGGAGCAGACCGCAGGCGTACCGCGACGAGGTGCTGCCGCCGGACGTGAAGGCGCGGCTCTCGGTCGAGGCCGGCGTCGCGCTCGGCTGGTCGAAGTGGGTCGGCGACGAGGGCGACTCGATCTCGATCGAGCACTTCGGCGCGTCGGCACCCGGCCCGACGGTGCTCGAAGAGTTCGGCTACACCGTCGACAACGTCGTCGCGCGCGCCGCTCGCGCTCGCGTCTCGCATGAACGTCGCCGTCGCCTTCGACCACCGCGGCGTGCACCTGCGCGACCGCATCCTCCAGACGCTCCAGCAGGCGGGCCACATGGTCATCGACCTCGGCACGGACACCGACGCGATCCGCATCGACTATCCCGACAAGGCCGCCGAGCTCGGCGCCGCGATCACGGACGGCCGCGCCGAGCGCGGCGTTCTCGTCTGCGGCTCGGGCGTGGGCGCGTCGGTCGCCGCGTGCAAGATCGCCGGGATCCGGGCCGCGATCTGCCACGACGTCTACTCCGCGCACCAGGGAGTCGAGCACGACGACATGAACGTCCTGTGCCTCGGCTCGGAGGTGATCGGCCCGAGCCTCGCCTCCGACCTCGTGACCGCCTTCCTCGCCGCGAAGTTCGACGGAGGAGAGCGCTACGTCGCGAGACTGAAGAAGGTCGCAGAGATGGAGAAAGGGATGCTCAATGCCTGAGTCCAGGCTCCACGAAGCTCGACGCGCGCGCGGCCAGTCGGTCTGGTTCGACACGCTCTCGCGCGACCTCGTCTCCAGCGGCGAGCTGAAGCGGATGATGAAGGACGACGCCGTCACCGGCGTGACGTCGAACCCGACGATCTTCCAGAAGGCGCTCTCGCAGGGCAACGCGTACGACGAGCAGTTCAAGGAGCTCTTCGCGGAGACCGACGACGCGACCGAGATCTTCTTCGCCGCTCGCGCTCGACGACATCCGCGACGCGTGCGACGTCCTTCGCCCCGTCGCACGACAAGAGCGCCGTGGGACGGCTTCGTCTCGATGGAAGTCCTCCCCGACGCTCGCGTACGACACCGAGGAGACGTTCGCGCAGGCGCGCTGGATCGCGAAGGAGGTCGACCGGCCGAACCTCCTCGTGAAGATCCCGGCGACGCAGCCCGGCCTGCCGGCGATCGAGGACTGCGATCGCGCACGGCACGCTCGATCAACATCACGCTCATCTTTTCCCTCGAGCGCTACAAGGCCGTCGTCGAGGCGTACCTCCGCGGGCTCGAGCGCCTCGTCGCGGGCGGCGGCGACCCGTCGAAGGTCAGCTCCGTCGCGTCGTTCTTCGTCTCGCGCGTCGACACCGAAGCCGACAAGCGGCTCGCGGCGCTCGGCAACGACGAAGCTCCAGGGCAAGCTCGCGATCGCGAACGCGAAGCTCGCGTACGAGCACTTCGTCGCGACGTTCCAGGGCGAGCGCTGGGAGTACCTCAAGGGCAAGGGCGCGCAACCGCAGCGTCCGCTCTGGGCGTCGACGTCGACGAAGAACCCCGCCTACCGCGACGTGATGTACGTCGAGGAGCTGATCGGCCCCGACACCGTGAACACGATGCCGCTCGAGACGATCGAGGCGTTCCAGGATCACGGCGAGGTGCGCGGCGACACGGTGGCGAAGGACGTCGAAGAGGCGCACGCACGGTCTTCGCGGACCTCGCGGCGGCCGGCGTCGACTACGACGACGTCGACCAGACGCTCGAGCAGGAGGGCGTGCAGAAGTTCGCCGACTCGTTCGCCGAGCTCCTCGACGGCGTCCGCGCGAAGCGCGAAACCGTCGCCGCGTGAAGGATCTCATCGAGCGGATCTGGGAGCGCGACGCCACCGTCTGGACCGGCAAGGACGAGGCGCAGTGGCTCGGCTGGCTCGACGAGCCGCTCCGGATGCAGGAGATGCTCGACACGATCTCGCCGCTTCGCCGACTCGCTCCACGACGCGGTCGACGACGTCGTCCTCTTCGGGATGGGCGGCTCGTCGCTCGCGCCCGAGGTGCTGCGCCAGACGTTCGACGTCGACTCGTTCCACGTCCTCGACACGACGCATCCGAACGCGATCCGCGCGGCTCGAGGAGCAGATCGACCTCGACCGCACGCTCTTCGTCGCCGTCGTCGAAGTCAGGCACGACGCTCGAGACGCGCTCGCACACTCGAGCTACTTCTGGGAGAAGACCGGCGGCAAGCTCCCCGGCCATTTCGCGGCGATCACCGACCCCGGCTCCGACCTCGAGACGCCTCGCGCGCGAGCGCGAGTTCGGCGCGGTCTTCTCCGGCGAGCCGACGATCGGCGGGCGCTACTCGGCGCTCTCGCCGTTCGGGATCGTGCCGGCCGTGCTGATGGGCATCGACGCCGCGGGCGCTCCTCGAGCGGGCGCTCGAGATGCGCGAGGCGTGCCGCTCCGGCAGCGACAACCCCGGCTACGAGCTCGGCGCGCGCGTTCGGCGAGGGCTGGAACGACGGCCGCGACAAGATCTGCATCGCCGACACGCCGGGCGACTTCGGGCTGTGGGCCGAGCAGCTCATCGCCGAGTCGACCGGGAAGCTCGGCAAGGGGCTCATCCCCGCGCCCGGCGAGTCGCCGGACGGCAACGACCGCCAGGCGGCGACGCCCGAGATCCCCGACCCGCTCGCGCTCGGCGCCGAGTTCTTCCGCTGGGAGTTCGCGGTCGCGGTCGCCGGCGCGTATCTCGAGATCAATCCGTTCGACCAGCCCGACGTCCAGGCGGCGAAGGACAAGACGAACGAGGTGCTCGCGACCGGCGACGACCCCGAGCTCGCGCGCGAGAGCTCGGTCGAGGCGCTGCTCGCGAAGGTGCAGGAGGGCGACTACATCTGCGTGCAGGCGTTCGTCGACCCGGCGATCGACCTCGAGCGCGATCGTCGGCAAGCTCCGCCGCGCGAGCGGCGTCGTCGTGACGCACGGCTACGGGCCGCGCTACCTCCACTCGACCGGGCAGCTCCACAAGGGCGGCCCGAACACCGGCCTCTTCCTCCAGATCGTCGACGACGAGGGCGAGGAGCTCGCCGATCCCCGGCAAGCCGTTCGGCTTCCGGCGGCTCATCCGCGCGCAGGCCGAGGGAGACTTCGAATCGCTCAAGGCGCGCGGCCGCCGCGTCGCGCGCGTGCAGATTGGGAGATCTGTAGCGATGCAGCTCGGAATGGTCGGACTCGGACGGATGGGCGCGAACATGACCGAGCGCCTGCGCGCGGCCGGACACGACCTCAAGACGTACGACCCGAACGTCGAGTCGACGGCGAAGTCGCTCGAGGAGCTCGTGCAGCAGCTCGACGCGCCGCGCTCCGTCTGGCTCATGGTGCCGGCCGGAATCGTCGACTCGGTCGTCGCCGAGCTCGTGCCGCATCTCGAGCCGAGGGCGACACGATCGTCGACGGCGGCAACTCGTACTACGTCGACGACCTGCGCCGCCAGGCCGAGCTCCGCGACAAGAAGATCCACTACGTCGACGCGGGCGTGAGCGGCGGCGTGTGGGGACGCGAGCGCGGCTACTGCCTCATGGTCGGCGGCGACGACGACGGCGGTCGAGCGGCTCAAGCCGGTGCTCGAAGACGCTCGCGCCCGGCCCGGGCGAGGCGCCGCGCACGCCCGGCCGCACGGGCCCGCACGCGCCGGAGGAGCAGGGCTGGCTCCACTGCGGCCCGACCGGCGCCGGCCACTTCGTGAAGATGGTGCACAACGGCATCGAGTACGGCCTCATGCAGGCGTACGCCGAGGGCTTCAACGTCCTCAAGCACGCGAACATCGGCCTCCACGAGCAGGAGACGGACGCCGAGACGACGCCGCTCCGCAATCCCGACCACTACAAGTACGAGATCGACATCGCCGCGGTCGCCGAGCTCTGGCGGCGCGGCTCGGTCGTCTCCTCGTGGCTCCTCGACCTCACCGCGCAGGCGCTGCACGACTCGCCGAACCTCGACGACGTACGCCGGCCACGTGAGCGACTCGGGCGAGGGCCGCTGGACGGTTCAGGCCGCGGTGGAGGAAGGCGTCCCCGCGCCGGTGCTCGCCGCGTCGCTCTTCAACCGCTTCGCGTCGCGCGGCGAGGCCGACTGGGGCAACCGCGTCCTCTCCGCGATGCGCAACGCGTTCGGCGGGCACCTGGAGAAGAGCCCCGAAGCGTGACCAGAGGAGAACCCGCTCGCCGACGGGCTCTCGCTCCGCAAGCGCACGCCCGACCCGTGCGTCCTCGTCGTCTTCGGCGCGTCGGGCGATCTCGCGCACAAGAAGATCATGCCCGCGCTCTACGCGCTCGCCGTCCGCCGGCTCCTGCCCGAGCGCTACGCGATCGTCGGCGTCGCGCGCACCGACGGCTCCGACGACGCAGTACCGCGCCGACATGCAGGCCGCGGTGCAGCAGCACGCGCGCGACCCGTTCGACGCCGACGATCTGGGACGAGCTCGCCGCGAACCTCCACTGGGTCACGACCGACTTCGCCGACGAGGGCGGCGAGGACAAGCTCCTCGCGCTCGTCGACAAGCTCGACTCCGAGCACGACCTCGGCGGCAACTGCATGTACTACCTCGCCGTCCCGCCGCCGGCGTTCCCGACGATCGTCGACGCGCTCGGCAAGCGGAAGGACGACCGCGGCTGGACGCGCGTCGTCGTCGAGAAGCCGTTCGGCCACGACCTCGCGTCGGCGCAGGAGCTCACCGCGAAGCTCCGCGAGTACTTCTCCGAGAGCGAGATCTTCCGCATCGACCACTACCTCGGCAAGGAGACCGTCCAGAACATGCTCGCGCTGCGGTTCGCGAACGGCATCTTCGAGCCGATCTGGAACCGCCAGTTCGTCGACCACGTCCAGATCACCGTCGCCGAGTCGATCGGGATCGAGGGGCGCGCCGGCTACTACGAGAACGCGGGCGCGATCCGCGACATCTTCCAGAACCACCTGCTGCAGCTCCTCGCGCTGACCGCGATGGAGCCGCCGATCGACTTCACCTCCGGCAACGTCCACAACGAGAAGGTCAAGGTGCTGCAGGCGCTGCACACGCCCGGCCCGAAGTCGGTCGTGCGCGGCCAGTACGGCAAGGGCTTCGTCGAGGGCGAGGAGGTCGTCGCGTACCGCGAGGAGGACGGCGTCGCGCCCGACTCGATGACCGAGACGTTCGTCGCCGCGAAGCTCTACGTCGACAACTGGCGCTGGGCCGACACGCCGTTCTACGTGCGCATGGGCAAGCGGCTCGCGCGCCGCGAGACGACGATCGCGATCCAGTTCAAGGCGCGCGCCGCACCCGCCGTTCGAGGAGACGGCGGTCGGAGGGGCTGCGCCCGAACGTCTTGCTCGTCCACGTCCAGCCGGACGAGGGCGTCTCGCTCGCGATCGGCGCGAAGGTGCCGGGCCAGGGGATGACGATCCAGACCGTGCACATGGACTTCCTCTACGGCGGCACGTTCCGCACGGGCATGCCCGAGGCGTACGAGCGGCTCATCCTCGACGCGATGCTCGGCGACTCGACGCTGTTCACGCGCACCGACGAGGTGGACGAGCAGTGGATGCTCGTCGACGCGATCGTCGCCGGCTGGGAGCGCGACAAGCCCGCGTTCCCGAACTACGCCGCGGGCTCGTGGGGGCCGCCCGGCTCGGACGACTTGCTCCACCGCGACGGACGCTCGTGGCGACGGCACTAGCGCCGTGGCACGCCGAAGGCGTCCGCCTCGCCGACGTCGACGCGGCGCTCGCCGAGTTACGCGCCGAGGCCGCCGCGCGAGGCGCCGTCGATGCGCACGTCGGTGATGACGCACATCGCGTGGGTGCCGCACGGCTGGCGCGAGCAGGCGCGCGCGGCGCTCGAGGGGATGGCCGAGCGCCATCCGTCGCGGACGATCATCCTCTTCCCCGAGCCGAACGCCGGCGACAGCCGCATCGACGCGCGCGCGTCGGTCGAGCGCTGGGAAGATCCCCGACACCGGCCGCGGGATCGTGACCGAGACGATCGAGCTGACGCTGCGCGGCGACCGCGCGAAGGCGCCGGCGAGCGTCGTCCAGGAGCTGCTCATCTCCGACCTGCCCGTCTTCCTGCGCTGGCGCGGCGAGCCGCCGTGGCGCGCACCCGAGCTCGAGCAGCTCGTCGACGTCGACCGACCGGCTCGTCGTCGACTCGACGGAGTGGGACGACCTGCCGCACGCGTACACGCAGCTCGCCGCGTTCTTCCCCCGCTGCGCGGTGTCGGACATCGCGTGGGCGCGGACGTCGCGCTGGCGCACTCACCTCGCGACGCTGTGGCCGGGCATCGCGGACGTCGGCACGGTGCGCGTGACGGGAACCGCGGCGCAGGCGTGGCTCCTCGCCGGCTGGCTCCGCTCGCGGCTCGGCCGTCCCGACATCGACCTCGAGCACGACGACGCGGAGACACTCACCGGCGTCGCGCTCGACGGCGAGCCCGTCCCGCTCCCGCCGGGCGACCCGCCTCTACCGAGCGACGTCCTCTCGGACGAGCTCGAGCGCTTCACCCGCGACCCGGTGTACGAAGCCGCGGTCTTGGCGACGTACGGCTAGCGCGATGACGTGGAACTTCGGCGCGGCGACGACGATCTTCGTCGGCTTCGACCACGCCATCTCCTGCGCGCCGGTCGGCAGGTTGTAGTCGTAGCCCCGCACGCGGTAGTACCAGGTGCCCGGCTTGAGGTTCAGGACGAGAGACGTCGCGAGGGTGAGGTGCGTGCCGCGCGGCCTTGAACGGATACGGGCTTCTTCGACCACTGCAGCTCGTAGGCCGTCGCGTTGACCGCGGGCGTCCAGGCGACGAGCGGCTGGCCGTAGAACTTCGCCGTATGCTCCGCCGAGACGAGGCGCCCGGACGCGGAGAGACCACTCGCGAAGGGGCTCCCGCTCCCAGCGTCAGCGACGGCTGGCTCGAGATCCCGAACCGCTGGACATGACCCGCCGCGCACATGTCCTGGGCAGCTCCATGTCGTCGTACTCGCCGTTGACCACTTCGACCGGCATGACCGTCCAGTAGTAGCCGCTCGACGGCCAGTTCTGATCCCACAGATCGACCGGCGCACCGAGGGCATCGGGGTTGCAGACGTCGATCTTGTCCTTGGTGCCGGAGACCGACGTAGTCGGAGTCGCGGCACGACAGTCCTCGTTCGGCGTCAGGAGGATCGCCGTCCAGCGTGAAGTTCGGTCCGACGCCGGTGCCGGCTCCGAACAAGCGCGGCGCGTAGGCCGGCGACGTGACCGCGGCACCCGTCCAGACCCTGTTGAGACAGCTGCTGTCGGTGAACACTTCGACGCGGAAGAGGGAGGCCGGCGTTCCGGTCGAGCGGATCCTCATTCCCCGTCCAGACGAAGGCGGGCATCAACTTGTGGGCGCTCGACGCCATGCTGCCGTCGGAGAAGGACTCCGAGACCGTCCCGACGAGCTGGATCGGAGCGTCGGCAGGCAGCGAGTGTCGTGCGCCGTATAGATCGGGCTCCACGCGCCGTGCGTGCGTGACCGGCATCCCGTTGATCCGGCCGACGACGTTCGATCCGCATCGGCACGCACGCGCCAACGCACGGATCCGTTCCACGACGGCAAGCCGTAGAACTCGCGCTCGTCGAGAACGTTCGTGTTGACGCCTCTCGATCTTCGCCGCGTCGAGCAGCCAGACCTCGTAGCCGGTGGCCCCTTGGACCGGCGACCAGCGGAGGAGGCCGTTGTAGCTCGAGATGCTCGTCGGCGGCGCGGGCGGGACGACGTCGAAGCCGTAGTCCGCGCTCCACGGCGACGTGCCGCCGCCGGCGAGGATGGCACGAACGCGGGCGTAGAGGGAGTGCGGGTTGCCGGTGATCCACGGAAGCGTGAGCGATCGGCGCGGCGACCGGCGTGAGGTACGACTTGCTGTCGAACAGGATGCCGTTGTCCTGGAAGGTCGGGCTCTGCGAGATCTGCAACTCGTAGCGGACTGCGCCGACCGCGGGCTTCCACGCGAACGACGGAGTCTGGTGGAAGGTCGACGTCGAGCTCGTTGGCCGTCAGCATGAAGCCGTGCAGCCCGGTCGGCGCCGCGACCGCGGCACTCGACGCGCCGGCGAGTGAGCCGGCGGTCGAGCGCGGCGAGAATGGCCGAGAAGAGTCGAGCAGGCGCGCAGATCCGCTTCATCCCCCTGGTTGTCGGCAATCGAGCGAGGTCGCGGCCGTCCCTCAAACGAGGGATGCCAGCAGCTTGCCCGCGGCGAGGACGAGCGCGTCCCGGCCGGGCCGCGCCGCGAGCTGCACGTACGGCGGCAGCGCGAGCGCGGGCCAGCCGAGCGCGCTGAACGGATACGTGAACTCGGTCGCCGGAAGGCGGAGCTGCAGCTCGTCGGACATCGGCCGGCGGCGCGACGCACGGGACGGTCGGCGTGACGAGCAGGTCGACGCCGGCGCACGCCGCCGCGAACCGCTCGCGGTACTCCTCGCGTCTCGCGCGCCGCCGCGGCCGCCTCGGCGTCCGTCACCTCGAGGCAGCGCTCGATCTTGCCGCGGACGTTCTCGCCGTACAGCTCCTCGTTGCCGGGGAAGAGCGCGCGGTGGACGTCCGCCACCTCGCGCATGAAGTCGGCGCGGTTCTTCGGCGCGAACGGCAGGTCGAGCTCACGCCGGCGCGGGAAGTGCTCCGCCGCCGCCGCGACGCCCGCGCGCACGTCCGGCTCCGCCTCGTCGAGCCACGCAACTCCGACCTCGAGCTCTGACAACGCTTGTAACAAGCTGTTACTTGGGAAGTTCGGGACGAGCGCGCGCATGAGCTCCTCGCAGCCCTCGACGGTCGAGGCGATCGGGCCGACGACGTCGCAGCTCGGCGCGAGCGGGAAGCAGCCGTCGACCGGGACGAGGCCGTGGCGTCGGCTTGAAGCCGACGACGCCGCACCACGCGGCCGGGATCCGGATCGAGCCGGCGGAGTCCGTCCCGAGCGCGAGCTCGACATCGCCCGCCGCGACCGCAGCAGCGGAACCGCCGCTCGAGCCGCCGGCGAGCCGTCCGGGGAACGCCGGATTCGGCACCGTCCCGAAGTGCGGGTTCTGGGACGAGATCCCGTACGCGAACTCGTGAAGGTTCGTCTTCCCGGCGACGGCGTAGCCCGCGGCCTCGAGCCGTCGCACCGCCTCGGCGCTCTCGGCGGGAACGTGGTCGACGAAGAGCGCCGACCCGTACGTCGTCGCGAGCCCGGCGGTGTCGAGGAGATCCTTGACGGCGACCGGCGTTCCCCGCGCCGACCACGTCCGGCCGCGCGAGCCAGATGCCGTCCATTACTGGAAGTGGAGGTACAGGAACGCGATCCCGATGCAGCCGGCGAAGAGCAGCAGGAAGATCGCGAACAGGAACCAGCCGAAGCGGACGTTCTTGCGTGCGAGTTCAGGATCCATCAGAAGGCGGCATCCAACGCCAGCGCCGCGAAGATCAGCGCGAGGTAGAGGAGCGAGTAGTGGAAGAGGAGCATCGCGCGGCGCGGCGTCGTGTCGCGGCGGAGCTTCTCCGCCATCCCGACGAAGACGGCGCCGAGCGCGAGCGCGCAGACGACGTAGACCGGGCCGGCGCCGCCCCAGGCCCACGGCAGCAGCGTCACGCCGACGAGCGCGACCGAGTAGAGGACGATCTGCCGCGCCGTCTCGCGGTCGCCGCGCACGACCGGCAGCATCGGCACCTTCGCGGCCGCGTAGTTGTCCTTGATGAGCAGCGCGAGCGCCCAGAAGTGCGGCGGCGTCCAGACGAAGACGATCGCGAAGAGGACCCACGCCGCGATGCCGAGGCTGCCCGGTCGCCGCGGCCCAGCCGACGAGCGGCGGCACGGCGCCCGCGGCTCCGCCGATCACGATGTTCTGCGACGTCGAGCGCTTCAGCCAGCGCGTGTAGACGATGACGTAGAACGCGCCGCCGGCGAGCGCGAGCACGGCGGTGAGGACGTTGACGGCGCTCGCGAGCAGGACGAAGGAGAACGCCAAGAGCACGAGGCCGAACTCGAGCGCGCGGCTCGCGGGGACGCGTCCCGAGGCGACCGGCCGCGCCTTCGTCCGCTCGCCCATGAGCGGGTCGATGTCGCGGTCGAGGACGTGGTTGAGCGCCGACGCGCCGCCGCACGCGAGCGCGAGGCCGACCATCGCGGCGACCGCGATCTCGGTGCCGGGCCAGCCGTGGGCGCCGGCGATCATCCCGCAGAAGCCCGTGACGAGCAGGAGCGACATGATCCGCGGCTTCGTCAGCGCGACGTAGTCGCGCCAGCGATCCCCACGGGATGCGCTCGCCGCGGAAGCTCTCGACGCCGACGACCGCGATCGCCGCGAGCGCGAGGGCCGCGAGCGTCGCGTGCGCCGAGCGGCCCGGGCACGGCAGCGGCCGCCGCGAAGAGCGCCGCGGCGACGAGCGCCGGCGCAACGAGCCGCCGGTGCGCGAACCACGCCGACGACGACGAGCGCAGCGAGCGGCGGCGCGACGAGCGCGGCAAGCAGCCGGTGCGTCGTGCCGAGCCCGGCCGCGCCGGAGACGACCGCGAGCACCGTCCCGCCCGCGGCGACGAACGCCGACAGGCGGAGCCACGGGCCCGGCGCGACGCCGGTCTCACGTCGCCTCCTCCGCGAGCCGCCGGCGCAGGTCGCGCAGCGGCCGCGGGCTCGTCACGTACGGGACGGAGTCGAAGTTGTGCGCCGGCGGCGGCGAGGTCGTGTACCACTCGAGCGTGTCGGCGAGCCACGGGTCGTTCCCGACGCGCGCGCCCTTCCGCAGGCCGTGCGTGATCCAGATGTTCGCGACGAAGACCGCGACCGCCGATCGCCGTCAGCACGCCGCCGACGGTCGAGATCGAGTTGTAGACCGTCCCAGATCCCGCCGTGGTGGTACGTGTAGACGCACCGCGGCATCCCGAGCAGCCCGAGCATGTGCTGCGGCAGGAACGTCATGTTGAAGCCGATGAACATGAGCCAGAAGCTCCACTTCGCGAGGCGCTCGTCGAGCATCCGCCCGAACATCTTCGGCCACCAGTAGTACAGCCCGGCGAAGAGCGCGAAGACGATCCCGCCGAAGGCGACGTAGTGGAAGTGCGCGACGACGTAGTACGAGTCGTTGAGCTGCCAGTCGACGGGGAACGCCGCGAGGAAGATCCCCGTCAGGCCGCCGAACGTGAAGAGCGCGAGGAAGCCGAGCGCGAACAGCATCGGCGAGTCGAACTGGAGGTTCCCGCGCCACGTCGTCGCGAGCCAGTTGAAGATCTTGATCCCCGTCGGCACCGCGATGATCATCGACGAGATCATGAAGAAGCTGTCGAGCCCGATCCCGAGCCCCGTCGTGAACATGTGGTGCGCCCAGACGAGCATCGAGAAGAACGCGATCGCGAGCGTCGAGAACGCGACGGCCTTGTACCCGAAGATCGGCTTGCGGGAGAAGACCGGCAGGATCTCGGAGATCATCCCGAAGGCGGGCAGCACCATGATGTAGACCTCGGGGTGCCCGAAGAACCAGAACATGTGCTGGTAGAGCACGAGGCTCCCGCCGTGCCCCGGGATGAAGAAGTGCGTGCCGAAGTTGCGGTCGAGCAGCAGGAGCGTCACCGCGGCCGAGATCGCCGGCATCGCGAGGAGAAGCAGGATCGAGTACGTCTCCATCGCCCAGACGAAGAGCGGCATGCGCATCCACGTCATGCCCGCCGTGCGCATGTTGTGGATCGTGACGATGAAGTTGATCGCGCCGAAGATCGACGACAGCGTGAGGATGTGGATCGCGAGGATCCAGTAGTCCTGGCCGTGTCCCGGGCTCGCCCACGGCATTGCCTCCGACAGCGTCGGGTACGACCACCAGCCGGCGTGCGCCGCGCCGCCCTTCGAGAACCAGCTGAGCCAGAGCACGATTCCGCCGAGCAGGAAGAGCCAGTACGAAAGCGCGTTGAGGCGCGGGAACGCCATGTCGCGCGCGCCGATCATGAGCGGCACGAGGAAGTTGCCGAAGCCGGCCATGATCGGGACGACGACGAGGAAGACCATCGTCGTGCCGTGCATCGTCATGACCTCGTTGTACGAGTTCTTCGTGAGGAAGCTCTCGTTCGGCGTCGCGAGCTGCGCGCGCATGAGGACCGCGAGGAAGCCGGCGAGCGCGAAGAAGAAGATCGAGGTCGCGATGTACATGATCCCGATCCGCTTGTGGTCGACGGTGACGAGCCAGCTCGCCACGCGGCCGTTCTTCCAGCCGACGGGATGAGACCGTTTCGGAGCGCGTAGCCATTACGGCTCCTCCCGCGACCCCCGTGTAGATGTGCCGCTTCACGTACGCGATCGAGCGCGTCGATCTGCGCCGGTGTCCACGTGTCGCCGACCGGCGGCATCGCGCCGTTCGCGCCGACGAAGCCGTGCCGGAGAATCGTCCGTGAGCCCGGCGGGGTGGACGATGATCGAGTTGCTCGCGATGTTCGGGCCGTAGCCGCCCTGGCCGAGGTTGCCGTGGCACGTCGCGCAGACGCCTTTCCACTCCTGCTCGCCGATCGTCGCCGCAGCTTGCCGTGCCGACGTACGCGTCGTACGCCGCCCGCGACTCGACGACGACGCGGCCGAGCATCGAGGCGTGGTAGACGCCGCAGAGCTCGCGCGCACTGGCCCTCGTATGTGCCGGCCTGCTCGGCCCGAACCACGTGTGGTTGACGTGTCCGGGGATGGCCTGGATCTTGCCGCCGAGCGCCGGGATCCACCAGCTGTGGATGACGTCCGTCGCGACGACCTTGAGATCGACGACGGCTCCGACCGGGACGTACAGCGTGTTGATCGACGCGCGCGTGCGTTCGGATAGTCGAACTGCCAGTAGAACTGGTGCCCCTCGACGGTGATGTTGATCGGGTTCGGTCGGACGCCGGCGCGTCGGCGATCTTCGGCAGCAGGGCGAAGACGACGAGCGGCGATCACGGCGAGGATGATCACCGGGATCACCGTCCAGATCACCTCGAGGCGCGTGTGGCCGTGCACCTGCGGCCCTTCGACGGTGCGCGGCCGCGTCCGCGGCTCCGGTACTTCCAGATGAAGACGACGAGCAGTCCCTCGACGAGGAAGAAGACCGCCGCGGTGAAGCCGACGATCACCCAGTACGCCGTCACGATGTGGTGCGCGTTCGGCGAGGCCGGCTGAACCGGCGCCAAGCCGCCGTTCCCGGCTGCCGCGATACTCCGGCCGTCGCGAGCGCGGCCAGCACGGCGAGAACGAAGGTCGGCAGCTTCCGGCGCACCCGCCGGGCATTCTATGAAGGTGTCCGCGCGCACGCGCGTCGAACTGCCGTCTCACATCCCTCTGGACTTCGAGGTGTACGTCAACGGCGTCCGCCAGGAGCCCGGCCGCGACTTCGAGATGGAAGGTCGAGCGCTCGTCTTCCCGCGTCCGCTCGAGGAGGAAGGGAAGCTCGGTTTCTGGCGCTGGGCCTCGATGTGGCTCGGAATCGCGGGCACGTACCGCAAGCACGAGACGGTCGACATCGTCTACGAGAGCGGCGGCCGGCGTCAGGTCGAGACCGGCCTGAAGCTCGTCGCGGACGAGAACTAGACCGACAGCGAGAGCGGGGCGCCGCGGGCGACGGCGTCGAGCAGCGCGGCGATCGCGTCGGCGTACACGTCCGCTCCCGCAGCGCGTACAGCGGCCGGAAGTCGACGGCGCCGTTCACCTCGAGCACGATCGAAGCCGTCTCGCGTCGGGAGGAGATCGACGCCGGCGAGATCGGCTCCGACGGCGTCGACGGCGGCGACGGCGAGCTGCCCGCGCGAGCGGCGGCGCGATCGCGCGGGATCGACCGTCGGCTCCGAGCGCGGCGTTCGTCCTCCACTCGCCCGGGGACGGAGACGCGGCGCGCCGAGCCGACGACGCGGCCGCCGGCAACGACGACGCGGAGATCGCGTCCTCACGGTTCGACGAGCTCCTGCGCGATGCACGCCGTGCTCGGGGAACCAGGAGCGCGTGACGCGCAACGGCGAGCGCCTCCTCGAGCTCCTACGGCGTGCGGCAGAGCTCGACGTCGCGTCCCCAGCTGCCGAAGCGCGGCTTGAGCACGACCGGCAACTCGGGCGCGACCGCGGGAAGCGCAGGCGCGAGCAGCGTGGTGGCCGGATGCGGCAACCCGGCGAGCCGGAGAACCCGGGCGGTCAGCAGCTTGTCGTGAGCCGCTACGAGTGCTCTCGGAGGATTGAGCACGTCGACGCCTTCGGCTGCGAGCCTCTCCAGCTCGCCGGTGCCGCTCTCGATGCCGTCGAGCTCGTCCCGGACGTCGAGCCGGGCGAGCGCCACATCGCCGGGCTCGAGGACCGCGAGCGCGCGCTGCGGCTCGAGCACCTCGGCCTCGAACCCGCACGAGCGTGCGGCGGCGGCGAGCGCTTCGTTCGTAGCGCTCCGCCGGTGGGCGACGACGGCGAACTTCATGCGAGAAATGGTGCTGACCGTCGACCGCCCGCTGGGGCTGCGGAATTGGTGACGGGCTGGTGTCGGAACCGCGACGGCCGCTAACTACGCGGGAGTCTCGGCGTCTTCGCGGTCCTTCGACACCGGCTCGAGCCGGTACCCGACGCCGTAGCGCGTCTGGATGAAGGTGTGGCGGGACGAGCGGCCGGTCGACCTTCTCCCGCAGGCGGCGGACGAAGACGTCGACGGTGCGGTCGCGGTGCGACTCGCGGCGGCCCCAGAGCTTCTGCAGCAGCTCGTCGCGGGTGACGACGCGGCCGCGGTCGAGCGCGAGCTGGTAGAGGAGCCGGAACTCGGTCGGCGTCAGCTCGGCGCTCGACCCCGTCGACGAACGCCTGCACCTCGAGCGGATCGATCCGGAGCTCCTCGATCTCGATCGGCTCGCCGCGCGGCGTCTCCTCGCGACGGATCGAGCGGCGGGACGCGGCGCGGACGCGCGCGACGAGCTCCTTCATCGAGAACGGCTTCACGAGGTAGTCGTCGGCGCCGATCTCGAGCGCGTGGACGCGGTCGTGCTCGGTGCCGCGCGCGGAGACGACGACGATCGGCGTGCCGATCCCCTCGTTGCGCGCGGTCTCGATGAGCTTCCAGCCGTCGATGCCGGGGAGCATGAGGTCGAGCACGCAGACGTCGGGCTTCTCGTAGCGCAGCCGCGCGAGGCCTTGCGTCCCGTTCCCGACGGACACCGGATCGAAGCCGGCGGCGCCGAGATGGCGCGACATTCCCTCCGCGATGACCTCGTCGTCCTCGACGATCAGAACCTTCGGCATGCTGTCCCATTATCGAGTTCGAGGCCGGTTGGGAAAGGGTAGCCGGATGGTGAAGGAGTGGTGAACGACCCGAGGATCGACCGTGCGCGCGCGTGACCGAAGAGCGCCGGCGAGCCGCTCGTCGTGCTCGACAGCGAGCGGCCGTGATCGTCGCCCTCAGCCCCGAGCGCGCGCTCGCTGCTCCCCGGTGTCGAGACCGGCTCGCGGCTCAGCGAGGAGACGCGCTCGCCGCGCATCCCGAGCTGCTCGTCCTCTTCTCGCGGCGCGCCACCGGAGCTCTCGGCGTACCAGGAGCTCCGCATGGGCTTCACCGCGGCCGTCTCGCACGAGCTGCGCACGCCGCTCGCGCGCCTCCTCGCGCTGCTCGAGAACGCAACGCTGCCCGGCTCGGACGTCGACGCGTTGATGGAGCAGGCGGTGCAGGAGGTGCTCGCAGACGCGGGAGCTCATCGACGACGTCCTCTTCCTCGGCGAGCTCGAGACGGGACGTGAGGTCGTGGCGCTCGGCCACACGGCGGCGAAGCCGGTCGTCGACGAGATCGTCGACTCGCTCGCCGACCGCGCCGACCACGCCGGCGTGACGCTCGTCGTCGACGGCGACGCCGACGTCGAGCTGCCGCTACGCCCACGGATGCTGCGCGTCGTCGTCGAGAACCTCCTCGCGAACTCGATCCGCTACGCGGGCCAGGGGACGGACGTGCACGTCGAGCTGATCCGAGGGCGCTGCTCTCACGGTCTCCGACGACGGCGGCGGCGTGCCGGCGCCGACCTGCCGCGCCTCTTCGAGCGCTTCTACCGCGGCGACCAGGCCCGCACGAGCCGCGGCACGGGACTCGGCCTCGCGATCGTCAAGCACATCGTCACGTCGGCAGGCGGAACGATCGTCGCGACGAGCGAACCCGGGCCGGGGACTCACGATCCGGATCAGCTTTCCGACGTAACTAACCGAAGCGGCCGGTGACGTAGTCCTCGGTCCGCTTGTCGGACGGCGCCGTGAAGATCTTCTCCGTCGCGTCGTACTCGACGAGCTCGCCCCACCGCTCGCCTTCCTCGCCGCGGGAGATGGAGAAGAACGCCGTCATGTCGGCGACGCGCGCGGCCTGCTGCATGTTGTGCGTGACGATCACGAACGTGTACTCGCTCTTGAGGTTGTGCATGAGCTCCTCGATCTTCTGCGTCGCGATCGGGTCGAGCGCCGAGGCCGGCTCGTCCATGAGGACGACGTCGGGCTCGACCGCGATCGCCCGCGCGATGCAGAGGCGCTGCTGCTGGCCGCCGGAGAGGCCGAGCGCGCTCGTCTTGAGGCGATCCTTCACCTCGTCCCAGAGCGCGGCCTGCGTGAGCGCCTTCTCGACGCGCTCGTTGAGGCCGTCCTTCATCCCGAGCACCTTCAGGCCCCACGCGACGTTGTCGAAGATCGACTTCGGGAACGGATTCGGCCGCTGGAAGACCATCCCGATCGTGCGGCGCACCGCGACAGGGTCGACGTCGCGCGACGAGATGTCGTAGCCGTGGTAGCGGATCGTGCCTGTCTGGCGGAAGCTCGGCACGAGGTCGTTCATCCGGTTCAGGCAGCGGATGAAGGTGCTCTTGCCGCAGCCGGACGGCCCGATGATCGCCGTGACGAGGTTCTTGTAGATCTCGAACGAGACGCCCTTGAGCGCGGCCTTCGAGCCGTAGATGCGCGTCGAGATCGGAGATCTCGAACACCGTCTCGAGCCGTTCGCGCGGCGGCAGCGGCTGACGCTTGGTCTCGACGCGCACGGCAGGCTCGATGCTACTCGACTCGGTCATCGCCTCCGTCATCTCGCAGTCCTCCCAAGCTTACGTTTGCTGCGGGCCGCGAGCCAGCGCGCCGCCGAGGCTCGCCACAGGATGAAGACCACGAGAACGAGCGCAGCCGCCCACGCGCGCGCGTGATCCTCCGGATCCGGCGATTCGGTCAGGCTGAAGATCGCGAGCGGGACGCTCTGCGAGCGGCGTGGAGCGGGTTCCAGTCGACGGCGTTGCTGCCGATCGAACACGAGGAACAGCAGCGGCGCCGCCTCGCCGGCGATGCGCGAGACGGCGAGGATGCTCCCGTCACGATCACCGCCGACGGTCTGCGGCAGGACGATGCCGAGCGTCGTCCGCCAGCGCGGAACGCCCGAGCCCGAGCGACGCCTCGCGCAGCGAGTTCGGCACGAGCAGCGAGCACCTCGATCGTCGAGCGCGCGACGAGCGGGAGCATGATCGTGGCGAGGGCGATCGACCCCCAGAGGGCCCGCTGCTGGTGCGTCGTGAGCACGAGCAGCCCGTAGTAGAAGATCCCGATCACGATCGCCGGGATGCCCATGAGGACGTCGAGCACGAGGCTGACGAAGTTCCGCACTCGCCGCGGCGCGAACTCGACGAGGTAGATCGCGACGAGGATCCCGATACGGGATAGCCCATCGCCGCCGCGATCCCGACGATGACGATGCGTGCCCGCGAACGCGTTCGCGAGACCCTGCGGGATGCCCGGCGGGGCGAACGGGATCTGCCCTTCGTGAAGAGATCCCAGTTGAGCGCGCTCGCGCCGTTCCGGACGATCTAGTAGACGACGATCACGAGGATCGCGACGCCGATCGCCGCGGCGGTCATCGCGAGCAGCTCCATGCCGCGGTTGACGGCCTTCCGCCGGCGCAGCCGGTCGTTCGGCCGCGTCAGCGGCGTCGGTCTCGACGGCGCTCATGCTAGCCCCTGACGGCGCGGCCGCGCGCCGGATGATCATCTGCGCGATGAGGTTCACGACGAGCGAGAACGACGAGCAGGATCAGCCGCGAGATAGAAGAGCGATGAGGCTCCTTCGGCGCGTCTGGTACGCCCTGAGAACTCCGACGGCGATCCTCGCCGCGAGCGTGTTGCCCGGCTGGAAGAGGTTCGCGCTGATGATGTCGAGCCGCCGCCGACGACGAGGAGCACCGCGATCGCCTCGCCGATCGCGCGGCCGAGGCCGAGGATCATCGCGGCCGCGATGCCGCTGCGCGAGTACGGGAAGCACGACGCCGCGCACCATCTCCCAGCGCGTCGTGCCGAGGCCGAGCGCGCCCTCCTTCAGCTCGGGCGGCACGCCGAGGAAGAGCTCGCGCGAGATGCTCGAGATGATCGGGATGATCATGATCGTCAGGACGACGATCGCCGGTGAAGAGGTTCGAGCCTTGCGTCGCCGGCCCGAAGAGCGGGATGAAGCCGAGCACCGAGTGAAGCGCCGGGTCGACGTGCGCTGAGGAGGAACGGCGCGAGGACGTAGAGAGCCCCCAGAGTCCGACGATGACGCTCGGGATCGCGGCGAGCGTCTCGACGAGCGCAGTCACCGGGCCGCGAATCCAGCCGGGAGCGAGCTCGCTGAGGTAGATCGCGATCCCGAGCGCGAGCGGGGTCGCGATGAGGAGCGCGCCGAGCCCCGTGACCGCGGTGCCGTAGATGAAGTTGCGCCGCGCCGAACTGGTCGTGCCGTGATGTCCCAGCGGTTCTGGTGAACGAGGAAGCCGAGGCCGAACGTCGAGATCGACAGCCTGGCGCCCTCGATGAGCTTGTAGGCGATCAGGCCGACGATGACGACGACGCCGAGCGCCGCCGCGCCGGCGACGACCTGGAGGATCAGATCGCCGAAACGCACCCGCCGCCCCGAGAAGGGGCGGCGGGTGAGTTCAGTGGTTGTCTCGAGCGCGCTCAATGTCCCGCTCGGGATTCTTACCTTACGAGACGATCTTCGTTGATCTGCGTCTTGTCGCACTTGACGACCCCCGTCGGAAGCGGCACGAAGATAGTTCGCGGCCGCGTAGCTCTGGCCGGTCGTGACCGCCCAGGTGAGGAACGTCTTGCAGCGGAGCAGCCATCGAACCCGAATGCTTCTGGACATCGACGTACGTGTACGTCGAGATCGGGTACGCCCCGAAGTACTTGGTGGTGTTCGGCGGGTTGACGATCGAGAGCGACCCGTCGGCCTTCGGCGTGGTGTCGAGCTTGGACGCCGGTCGCGATCGACGCAAGCGTCGGGCTGGACGAAGCTGGCCGTGCTTGTTCTGGATGGACATGTACTTGAGGTGCGCCGTGATGCCGTACCAGACGTCGACGTAGCCGATCGCGCCGTTCGTGTCCGTCGACCGCCGCCGCGACGCCGCTGCTGCCGTGCGCCTGAACGGCGTTGCTCCCGGGCCACGTCCGGATCAGCGTCGTGGCGCCGTACATGCGCCTTCCAGAACGTCGACGAGACGCGCGAGAGGTAGTCGGTGAAGTTGTACGTCGTGCCCGACGACGAGTCGCGGTGCACGGTCGTGATCGGCCGTGTGCGGGATGCTCACGCCCTTGTTGAGCGCCTTGATCGCCTTGTCGTCCCAGAACGTGATCTGGCCGAGGTAGATCTTCGCGAGCACCGGGCCGCTCATGTTGAGCGTCTTCGTGACGCCGTCGATGTGGTAGATCATCGCCGTGCCCGAGAGCGCCCACGGGATCTGAACGCACGTCGTGCACGTCGTGGCGAACGCGCTGAGCGGTGCGTCGCTCGCACCGAAGTCGACCGTCTTGGTCGTGATGGCCGCGACACCGGCACCCGAGCCGCCGCCGCCGTAGGTCACGTTGATGTGCTTCGCCGACGTGAACGGGCTGGCGCCGGGGCTCGGAAGCTGAGTCCAGGCGTTGATGAGCGGCTGGACGAAGGTGCTGCCCGCGCCCTTGAGAGTCGGTGGACTGCCGGGCCGCGCCGGCCGCGGAGACCGCGATTGTTGCGAGAACCGCGACAGCGGCGAGCGCGAGTGAAATCCGAACGAGCATGCCGTTTTTCGGCATCGAGTTTCCTCCTCTTGAGTAGCCCTAACTGGGTTCGCGGCCAACATACGGACGCGCCGTCTGCGAGCGTGGGCAACACGCGCGTTGCCGAATGGAGACGGAGTGGTGACAGGCGATTCGGGGCTGCCAGGGCAGCGACGCTCGCCGGTCAGAGCACCGAGTACTGTGGGATCGATGGCCATGGACGACGCACTCGGGCAGGTCGAGGCCCAGCTACAGGAGATGGGGCAGCGCGTCCTGAGCGCCGTCCACGGTGCGACACGCGCCCTCCAGGATCGCGACCGGGAGCTCGCCGACGAGGTGATCGCGTTCGACGACGAGGTCGATCGCCACTTCGTCGCGATCGAGCAGCAGATCCAGTCGCTCCTCGCCCTGCAGACGCCGGTCGCCCGCGACCTGCGGTTGCTGCTGGCGATCATCCACATCAACCTCCTGCTCGAGCGCACCGGCGACGGCTGCGTCACGATCGCGAAGCTGTCGAAGCTCGTCGCCGACATCGAGCCGGATCCCGCTCTCGCCGACGTCCTGACGGAGATGGCCGAGCGCGCCGAGGAGATGGTGCGCGTCGCGCTGAACTCGTTCAGCGAGCGCGACCTCGCCGGCGCCGAGAGCCTCGTCGAGCTCGACGAGCTCATCGACCGCGCCAACCGCCGCTTCGTCGAGCGCCTCGTCGACGTCATGGCCGACGAACCGATGCGCGAGTGGGGCCTGCGGATGGTCGTCGTCGCGCGGACGATCGAGCGGATCGGCGACCGCGCCGTCGACATCGGCGAACAGACCGCCTATCTCCTCACGGCCGAGTTCCGCGAGTTCACCGACGCCTCGCATCCGGCCGGCTAGGTAGAACGCCGCTCGTGGCCGCCCACCGGAAATGGCTCGTGCCGCTCGCCGTCGATCCTCGGCATCGTCCTGATCGTCGTCGGCATCGTCTACTTCGTGGAGCCGGCGAGCTCGTTGCCGTCGTTCTTCCCGGGTCACGAGGCCGCCTCGTCGCACCATCACGTGAAGCACGGGATCGCCGCGATCCTCGTCGGGCTCGCGTGCTTCGCCTTCGCCTGGTTCAACACCGGGCCTAAGAAGAGCGCGCCGAGAAGCCCACCGCGTAACCTCCGCGTGGCTCCGATCAGCTACTTCCAGGGCGCGATGCTCGGGCTGCTGCAGGGCGTGACGGAGCTCTTCCCCGTCTCGAGCCTCGGGCACAGCGTCATCCTCCCGAGCCTGCTCGGCTGGAACATCCAGCAGAACAAGCCGTACTTCCTGAGCTTCCTCGTCGCGACCCATCTCGCGACGGCGCTCGTGCTGCTCGGGTTCTTCTGGAGCGACTGGGTGCGGATCGTCAAGGGCCTCGGCCGCTCGCTCCGCGACCGCGAGATCGGCGACGACCCCGATGCGAAGCTCGGCTGGCTGCTCATCGTCGCCACGATCCCGGCCGGGATTCTCGGACTGCTGCTGCAGGACGTCGCTGCGGAAGCTCTTCGCGTCGCCGGAGTACGCGAGCATCTTCCTCGCGCTCAACGGCGTGCTGCTCTTCGGCGCCGAGGCGCTGCGGCGGCGCGCGCCCGAGACGACGGACGACAACGACGAGCGGATCGCGCAGAAGGTCGGCTGGTGGCAGTCGGTCACGGTCGGCGCGCGCGCAGGCGATCGCGCTCATCCCCGGCTTCTCGCGTTCGGGCGCGGCGATGGGCGGCGGCCTGCTCGTCGGGCTCTCGCACAGGGACGCCGCACGCTTCGCGTTCCTCCTCGCGACGCCGATCATCCTCGCCGCCGCCGTTCTGAAGCTGCCGGAGCTCGCCGGCCCGCAGGGGAACGGCGTGCGCGGCCCGGCGTTCGTCGGCGCGCTGTGCTCGGGCCTGACGGCGTACTTCTCCGTGAAGTTCCTCATGCGCTACTTCGAGACGCGGACGCTGACGCCGTTCGCGATCTACTGCCTCTGCGCCGGCACCGCCTGCGCGATCTATTTCGCGGTCTAGCGGCGGTTCTTCTCGGCGAGATCGCGCAGGCGTCGCGCGAGCGCCGGCGTGAGCTGGCCCGGCTCGAGTCGCCACTGCCAGTTGCCCGTCCGCGGTGCCCGGCCGGTTCATCCGCGCCTCGCTGCCGAGCCCGAGCACGTCCTGCGCGGGGACGATGGCGAGCGACGCGGGCGAGCGGTACGCGATCTCGATCACGTCCCACGGAGACGGGCTGCCGCCGAAGTGGCCCGCGACCGTGTCGGTGTCGTGCGTGCTCGTGTAGACGACCTCGTTGACGGACGTGGTTCTCCGGCCGGTGGAGGTTGCGCAGCGAGCCGCCGAACCCCCAGAGGAGAACCGCCATGCCCGGCAGGCCGAGCTCGTCGCGCAGCCGGTAGACGGGCGGCGTGATGAGGCCGAGGTCCTCCGCGATCACCGGCAGGCCGCCGAGCTCGCGCTCGACCGCGCGGAACAGCTCGATGCCCGGCCCGGGCCGCCAGTGGCCGCGCTTCGCGGTCTTGTGGCGCTCGGGGATCGCCCAGTACGAGACGAAGCCGCGGAAGTGGTCGACGCGGCATAGGTCGACGAGCTCGAACGTGCGCCGGAAGCGCTCGCGCCACCAGCGGTAGCCGGTCGCGCGGTGCGCGGGCCAGTCGTACAGCGGGTTCCCCCAGAGCTGGCCCGATTTGCTGAGCGCGTCGGGCGGCGCGCCGGCGACCTCGCCGTGCGCGAACAGCTCCGGCCAGCCGGCGAAGTCGGCGCCGTCGTCGGAGACGTAGATCGGCACGTCGCCGATGAGACGCACGCCGCGCTCGGCGGCGTAGGCGCGCAACGCTCGCCACTCCCGCTCGAAGCGCACCTGGTCGGCGATCGCGTCCTCGCCGGCGAAGCTCGCCCACGTGCCCGTCCAGTACGGATGCCGCGCGACGAAGTCCTCGATCTCGGCGGCGGTGACGCGGCGCGTCGGGCTTCGCGAGGAGCGCGGGCGAGGCGGCGAACGCGGACGGCGAGCGGTACGGCGAGTCGAACTCGTCGGGCGGGCCGAGCGGCAGCATCTGCCACCACGACTGGCCTGCGGCGGCGAGCCAGTCGACGAACCGGTACGCGTCGCTGTCGATCCGGCCCGACGGAAGCGAGGTCGGGTGGAGCAGGACACCGGCGGAGCGTGCGAGCCTCACGCTTCGATCCTCTCGCATCGGTGAGACTTCAGGCGTGCCTCTCCCGAAAACACGCCCGCGCGGATCGAGATCCAGGACGTCTCGCCGCAGATCGACTGCGGCCGCTGGGCCGTGAAACGCACGACCGGCGAGAGCGTCACCGTGTCGGCGCGGATCTTCCGCGACGGCCACGAGACGCTCGGCGCGGCGGTTCGCTACCGCCGGCCCGGCTCGACGCGCTGGGCCGAGGCGCCGCTCGTGCCGCAGGGGAACGACCTCTGGACCGGCTCGTTCGAGGTCGACAGGCCGGGACGCTGGAGCTTCCGAGTCGAGGCGTGGGTCGACCGCGTCGCCTCGTTCCAGACCGAGCTGCAGCGCAAGGTCGCCGCGGGGCAGGCCGACCTCGCGGGCGAGCTCTCGGAGGGCGCGGTTCTCCTCGAGCGCCGCGAGCTGACGGTCGACGAAGCGCTCGCCGCACCCGCGGGCGACCGCTCGGAGAAGGCGAAGTCGGCGACGTACGACGTCGCGGTCGACCGGCCGCTCGCCCGCTTCGGCTCGTGGTACGAGCTCTTCCCGCGCTCGTGGGGCGGGTTCGAGGGCGTGCGCGAACAGCTGCCGCGCTTCGCCGAGCTCGGCTTCGACGTCCTCTACTTCCCGCCGATCCATCCGATCGGCGTGACGAACCGCAAGGGCCGCAACAACGCCGAGCGGGCGGAGCCGGGCGACGTCGGCAGCCCGTGGGCGATCGGCTCGCGAGGACGGCGGGCACGACGCGATCCACCCCGACCTCGGCACCGCTCGAGGACTTTCGCGCGCTCGTTGCCGAAGCGCGGGAGCATCGGCATCGAGATCGCGCTCGACTTCGCGATCCAGTGCTCGCCCGACCACCCGTGGCTGACCGAGCACCCGGAGTGGTTCTTCCGCCGCCCCGACGGGACACTGAAGTTCGCCGAGAACCCGCCGAAGCGCTACCAGGACATCTACAACGTCGACTTCGGCTGCGACGACTGGCGAGGGCTGTGGCAGGCGCTGCTCGACGTTGTTCGCCACTGGATCGGCGAGGGCGTCACGGTCTTCCGCGTCGACAACCCGCACACG
Organism: uncultured Actinomycetes bacterium; assembly: GCA_963816735.1. Classification (GTDB taxonomy): domain Bacteria; phylum Actinomycetota; class Thermoleophilia; order Gaiellales; family Gaiellaceae; genus Palsa-739. The sequence continues at coordinate 310,515 of CAWFLY010000005.1, forward strand.
AAGCCGGTCGCGTTCTGGGAGTGGCTGATCGCCGAGGTGCGCGCCGAACATCCCGAGGTCGTCTTCCTCGCCGAGGCGTTCACGCGGCCGGCGCCGATGACAACGCTCGCGAAAGCGGGCTTCTCCCAGAGCTACACGTACTTCACGTGGAAGAACACGCGCTGGGAGCTGCTCGAGTTCCTCGGCCAGCTGCTCGACTGGCGTCGACTTCTACCGGCCGAACTGCTTCGCGAACACGCCGGACATCCTCCACGAGTACCTCGTCAGCGGCGGCCGGCCCGCGTTCGAGGCGCGGCTCGTGCTGGCGGCGACGCTGTCGCCGTCGTACGGGATCTACTCCGGCTTCGAGTCGTGCGAGAACGTGCCCGTGCGGCCCGGCTCGGAGGAGTACCTCAACTCGGAGAAGTACGAGCTACGGCCGCGGACTTTGGACGGGCCGCTGCTGCCGTTGGTGGCGCGGCTGAACGCAGCGCGCCGCGAGAACGAGGCGCTGCAATGGCTCGATCCGCTCACGGTGCTGGAGACGGAGAACGAGCAGCTGTTCGCGTTCCTCAAGCGGCGCGGCGACAACGCGGTCGTCATCGTCGTCAATCTCGATCCGCAGGGGATCGCAGGAGGGCGCGTGCGTGGTGCCGGTCTCGACCGGACTCCCGCCGGCATATCGCGTCGAGGATCTCCTCGCAGGCGAGACGTACACGTGGCGGATCGGCCGTAACTACGTGAAGCTGCCGCCGGGCGGCGCGCATGTGCTGAGGTTGGGCGGATGAGCGAGGTACGTGTCTCCTTGAGACACGTCCGGAACCCGGTTCCGGACGTGTCCAAAAGAGCCAGTAACGGAAGGTCGTTCTTCTTGCAGTTCGCGGGACTCGCGGCCAACGAGCCGTGTCCCTACAAGACACGTCCGGAACCCGGTTCCGGACGTGTCCGGAGGAGCCATGTCTGAGCAGTGGTTCGAGCGCGATCCGCTGTGGTTCAAGCGGGCCGTTTTCTACGAGATCCATATCCGCGGCTTCTTCGACGGGAACGACGACGGCCTCGGCGACTTCCGCGGCCTCATCGAGAAGCTCGACTACCTCGAATGGCTCGGCGTCGACTGCGTCTGGCTCCTGCCGATGTACGAGTCGCCGCTCAAGGACGGCGGCTACGACATCGCGAACTTCCTCGAGATCCACCCGGACCTCGGCACCGTCGAGGACTTCCGCGAGTTCGTCGCACAGGCGCACCAGCGCGGGATCCGCGTGATCGCCGACCTCGTCATGAACCACACGTCGTCGGATCACGCGTGGTTCCAGGAGTCGCGCAACGATCCGCAAGGCCCGAAAGCGCGACTGGTACGTCTGGTCCGACACCGACGAGCCGTACCAAGAGGCGCGGATCATCTTCACCGACACCGAGCCGTCGAACTGGACGCTCGACCCGGCGCGCGGCCAGTACTACTGGCATCGCTTCTTCGCGCACCAGCCCGACCTCAACTTCGACAACCCCGACGTGCAGGACGCGATGCTCGACGTGCTGCGTTTCTGGCTCGACCTCGGGATCGACGGCTTCCGCCTCGACGCCGTGCCGTACCTCTACGAACGCGAGGGGACGAACGGCGAGAACCTCCCCGAGACGCACGCGTACCTCAAGCGCGTCCGCGCCGAGGTCGAGGCGAACTACCCCGACCGCGTGCTGCTCGCCGAGGCAAACCAATGGCCCGAGGACGTCGTCGAGTACCTCGGCGACGGGGACGAGTGCCACATGGCATTCCACTTCCCCGTCATGCCGCGCATGTTCATGGCCATCCGCCGCGAAGACGCGACGCCGATCTACGAGATCCTCGACCGCACGCCCGCGATCCCGGAGAACTGCCAGTGGGGACTCTTCCTCCGCAACCACGACGAGCTGACGCTCGAGATGGTCACCGACGAAGAGCGCGACTACATGTACGCGGAGTACGCGAAAGACCCGCGCATGAAGCTCAACGTCGGGATCCGCCGCCGCCTAGCGCCGCTGCTCGACGGCGGCTTTGACGAGAACCAGCTGATGCACGCGATTCTCTTCTCGCTGCCAGGTTCGCCGGTGCTCTATTACGGGGACGAGATCGGCATGGGCGACAACGTCTATCTCGGCGACCGCGACGGCGTCCGCACGCCGATGCAGTGGTCGGGCGACCGCAACGCCGGCTTCTCGCGCGCCGACTGGGCGCAGCTCTACTCGCAGCCGCTGATGGATCCCGTCTACGGCTTCCAGGCCGTGAACGTCGAGGCCCAGCTGCGCTCGCCGGGGTCGCTCCTCCGCTGGCACCAGCGCTTCATCGCGCTCCGGAAGCAGCATCCCGTGTTCGGGCTCGGCGACTACCGCCCGCTCCGCGGCGACAACCATCGCGTGTTCGCGCACCTGCGGACGTGGGAAGAGGACATCGTGCTGTGCGTCCACAATCTCGCCCGCTCGGCGCAGGCTGTGCAGCTCGACCTCTCCGAGTACGCCGGGCTCGTTCCGGTGGAGATGCTCGGCGAGACAGCGTTCCCGGCTGTCGGCGATCTTCCGTACCTGCTCACCCTCGCGCCGCGCGGGTTCTTCTGGTTCCGACTCCGGCCGACGGAGGACGCAGCGTGAGCGCCGACCTGCTCGAGCAAATCACGCAGCGGCGCTGGTACGGCTCGAAGTCGCGGACGGCAACCCACGCGGAGATCCTCGACACCATCGCGGTGCGAGAGGAGCTGACGATCGCCCTCGTCGAACTGCGGTACGACACGGGGGCGCACGATGTCTACCAGGTGCTGCTGGCCGGAGACGAGATCGAGCTCGCACGGGAACTTGTCGGGGCGATGCGCACGTGCGCGACGCTGCGCGGGTCCGACGGCGCCGTCGATTTCCATCCCGCCGACGGCTTCACGGCACTCGACAGAGAGCTGCGCGTCGGGCGGCTGATCGAGTCAGAGCAGTCGAACAGCTCGGTCGTCTTCGACGACGCGCTCATCCTCAAGGTCTTCCGCCGCCTCGAGCCTGGCATCAACCCCGAGCTCGAGCTGCTGCGCTTTCTCGCCGAGCGCGGCTTCCCCAACGTCCCGGCGTTCGGCGGTTCGTACGAGTACGCGGGCGGGCCGCTCACCGCGACGCTCGGGCTCGTGCAGGAGTTCGTCGCCGACGGAGTAGACGGCTGGCAGCTCGCGCTCGACGAGATTGCCTCCGCCCCGGAGCAGTTCCTCGACCGCGTCTCCCGGCTCGGTGAGGTCACTGCCGAGCTCCACAACACGCTCGCCTCCGACCTGAGCGACCCGGCCTTCTGCCCGGAGGACCCGAGCGCGGAGTCGCTCGCGCTCTTCGCGGCGGCCGTCGACGAGGAGGTCGGGCACGTCTTCCTCTCCCTGCCCGAGGACGACGAGAGGCTCGCTCCGATCGCCGGCCACGAGGAAGAGGTGCGCCGACAACTGCACATCCTCAGCCACGTCGGCTCCGCGGGACGGCTCATTCGCACCCACGGTGACTTCCATCTCGGCCAGACGCTGGCGACGGGAGACGACTGGATGATCCTCGACTTCGAGGGCGAGCCCGCGCGCACGCTCACGGAGCGGCGCCGCAAGCAGTCGCCGCTGCGCGATGTCGCGGGGATGCTCCGCTCGTTCGCGTACGTCGCCAACGCGGCCGCGATCCACCACGACACGGACGTGCCGGCGGACTGGGAGGAGCAGGCGCGCAAGCGGTTCCTCGACAGCTACCTCGGTGCGGTCGACGCGATCCTCTTGCCCGCCGGCGAGGCGGCGACCGGGCGGCTCCTCGCGATGTTCGAGCTCGAGAAGGCGGTGTACGAGCTCCGCTACGAGCTCGACAACCGGCCCGACTGGATCCCCGTCTCTGTCGCGGGGATCGAGCGCCTGCTCAACACCGCGGCCGAGATCCTGTGAGCCTGGAGCTCGGGGCCGACCCCCACAGCGTCCTCGGAGCACACGAACTCGGGGACGGCGTCGTCGTCCGCGCGTTTCGACCCGAGGCAGTCGGGGTTCGCGTCCAGCCCGCCGGCGTCGACGCCGAGCTCAAAGATCCCGCCGGGCTCTGGGAGGCACTCCTTCCGCAGGCGAGTCTTGCCGCTCGACTACGAGCTCGAGGTCGAGTACGCCGACGGCAACACGTTCACGCTCCGCGACCCCTACTCGTTTCTCCCGACCCCCGGTGACCTCGGCGCGCACGTCCTGGACGTCGACGGCGTGGTCGGAACGGCGTTCGCGGTGTGGGCGCCGAACGCGCGCTCGGTCGCCGTCGTCGGGGACTTCAACTCGTGGGACGGCCGACTTCACCCGATGCGCTCGCTCGGGGAGTCCGGGATCTGGGAGCTGTTCGTGCCCGGCGTCGAGGAGGGCGCGAAGTACAAGTTCGAGCTGCGCACGCAGGACGGCCGGCTCCGCCTGAAGAGCGATCCCGTCGCGTTCTACGCAGAAGTTCCGCCCGCCAATGCGTCGATCGTCTGGGATTCGAAGCACGTCTGGAACGACGACGCGTGGCTCGAGCGGCGGCGCGCGTCCGATCCGCTCCGCGAGCCGATGTCGATCTACGAAGTGCACCTCGGCTCGTGGCGGCGCAAAGAGGACGGCAGCCATCTCACGTACCGCGAGCTCGCCGACGAGCTCGGCGACTACGTCGCGGATCTCGGCTTCACGCACGTCGAGCTCATGCCGGTGATGGAGCACCCGTTCAGCGGCTCGTGGGGCTACCAGGTGACCGGCTACTACGCGCCCACGTCGCGTTTCGGCACGCCGGACGACTTCCGCTACTTCGTCGACCGCATGCACGAGCGCGGGATCGGCGTGATCCTCGACTGGGTTCCCGCGCACTTCCCGCGCGACGACTGGGCGCTCGCGTCGTTCGACGGCAGCCATCTGTACGAGCACGCCGACCCGCGCCGCGGCGCGCATCCCGACTGGGGAACGCTCGTCTTCAACCTCGCGCGCACCGAGGTGCGGAACTTCCTCCTCGCGAACGCGCTCTACTGGATTCGCGAGCATCACGCCGACGGCCTCCGCGTCGACGCCGTCGCCTCGATGCTGTACCTCGACTACTCGCGCAAGGCCGGCCAGTGGGTGCCGAACGAGCACGGCGGCCGCGAGGACCTCGACTCCGTCGCGTTCCTCAAGGAGCTGAACGAAGCGCTCCACGCGCGCGAGCCGGGCGTCATCTCAGCCGCCGAGGAGTCGACCGCGTGGCCCGGCGTCTCGGCGCCGACGTACACCGGCGGGCTCGGCTTCGGCTTCAAGTGGAACATGGGCTGGATGCACGACACGCTCGCGTACTTCGAGAAGGATCCGGTCCACCGGCGCTTCCACCACGACACGCTGACGCTCTCGCTCATGTACGCGTTCAGCGAGAACTTCGTGCTGCCGCTCTCGCACGACGAGGTCGTGCACGGGAAGCGCTCGCTGCTCGAGCAAGATGCCCGGCGACCGCTGGCAGAAGTTCGCGAACCTCCGCGCGCTGTACGCGTACATGTGGGCGCATCCCGGCAAGAAGCTCCTGTTCATGGGCGGCGAGCTCGGCGAGTGGGATGAGTGGAACGAGGACGGCTCGCTCCACTGGAACCTCCTCGAGTACGCCGAGCACGACGGCGTGCGCTCGCTCGTGCGCGACCTGAACCGCGTCTACCGCGAGACGCCGGCGCTGTGGCAGCGGGACTTCGAGCCGGAGGGCTTCCGCTGGCTCGAGGCGAACGACGCGGCGAACAACGTGCGTCGCGTTCGCGCGGCTCGGCGAGGGAGATACGCCGCCGCTCGTCTGCGTGCTGAATCTCTCGCCGGTGCCGCGCGAGGGCTACCGCGTCGGGCGTGCCCGCGGGCGGCCGCTGGCGCGAGGCGCTCAACACCGACTCGGCGTTCTACGGCGGCAGCGGCGTCGGGAACCTCGGCGCGGTCGAGGCCGAGCCGATGCCGTGGAACGACCAGCCGTTCTCCGTCGCTCGTGACGCTGCCGCCGCTCGGGGCGGTCTGGCTTATTCCGGAGTAGCGCGCCAGCCGTCCCACGCGAGCTTCAGCCCGACGACACCGACGAAGACGGCGAACACGATCTTCAGCGTCGACGCCGGAAGAGCGAGCGCGAGCTTCGCGCCGGCGAACGGCCCCGATCGCTCCGACGAGGCCGAAGCGCAGGGCGAGCCCGAGGTTTCCGACGCCGCGGCGGCGCAGGGTGAGGCTGCCGACGATCGCGGTCGGGAGGATGACGAGCAGCGACGTCGCCTCGGCTCCGTGCTGGGTGAGACCGACGGCGAGCACGAGGAACGGAACCATGAGCGTTCCGCCGCCGACGCCGAGCAGCCCCGACGCGACCCGGCGAGACGCCGAACGCGATGAGAGCGACGTAGAGGCCCGGCCCGCTCACGCGCGCGCTCCGATGAGGATGGCGACCCCGACGAGGAAGAGCCCGAAGATGATCTTCAGCAGGCGCTCGTCGATCCGCGTGAGCCAGCCGCGCTCCGAGCCCGCGCCGACGATCGACCCCGCGGCGAGCCCGACCGCGTCGAGCTAATGCACCTGGCCGGCGACGCCGAACGTCGCGATCCCGGCGATGCTGATCGGGATGATCGCGCCGAGCGACATCGCGTGTGCGTCGCGCTGGCCATAGGCGGCCCAGTAGACGAGGAGCGGCACCATGATGATCCCGCCGCCGACACCGAGGAGTCCGGAGAGCAGACCGCCGACGACGCCGATGACGAGGAGCTTCGGGTCGAGGACTCGCGCCACAGCCGGGGACGCTAGCGTCTACGGCGATGATGACTCGCCCAGAGCTTCGCGGCACGTTCGGCATGGTCGCGTCGACGCACTGGCTCGCGTCGGCGGCGGGGATGGCCGTGCTCGAGCTCGGCGGCAACGCGTTCGACGCCGCGGTTGCGGCCGGGCTGACGCTGCAGGTCGTCGAGCCGCACCTCAACGGGCCCGGCGGCGACCTGCCCGCGCTCATCTGGCCCGCGCACCGCGACCGCCCGCTCGTGCTCTGCGCGCAAGGCCCGGCCCCCGCCGCAGCGACGATCGAGCGCTACCGCGACGACCTCGGCCTCTCCTTGATCCCCGGCACCGGCCCGCTTTCGGCCGTCGTCCCCGGCGCGTTCGGCGGCTGGCTCGCGCTGCTCCGCGAGTACGGGACGATGCCGTTCGAGGAGGTCGCGCACTACGCGATCCACTACGCCGAGACCGGCTATCCCGTCCTGCCGCAGATCGCCGGCGCGATCCGCAACGTCGAGCAGCTCTTCCGCGAGGACTGGACGCCGTCGGCGGACCTCTACCTTCCCGTCGCCGAGCCGGGGACGATGGCGACGAACCCGCAGCTCGCCGAGACGTACCGTCGGCTCGCCGCGTCGAAGGATCCGGTGGAGGACTGGTACCGCGGCTGGGTCGCCGAGGAGTTCGTCGCGTTCCAGGAGCGCGAGTGGCGCGACAGCTCCGGCGAGCGTCACGCGGGCCTTCTCTCGGCGGAAGACTTGGCAACGTGGGAGCCGCGGTGGGAGGAGCCGCTCTCGGTCGACTACCACGGCTACGAGGTGTTCAAGGCCGGGCCGTGGAGCCAGGCGCCGGTCTTCCTCCAGCAGCTGCGGCTGCTCGAGGGCTTCGACCTCGCGGGGATGGGCCAGAACTCGGCGGAGTACATCCACACGATCACCGAGTGCGCGAAGCTCGCGTTCGCCGATCGCGAGGCGTGGTACGGCGATCCGGACTTCACCGACGTGCCGCTCGACATGCTCCTCTCGCGCGACTACGCGGAGGAGCGGCGCGGCCTGCTCGACGCAGGAGTCGTCGGCCGAGCTGCGGCCCGGCGGCGAGAACCCGCGCCTCGCGACGCCGGTCGGCGACGCGCCGCTCGCGCCCGGCGTCGGCGAGCCGACGCGCGGCGACACGGTCCACCTCGACGTCGTCGACCGCTGGGGGAACATGGTCGCGGCGACGCCGAGCGGCGGCTGGCTCTGGGGCGCGCCGGTCATCCCGTCGCTCGGGTTCTGCCTCGGCACGCGCGCGCAGATGTTCTGGCTCGAGGACGGCCTGCCGAACTCGCTCGCGCCGGGGAAGCGGCCGCGCACGACGCTCTCGCCGACGATGGCGGCGCGCGGCGGCGAGCCGTACCTCGCGACGGGCACGCCCGGCGGCGACCAGCAGGATCAGTGGACGCTCCACACCTTCCTCGGCCACGTCCATTTCGGCCTCAACCTCCAGGCCGCGATCGACGCGCCGAACCATCACACCGAGGCGTTCCCGTCGAGCTTCTATCCGCGCGAGACGCTGCCGCGGCACGTCGCGGTCGAGGAGCGCGTCGGCGAGGAGACGATCGCCGGCCTACGCGAGCGCGGCCACGAGGTCGAGGTCTCGCCGGCGTGGAGCCTCGGCCGCGTCAGCTCAGTCGCCCGCGAGCCGGACGGCGTGCTCGAAGCCGGCGCGAACCCGCGCGGCGAGCAGGGTTACGCAGTCGGCCGCTAGGCGTGGCCGCGCGGCCCGACGCGCAGGGTGTCGAACGCGTGCAGCAGCGTTGGCAGAAGCGCCGACTCCGCCGACGCCGATGAACAGATAGAAGGCACGCCCGTGGTCGCGGAAGATGATCTCTTGCCAGCTGCCGATGAAGCCCTCGACCTGAGTCGTGAGATGCGCCGCAGGAAGTGCGCCGGGCGCGGCGGGAATCGGCGAAATACCCCGATTCGCCACCGCTCGCTCAAGCGGCATTCGCGAGCTGCTGGCCCATGGCGAGTCTCCTCGGTCCGACCACACATCGATGTGGCCCACGAACGGAAATCTGACATCGTGTGGCGGCTGCGACACGAACGGAGGACACCAATGACCGGGACTTCCGCAGAGCCCCCCACAGCGGAACGCCAGATCGCCGCCTCGGGCTTCCGTGATCGGACTCAAACGGAAGCCTGTTCAGCCTCCCGGGCCGGCGGCCCCTCGCGTCGTGCAGGCGCTGCAGTGGGGATTCCGCTACACCGAGTTCACGCAGGCGGCCCACGCCCGCTACGGGCCGACCTTCACGGCGCGGATCGGTGGCCTACCGGCGATGGTGGTGACGATCGACCGCGACGCGATCCGCCGTCTGTTCAACGGCGACCCTCTGGTCCGGCGGCACGCCAACGACCAATTGCGGCCACTCTTCGGGGACGGAGCGCTGGCGATGCGGGAGCCGGCGGAGCACCTCGAACGCCGCCGCATGCTGCTGCCACCCTTCCACGGCGAAAGCGTGCGAGCGTACGGGGAGCTGACCGAGAGCCTGTGGCAGCGCGAGCTGGAGCGTTGGCCGACTGACGAGCCGCTGGCGGTGCTGCCGCGAGCCCAGCAGCTGACGCTGGACGTGATCCTGCACGCTCTCCTCGGCGACCCCGGGTCCGATGTGTGCCGGCGCGTGCGCGGGATATTCGACGCGATGGAGGCGATCCCCGGCTCGGCGATCGGCGGCTACTTCCCACGCCTGGGCAAGCGCCGCCGCTGGAACCTGCCGGCAGAGCGCTACTGGCGATTGCGCGACGAGTTCGACCGGGCGCTGAGGAGCAGATCGTGGCGGCGCGCACGGGCGGCGTCGAGGAGCACAGCATCCTCGCGCTGCTGCTGCACGCGAACGACTCGGACGAGGTGGTGCGCGACGAACTGAAGACCCTGATCGCAGCGGGACACGCCACGACCGCCGCCGCCATCACATGGGGCGTGGAGCTCCTGGCCCACAACCCGCACGTGCTGATGCGGATGCGGACGGCGCTCGAGCAGGGAGACGGCGAGTACGTCGACGCGCTGACCAACGAGGTCCTGCGGATGTGGCCCACGATCCCGCTGGCCGCGACCCGCCACGTGCTGGTCCCGTTCGAGATCGGCGGCTACACGATCGAGCCGCGAACGGTGATCGCCGTCAATGCATACGGCCTGCACCACGACCCCGAGCTGTACCCCGAACCCGAACGGATGCAGCCCGAGCGCTTCCTCGGCGGGGGTCCGGACGGATACAGCTTCCTGCCCTTCGGCGGCGGCGCGCACCGCTGCCTGGGAGCCCCGCTCGCCCTGCTCGAGATCAAGATCGCGCTGAGCGCGATCGTGCGCCGCTTCGAACTCGTCGCCGAGGACCCAACGCTGGCCCGTCCCGAGCGGCGCGGCACCACGCTCGTCCCCAGCGGCGGAGCACTGCGTGCGCGTGCACGCGCGGTAATCCCTCAGCGGGGCGCCTGGCGGTAGCGTGAAGCTCGTGGCCGACTTCGCGAACCGGACCGTCGAGCTGCGCGAGTGAACGTCTGGCCCGGCAAGCCGTTCCCGCTCGGGCCGACGTGGGACGGCGAAGGGACGAACTTCGCGCTCTTCACCGAGAACGCCGAGCGCGTCGAGCTCTGCCTGTTCGACGAGAACGGCGCCGAGACGCGCGTCGAGCTCACCGACTACACCTCGCACAACTGGCACTGCTACATCCCCGGCGTCGGCCCCGGCCAGCGCTACGGCTACCGCGTCCACGGGCCGTACGACCCCGCGCGCGGGCACCGCTTCAACCCGAACAAGCTCCTCATCGACCCGTACGCGAAGTCGATCGAAGGGCCGATCCTCTGGGACGCGGCGAACGTCCTCCCCTACGTCCCCGGCGGCGACGACACCGAGATGGACGACGAAGACGACGTCGATGCGATCCCGAAGTGCGTCGTCGTCGACCCGCACTTCGACTGGGAGGACGACGCGCCGCCCGACACGCCGTGGACCGAGACCGTCATCTACGAGGCGCACGTCAAAGGCTTCACGCAGCTCTCCGCCGACGTGCGCGAGGACCTGCGCGGCACGTACGCCGGCCTCGCCTCCGAGCCCGCGATCGCGCATCTGCAGGACCTCGGCGTCACCGCGCTCGAGCTCCTCCCGATCCACCACATCGCCGACGAGAGCTTCCTCCACGACCGCGGCCTGACGAACTACTGGGGCTACTCGTCGATCGGCTACCTCGCGCCGCACGCGCTCTACGCCGCGACCGGCACGCGCGGCGAGCAGGTGCTCGAGTTCAAGGGGATGGTGAAAGCCCTGCACAAGGCGGGAATCGAGGTCATCCTCGACGTCGTCTACAACCACACGGCGGAGGGCAACCACCTCGGGCCGATGCTCGCCTTCAAGGGCGTCGACAACGCGAGCTACTACCGGCTCATGCCCGACGACCCGCGGCACTACATGGACTTCACCGGGACGGGCAACTCGCTCAACCCCGTCCACCCGTCGGTGCTGCGGCTGATCATGGACTCGCTGCGGTACTTCGTCCTCGACTGCCACGTCGACGGCTTCCGCTTCGACCTCGCGTCGGCGCTCGCGCGCGAGTTCCACGACGTCGACCGCCTCTCGGCGTTCTTCGACATCATCCACCAGGATCCGGTCCTCTCCCAGGTGAAGCTCATCGCCGAGCCGTGGGACGTCGGGCCGGGCGGCTACCAGGTCGGCAACTTCCCCGTGCTGTGGGCGGAGTGGAACGGGCAAGTACCGCGACGCGATGCGCGACTTCTGGCGCGGACAGGCGAACGTCGGCGAGTTCGCGCAACGCTTCACCGGCTCGTCCGACCTCTACCAGGACGACGGCCGCGACCCGTTCGCGTCGATCAACTTCGTCACCGCGCACGACGGCTTCACGCTGCGCGACCTCGTCTCGTACAACGGCAAGCACAACGAGGCGAACGGCGAGGACGAACAAGGACGGCACCGACGACAACCGCTCGTGGAACCTCGGCGCCGAGGGCGAGACCGAGGACGCGGCGGTGAACGAGCTGCGCGCGCGCCAGCAGCGGAACTTCCTCGCGACGCTCTTCCTCTCGCAGGGCGTCCCGATGCTCCTCGCAGGCGACGAGATCGGGACGCACGCAGGGCGGTAACAACAACGCGTGGTGCCAGGACAACGAGGTCTCGTGGCTCGACTGGGACGCGGCCGACGCGGAGCTGCGCGAGTTCGCGCGGCGCGTGATCGCGCTGCGGCAGGAGCATCCGGTCTTCCGGCGCAGCTCGTTCCTCACCGGCGAGGCCGGCGATTCGGGGTTACCGGACGTCTGGTGGTTCCGGCCCGACGGGCGGCGAATGACGCAGCGCGACTGGACCGCGGCCGAGACGAAAACACTCGGCGTCTTCCTCAACGGCGACGAGATCCGCGCGCGGACGCCGCACGGCGAGAAGATCGCGGACGACTCGTTCCTGTTGCTCTTCAACGCGCATTTCGAGCCCGTCGAGTTCACGCTGCCGACGCGGCGGTTCGGCGCGCGGTGGCACGTCGAGCTCGCGACCGGCGACTCGCTCGAAGGCGCGGTCGGCGCGCGCGCTCCCGTGCCGGTGCAGGAGCACTCGCTCTTGCTGCTGCGCCGCGTCTAGCATCGGGGCATGTGCAGAAACATCAGAACGCTCTACAACTTCGATCCGCCCACGAGCTCCGACGAGGTCGAGGCCGCCGCGCTCCAGTACGTGCGCAAGGTCAGCGGGATGACGAAGCCGTCGCAGGCGAACGAGGACGTGTTCAACCGCGCCGTCCACGAGATCGCGCACATCACGCAGCACCTCCTCGAGGATCTCGTCACGACCGCCGCACCGAAAGACCGCGAGGTCGAGGCGGAACGCCGCCGCGCCCGCGCTGTCGCGCGGTTCGGCTAGTCGAGCTCGACGATGTCGTCGCCGACGCGGATCACGCCGCTGACGAGGATGTCGGCGTTGATCCCGGCGCGGTGGGCGAGGTCCTTGATGATCCCAGGCCGCGTCATCTTCTGCGAGGTGAGCGCATGGCTCGCACAACTCGACGCCGAGGCACTCGACCTCGCCGACGCGGAAGCGCTTGCCGACGAGAGCGTTGACGTCCACGCCGCGGACGGTCAGCTGGCGCCGAGTCTCGCCCGGCTGGAGCCCCACGGCCTCGACGCACTCTGCGTCGACAAGCGTGATCGCCTGTCCAGCGGGGGCGCCGTCCTCGTGGAAGTGACGGTCACCCTCGAGCCCCTTCCCGGCCACGGCCCGGACCGACTCGACGGCCCAGAGCTCGGCGACGCGCGGGGCACCGAGATGTATCGCCTCAACCGGCATACCCCGATGATGCACTATCTCCCGCTAGCCGTCGCCGCCGTGGCCGCCGGCGAACCAGTGCACCCACGAGTCGCCGTAGCGGACGGTCGCCGCGGCGAGAACGACTCCCGCCGCAAGAGACGCCACGAGCAGCGCGCGGCGGGCCGTGGCTCCGGGCACGGGCCGCGCGGGCGGCAGCAACCGGCGCAGGTGGGCGAGCACGTGTACCGCCGTCGCGAAGAACCAGACGAAGAACGACGCCTTGTGCAGACCGACGAGGATCCCGCCCGCCGGGCCGACGACGATCAACGCGACACCCGTCCCGAACACGACCAGTGTCGAGACGACAACGAGCGGGGCAAGCAGCCGTAGCGGCATGACTGGCGGCCCGCGGCGCACGTACTCGGGCGAGCCGGCGTAGTACTTGATGAAGCGCCAGCCAGTCGTGCCGAGTTTGAGGAGCACGGGCGGGATGAGAAGCATCCCGATCAGGACGTGCCACCAGATGAGCGGGCCGATGGCGAGAATCGTCACGCCGAGCGCCGCGAGCAGCACGATCAGCACGGCGCCCGTCGCCGCAGTCAGGCGCTCGTTGCGGTCGGCCCCCACGAAACCAGTGGAGCAGCCCGCGCTGAGAGATCCCTGTGACTGTCAGGTGAAGATGATCTCGCCGCCGGCTGCGAGCTCGTAGAACTCGCCGACGGTCAGGATCCCGTTCACCTGCGGCACGAAGTCGTCCTCGGTGAGCTTGAACATGTCGACGCTCGCCTTGCACGCCCAGAGGTGCGCGCCCGAGTCGGCGATCAGCTCGATGAACTCCGGGATCGGCGGAATGTCGAGCTTCTCCATCTGCCGCCCCATCATCCACGTCGCCATCGAGGACATCCCGGGCAGGACGCCGACGACGGTCGGCATGTGCATGCCGGGATTCCCGACGGTCGCGACCTTGATGTGCTCGTGCCGGTCCTTGCGGATCGCGTCGAGGCCGAAGAAGGTGAAGAACAGGTCGGCTTCGATGCCCTCCATCCGCGCGCCGTTCGCGAGGATCAGCGCGGGATAGATCCCTTCGAGCGAGCCCTTCGAGCAGACGATCGCGACTTTCTCGATCGTCTTCTTCGGCTCGGCGACCGAATCGGAGAGCCGCGGTTCACCCAGTAGCTGCGTCATCTCAAATGCACCCTTTCGGCTTCGGAATGCCGCCGATCTTGGCGGCGAGCTTGGCGGGGCCCTTGGGGAAGAGCTCGTAGAGCTCCTTGACCGGGACGCCCGACTCCTTGCCGAGCGAGCGGATGGTCGGGGCCGTTCCCGTCGCGAGGTAGCGCTCTCGCATGAACCGGATCACGAGCCAGTGCCGCTCCGTCAGCTCGGGGATCCCCGCTTCGCGGGCGATCTCCGCCGCGAGCTCCTCGTCCCACTCCTGCGGATCGACGAGGAACCCTTCCGGGTCGACGTCGACCGTCCTGTTCGCAATCAGCGTTGCGGTCATCTCTCCTCCTTCACGCCGCGTCCTCGAGGTGCTTACCTCTCAGCGGCATCGCAGGGCCGACGAGCGGGATGCGGTGTCCCGGGAGCAGCACGTGCCAGTAGACGGGCTGGAACGCGAGCTTCCCGAGGTGGCTCAGCCGCGACTCCTTGAGAAGCGGGAGCGGCCCGAAGTGGCCGGTCACCGGCTGGAGCTCGTCGTTGAAGTCGATCAGGAGCGCCTTGCCGCCGCCCGTCTCGACGAAGCAGTTCGCGTGCCCGTCGAAGCGGGCCGTGAGCGGCTCGCCGCGCAGGAACGCCTCGATGTTCTCGGCAAGGATCTCGCCTTCGAAGTGCGCGACCGAGCCGGCCTTCGACGCGCGCAGGTCGGTCGCATCTCCGATCGCGAAGACGTTCTCCGCGGCGTGCGCCTGCAGGGTCGCAGGGTCGGTCGGCACGAAGCCGAGCGCGTCGCCCAGGCCCTCCGAGCGCTCGACGTACGCCTGGCCGCCGTGCAGCGGGATCGTCACGAGCAGGTCGAACGGGATCTCGCGGCCGTCGTACGAGACGAGCCGGCCGCCGTCGCCGTCGACCTCGCCCGCGGCGAATTCGACTTCGAGCTCGATGCCCTTCTCGGCGAGCAGGTAGGTCAGATGCTTCGACGCGACGGGCTTCGTGAAGCAGCCGTCGAGCGGCGTCGCGAGCGTGAGCGTGGTCTTCTCGCGGATGCCGCGACGGCGGAGGTACCAGTCGGCGAGGAACGTGAACTCGATCGGCGCGACAGGGCACTTGATCGGCATATCGACGATGTCGACGACGAGATTGCCGCCGTCGAAGCGCGCGAGTGCGTCGCGTAGAGCCGTCGCCCCAGACAGGTCGTAGAACGTGAAGACGGACTTCTGCCAGGCGTCGCCGAGCATGCCCTCGGTCTCCTCCGGCAGGAGTCTCGCACCCGTCGCGACGACGAGAGCGTCGTACGGGAGCACGGTGCCGTCGGCGAGCTCGACGCGGTTGTCGGCGAGCGCGACCCGATCGACTTCAGACTGGTGGTAGCCGATTCCACGCCGGAGCTGGGCTGTGCGCGAACGGACGAGCGACTCCGGCTTCGCGAGCCCGAACGGAACGAAAAGGAGACCCGGCTGGTAGACGTGGACGCCGTCGCGGTCGACGACGTCGATCTGAAGCTCGTCCGCCGAGACGCGGCGGCGGAGCTGGTTGGCGAGCAACGTTCCCGCCGTACCCGCCCCGAGGACGACGAGTCGCTTGGTCATGGCTCAAGCGTCGCGCGCCCGCGGCCACCGCACATCCGGGCCAGAGGCGACCTCACTGCGGAGAACTACGGGCGTCGATCGAACCTCCAGCAACACGATCCGGCGCCTTCTCCGCAGGGGATCCGGGAAGGCGCCGGACCGGGCTGGCCGCGACCCGCATAGGCGGAGCGGGTCGGGAGGGGTTCGATGCACTCGCAATCGAATCACCCTCCGATGAAAACAATCTAAGAACGGCGTTTAGGCAGGGAGCCAGGCCGAGCCGCGCCGTTGAGGCTGAGCCGGAACCGCGCGCCGCCGCCCGCGGCGTTCTCCGCGACAACAGTGCCGCCGTGCGATTCCGCAACCCCCCGGACAATCGAGAGGCCGAGCCCCGCGCCCGGCATCGAGCGCGCCGCGGCCGAGCGATAGAAGCGTTCGAAGACGAGGGGCTGATCCTCCTCGTCGATCCCCGGCCCGTGGTCGCGAACCGACAGCTCGCCGCCGGTGAGCGCGACCTCGACGGTGCCTCCGTCGCCGCTCCACTTGCCGGCGTTCTCGAGGAGGTTCCAGACCGCGCGCTCCATCCGGTCGCGATCGCCGTCGACGACGGTCGGCTCGACGACGGTCTCCTCCCACGTGACAGACGGGAAGCGGGAACGGGCGCGTTCGAGCGTGTCCTCGACGAGCTCGTCGAGCTGGAACGGCTCGCGGGCGGGCTCGGCGCCGCTGCGCGCGAGCTCGAGCAGGCCGGCGATCAGCGAACGCATCTCCTGCGACTCGCGGTGAAGGTCGTCGAGGAGCGCCCGGCGCTGCTGCGGGCCGAGCTCGATGTCGCCGCGGAGGACGTCGATGTTCGTCTGGAGGCTCGTGAGCGGCGTCCGCAGCTCGTGCGACGCGTCGGCGACGAAGCGGCGCTGCGTCTCGAGCGACTCCTCGAGGGACGCGAGCATCGTGTTGAACGACGCGCCGAGCCGCGCCAGCTCTCCTTTGCCGCCCTCGGGAACGCGCTCGCTCGGCTCGCCCGTCTCCGCGATCCGCTCGGCCGCAGCGGTCAGCCGGCGGACCGGAGCCAGGGTCGCATCCGAGGCGAGCCGTACGAGGATGGCCGTGGCCGCAACGCCGGCGAGCGCAACGGCTATGAGGATCAGCCAGAGCCGGTGAAGGTCATGGTCGATGTAGTCAATGTTGCGAGCGACGACGACGGCGCCGGACGGAGAGAGCGGTTGCACGTGCTCGCGCAGCGTGACGACCTGGCCGGCACTCCCCGCCCGGACCTGAACGTTCCGGGAGAAGCCGTGTGTCTTACCTGTCGCGACGCCGACGATCGGCGCGTCGATCGGGATGTTGTGCGGGTTGTCGACGGTGCCGTTCGCTGCGAGTTCGGCCACGTAGTCTCCGGCGTAGGGGCTGAAGTCGCCGAACGGCCCGTTTAGATCGCTCGCGTGGATCCCGAGCTGCGTGTCGACCTGCGCGTAGAGCTCATGCCGCATGAGGAAGTACGTCGCGGTCGCGGACAATGCGACGACAACCGCAACGACGCCGGCGGCGACGAGCGTAAGGCGGCCGCGGAGAGTCACGGTTCGCGCATGACGTAGCCGGTGCCGCGCACGGTGTGGATGAGGCGCGGTTCCTCGTCGGCCTCCGTCTTGCGGCGGAGGTAGCCGACATAGACGTCGAGCGCGTTCGACGAGTGGCTGAAGTCGTAGCCCCAGACGCGCTCGTAGATGAGCGAGCGCGGAAGCACCTGCCGCGGGTTGCGGAGGAAGAGCTCGAGGAGATGCGCCTCGGTCGTCGTCAGCTCGAAGCGGCGACCCGACCGGCGGGCATCCATCGAGCCGAGATCGAGCGTGAGATCGGCGAAGCGCAGCACGTCGCCCGGCGTCTCCGGCTTCGAACGGCGGAGCAGGGCGCGAAGGCGCGCGAGCAGCTCCTCGAGGTCGTACGGCTTCGGCAGGTAGTCGTCGGCGCCGGCGTCGAGCCCTTCGACGCGATCGCCGATCGCGTCGCGCGCCGTGAGGAGGAGGATCGGGACGCGGTTCCCGTCGCGCCGCAGGCGCCGCGTGACGTCGAGGCCGTCGAGGCCCGGCATCATCACGTCGAGCACGAGCGCGTCCGGCGTGCGCGCCTCGACGGCCGCGAGCGCGTCTGTCCCCGTCGGACGCGAGCGCGACTTCGTAGCCGTGCAGCTGCAGCGCGCGCTCGAGCGCTTCGCGCACGGCACGGTCGTCGTCGACTACGAGTACGAGCATTTCGGCTCTAAGTGTGCCTCCGGACGTGAGACGCCGTAAGGACAGGGCACCTCGAGCCACGTCCGTGCTGGACATGCGCGTACGCGCTCAGCGCGAGTCTGTTGCCTGCGTGCGGTTCCACTCCTCGGCGAGCTCGCGGAGCCCTGGCCCCGTGACGCGAATCGCGTCGTGCGCGTGCAGGCGCATCCGCGCCGCGAAGTCGTGGTCACGCGCCGAATCAGCCCGCGCAGCGCGTACTGCGCGCCGGTGAAAAGCGCCGCAGCACGCGCTCCCGCCGCAGAGTGGTGCTTCTCCCAATAGCGGTGCCGGCCGCGCCACTGCTCGTTGATCCGCCGCTCGGGAACGCCGCTCTCAGACCACGGCTGGTGATGCACGACCGTGACCGCCGGGAAGTATTCGATCCCCCAGCCCGCCGCGCGCAGTCGAGCGCAGAGGTCAGTCTCTTCCGAGTACATGAAGATCTCCTCGTCGAACAGTCCGACTTCGTCGAGCGCCTCGCGGCGGACGAGCAGCGCCGCGGCCGTCGCCCAGTCGACCTCGCGCGTCTCATTCCCGCGGGACTGGACGACCCCGAGGCGCGAGAGCGTGAGCAGCGAGAGCGCCGCGACCGCCGGAGTCGGGAAACGAAAGGCCGAGTCCTGCGGGCGGCCGTCTGCCCAGACGAGCCGCGGGCCGATCGCAGCAACGCGCGGGTGCGCGTCGAGGTACGCGGTCATCCGCTCGAGGCCCCAGTCGTCGCTCGTCGTGTCGGGGTTGAGGAGGTAGACGTAGCGGCTCGTCGTGGCGCGGATGATCGCGTTGTTGTTCTCCCCGAAGCCCGCCCGATGCCGCTGCTCGATCACGCGAACGCGCGGGAAGCGCTCGCGCACAGCGGCGACGGAGCCGTCGTCGGATGCGTTGTCGAGCACGACGATCTCGGCGTCGACTGTCGACTAGCGACTCGAGGCACGCGAGGAGGTCATCCCGCGAGTTCGCGTTGACGATCGCGATCGTTACGTCGGGCACGTCGTCAGGCTAAACGGGATGGCCGTCGTACACTCTCGGTGTCCGCACGGTCTTCCTCATCGGGCTCGCCTCTCTGCTTCTCGCCGGCTCCGCCGCCGCGCGAGTTACAGGATTGGCACCGCGGCTTGCGGCCGTCCACACATGGGCATTCGCGATCGGGAGCGGGACGCTCAAAGGCGACATCGCACAGCGCTACGCGGGCTACGACCTCGTCGTCGTCGACGGCCAAGAGGTGACAAAGCAGCAGGTGGCGACCCTCCATACAGCGGCGGCGCGCTCGTCCTCGGCTACCTCGACGCGGGCACGCTCGAGCCGTACCGGCCGTGGTTCCGGCGCGCAAAGCCGTACCGGCTCGACTACTGGAAGCAGTGGGGCGAGTGGTACGCGAACGTCAACGCGCCCGGCTTCCGGAAGCTCATCGTCGGCGTCGCGACGTCGTTCGAGCGGAAGGGTCTCGACGGCCTCTTCCTCGACAACACCGACATGATCGAGACGCATCCGAAGCAGGCGCCGGGGATGCGACGCCTCGTCTGCGGCGCTCGCGAAGCTCGTCCACGGCCGCCGCGATTTTCTCTTCGCCCAGAACGGCGCCGACGTCGACAAGCCGATCATCCGCTACCTCGACGGCTGGAACCGCGAAGACATCGGCACCGACCGAAGCGCGGTGCGCGACCTGCGCGCGATGCACGCGCGCGGCCTCCTGACGCTCGCGACCGGCTACGTCAAGCATGCGAGCTCGCCCGCCGTCGGCCGCGACATCCGGCTCGCGTGCCGGACGGGCGCGCTGCCGTTCGTCTCGAATCTCGAGCTGACGCGGATCCCGCAGCCGCCGCCGCACTGCTGAGCCGCTTTACGTAGCGCTTACACAGAGGCGTCGGTAGGGCTTACACACGCCCTCGACACTGAGCGCACACCCAGATCGAACAACGAAAGGGAACAGACTCTTATGAAGAAGGCACTCATTCTCGTTATCGCGGCGCTCGCTCTTCCGACTGTCGCACTCGCGGCGAAGCCGGCGCACGGCCACGGGAAGCCGCCGATGGTGACATACGTCCTCCACGGGACGCTCTCGGCGTACACGGCGTACGACGCCTCGACGAGCACGAACGGCTCGATCACGATCCTCGTCAAGCACGCGAACAAGCACGGCTACGTGCTGAAGGGTCAGAGCCTCACGTTCGCCGTCGATGCGAAGACCAAGCTCCATCTCGCGGTCGGCCTGACGACGGTCACGGACGGCGACCGCGGCGGCATCAGCCTCCGCGCACCGCGGAAGATCGCGGCTGCCGATCTCGTCGCGACTCTGCAGTTGTCGCCCGCACGGCACATTCACGACAACGGCGTCAAGAAGCCCAAGTCGTAGCTCTTCCCTACGGGGGGACGGTGACGGGGCGGTCGCTTAGCGGCCGCCCTGTTCATTTCTCCGCAGCCGCTGGTCAGCGGCGGACGACGCGCAGCATCGCCTGCATGCCGCGCTCCTTGTGGTCGGCGACCGCGCACCACAGGTGGTACTTCCCGGGCTTGAGCGCCAGCATCTTGTCGACGTAATGGCCAGGCTCGACTTTCGGGAAGTGGAAGATGTGCGTGCCGCCAACCCGCTGCAGGTCGAGGTCGTGCGTGTCCTGGCCGTGGTTGACGAGCTCGATGACGACCTTCCCGGCCTTCACCTTGCGGCGCGAGAGGATGTAGCTGTACTCCTGCGCGACGACCTGGACGCGCGCGGGTGGCGGCGGCGCCGCGTGGTGAGGCTGCGCGATCACGCGATAAGCGCCGGACGCGTGAACGACGACGCGTTCGGGATGATTCCGGCGGGGTCGACACCGAACCACTGCTCGAGCAGCGCGGCGTAGACACCGCGGAAGTCGGCGGTCTCGATGAGATTCCCGTCGTCGTCGAGCCCCGTCTTGAGGCCGGGGAACTCGCCGACCATCGTCCCGGTGACGCGCGAGCCAATGAGGAAGCCCGTGCCGGCCGCGCCGTGGTCGGTGCCGGCGTCGCCGTTCTCCTGCGCGCGCCGCCCGAACTCTGTCCAGACGTGCACGAGCACGCGGTCGGCGAGGCCGCGCGCCTCGAGGTCGCGCTGGAACGCGAGGAGCGAATCCGAGGTCAGTTGCAACCCGTCGGTGAGCGCGCCGGCCTCGTTCGTGTGCGTGTCGTACGAGCCGGGCGCGGTCAAGGCAACGCAATGGAGCGGCAGGCCCGATCCGAGCATCGCGGCGAGCGCGGCAAGCCGCCTCGGGAACGCGTCGTCGGAACTCGGGTACTGGACCGGGCTCGAGTAGCCCTGGAACGGAAGGAGCTGGCGCCGTAGCCGGTCGACCTGCTTCGAGACGGCGGCGGCGGTGCGCAGGCCCGGGTCCTCGTGCTGGTTCCCAAGCAGCCCGATCCCCTCGAGCATCCGCTGCTCAACCTCGCCCCAGACGCGGTTCGAGTAGAAGCTGTAGTCGTCGGGCGTCGAGATCGACGCGACCGGCATCTTCGCTGTGGCGAGCGCCGGCGCGAGCGAGTCGTCGAGCGAGAGTCCCTGCAGCGGGTTGTTCGTCTTGCCGGTCTTGTCGAGGTAGCGCCCGAGCCAGCCGGTGCGGAGATCCGCATTGGTCGCGCCAACTTCCCAGTAGTGCC
This sequence comes from uncultured Actinomycetes bacterium, assembly GCA_963816735.1. Classification (GTDB taxonomy): domain Bacteria; phylum Actinomycetota; class Thermoleophilia; order Gaiellales; family Gaiellaceae; genus Palsa-739. The sequence goes on from CAWFLY010000005.1 coordinate 332,079, forward strand.
GCGACGTGAAATGCGATTGGTCGGGATGCGTGTAGCCGACCGCCGGCAGGACGTTGACCTTCTTCTCGGAGTAGAGCGTCTGCAGACCGCTGAGCGCCGGATGCCAGAAGAGGCGCGCGTCCTCGGTCAGCGCGGTGCCGCCGGAGAGCGCAAGGGTCGGGCGCAGCCCCGAATACAGTGAGTCGCCCTGCGGCGACAAGACCGACAGGCCGTCGGCGCCGCCCTCGAGGAAGACGGAGACGAAAACGGGAGCGGTCGGGCCGGTGGCCGCCGCGGCGATCCCTTCCTCGAAGGCGCGCAACCCGAGCTGTGAGCCCCCGTACACCGCGAGCGCCGCGCCGAGGCCTCCGATGACGAAGCGGCGGCGCGACAGACCGGTGCCGGCCGGCAGCGGCATTCCCGGCTCGATCGCCGGCAGCCCGCGGCCCGCTTCCGCGAATGCCTTGTGGAGCATCCGCGAGCGCGAGAGGCCGTCACAGTGGACGCAGTCGTCCCTCATGCTTCCCGCTCCCGGCACCGGCCAAGCCGGCGCCTCCGCTCATTGATGAGCTCCGTCAAGCCTGCGCTCATGCGGCCTGCAACTCCGGCGAGACGGCGATCAGGTGACGAAGCGCGTTGTCGACCATCGGCGGGTACTGCTGCTTCTTCCAGTCGGCGCCGGCGTCGCCGAGCGCGCGGTGCGCGAACGTCTGCAGCGCCTGGTGCGTCGTCTTCCCGAGCGGCGGCTCGTGCCAGAAGTCAAGCGCGTTCTTGAGGAGCTTCTTCGCGTTGTCCGGCTTGCCCGCCTTCTCGGGATCGAGCGCATACGGATCGAGCGCCGCCTGCGCGATCCACCACCGGCCGCGCCACGTCGCCGTGTCAAGCCAGCGCGTGTCGTCCCAGCCGGCGACGTTCGGCGGGTAGAAGAGCTGCTGCCCCGCCATCGAGTCGAGCCAGACCCAGCTGGTCGTGTCGATCCCGCGGCGGATGCGCCGCAGGAGGCCCGCGTTGTAGAGGACCGGCGACTTGACGAGCCGCGGCCCGTTGTAGAGCTGCGGGTGCTTGAGGATCGCCTCGACGACGGGCCGAATCGCGTAGCCCGACGAGATGTAGAGCTTCCGCAACTCGCGTGCCGTTGCGTTGTCGGGCGGCACCGGCACGAAGTAGCTCCAGAGCTTCTCGACGAAATAGCCCGCGTGCGCGGGATGCGCGACGCAGAGCCGGCACGAGTCCTTCCACATGAAGTGGCCTTTGAGACCGAAGATCGTCTTGACGCCCGTGTCGTGGTACGAGGCGTCGTAGCGGAAGTTCGCCGGGCCGCTGTCCGTCCAGTCGTACCGCCACCCGGTGAGCGCCCGCGCCTGCTGGCGCACGTCGTCCTCGGTGTACCCGCTGCCGTGCCCGAGCGTGAAGAGCTCCATCATCTCGCGGCCGTAGTTCTCGTTCGGCGAGTCCTTTGAGTTGTCGCCGCCATTGAGCCAGAGGAGCATGGCGGGGTTGCAGGTCACGTCGACCAGGAGGTCGTGGAACGAACCGAGTCCCTTCTTCCGGAAGAGGTCGTTCTGGTTGAGCATGAGCCGCTGGGAATTGACGCCGGCGTTGGACGTCGCGAACCAGTCGTGCCAGATGAGCGCCATCCGCTCGACGAGCGGGCGAGACGTGCGGACCATCCGGTCGAGCCACCAGAGGTGGTCATGTCCCCACGCGTCGTACGGAGCGAGCGGCAGCCCGTTGTCGTCGTGCGGCGCGCGCCCGACGAGCTTTTCGTGGTGGGGATGGGTCAGCGAGTGGACCGCGCCGTTCAGTCCGAGCTTGGCGAGCGCTTCCGCTTCCCCGGGCCGCGGGCCGAACCCAGCACGCCAGAGGAGCCGCTCTGCCTCTGCGGCTCGGAACTTCCCTTTCCAGACGGCGACTCCCACTTACCGACGCTATCGACGCGGGCTGACGTCGCCCTTGATCCCCTTCGGGGGATTCCAGCCGACTGTGTCTCTAGGTTGGGTCTCTAACTTGCAACCCAGCCCAGCGTCGAAATGGACAACACGGAAGATCGCGACGCAAACGCCGGCCCACACTGGCAGTCGCGTACCGAAGCCCCTGGCAACGCAGAGGATCCCCAGGGGCTTCGACCTCTCTCCGCGAGGATCACGAGGCGGCAGGTGTGAGCCCGTGGCGGTGCATCACGTCAGCGATTGCCGCCAGGTCGGGCGGGCCGGTGGTGGCCGCGTCGACGATCGCACCGACCTCGCGGAAGTAATCGGGGCCGAGGATGCCCGGGGTGACGATCGCGAGCGCCTTGGCGTCGACGTCCCCGGTGTTGGCGAAGTGGTGGACTGCGCCGCGTGGAATGCAGATGACTTCGCCGGGGCCGACTTCGTGAGACTCGCCCTCGATCGTCCACACGAGCGTCCCCTCGAGGCCGTAGATCGTCTCCTCATAGCCGTCGTGGCTGTGCGGCGCCGCGATCCTCGAACCGGCGGGGACGTCGAACTCGAACATCGCCACCGATCCGTCCGACTGCTCGCCCTCGAGCAGGAACCGGATGGTCATCTCTCCCACTTTGATCTCCTCGCGCGTGTTCTCCGTTATCACCTTGCGCCTCCTTGCTGTCATTGGTAAAGTAACTTGACAATACATGGCAGCCCCACGTAAGTCAAGTCGCTTTACAACACCCCCAAGTGGCGGAACCGAGCCACTCGGCCCGCCGCTGATTGGAGCCCTGCTTCGCATGCCGTGGGAGGCCGTGCAGGAACGGATGCTCGGACGGCTCCAGACTCAGGGGTTCGCCGACTTCGACGCCGCCTACCTGACGGTCTTCCAGTACCCCGGCCCGCAAGGGCAAAGACCGGCAGAGCTCGCCGGCCGGCTGCGCATCAGCAAGCAGGCACTCAACCACCTGCTGGGACAGCTTGAACGGCGCGGCTACCTCACACGGGAAGCCGACCCAACCGACGGACGCTCCAAGCGCATCCGCCTCACGGCGCGCGGAACCAACGCTGGTCTTGTCATCCGCGAGGCGGTCACCGAAATGGAAGACGCCTGGGCGCAACAGCTCGGCCCCGAGCGCTTTACCCAGCTCCGCACCCTCCTCCAGGAGCTCGACCGCGTCGAGTAGCAGTGCCCCCGGCATGAGTCGAACATGCGCACGCGGATCAGGAAACGGCGTGGTCGTTGGCTTGGGACTCGAGGAGGTCGCGCCGTTGCGCGAGCGCCGGTGACAGCGCCGCAGCAAGGATCAGGACGGTGCCGATCAGGATGATCCAGAAGAAGATCGCGATGACGATCCCGAACGCGCCGTAGGTCGTCGAGTACCAGTTCAGCCAGTGGGTGAGCAAGAGCACGGAGATCAGCCGCAGGGCCACGAGGCAAAGCACGGTGAAGACGGCGCCGGGGACGAGGTTGCGTGTCGAGACGCGGTGATGGAGCAAGATCCGCGGCGCCCAGACAAAGAAGCCGAACAAGAGCGCCAGCCAGCCGAGATCAAGGACCCAGCCGAGCCAGGACGGCTCCCCTCTGAGAGCCCTTCCCTCGACTATGACGAGCGCCGCACCGAGGACGAGGGCCGAGAGGACCTCGACATACCGGGCCTGATCCGCGAGCACCGACTTGCCCAGGTCGATCCCCCAGGAGCGGGCGTGCACGATCTGCAACACACGGGGGAACCCGAGCCCGAAGAAGAAGAGGTCGACGATCGCAATCATGACCGCGGAGAACTTGTGCTCCCCGGTGCCGACCATCACCGACGAGAACAGCTGGGCGGTCGTTCCCTTCAGTCCGAGGCGGTGCTCGATCCGGTCGGCAAGAGCAGTCGGATCCTTGTACGAGTAGCTCGCAACGACGAGGAACACCGGCAGGAGCGTCAGGAGCAGGTATGCGCTCAGGAGGACGGCGAACAGCTGCCCGTTGGAAGCCTGGTAGCGGCGCACCCAGCCGATCGTGGCGCCCTTGCGTGAATCCGGCGGCTGGTTCTCGATCCAGAGACGGCCCCGCTCGGCAACCGCAGCACCTTTCGCGGCGGCCTTCTGCGCCCGAGCCGGGACGCGCGAGGGACGGGGCGACCCGCCGCCTCCCGGTGCCGGCTCAGTCGGCGCGCCGCTCATTCCCGCACGCTAATCGCAGTCCCGACGAAGCCGGAGCTAGACGCCCGTCTCGGCCGTGATCTTCCCGCTCTTTGACGGCCTTGCTGAACGTGTCGTAGTCGCGTTCGTTTTGGTCCGCGTAGGACTCGGCGAAGAGGGCGAGGGCACGGTCGAAGGTGTCGTTGGTGCCGAGGTAGCTCGCAATCGCGATCGCATCTCCGGCGCGGGCGTGGGCGCGTGCGAGCTCGGAGGCGCACGCCTTTGCGTAGAAGGACATGATCGTGGGCTCCATCAGCTCGACAAGTGCGCTGCCTTTCTCGTCCCAGAGCTGACGGAGGTAGAAGTCGCGTTTGACGCCGTCGATGCCTTCGACCTTGACGTAGCCGAGCATGATGTCGCTCGCCGCCTGGGTGAGACGCTGGCCTTCGACGACGCGCTGGCCGTGGTTTGCGTAACTGCTCTTGCCGAGGAACCGCTCGAGCACCGACGCTTCTGCCTCCTTGATCTGAAGGAAGAGCGGATCGTTGTCGTCGCGGCCGAGCAGGAGCATGATGTACGCCCTGGTGCCGACGCTGCCGACGCCGACGACCTTCCGAGCGGCGTGCACGTAGCGGTACCGCTCGAGCAGCGTGCGGCGGTCGCCGGAGAGCGTGCGCCGGTAGGAGCGCAAGGCGCCGTGCAGGAAGTCGTCGAACTCGTGCGCGCGGTCGGCGGGGAAGAGATCCCCGATCGGAATCACGGTGGGAGGGTCAGCGGTGATGCGCCGCTCGCCGTCGACGATCTCGGTCAGCTTCGCGAACGCTTTGAGGCTGGTTTTTGTCCGCGTCTTCGCCACGTTCTGCTCTGCCCGCTTGCGCTCCTTTGACGTCGCGATCAGCTGCCCGCTGGCCATCAGATCCTCTACGTCGAGGCGCACGTACCAGAGGTTGAGGTTGCCCGTCGCGGCATAGCCGCTCATTGCCTCCCGGTACGCCTTTCCGACCGCGAGGTTGACGGCTGCCCGCTGCTTGTCGTCGAACCCACGGTCGCGCCCGGCGACGGCGAAACTCGCGGCGAGACGCTTCACGTCCCACTCGAACGGGCCTGGCAGCGTTTCGTCGAAATCGTTGACGCTGAACACCAGCCGACGATCCGGCGCCGCGAACGCACCGAAGTTCGACAAATGCGCGTCACCGCACAACTGCGTTTGCAGCCCCGTCCTCGCCGACGCCGCGAGATCAGCCGCCATCACGAGCGCCGCGCCCCGATAGAACGTGAACGGGGACACCAACATCCGCCCGTAGCGAATCGGCACCAGCTCCGGCACCCGCGTCTTTGCCTGCTCCTCCAGCAACTCGACCGGGCTTACACGATCCGCCGACGGCTCCCACGCACCATGCGCGGAACGCGGAACCTCGGCCCGCGCCGCCTTCCCGCGCGCGACCCGCTCCTCCACGGTGAAATGCTCGACCCGCCCGGCCTTGCTCGACCGCGCGCTCACCTCATCAGTTGCAGTAGTGCCATCGGCGCTCATTCAGTTGCCTCCCTCCGTCGCTTCGCCAGCTCAGGCCATCGCCTCGTCGGCCATCGGCGGCCGCGTGACCATGTAAGCGATCGCACCGATTAGCGGCACGAACATGATGAAAAGCAGCCACCCGGCTTTCGCCCAGCCACTGTGGTCGTGGCGCCTGAAGTTGTCGATCAAGATGAAGATCACGAAACCAACCCAGATCACGAGTAGGAAGAAGATGAACATCGACCACATGATGTTCAAGAACGGATAGCTGCTGGCAAGAAGAGTCATAGTCGAGCCTCTCTTTCTCTCGGATGGATGTCAGCTCCCTGTCCCCGTCGCACGGGGACAGGGAGCGCTGATTCCTAGCTCGCGACCGGTGCGGGTGCTGCGGCCTCGGCCTGCTTGACGCTGTCACTGTCGACCTCGTGCTTCGAGACCTTGTCGGCCTTCGGCAGCGCCTTCTCGATGTCGGCGGCCGAGCCCTCCTCGAACAACGCCACGATGGCGGAGCTTCCGGGCGGAACATCGTCCGCGACCTCGGCCTTGATCTCCTTCTTCTCGTGATGCGAGACGAGACCGCCGGTGGCGGCGCCGATGCCGGCGCCTACGGCTCCCGCTGCGAGGAACGCCGGCGGGAAGATCAGACCGATGAGCAGGCCGCCGGCGGCGCCGATGGCCGTGCCGACGCCGACCGTGTGGGCGGTGTCCTTCTCGTGGATCTTCCCGTCGGTGTCGCGGCTGACGAGCACGAGGCCGTCGACCGCGATCGTCCTGTCCTTCGCCAACTCCTTGATGTCGTCCCAGTCGGCCTGGGCGGCGTCCGGGTCGGCGTACGCGGCGATGTACAGAAAAGTGGGGGTGTCGCTGTCAGATCCCATGGGATCTCCTCTCGGTTGTAGTCCCTCTCCCCGAAACGTCTCACCTTCTGGGCCGTGGTTTGCGGGAACGAGGGTCAATCACCCTGGTGATTCCGATTTCCCCGCCGTGCCGGTACCCGCGGCCGTGTGAAAGGCTCCGAGCTGACTCATGAGCCAACCCACGAAGATGTTTTCGGTCAATCGGAAGGCATTCAGTCTTCCCGCCGGCGTGGCCATCGGCGGAATCCTGCTGCTGATCTGGTTCGCCATCGCCGAGCTCGACCAACAGAAGTACGTCGTCAGCGTCATCTTCGCCGTCCTGACGACGGCCCTGAGCGACCCGGGCGGTGGATACCCGAAGCGGGCGCTGAGCATGGGTGCCTTCGGCCTCGGCGGTGCGGCGGTGACCGCCGTGGCGTTCTCCGTCGGAACTCACGCCTGGGGACTCGTGGTGCTCGCCCTCTTCGTGGTCACGTTGTCGGCCGGGTTGGCGGTGAAGTTCGGACTGCATCGATTCAGCGTGGGGTTATTGCTCAACATCTGGTTCGTCGTCGCTGTCTTCCTGCCGGTCAGTTACCGCGCCGCTCACGTCAAGACCACCGGCTGGGACCAGGCGCTGGCATGGCTGATCGGATCGGCATCGTGGATCGCGTTGATGGGCATCGTGTGGTTGCTGAGCAGGTGCAAATGGAAGCCGCGTCCGGTCATCGACCTCCCCGGTGAGCCCTTCGCCCCGGTCAAGCTCAGCCGACCCGTGGTGCTCTTCGCCCTCATCCGGGCCCTGGCCCTCGCAGCATCCGCCGCCATCGCCTACGGGTTCCACGAACCGAACGCAGATTGGATGGTGATCGCCACCTTGATCGCGATGAAGCCGAGCCTCGAGCAGTCGAGGCTGGTGGGCCGTCAGCGCGTGATCGGCGCGGCCATGGGCGCGCTCGTGGCCATACCGATCTTGCTGGCAGTCCACGACAAGGACGCCTTGGTCGTGATCATCATCCTCCTGGCCGCGCTCGGGGCGTCCATCCACGGCGTGAACTACGCCTACTACACGGCTGCCATCGCCAGTGCGGCGCTCATCGCCGCAGACCTGCCACACCCCACCAACTATGCGGCCGAGGGTCGCCGGGTGCTCTTCACGTTCATCGGCGTGGGGATCGCCGTGGTGGTCATGTTCATTGCGGACCGGATGAAAGAACGTTCGGCAACGGCCGCGCCGGCACCCGCGTGAGTCTCAGGCGCGGTGTTCTCTAGCGTCAGGGCGGGCCAGGCAGCGAGAGGATCTGTTCGGCCGCCAGGAGCAGCAACAACGCGCCTGTTGCGAGCAACCCGTACCGCACACCGCGTGACGAGAACTGGGTGCTGATGCCGACGAGGAAGAGCACGCTCGCGAGGACAAGGGTTACGCGCACGTAGTTGTCGCCCGTTCCTGCCGCATTTTGGCCCTGCGCGTAGTACGCGTCGGCCTGCGAGTCGAGCGAACGCGAAAGGGCCTCCCCGATCGGTTTGTACTGCGGCATCGACTGCGGTCCCGGCGGCGCGTTCGGGTTCGTGAACGGGTGGGTCGCAAGCCAGGCGACGAAAGCGACCTCGAACTGAGGTGGGAAGCGCTTCTCGGCCACGCGCATGCCGTTCTTGTTGCCGGCGATGTAGGCGCCGAACCAGGCGTTGAAGAGGAGCGCGTCTGCGGTGCGGTAGCCCAGCCCCTCCTGGAAGTAGCGGTTGGCCTTGGTCCGCGTCGCCGACGCCTTGGCGAGGTTCAGCGACGACTCGGTGCCCCACTTCGCGGCCGAGTAGCCGGACCAGGCCGCAGTGATGGTCACGATCGAGAGCAGCACTGCCCCGGCAAGCGAGATCACCCGGTCGTGGCGGCTCGCCCCGGTGTGTCCGTTGGCGTGCTTGGCGTGCTTGGCGTGCTCGCCGATCTCCTTGCCGACCTCAGTTGCAGATAGCCCCTCGGGCATGACGGCTCCGTTCTCGGTTCGCAGTCGACGGACCTGTGCGGCGAACAGGGTCAGACCGCCACGCGGCGGATCTGACCCTGTCATCGAGAGGCGCTGAAGGCTAGGCCTCCTGCGTCTCGTCGGTCTCGAGCTCAGCGAGGTCGATCGCGATGCCGAGCGCGCGCACGATGTTGCCCGTCGCCGACGCGACGCGTGCCGTTCCCACGATGGGCGCGATCGCAGTGAGGATGCCGCGAACGTCGTCCGCGTCGACGTCGAAGTCGGCGGCCGTGCCGAGGTTGTACAAGTATGAGACCGGCGGAGCGTCCATCGCCACGAGGGCGGCGATGCGTACGAGCATGACCTGCTCGGGATCGAGGGTCGTCGCCTCGATCGAGTCGGCGGTCATGCTGGCGAGCAGATCGAGGACTGGTGTCTCGGTCAGTTCCGGCATGAGGATCTCCTTGTCTCGACGAGCTGTGCGGTCGTCGACGCCGCTACACGGCCCGAAGGACCGTCTGCTTGGGGCACGCTCGACGTTACGCCGTCGGCCTCGCGGACGGGCGGGAGGCCGGCCGGATTCACTCAGGTGAACGCGAACGACCGGCTTCAGCTCGCCCCAGCAGGCCGAGCGCGGTCGCGCGCGCGACGGCATCGGGGCGGGAGTTCGCGCCGAGCTTGCGGTAGAGCGCACGCGTGTGCGACCGGATCGTGTTGGGGGAGACGAACAGGTGCTCCCCGATCTCACGTGTCGACAGATCGCCGGCCAGCAGCCGGAGGACGGCGAGCTCCGCCTTGCTCGGTCGTTCGAGCATCTCTCCGCTGTCGGCGTGAGCCGTTGCCGTCCCGAGCTCCTGTTCGACGTCCTCGACCAACGAGGCTAGTCGGCCGCCGTCCGGGAGCTCCTCGAGTGCTTTCCGTGCCGCTTGGAGAGTGGCATCCGCCCGGTCGAGGCGGCCGCGTTGGGTTTGCACCCTGGCGAGAAGCACGAGCAGCCAGGCGTGGTGGACGGTGGCGATCTCGTCCCTGAAGTAGTGCTCCGCGTAGGAGAGCTCGTGCTCGGCCTCCGCGAGCTTTCCCTCGCTTGCGAGGACGGCGCCGAGCGCCGTGGACGCGTTTGCGCCGAGCCAGCTGCGGCTGGTGCCGATCCGGCCGACGACCGCCTTCGCCCTCTCGGCATGGCCCCGTGCGGACTCGAGCCACCCGCGCTCGACCGCCACGAGCGCCAGTGTCGTCCGGGCGAGCGCATGGCTGGGAGGGCGGTGCTCGATGCTCGGATGCTCGATGACACTGAGGGCGACCTTCCACGCTTCGTCGAGGCTGCCCGCGAAGTAGAGAGCGAGCGCATACCCGGCAAGGGCGCCCGTGAGGAGCTCGTCCAACCCGGTACGGGCGAGCTCGACCGCGCGACGGCCGTCCTCGACCGCCCGTGCGACGCCTCCGTCGATCGTGATCGCGCGTTCCACCAGGGCGAACGCTTCGACGTACGGCGTAACACGCTCGGGGCGCTCTGCCTGCGCCCGCTCGACGATCCGAAGATACCGACGGTGCTCGATGGTGCCCTGACCGGCCATCACCGCGGCCGCCGCGGCGGCTACGGCGAGCTCCGGATGCTCGAGGACGTTCTCGTCCGGGAGCGGCCGAACCCATCGCAGCAACGTCCTCGTGAGTCCGCTCCTGATCAGCGGCATGTGGTGCTCGGCGAGCAACCGCGCAACGAGCTCGTCGTCACCCGCCGCAGCGGCGTGCTCGACCGCCTCCACCGGCAGTCCTTGCGACAACAGCCAGTCGGCGGCGCGCAGATGGATCCGTGCCGCCTCGCCCGGCTTCTGCGCTGAGAATTGAGCAACGGCGAACTCGGCAAACAATGCGTGGGCACGGAACCAGCCCCCTCGCTCCAGCCGGTGGATGAACAGGTTCGAGCGCTCCAAGCCGGCCAGTACGGACGCCGAGTCGGTGCGCTCGAGCACAGCGTCGCAGAGTTCGGCGGTGAATCGGCCCAGAACCGAGGCTCCTTGCAGGAACGAGCGAGTCTCGTCGTCGAGCGACGCGAGGACTTCCTGGCTCAGGTACTCGACCACGAAGCGCTGGTCTCCCCCGAACCCGGACACGGCCTGGCGCGGGTCATCGACGCCCCGAAGCCAGAGCCCGGCGAGGACGAGCGCAGCGGGCCAGCCCTCGGTCTTCTCGACAAGCAGCTCGATCTCCTCCGCTCGGAGCTCGACCTGCCCTCGCTCGACGACCAGCTCGTGCGCCTCCGCGGCGGTGAAGGCCAGCTCGTCGGCACGCAGTTCCACGAGAGCGCCCCGAGCACGCAGCCGCGCCAACCCGAGCCCGGGATCTGCCCGCGTGATGGCGAGGATGCGTGCGCTCGCCGGCAGATGTCTGAGCGCGAAGTCGATCGAGGCAAGACACTCCCGATCCGTCACCGCCTGAAGGTCGTCGAGCACGAGAGCCATCCCGGTGCCGTACGCGGCGATTGCGTTCATCAGCTCGTCGACGGCATGTTCGAGGGAGCTCCCCGCCACGCTCAGGGTCTGCAACGCGCTCCGCCCGAGCCCCTGCCGAACCCGATCGACGGCAGTCGCGACATACGTCCACAGCCGAACCGGATCGTTGTCACCGTCGTCGAGCGTGACCCACGCGAGGGCGCCCTCCCGGTTCTCGCACCAGGCGCGCACCGCGGTCGTCTTGCCGTAGCCCGCCGGCGCCGCAACGAGCGTCAGTGGCACGCCTTCGCCCGCGTTGAGCGCCTGCAGAATGCGCGGCCGTTTGACGTGGTCACCACCCGCTCCCGGGGGCTGGAGCTTGGCCTCGACCAATGGCGGATTGTCGCCTGCTTCTCGGCGGCTACGCCGACCCTTCGCCAGCTCACGTGAATCCATCACCGTCATCGTGACGATTATTGCCAACTGACGGCTACCGGCAGGTTAGGGCAGCCCCTGGTGTAGTCGTGGTGTCTGCAGGCGTCCGGTGTCCGTGGATTCCCGGATGCCGAGGCGATCGGAATCACCAGGGTGATCGGCCTGCGCCTGTCGTGAGCGCCCGGCGGGAGGTGCCATCCTCGGAGCTGTGCCCGGAATCGACCCGAGGAGGTTTCACGATGACCGTTGACCGGAGTGGACAAAGGTCTCCCGCCCGCAGCTGGGCTACCGCCGTGCCGATGCTGGCACTGTTCGCCGTCCTGGCTCTCGTCGCCGCGGGCTGTGGTGGCAGCAGCAGCTCCGACACGAAGGCGAACGACGCCTACGCGAGCGGCGTTTGCAGCGCAATCGGCACCTGGGTGCAGCAGATCAAGAGCATCACCTCGAGCGGCTTCACCGGCGGCATCTCCAAGGCAACACTGGACTCGAAGATCGCCCAGGCGGAGACCGCCACCAAGACACTCGCGAAGCAGATCAAGGCCGTTCCCCCTCCCAATACCTCGGACGGGCAGGCGGCGAAGGCGCAGGTCGATCAGTTCTCGAGCGATGCGGCGAGCACGGCCAGTACCGCACAAACCGCCGTCGCCTCTATCCCGGCCGACGCCTCGGCCACGACGGTCGCGGTGGCGCTCCTACCGCTCGCGCCGCAGGTCAAGAGCCTCGTGACCACGGCACAGACGACAATCACGTCGCTCCAGACGGCGAAGAACTCGCTCGCCTCGGCCTTCAAGAGCGCCGACTCCTGCCAGAGCCTCGGCGGCTAGCGGGCAATCGGAATCATCAGGGTGATCGGCTCCCTCCCGTCGTGAGCCCGCGGCGGGAGGTGCCATCCTCGGTGACGTGCCCGGCAGGACGTATCGGCTGATCGTCGCAGGGGAGCTCAGCGACCAGGTGGGGGCCGCCTTCGAGGGCATGACCCTCACGCGCGCCGACGGGACGACGACGTTGAGCGGACACATCCGCGACCAGTCGCAGCTGCAGGGTCTGCTGCAGCGCGTCTCCGATCTCGGGCTCACCCTGCTCGAGGTGAAAGGCTCCGAGGCCGAGCCGCCAATAGGATCGCCGTCGTGACGACCGCACCGACTGCGTCCTCGGTAGCTGCCAAGGCTTCCGGTCTCGTACTGCTCACGCTGGCATCGGCGCAGTTCGTCATGGCCCTGGACATGACGGTGATGAACACGGCTATCGCGACGGTCGCCAAAGACGTCGGGACCGATGTGACCGGGATCCAGCTGGCGATCACGCTCTACACGCTGGTGATGGCGTCGTTCATGATCACCGGCGGCAGGGTCGGGGAGATCATCGGCCGGAAGCGCGCGTTCACGATCGGGTGCGTCGTCTACGCGTGCGGGTCGCTCACGACGGCGCTGTCTCACAGCCTGACGGTGCTGATCATCGGCTGGTCGTTCCTGGAGGGCTTCGGCGCGGTGCTGATCTTTCCGGCGATCGTCGCGCTCGTCGCCTCGAACTTCGGCAAGCCGGACCGGCCGCGCGCGTACGGGCTCGTGGCTGCCGCCGGCGCGATGGCCGCCGCGGTCGGGCCGGTGATCGGCGGCTTCTTCACGAGTTATGCGTCGTGGCGGTGGGTGTTCGTCAGCGAGGTGCTGATCGTGATCGTGATTCTCGCCCTCGCGCGGCGGGTGAACGACACACCGCCCGAGAAGGGCGCCAGGCTCGACCTGGTCGGCACGGCACTGTCGGCCGCCGGCCTCGGCCTGATCGTGATCGGCACCTTGAAGTCGGGTGCGTGGGGGTTCGTGCGGGCCAAGTCGGGTGCTCCCGAGTGGCTCGGGCTCTCACCGGTGATCTGGCTTGTGCTTGCGGGCTGCGTGGTGGTTGGCCTGTTCGCGATGTGGGAGAACCGGCGGATCGCCCGCGGCCAGGCTGCGCTGATCGACCCGAAGATGCTGCGGAACATCCAGCTGCGCGACGGCGTCACGTCGTTCTTCTTCCTGTTCCTCGTGCAGGCCGGGATCTTCTTCGTCGTGCCGCTGTTCCTGTCGGTCGCGCTCGGTATGTCGGCGGTCGCGACGGGCATGCATCTGCTGCCGCTCTCGCTGATGTTGCTGCTCTTCGCGGCCGGAGTCCCCAAGGTGTTCCCGCACGCGAACCCGCGGCTGGTGATCCGGCTCGGCTTCATCGCCATGTTCGGCGGGCTCGTGCTCCTGCTCGCCTTGCTCGACTACGGCGCCGGAGCGGCGATCGTCACGTGGCCGCTGCTGCTCGCGGGTGCCGGAATCGGCTCGATCGCCTCCCAGCTGGGAGCCGTGACCGTGTCGTCGGTGCCCGACGAGCAGAGCGGCGAGGTCGGCGGAATCCAGAACACCGGCACGCAGCTCGGCGCGTCGATCGGCACGGCGCTGGCGGGCGCCGTGCTCATCTCGGCGCTGACCGCGTCGTTCATTACCGGCGTCCAGAACAACCCGGCCGTCCCCAACCGCGTCGCCGCCCAGGCTCAGACGAACCTCGCCGGCGGCATCCCGTTCATCTCCGACGCCGACCTGAAGGCCGCGCTCTCCGACGCGCACGTCCCCCCGCGGACCGCCGACGCGATCGTGCAGACGAACGAGCAGAGCCGGATCGACGGGCTGCGCGTCGCCGTCTCGATCCTCGCGCTCTTCGCGCTCATCGCCCTGCTGTTCACCGGGGGCATCCCGACAACCCAACCCGGCGCCCAACCCAAACCCAAGAACACGAAGCGGAGGTGAGCACGATGGATGAGAAGCAGATCGCAGAGCTCGAAGCCGAGCAATCGATGTTCGTGCAGACAGCGCAGGGCATCACGAGCGACGGCGGGACCCTCACGCTCCAAGGGATCACGCCCTCGACGCTTTATTTCTCCGACCGGCCCCAGCGGGTCGTCGGGCACATGAGCACGACGGACTTCGTCGACCTGTGGGACGAAGGCGACAACAGCTTCGAGGCCGACCCGCCGAACGCGGTGCTCGCGTTCCTCCAGCCGGGCGACGAGGTGCCCGAGGACGCGGTGGTGGTGATCCAGGAGCCGCGCCTCGACGACGGTGAGCTCTCGTACTCGATCGAGGTCCTCGACGGGAAGGTTCCGGCGACGGCCGGGCCGGTCACGCTGTTCATCGACCCGTTCGGCAGGCCGCTCTCGCCCGTGTCGGTGTGCGGCATGCGGAGGCGCGAACGGAGGCGCGATCGGCGCTGACGGGTGAGAATACCGGCCTGGCGATGAGCAGCCCCGAGACGACATCCGGACATGCTCGTCTCCGGGCCGTGCACGATTGGCTGGGCCGCCGAGCCGACACGAGCGCCGGCCGGCTGGCGTTGCAGTGGTTCCGCGCCTACTTCGCGGCGAGCCGCAGCTCCGGGTGCGCGGTGACCGTGTACTCGACGCTGTCGGTGCTCCCGGCCGTGCTCGTGTTCGCTGCCGTCCTCCACCCGTCGAGCGGGGACACGACTGTCTTCGCACAACGTCTGGTCACCCACCTGAAGCTGAACGGAGACAGCGCCAGCCTCGTCCAGGGCACGTTCGGCAACGCTTCGTCGAACGCCCTGGCGGCGAGCCTTACGGTGTTCGTCAGCTTCCTTCTGTGGGGCATAGGCATCGGCCAGATCTACCAGGACGTCTACGCACGCGCCTGGGGGATCAAGGTCAACTCGCTGGCCGACCAGGGATTGTTCGCGATCTTCTTCTTCGTCCTCACCGGCGTCCTCGCGCTCGCCGTCCTCGCGTCCGCGCGGTTGCACGAGACGGGCTGGCTCGTGCTGATACCCGTTTGGCTCGTCGGCTCGACCGTGTTCTGGCTCTGGGTGCCGCGGTTCCTGCTGCACCGGAGGATCGGGCTGCGCGCGCTGCTGCCCGGCGCGCTGCTCGCCTCCGTCGTGGTCGGTGGGACGGCCGCCACCTCGCCATTCTTTCTGGCAGCTCCGTTGAACGCGAACGGCAGGACATTCGGCGCGTTCGGGGTGGTGATCACGTTCATCGGCGCAGTGTTCGTGCTGATCACGATTTCGCTGGTGTGCGCGGTCTTCTCGCCCGTGTGGGCGAACTGGCGCGAGACGGAGAAGGAACGCCACAGCACGCCGTGACTCTCGCCTACGGAACGGGCAGTCGATTGCCGAGATCGCGGAGCATCGACTCGACACGCTTGAGGTCCGTGGCGAGCTCGTCCAGCCGCCCCTCGAGGCGCGAGTCCTGCGCCGCATCGTCCGCATCTGTCGCCTGAGCACGTTCGCTTTGGGCGCGCGTGACGAAGGTCGACGTGATCGCGGCCGTGACGATCGCCAAGAAGGCGATACCTTCCAACATCACGAATACACCGACGAGCCTGCCGGCGACGTCTTTCGGTGTGACGTCGCCATAGCCGACGGTCGTCACCGTCTGGATCGACCACCACATTCCGACCCAGACATTCGCGTACTCGCGGTGGTCGAGTACCCGGATCAAGATGCCACCGCCGACGACGACCGCCGCCGTGGCCATGACGATCACGCTCGCGGCAATCCGGATCGAGGGCGGCTCGCGCAGGAACTTCGACAAGCGCCGCTCGACCAGACTCGCTGGAGCGGCGCGAACCTTCCGGCCGGCGTCGGCGATCGGCTTGCGGCGCGGACTCGTCACCGAATTTCGCCGACTCTCACCTCGAGCAAGGTACGCCCGAGATCGGACACGCCCAACTACCGGGCCTGGTCGTTCCTTCTCTCCCTCAACCGATTCCACGGCCACACGCCGTCGATCTCGACGTCGAGCGAGAAGCTGAGCAGGATCCGGATCAGGACGATGATTCCGAGCACGGTCACGCTCTGGAAGGTCTGATCGACGACGACGGTGCGGACGATGTCCGCGACGATGAGCACTTCGAGCCCGAGCAGAATGCACCGGCCGAGATTGCGGCGAAGCCGTTCGTACGACCCAGCTCGTCTCGCGTCTGTGGCTGCGTCGCGCAGAAACGAGAGGAACGCGCCCAGTCCACCGAGGACCATGATGGCTGTGCCGACCGTCTCGACGACCTTGACGACCACCGAAATCCGCTGCTCGTAGCTCACGGACGAGAGGCTACTCCCATCAACGAGACGCCCTGCGGTCTGATCCGATGCCCCCGGCATGAATCGAACATGCGCACGCGGTTTAGGAAACCACTGCTCTATCCACTGAGCTACGGGGGCTCGGCGGACATTGTGCCGAGTGACCGGAGCTAGAGTCACCTGCGATGGGCGAGTTCAGCGTCGCGGAGCTGCTCGAGTCGCGCCGCGGCGAGGATCTCGACCTCTGGACGCGCACGATCAACCCGCAGTTCGCCCGCGTGCTCAAGACGATCGGCTTCGACCGCACGTGGGCGCGCGCCGAAGGCGCGTACCTCTACGACGCGAACGGAAACCGCTTCCTCGACATGCTCGGCGGGTTCGGGATGTACAACGTCGGCCGCAACAATCCGCGCGTCCGCGCCGCGCTCGTCGAGGCGCTCTCGCTCGACACGCCGGGGATGCTCGCGATGGGGACGACGCTCCTGCCCGGCCTGCTCGCCGAGGAGCTGATCGGCATCGCCGGCGGGCGGATCGAGCGCTGTCTCTTCACGAGCACCGGCACCGAGGCTGTCGAGGCGGCGCTCAAGCTCGGCCGCGCCGCCACCGGTCGCACGCGCGTCGTCTCGTGCGACCACGGCTTCCACGGCCTCACGCTCGGCGCGCTCTCCGCGAACGGCTGCCCCGAGTTCACCGACCGGTTTCAGCCGCTCCTGCCCGGCTTCAGCCGCGTCCCGTTCGGTGATCTCGCCGCGCTCGAGACGGAACTGCAGCGCGAGGACGTGGCCGTCTTCCTCGTCGAGCCGGTGCAGGGAAAAGGCGTCCACCTGCCGCCGGACGGCTACCTCGAGGGCGCGCAGGAGCTGTGCCGCCGCTACGGGACACTCTTCGCCGTCGACGAGGTGCAGACCGGCTTCGGCCGCACGGGGCGCGTGTTCGCGTTCCAGCACTGGGGCCTCGAGCCGGATCTCGTCCCCGTCGCGAAGTCGCTGAGCGGCGGCTACGTCCCGGTCGGCGGGCTGCTCATGTCGCGCGCAGTCCACGACGCGGTCTTCGACTCGATGGAGCACGCCGTCTCGCACGGCTCGACGTTCGCGCCGAACGAGCTCGGGATGGTGGCAGGCCTCGCGACGCTGCGCGAGTTGCGCGGGCAGCGGCTCGTGGAGGAGAGCGCGCGCCGCGGCAACCTGCTCCTCGATCTGACTCAGCCTCTCGTGGACGAGTTCGACGTCGTGAGCGACGTGCGCGGGCTCGGACTCATGTGGGCGATCGAGTTCGCCGAGCCGCCGTCGGGCAGCCGCTCGTGGCGCCTGATGGAGCGGATGCAGAAGGGCCTCTTCGGGCAACTCGTCGTCGGGCCGCTCTTCTCCAAGCACCGGATCCTCACCCAGGTCGCCGGCCACAACATGGCCGTCGTCAAGGTGCTGCCGCCGCTCGTGCTCTCTGATGCGGACGTCGAGGAGTTCGCGAGCGCGCTGCACTCGACGGTCGCGTCCGCGCGACACGTGCCGTTCTCGCTGACGAAGTTCGCGGTTTCGGCGGCCGTGCGCCGCTAGTGCGAAGGCCCGAGCATCTGGAAGTCGAACGCGGCCTCGGTGGGGGCCCAGCCCGCGGCAGGGTCGTACGTGAAGCAATCGACCTCGGCCGTCGCTCCTCCGTTCGGCGCGATCTTCTCGGAGGCGACCGTGCACGTCGGCGGGATCTTCTGCTCAAAGCCCGAGCCGCTGATCGTGATCACCTGCGGCGTGATGCTGAGGCGCGGGGCCAGGAAAAGCTTGCTGTTGGGCGCGAACTGGTTGCCGCTGATGGTGAGCGTGTAGACGCCTTTGCTTCGCTCAGTGCCGTGGGACAAACCGCCAATCAACTTGCCGTTCGCCGACATGCTGCCGGACACGAGCGTCGACCGGCTTCGGCGACTTGACGAAGGCAGTGGCCGCCGCAAAGCCGGCGCCGCCGAGCGCGAGGAACAGCGCGATCGAGGCGATGACGAGAGCCGGGGATGGAAGACGATGCCGCATCGAACTCGTTAGTGGGACTGCCCTATCATCTGGAAGTCGAACCCGGCCTCGGCCGGCTTCCAGCCGGTGGCCGGGTCGTACGTGAAGCAGTCCACCTCGGCCGTCGCGCCTCCGTTCGCCGAGAGCTTCTCGGAGGCGACCGCGCAACTCGGTGGACTCACCGCCGCGCCGATCCCCGAGATGGTGAGCGTGGGCGTGACGCTGAGACGTGGCTGCGGGAACAACCTGGTGACCCTGAACGTGTTCGCGGGGAGCGTGAACGTGTAGTGGCCCGGGCTTATCTCGGTGCCGTGCGACAGCCCACCGATGAGTTTCCCGTTCGCCGACATGCTGCCCGAGACGAGCGTTGTCGGCTGCGGCGCCTTGACGAGAGCGAAGCTCGCGGCGAATCCCGCGCCGCCAAGCGCGACGAACAGCGCGATGCAGGCGATCACGAGAGCCGGAGTGGGAAGGCGCCGCCGCATGGCGGAACTATCGCTCAACCGCGCTCGATTGGCAAGCCACGCTTGGACCACTCAGACCAGGAGCCGGGATAGAGGCGTCCCTCACGACCGGCGAGCCAGGCGCGGTGCAGCGTGACGCACGAGCTGACTCCCGACCCGCAATATGCGACGAGCTCGCCCGGCGGCAGCTTGTCGGGGAACGGCTCCATCCATGGTGCGTTCGCCGCTCCAGGGATCCTGCCCGCCGGGTCGTCGATCGGGTTCGGCTCCCCGCGCCAACGGCTCGCGGCGCGCGCGTCGACGAGCGCGAGCGTCGGATCGGCGAGACGCGCAACGATCTCTTCCGCCTGGATCGTGTCGCCGGCACGCTCGCGCGGGGCAAACACGAGCGGCGCGAGCTCCTCCTCGCCGGCGCGCAGCTCGCCGCCCCACGCCTCGATCCCGCCGAGCAGCACAGCGCAATCGTCGTGGCCGAAGTGGCGGAGGAGCCACCAGAGCCGCTCGGGGCCGCCACCCGAGCCGTACGCGACGACGTAAACGCCCGCGCCGATCCCGGCGCGTCCGGCGGCGGCAGCGAAGGTCTCCGCGGACGGCAGTGGATGCCGGCCCGCGTCCGGGACCGAAAGGTCGGAGAGATCCGCGTCGACGTCGAGGTACGACGCTCCCGGAACGTGCCCGGCGAGGTACGCGCGCCGGCCGGCCTCCGCGTCGAGAAGCTCCCAGCGGCAGTCGACGAACTGGTAGCGCATCACCGGCTCGGGCTCCACGCCGCCGAGAGGAGACCGAGGCAGACGAGCACCGAACCGCCGACCCATCGCTGCACCCACGCGATCGTGTTCGTGCCGCGCATCCGCTCGGCGAGAGAGCCCGCCGCGAGCGCGTACGCGCAATCGCTGAGGAAGGCGAGAACCGTGAAACTCAGCCCGAGCACAAGCGTCTGTAGCCACGGGCGCGACGCGTTCGGATCGACGAACTGCGGCAGGAGAGCGAAGACGAAGACGATCATCTTCGGGTTCGTCAGATTGACGAGAAAGCCCTGCGAGTACGCGCGCCGCCGCGTCCGCGGCACGGGTTCCTGCGCCTCTTCGTCGAGGCCGCGGCCGAGCAACCGGCGCACGCCGAGGATGACGAGATAGACCGCGCCCGCGTACTTCACGACGTCGAACGCGGCGGCCGAGGCGATAACGAGCGAGGAGAGCCCGGCCGTGGCGAGGATGACGTACGCGGCCGTCGCGGTCGTGATCCCGGCGACCGAGGCGATCCCGCCGGCGCGTCCCATCTCGATGCTCCGCGTCACGACGTACAGCACCGCCGGGCCGGGGACGAGGAGGATCGCGAGCGCGGTCGCGAGGAACACGGCGTACGCGGAGAGCGACGGCATCCCAAGAACGTACAGATGTGATTGGCTCCGGCCATGACACCGACGCGAACGTCTGGGCGGACGAGTGGGGCGAGCAGGGCGAGGACTGGAGCGGAGGCGGCGCGCTCGTGAAGCGCCTCGTGCCGAGCGGCCCGTTTCTCGGCGCGAGCCTCTACGAGCTCGGTCCCGGCAACTTCGTGATCTTCCATTTCCACCACGGCTCCGACGAGCTCCTCGTCGTCCTCCGCGGCACGCCGACGCTGCGGACAATGGACGGCGAGCGGCGTCTCGAGGAGGGCGAGGTCGTGCCATTTCCCGCCCGGCCCAGCCGGTGCGCACGAGCTCCGCAACGACACGGACGAGCCGGTGCGCTACGTCATGGCCGGCACGCGCGTCTCGCCCGAGATCGCCGAGTACCCCGATCTCGGCCAGGTGACGGCTCAGTCGCGCGAGCTGAATCAGAAGGGCGAACCGCTCTTCCTGATCCATTCGCTTGACGTTTCGGATCCGAGCGCCTAGGCTGGCCGCCTGATGTTGCTCGCGAACGTGATGAACCGGATCCAGGCGTGGGGTAGCACTCCCGCGCCCGGCCTGCGCGACCGCTAGGTCCGCGCGCCGCCGTCTGGGCGGCTCCCGTTCTCCGTTTCGTTCACTTCGATTTCTGAAGGAGCAGCATGACTCTCGCAACACCTACATCCGATTTGACCGCACGTCTAGACCTCGAGGCACCCGCCGTCGAGGTCCGCGACCTGCGGAAGACGTTCAACCGCAAAGACAAGAAGGCGGGCCGCTTCGCCCGCAAGCGTCCGTGGCCGGCGCTCGAAGACGTCACGTTCACGATCACGCGCGGCGAGTGCGTCGCGATCCTCGGCCAGAACGGCTCGGGGAAGTCGACGCTCGTCCGTCTCCTCTCGACGCTGCTCATCAACGACGGCGGCGAGGCGCGGATCTTCGGCCACGACGCGTTCGAGGAGACGACGGCGATCCGCCGGCTGGTCAACCGCGTCTCTGTCGAGGCCAGCTTCTTCAAGAAGATGTCCGCGTCGGAGAACCTCTCGTACGCGGCGCGCTTCTACGGGATGACACCGAGGCAGACGCGCGTCGCCAGGTTCCCGCGATCCTCGAGCAGGTCGGCTTCCCCGCCGACCGGCGCAACGAGGCGATGGAGAACCTGTCGCGCGGCATGCAACAAAAGGTCGCCCTCGCGCGGGCGCTCCTGACCTCGCCCGTCCTGCTCCTGCTCGACGAGCCGACCACGGGTCTCGACCCGCGGTCGAAGCTCGAGGTGCAGGAGTTCATCCGGAAGGTGCGGGCCGAGCACGACGCGACGATCCTGCTCTGCACACACGACATGGGGGAGGCGGAGGCGCTCGCCGACCGGATCGGACTGCTCGACCGCGGGAAGCTCCTCTTCCTCGAGCCGGTCGACGACGTGAAGCGGCGCTTCGGCGTCGAGACGCTCGAGGAGGCGTTCTTCGCCGCAACCGGGCGCGAGTTCGAGAACGAGGCAACCGAAGACGACGAGTACAGGGAGGTGTTCGGAGGATGAGTAGCTATGCAGTAGAGGGCCGGCGCCAGCTTGTCGGCCTTTTCGGGATCGTCGAGCGGAACGTCTATCTCACGAAGCGCTACTTCCTGTGGGACATCGCCTTCATGGTCTGGACGATCGCGAACACGCTCACGATCGTGTTCATCGCCCGCAACTTGCAGCAGTCACCGGCCGAAGTGAATGCCGCGGAGACCGCGCTGCTCGTCGGCGCAACGATCTGGGCGTTCCTCGGGATCATCTTCGAGTTCATGACGGAGACGGTCGCGTGGGAGCGCTGGGAAGGGACGATCGAGTACACGTTCATGGCCCCGCTGTCGCGGTTCGTCCACCTCGGCGGCCAGGGCGCGTTCGCGGTGCTCTACGGGATCATCCGGGCGGCGATCCTCTTCTTCGCGGTCGCCACGATGCTCGGCCTCAGTGCGCCGAACGCGAACTACCCCGCGGCGCTCGCGCTGCTCGCGATCGGCTCGCTCTCGTTCATCGGTATCGGGATCATGACGTCGGTCCTGCCGCTCATCTCGCCGGAGAAGGGCGCGCAGCTCGGCTTCGTCGCGCAGGGCATGATGCTCGTGGTCTCGGGCGTCTACTACTCGGTGACCGTCATGCCGGAGTGGATGCAGTGGCTCTCGAAGATCTCGCCGGCGACGTACGTGCTGCGAGGCGAACGGGCGTCGATCCTCTACGGGCAGGGGCTCGCCTGGGCGGACGTCTGGCCGTTGCTCATCATCGCTGTCTTCGCTACGCCGATCGGGCTGGCGATCTTCCGCGTCGGCGAGCGCCACGCGAAGAAGACCGGGAAGCTGAAGCGGGCCGGCTGATGAAGGACTGGTTCGCGGGGAACGTTGCGGAGCGGTACGACGCAGGCTCGGCCGGGATGCCGGTCGAGCCTGTTGTCGACTTTCTCCTCCCGTTCGCGAGCGATGGCGCGCTCGAGCTCGCGATCGGGACAGGCCGGATCGCGGTGCCGCTCGCGGCGCGCGGCGTTCGCGTCGCGGGGATCGACCTTTCGCCGGACATGGTTGCGCAGTTGCTCCGGAAAACCGACTCGATCCCGGTTGCAATCGGCGACATGACGACCGAGCGGGTCGACGGTGAGTTCTCGCTTGCGTACCTCGTCTACAACTCGATCAACAACGCCACGACGCAGGAGGGACAGACGGCGGTGTTCGCGAACGCGGCGGCGCATCTCGCGCCGGGCGGCTGCTTCGTCGTCGAGGTCGGTGTGCCCGGCAAGCAGCGGCTCGAGGTGTTCGACCTCAGCGACACGCACGTCGGCGTCGACGAGTACGACTTCGACACGCAGGCGCTCGTCTCGCATCACTTCAATCTCGTCGACGGCGAGTGGAAGCGACTTTCGGTTCCGTTCCGCGCGGTCTCACCGGCGGAGCTCGACCTGATGGCGCAGCTCGCGGGCCTCGAACTGCGCGAGCGCTGGGCGGACTGGGACCGATCGCCGTTCACCGCCGAGAGCACGAAGCACGTCTCCGTCTGGGAGAAGGTCGCGTGAGGATCGAGCTGCCGATCGAGTCGGAGCATCTCGTTATCCGCGAGCTCGTCCTCTCCGACGCCGAGGAGATGGGCGAGTCACCGGAGTGGATCGCGGAGAAGATCGCCCGGTACGAGCGCGACGGCGGGATGAGCCTTTGGGCAGTCGTCGAGAAGTCGACCGGACTTGCGGTCGGCCTCGCCGGGCTGCAATGGGAGGATCTCGAGGGCCGGCGCGTGCTCGACCTCGGCTGCGTCATCGGCGAGAAAGCTCAGCTGCGCGGCATCGGCACGGAGGCCTCCGAGGCCGTCGTCCAGGCAGCCTTCGCCACGGGTTTTGACGAGGTCACGGCGATGACGAAGCCCGACAACGCCGTCGCGCTGCACGTCCTCGAGAACCTCGGCTTCGAGCCGCTCGGCGAGGTGACGTTCGAGGGGACGGTCTACACCGCGTTCGTCCGGCGGCGTTAGCGTCTCCCGCGTGACCGCTCGCGCCCGTCGTTCCTGTCTCAGCGTCCCCGCCTCGAGCGAGCGGATGCTCACGAAGGCACCGTCGCTCGGAGCGGACGAGGTGATCGTCGATCTCGAGGACGCGGTCGCGCCCGCGGACAAGGCGGCCGCTCGTGAGCTCGCCGTCGCCGCGGTGCGCCACGGGCCGCTCGCCCGCACGACCGCGATCCGAGTCAATGCGCGCGGCTCCGAGTGGTGGGAAGACGACCTGCGCGCCGCCGCCGAGGCGAGGCCCGACGTCGTCGTACTCCCCAAGGTCGAGTCCGCGGAGGACGTGTCCGCAGCGGCCGAGCTGCTCCCGGCCGGCACCGGGATCGAGGCACAGATCGAGACGGCACGCGGCCTCGCGAACGCCGACGCAATCGCCGCGGCCGGGCACGGGCTCGAGGCGCTCGTCTTCGGCCCGGCGGATCTCGCTGCGTCGCTCGGGATTCCCGTCCTCACGATCGGGGACGGCGCGAACGACTACGCCTTCGCGCGTGTGGTCGCGGCGGCACGCGCCGCAGGGCTCCAGGCGATCGACGGCCCGCACGCGCGGCTCGGCGACAACCTCGGGCTCGTCGTCTCCGCCCGCCGCGCCTTCGAGCACGGCTACGACGGCAAGTGGGTCATCCACCCGAGCCAGATCGGGCCGGTGCATCTCATCTTCACTCCGTCGCCGGCGGAGATCGAGCGCGCGAAGCGAATCCTCGGCGCGCCGCCGGGAGCGGTGCGCTTCGAGGGAGAGCTCATCGACGAGGCTTCACGTCGCCTCGCAGAGTCGCTCCTCAGTAGGGCCGCGCTGCTCTCTTAGCGGCTCTCCGAGCGGCCTTCCGCCGTCTGACTTCCGGCACTGCGAGCACACCGCGGTACCAGAGGTGTAAAAGTGCTCCAAGCCCGGCAGCGAGCACTCCCGCGATCAACAGCATGAGGCGCGCCATCGAGGCCAGCGTAATCCAGCCGACCGACCGACTCCACCCCGCCGATGAAAGGACTCGTTGAGATGAACACCACGAAGGAAAAGGTCGCGGACGCGAAAGCGCACGTCCGCCCAATCGTCGAACGCGCACTCCGCGACGAGGAGCTGCGCCAGAACGTGAAGGACGCGTACATCTCCGCCCGCGCGCTCTACGACCAGCTGCTCGCCAAGAACGACGTCAGCCACGTCGCGACGAAGCTCGTCAGCGACGAGGACGTCCAGGCCCAGTTGCGGAACGTCGTCGCCCAGATCCGCGGCGCCGCCGGCCGCGCCCAGGCGGCACAGGAGGAGGCGCATAAGGAAGAGCGCAGCGCCCGCCACACCCTCCTGCTCGTCACGGGAATCGTGATCGGCCTGCTGGTCAACCCGCTGACCGGCCCGTCGCTCCGCCGTTTCGTCAAGCGGCGGGTGTTCGGCCGCAAGGGCGACGCCTTCGTCTACCACGAGGGCAACGGCACGCACCTGAGCTAACGCGTACCTGAAGAGCTCCCGGCCCGAGAGCCTCCTATCCTTGGGCCGTGGAGCTCCTTCAGCAGTTGGCCGCCGCGCCCGAGGAGACGGGGCTGTTCCTCGACTTCGACGGCGTCCTCGCACCGATCGTCGCGCGGCCGGAGGACGCGGTCGCGCCGCCGGAGACGCGAGCGGAGCTCGAGCGGCTCGTGGCGCGCTACGCGCTCGTCGCGGTCGTCAGCGGGCGCGCGGGCGACGACGTGCGCGAGCGAGTCGGCGTCGACGGTGTCGTCTGCGTCGGCTCGCACGGCCTCGAGGCTGAGCCGCTGGCCGAGCGCTGGCGGCAGCCGCTCGTCGACTTTGCGGCGAACGCGCCGTGGCCGCCGAGCGCCATCGAAGTGAAAGGATTCGCCGTGGCGTTCCACTTCCGTGACCGCGCTGACGAGGCCACTGCGGTCCGCGAGCTCGACCGCATCGCGGCCACGGCGCGCGAGCACGGGCTCGTCGCGCGGTACGGACGCAAGGTGCTCGAAGTCCTCCCGCCCGTCGACTCGAATAAGGGGACGGCGGTGCGGCGGATGCTCGACGAGCGCGGACTGCGGCGCGCGCTGGCCGCCGGCGACGACACGACGGACCTCGACGCGTTCGCCGCGCTGGACGGTCTTGACGTCGCGCTGCGCGTCGCGGTCGGCTCGGAGGAGTCCCCGGCGGCGCTCCTCGATGCGGCCGATGTCGTCGTGCGCTCAACGGACGAGTTCCTCGCTCTGCTGCGGGCGCTCTAAGAACTCGTCGCGGAATGACCACGCGCTGGCTGGGTGTGATGGCCGAGTGTGAGGCTAGGACGCAGGGAGCGGCAATAGCAGCGCTATTGGCGCGACCGAGGACGACGCATCGCGCCGGACAGCGCGGCCAGACGGCCCGTGTTTCACTTTGAGACGAGTTCTAACTCTTCGAGACCTTGCACGCAGTGCCGTAGGCGCAGATCTCCGCCCAGCCGTTGCCGATCTCGGACGCGTCGAAGCGCATCGCGATCACTGCGTTCGCACCCTTCGCTTCGGCCTCCTCGGACAGGCGCTCGACCACTTGCTGGCGGCTGGCGATCAGCGCCTTGGTCTGGCCCTTGAGCTCCCCGCCGACGATCGACTTGAGGCCGGAGCCGAACTGGGAACCGAGATTGCGCGCACGCACGGTCAGCCCGAACACCTCGCCGTACACCTCGTCGACCGTGTAGCCGGGGATGTCGTTCATCGTCGTGACGATCATCGTGATCTCCTCTCGTTGTCAGCGGAGCAGTACAACACGGACGCCGAGGCCGACCAGCACCAACCCGGTTGCGCGCTCGAGCCACGTGCGCACGCGCGGGCGCGCGAGGACACGGCCGAGCGCTCCGACCCCAAGGGAGAAGGCGCGCCACCAGACGACGGCGATTACGAGGAACGTCGCCGCGAGAAAGGCGGTCGTCCGGAACGCGGGCTCGCCCGTCGCGACAAACTGCGGGATCAGCGCGAGGAAGAGGAGCGCGATCTTCGGGTTGAGGAGGTTCGTGACGAGGCCCTGGCGATACGCGGTGCGGCGCGAGGCGATAGCCGGCGCGTCCGCGGAGGCCGCCGCGACGCTCTTGCGCGCGTGCCAGAGCGCCGTCGCTCCGAGGTACGCGAGATAGATCCCGCCGACGAGACGGAGCGTCGTGAACGCGGTGTGCGACTTGATGAGGAGCGCGGACAGGCCCGCCGTCGTCGCGACCGCGTAACACGCGATTCCCGTGCAGCAGCCGAGCGCTGTCCACCACGCGGTGCTCGAGCCGCCGCGAACGCCGTTCCGCAACACGAGCGCCATGTCCGGCCCCGGCGTGATCGTCAACACCGCGACGACCGCGAGAAACGGAAGCAGCTCTCTCGGCATCAACGTTTCTTCCGCAGCTTGTCGAGCTGCTTCCACGTGCGCGTGTTCGCGACGTCGGCTTTCGTCAGCCAGCCGCGGCGCGCCTGCGCGACGGCGAGCTCGACGTAGCCCTGCGCGCGGATCTGGTGCGCGTCGGAGTTGAGGACGAGCTTCAGTCCCGCCTCCTTCGCGGCGCGCGCGTGGACGTCGCGTAGGTCGAGGCGGTCCGGCTGGCCGTTCATCTCGAGGAGCGTGCCCGTCGCGAGCGCGCCCTCGATGACGCGTTCGACGTCGACGTCGCGCGGCGGACGCTTGTTGATGCGCCGGCCGGTCAGGTGGCCGATGCAGTCGACGTACGGGTTTGCCATCGCCTCGAGCACACGCTCGGTCGGGCGGTTGTCGGGCGCGTTGTGGACGGACGCGACGACCCAGTCGAGCTTCGCGAGGTCCTCGTCGGCCATGTCCACTTCGCCGTTCGAGCGGATGTTCGCCTCGACGCCGGCGAGGATCGTGAGCGACGGGAATCGCTTGCGCAGCGTGTCAATCTCCTCGAGTTGCGCGTCGAGCCGGCCGTCGCGGAGGTAGTGCGAGTGGTCGGTGACGGCGTAGTACTCGTAGCCGCGCGCGACGGCCGACTCGAGCATCTCCGTGAGCGTGTTCTTGCCGTCGGCCGACCAGTGCGAGTGCGTGTGGAGGTCGCCGCGGACGTCCTTCACCTCGACGAGCTTCGGCAGCTCACCCGCCCGCGCCGCCTCGAGCTCGCCGGCGTTCTCGCGCAGCTCGGGCGGGATCGGCTCGTAGCCGAGGTGCTTGTACACCGCGTCCTCGTCTGCGCTCTGGAAGACCTTGCCCGTCTTCGTGTTCGTGACGCCGTACTCGGAGATCGACAGGCCGCGCCGCACCGCGTCCTCGCGCATCGCGACGTTGTGGTCCTTCGAGCCGGTGAAGTGCTGGAGGAGGTTGCCGAACGACTCCGGCGGAACGACGCGGAGGTCGAAGCGCAGGCCGTCGCGGGAGACGACCGTCGCCTTCGTGTCGCCGTGCGCCGCGACCTCGATGACCCACGGCATCTCGACGAAGTGCGCGGTCAGCTCCGCCGGATCGGTCGCGCACGCGATCACGTCGAGGTCCTTGAACGTCTCCTTGCGCCGCCGCACCGAACCCGCCTCGGAGACAGAGATCGCCGCGGGCAGCTCCGCGAGCTCGGCGACGACCGCCTGCACCGGCCCGAGCCCGTCGCCGAGGAGACGCCTGTCGCCGGCCTCCGCCGTCTGCGCCTGGAACGCGAGCGCCGCGAGAATCTTCTCCTCGCTCTTCGCCCCGAGCCCGGCGAGCGTGCGCAGCCGCTCCTGCTCGGCCGCCGCCTTGAGGTCGGCGAGCGTCTCGACGCCGAGCTCCTTCCAGATTCGCGCCGCGGTCTTCGGGCCGAGCCCGGGCAAGTGCATGAAGAGGACGACCTCGGGTGGCACGCCGGCGCGCTTCTTGGCGAGCGCTGCGATGTCGCCGGTCTCGACGAGCTCGACGATCTTCTCCTCGATCGTCTTGCCGATTCCCTGAAGCTTCTTCGCGTTGCCGTCGAGCGCGAGCTGCGCGATCGACGCCGACGTCTCGCGCATGCGGCTCGCCGCCCGGCGGTAGGCGATGACGCGGAACGACTCGGCGCCCTCGAGCTCGAGCAGGTCGGCGAGGAGGTCGAACTGGTCCGCGACCTGTGCGTTGCCCGGGTAGCGCAGCCATTCCGCGATCATACGAACGTGCCGAAGGTCGTCGTCTGCCTCCCGACCTACAACGAGCGCGAGAACCTCGAGCGGATGATCGAGGCGCTCGAGCCGCTCGGCGTCCGCGTGCTCGTGATCGACGACAACTCTCCTGATGGCACCGGCGCGATCGCGGACGAGCTCGCGGCGACTCGCGATTGGGTGTCCGTCCTCCACCGATCCGCAAAGGAAGGGCTCGGGCGTGCCTACGTCGCGGGATTCCACGAGGTGCTTGGCCGGCGACGCGGACTACGTCGCGCAGATGGACTGCGACTTCTCCCACGACCCCGCCGACGTCCCGCGCCTCATCGCGGCGGTCGACGCCGGAGCGGATCTCGCGATCGGCTCGCGATACGTCGCGGGCGGCGGCACGTCCAACTGGGGACTGTTCCGCCAGTTCTTGTCGCGGGGCGCGTCGGTCTTCACCCGGCTCATCCTCATGCCCGTGCACGATGCGACCGGCGGCTTCAAGTGCTTCCGTCGCGAGGTGCTCGAAGCGATCGATCTCGACTCGATCGATGCCGCCGGCTACGTCTTCCAGGTCGAGACGACGTTCCGCGCTCGGCGGAAAGGCTTTCGGATCGTGGAGATCCCGATTCAGTTCGCCGATCGCACCGCGGGTACGTCGAAGATGAGCGCCGCGGTCGCCTTGGAGGGCGTGTTGAAAGTGCCGCTTCTGCGGCTTGCGGCGTGCGTGGCCGGCTATGAACGAGCTCGACGAGACGACGTTCGATGCTGCCGTCGCGGGCGGAGCCGGTGCTCGTCGACTTCTGGGCGCCGTGGTGCCGGCCGTGCAAGGCGCTCGAGCCGATCCTCGCGGAGCTGCCCGTCGAGGTCGCGCGCGTGAACATCGACGCGGAGCCCGGGCATCGCCTCGCGCTTCGACGTCCTCTCGATTCCGACGGTCGTCCTCTTCGCGGGCGGCGAGGCGGTCGGGACGGTGGTCGGGCTCCGGCCGAAGAAGTACTTCGACTCGTGGCTAGCGGAAGTGCTCCCAGCCGCCCGAGGTCCACCGGCACGACACCTGAGCCCTCCTCGCAGCGGCCGATCACGGTGAAGCCGAGCGGATCCGGCGTCGCCGCGAGCAGCTCGTAGTCCTCGCCGAAGGAGAGATCGTCGATCGTCGCGCCGTCGGCGAGCGGGACGCGATCGAGGTCGAGCACGAGCCGGCAGCCCGAGCGGCGCGCGATGTGCCCGGCGTCGGGGCCGAGCCCGTCGGAGATGTCGAGCATCGCGTGGGCGACCCGCGGCGAGCTCGCGTCCCTCGGCCGTGCGGATCGGCGGCCGCAGGAGTCGGCCCTCGCGGAACGCCGCGCCGGCACCGCCGAGCGGCCCGGTCACGACGAGGAGGTCGCCCGGCTGCGCGCCGGCTCTCCCCGGCACGCGCTCAGCGCGCCCGAGCGCGGTAACGGTGATGACGACCGAGTCTGCCTTCGTCGTGTCGCCGCCGCGCACCGGGACGCCGGCCTCCGCGATCCCCTCGTACAGCGCGATCGCGCCGTCGAGGCTCGGCGCCGCGAGCGTGACGACGAGCGCGAGCGGCTCGGCGCCCGAGGCGGAGAGGTCACTGATGTTCACGGCCGCGGCGCGGAAGCCGAGCTCGTGCCAGTCGAGGAGGTCGAAGCGGAAGTGGACGCCTTCGACGAGCGTGTCCTGCGTCACGACGAGACCGTCGATCTCGGCCGCGTCGTGCTCGACGCCGACGATCAGGCCGCGACGCTCGAGCTCGGCGAGGAGCTCGAACTCGTTCATGACTCGGAGTACTTGGCGCGCCCGTCGACCGTGTCGGGATCGAGAGCCGCGAGTGCGTCGTAGAGCCGCGCGTGGAACGTCCCCGGCCCTTCGGCGCCGGCGGCGGCGTCCTCGGCGGCGACTTCGTACGCGATGAGCGCCTCCGCTGCGGCGTCGAGCGGCGCGTCGGGCTTCACGGCGAGGAAGCAGCCTGTGAGCGCGGTCGAGATGCAGCCGGTTCCCGTCACGGTCGCGAGAAGCGGATGCCCGTTGGCGACGGATACGACCCGCTCGCCGTCGGAGACGTGGTCGATCGGGCCGGTGACCGAAGCGACGAGGCCGAACTGCTTTGCGGCGCCGCGGGCGAGCGCCGGCGGCTCGAGACCGACGGCCATCGACTCGACACCGCGCACCTCCGCCTCGGCGCCGACGAGCGTCGCGACCTCGCCCTGGTTGCCGCGGAGAACGGCGACGTCGATCTCGTCGAGGATGCGCCGCGCCGTGTCGGTGCGGTACGTCGTCGCGCCGACGCCGACCGGGTCGAGCACGACGGGGATCCCGCGCGCGTTCGCGGCCTTGCCGGCGAGAAGCATGGCCTCGATCCAGTGCTCGGAGAGCGTGCCGATGTTGATGACGAGCGACGACGCGAGGCCGATCATCTCCTCGACCTCCTGCGGCGCGTGGGCCATGACCGGTAGCGCGCCGAGCGCGAGCGTCGCGTTCGCGGTCTCGTTCATGACGACGTAGTTCGTGATCTGGTGGACGAGCGGCTTGCGCTCGCGCAGTTCGCGCAGGGTGCTTCCGGTGCTGATCATTGGCTGACTCCTAACACGTTGACGGGACCTTCGCCTGCGCCTATGTCCACGAGCCCCGCGGCGACCGCGCGGGACGCGGCTACGGCCGCGCCGCGCGCAGCATCGAGTAGCGGGAGTCCGCGCGCAAGGAGCGCCGCGAGCGTGGCGGAGTGGGTGCAGCCGGCGCCGTGCGTCGCGGCAACGTCGTGGCGCTCGACCGGGATCTCGTGGTGGTCGCGCGCCGTCGAAAAGATGGTCGACCGGCTCCTCCGCGTGCCCGCCGGTGACGAGCGCCGCCGGCGCTCCGAGCTCGACCAACTTCTCCGCCAACTCCGCTTGTAACACAGTGTTACTTGCGGTGAGAGCCTGCGCCTCGGGCACGTTCGGCGTCACGACAGTGGCGAGAGGAAAGATCCGCGCGACGAGCGACTCGACCGCGTCGTCTTCGAGCAGACGCGCGCCCGAGCTCGCGAGCATCACCGGGTCGACGACGAGCGGCACCGGGTGCGCCTCGAGCCAGTCCGCGACGGCGTCGACGATCGCGCGGGAGAAGAGCATCCCCGTCTTCGCCGCGTCGACGCCGATGTCGTCCCACACGGCGTAGAGCTGCGCGCGCACGAACTCAGGCGGCACCTCGAATACCGCGTCGACGCCGACGGTGCTCTGCGCCGTGAGCGCGACGATCGCCGTCGAGCCGTGCACTCCGGCGGCGGCAAACGCCTTGAGGTCGGCCTGGATCCCCGCTCCGCCGCCCGAGTCGGAGCCCGCGATCGTGAGACAGCGTGGAATCACCAATCCGAACCTCCCTTCGCCGGCATGACCCGGATCAGGTTCGACGGGTGTGATCTCAGCCGCCCTCGCGGCACCCCGGTGCACGCACGTTAGCGTCTCGGATGGCGCCGGATGCCGCCAGCGCTCGCCGCCTCCGCGACTCCGCGGATCCTCGAGCTGCTCGGCGATGGGCCGGGCCGCGTGCTCGAGCTCGGGTTCGCGGGGATCCACGCGCCGGTGCTCGAGCTCGCCGGCTGGGACGTCGTCGTCGTCAGCGGCGATTGGCAGGCGCGTGAGCGCAGCGAGCACGTCGCGGCCGAGCCGGAGGGGCGATTCGACGCGGTCGTCGCGCCGGCCGACGCGGACTTGACGGGGATCGACGCGGCGCGAATCGTCCTCGTGGACGAGCGCGGCATCGCTTCAATCGCGTGATGAGCACGACCGCGCTCTGGGACGACCTCCTCGTAGGCGACGAGCTCGCGCATCTCACCGGCGAGCCCGCGCGCGAAGCGACGCACCGCGCCGATCCCGGCGGAGCTGAACTCCGCGGTGCGTGACGCACTAGAGCGCCGCGGCATCACCGAGCTCTACGCGCACCAGGCGCAGTCGTACGCGGCCGCGCGCGACGGCAACGTCATCGTCACGACCGGCACCGCGTCGGGGAAGACGCTCGCGTTCAACCTCCCCGTCCTCGACGCGCTCGCCGCCGACCGCCACGCGCGCGCGCTCTACCTCTACCCGACGAAGGCGCTCGCGCAGGATCAGGCGCGCTCGCTCGCGGAGCTCGGGGTCGCCGGTGTGCGCGCGGCGATCTACGACGGCGACACGCCGACCGAACGGCGCCGCCAGATCCGGGGCTGGGCGAACGTTGTGCTCACGAACCCCGACATGCTCCACATCGGCGTCTTGCCGCGGCACGACCTCTGGGGCGACTTCCTCCACAACCTCCGCTTCGTCGTCGTCGACGAGGCACACGTCTACCGCGGAGTGTTCGGCTCGCACGTCGCGAACGTCCTGCGCCGGCTGCGGCGCCTCGCGCGGATCTACGGCTCGGACCCGCGCTTTCTCCTCGCGTCGGCGACGATCGCGAACGCCGGCGAGCTCGCGGTCGCGCTGACCGGAGAAGAGGCGATCGTGGTCGAAGGAGACGCCGCGCCGCGCGCCGCACGGACAATCGCGCTCTGGAACCCGCCGCTCCTCGACGCCGAGGCGGGGATCCGCGGGAGCGCGCTCAGCGAGGCGTCACGGCTCCTCGCCGGGCTCGCCTCGCGCGGCTTGAGGACGATCTGCTTCGCGAAGAGCCGCAAGTCGGCCGAGCTCATCCACCGCTTCGCCGCGGACCGGCTCGACAAAGAAACGGCGGGGCGCCT
>CAWFLY010000006.1:0-151360 GCA_963816735.1 uncultured Actinomycetes bacterium
TCGCTCCGTACCGCGCCGGCTACACGCCGCAGCAGCGGCGCGAGATCGAGCGGCGGCTCGTCGAGGGAGATCTCCTCGGCGTCACGTCGACCGACGCGCTCGAGCTCGGGATCGACATCGGCGATCTCGACGCCGCGATCTCGGTCGGCTTCCCCGGCACGGTCGCGAGCTTGCGCCAGCAGTGGGGACGCGCCGGCCGCCGCGCGCACGGCCTTGCGGTGCTCATCGCCTCGGAGGACGCGCTCGACCAGTACTTCATGCGCGAGCCGCAGGCGCTGCTCGACCGCCAGGTCGAAGCCGCGATCCTCGACCACGCAAACCCGCGCGTGCTCGACGGCCACGTCGCCGCCGCGGCGTTCGAGGCGCCGATCGACGACAGCGACGTGGCAACGCTCGGCCCGGAAGCCCTCGCCAGGGCGCCGCACGTCCCAGAGCTCCAGCACACGCCACGCGGCTGGGTCTGGGCCGGAAAGGACACGCCCGCCGCGCGCACGCCGCTCCGCTCGACCGGGCCGGACGCGTTCGTCGTCGTCGACGGCGCGACCGGCGAGACGCTCGGCCTCGCGGAGCGCGAGCGCGCGTACTCCACCGTCCACGAGGGCGCGATCTACCTCCACCTCGGCCGCCAGTACCTCGTCCGCGAGCTCGACCTCCAAGCGATGCGCGCCGTGGTCGAGCCGTTCGACGGCGACTGGTACACGCAGGCGAAGAAGGAGACGACGACCGCGATCGAGGAGCCGCTGCGTGTCGAACGCCGGTGCGGGTTAGAGCTCTCCTTCGGCCGCGTCTCGGTTACAGAGCAAGTCGTCGCGTACCAGAAGAAGGCGATCGCAGACGGCGCGACGCTCGCGACCGTCCCGCTCGAGCTGCCGCCGACGACGTTCGACACGGAGGCGGTCTGGTTCGTGCCGCGGCCGCACCAACTCGAGGGGCTCGAAGCGATGCCGCTGCTGCTGTCGTCGCTCCACGCCGCCGAGCACTCGCTGATCGCGCTGCTCCCGCTGTGGGCGATGTGCGACCGCTGGGACATCGGCGGCCTCTCGACGAACCTCCACCTCGACACGGGCGCGCCGACCGTCTTCGTCTACGACGGCCACGCCGGCGGAGTCGGGATCGCCGAGCGCGGCTTCGACCAGTTCGAGGGCTGGGTCGCGGACACGGCGAAGCTCCTCGCGGGCTGCCCGTGCGAGCGCGGCTGCCCGTCGTGCGTCCAGAGCCCGAAGTGCGGCAACCTCAACGAGTTCCTCGACAAGGCAGGGGCGCTGACGCTGCTCAGCCGGATGCTCGCTCGAGCGGCGGCTCGTCGAGGGCGAGCTCCTCGGCGTCACGTCGACCGACGCGCTCGAGCTCGGGATCGACATCGGCGACCTCGACGCCGCGATCTCGGTCGGCTTCCCCGGCACGGTCGCGAGCCTGCGCCAGCAGTGGGGACGCGCCGGCCGCCGCGCGCACGGCCTCGCGGTGCTCATCGCGTCGGAGGACGCGCTCGACCAGTACTTCATGCGCGAGCCGCAGGCGCTGCTCGACCGCCAGGTCGAGGCGGCGATCCTCGACCACGCGAACCCGCGCGTGCTCGACGGCCACGTCGCCGCCGCGGCGTTCGAGGCGCCGATCGACGAGAGCGACGTGGCAACGCTCGGCCCGGAGGCCCTCGCCAGGGCGCCGCACGTCCCCGAGCTCCAGCACACGCCGCGCGGCTGGGTCTGGGCCGGGAAGGAGTCGCCCGCCGCGCGCACGCCGCTCCGCTCGACCGTCCGCCGACGCGTTCGTCGTCGTCGACGCCGCGACCGGCGAGACGCTCGGCCTCGCGGAGCGCGAGCGCGCGTACTCCACCGTCCACGAGGGCGCGATCTACCTCCACCTCGGCCGCCAGTACCTCGTCCGCGAGCTCGACCTGGAGGCGATGCGCGCGGTCGTCGAGCCGTTCGACGGCGACTGGTACACGCAGGCGAAGAAGGAGACGACGACCGCGATCGAGGAGCCGCTCCGTGTCGAACGCCGGTGCGGGCTCGAGCTCTCCTTCGGCCGCGTCTCGGTGACGGAGCAGGTCGTCGCGTACCAGAAGAAGGCGATCGCGGACGGCGCGACGCTCGCCACGGTCCCGCTCGAGCTGCCGCCGACGACGTTCGACACCGAGGCGGTCTGGTTCGTGCCGCGGCCGCACCAGCTCGAAGGGCTCGAGGCGATGCCGCTGCTGCTTGTCGTCGCTCCACGCCGCCGAGCACTCGCTCATCGCGCTCCTGCCGCTGTGGGCGATGTGCGACCGCTGGGACATCGGCGGCCTCTCGACGAACCTCCACCTCGACACCGGCGCGCCGACCGTCTTCGTCTACGACGGCCACGCGGGCGGAGTCGGGATCGCCGAGCGCGGCTTCGACCAGTTCGAGGGCTGGGTGGCGGACACGGCGAAGCTCCTCGCCGGCTGCCCGTGCGAGCGCGGCTGCCCGTCGTGCGTCCAGAGCCCGAAGTGCGGCAACCTCAACGAGTTCCTCGACAAGGCCGGCGCGCTGACGCTGCTCCGCCGGATGCTCGACGGCTGAATGCGCTTGCATTCGATATAGCAACTCTGCTATATCACGCGCCATGGTCGTCGGCGTGCTCTTCCTCGCAGTACCGCTCATCTTCCTGGCGCTCGCGGCGGTGTCGCTCGCGACCGCGGGGGCGCTGATCGCGCGGGCGCCGTTCGGCGGGATGGCCCGCGCCGCCCTCGCCGTGATCGTCGTCGTGGTCGGCTTCGTGCCGATCGTCCTGCTCGTCCTGACCTTCATGAATTTCCCGGGCGGTGAGTAGCTCGGAACAGACGTCCCCTACGGGACGCCGGCTGCTGCTGGTGCTCCTTGCTGTGTACGTCTTCCTGTGGTGGGCGACGTTCGCGGCCGTCGACGTGCTGAGGGTCGGCGGGGCGTTCTACCCGGACCCGCGCTCGCTCGTCATCCCTCTCGTCGCCACCGCCCTCGTGGTCATCGCGGGACGGTTCCAATGGCGCGCCTGGCGCGACGAGGCCGTGCTCGGCACCGCGGTTCTCACGTCGGTCGGCGCGGCGGTCGCCATCTTCGCGCTGGGACTCGGCCTTGTCGCCCCACGCCAAGGAGCGACGCCGTCATCCGCCGCGAGGACGTTCCGTGACCCTCAGTGCCGCACGCCTGTCGTGGCGACCCACTCGTACACGTGGGCATGCACGACGATGACGATCCAGCCGTGGAAAGTCGCCTCCGGCGCGCCGGTGACGATTACGTACCGGTTCAGAGCCAAGAGGACGCTGCACTACGTCAAGGTCTGCTTCCCGGGACTTTCGACCTCGGGATGCCTCTACGCACACCGGTACCCGACGATCGAGGCCGGAACCGTCGTCAAGCACGTCGTACACGACGTCGCCGGCGACGAGTCGATGACGATCAATTACGCCATCCTCAACGAAACGTCGTTCTACAAGACCTCGCCTGAGGCGGCGGCCGCGCTACGCGAGCGCCGCACGATGGATCCCTCGGCCCGCCTCAGTACGGAGTGGTGGTGGGTCGGCACCGGCCATGTGTGCGTGATCGCGAGCGGCTCGAATGCCGGATGTAACTGGGGACGCGACTAGATATGTCGAATTCGGATCAACCCGATCGTCGGAGGGACATGAGATACCTACTCCAGCTCTACGGCCCGCCTGTCCGCCCCGAGGAGATCACCCCGGAGCAGTGGCAGGGCGTGGTCGAAGCGCACACAACGTTCCACCGCGAGCTCACCGAGGCCGGTGCCTTCATCGACAGCTCGCCGCTCGCCCCGCCTTCCGAGGCGCGCACGATTCAGATCCGCCGCGGTGACCGGCTCGTCATCGACGGCCCGTTCGCGGAGACGAAGGAGGTCCTCGGCGGCTACTACCTCATCGAGGCCGAGTCGCTCGAGGCCGCGGTCGACTGGGCGCAGCGGCTCCGTCACGACGCCGACGGCTCGATCGAAGTACGGCCTCTGCTCGATCTCGGTGTCGATTCCGGGCCCCCCCATTCGTCGTAGAGACGTCAACCGCCCAAGGAGGCGACACGCATGCAGTACCTGCTTCTCATCAACGACGAAGAAGCCGTCTGGGAGACCATGCCCGAGGACGAGCGCAACGCGATCTACGCCGAGTACGGGACGTACACAACCGAGCTCGAGAGCCGCGGGATCCTCGTCGGCGCGAACCAGCTGCAGCCGGGCGAGACCGCGACCGTCGTCTCCGTCCGCGACGGCGAGACGTTCACGACCGACGGGCCGTTCGCCGAGACGAAGGAAGTGCTCGGCGGCTACTACCTCATCGACGTCGAGACGCTCGACGAGGCGCTCGAGTGGGCGGCGAAGATCCCGTCCGCGCGCTACGGCCACATCGAGGTGCGGCCCGTCGTCATGACTGCCAGGCGAGGTCTCGGCGTAGACGACCTCGTCCGCGCCTACCGCGACGAGCGGGCGAAGTCGGTCGCGATCCTCGGCCGCGTCCTCGGTGATCTCGACCTCGCCGAGGACGCGGTTCAGGACGCGTTCGTCCGCGCGGCGGAGCGGTGGCCGCGCGACGGCGTGCCGGCGAATCCCGGCGCGTGGATCGTCGCGACGGCGCGCAACCGCGCGATCGACCGCATCCGGCGCGAGCAGACCTTCGCGCGCAAGACGGAGCTGCTCGCCCGCGCCGAGCAGCTGCCCGACGGACGAGGAGGCCACCATCCCCGACGAACGCCTCGAGCTGATCTTCGCCTGCTGCCATCCGGCGCTCGCCGCCGACGCGCAGGTCGCGCTGACGCTGAGCCTCGTCGGCGGCCTCACGACGCCGGAGATCGCGCGCGGCTTCCTCGTTCCCGAGGCGACGCTCGCGCAGCGGCTCGTGCGCGCGAAGCGGAAGATCCGCGACGCCGGCATCCCGCTGCGCGTGCCGCCTGAGCACCTTCTTCCGGATCGGTTGCGCACCGTCTTCGCGACGATCTACCTCGTCTTCAACGCCGGCTACGGACCGCCGGTGCGCGGCGAGTTGTGCGTGGAAGCGATCCGTCTCGCGGCGGTGCTCGCGACGCTCATGCCCGACGAGGCGGAGGCGCACGGCCTTCACGCGCTCGTGCTCCTGCAGGACGCGCGCCGCGACGCGCGGATTGCACCGGCCGGCGAGCTCGTGCTGCTCGCCGACCAGGATCGCGATCTCTGGGACATGCACGAGG
The DNA here is from genome assembly GCA_963816735.1 of uncultured Actinomycetes bacterium. Taxonomy (GTDB): domain Bacteria; phylum Actinomycetota; class Thermoleophilia; order Gaiellales; family Gaiellaceae; genus Palsa-739. The sequence goes on from CAWFLY010000006.1 coordinate 5,166, forward strand.
TCGCGCAAGGCCGCGACGCCCTCGACCGCGCGCTCGTCCTCCGCCTACCCGGCCCGTACCAGCTGCAAGCGGCGATCGCGTCGCTCCACTTCGAGCCGGAGACGGACTGGGAGCAGATCGCGCTCCTGTACGGACGCCTCGCCGAGCTCGTCCCTTCGCCGGTCGTCGAGCTGAATCGAGCTGTCGCCGTCGCGATGGCGGACGGCCCGGAGGCGGGCCTCGAACTCCTCGACGCGATCTCCGGGCTCGACGACTACTACCTCTACCACTCCGCCCGAGCCGACCTTCTGCGCCGGCTCGGGCGATCTGCTGCGAGCGACTACGAGCGTGCGCTCGCCCTCGCCCCGTCAGACGTGGAGCGGGAGTTCCTACGCCGTCGCCAAGACCTGCTTACGCCGTAGCTTGAGCAGCGAGACGGCCTGCGACGTCGACGTGAACGGGTCGTAGACGGTCGAGCCGTTCTCGAGCGAGACCGCGGCGACCGGAACGCCGTTGACGTCCGCGACGAGCCAGTCGCCGCCGCCGAGCCGGCGCTCGCTCAGCGCCGCGAGGCGCTCGAGCTCGTCGCGGCAGGCGCTGAGCCTCAGCTCGATTGCGGCCCGCACGGGCTGGGGCGGCCGGAGGGAGGCCGCCCTCGCCCTGCGGTGGTTCGCGGCGTCTCGGTGCAACGACGCGATGTGGTCGGACGCGATGAAATTGATGAGCTCGGGATGCATGCTGGGCGTCTCCTCTCTCGGCGTGGTACTCTCTAACCAGTGTTCGGAGATTACCAGTTACATAACCTCTAACGCAAGAACAGTGGTTACGACTTTACATACCCCACTCGACCTAGTCCGCGACTTCGTCAACACGCTCGATCTCGAGACCGGCGTGGACGCGATCGCGACGCCTGACGAGCTCGCGAGCTGGCTTTCCGACAACGGCCTCGTCGACGATCTCGTCGAGCCCACGAAGGCCGACCACGCCGACGCGCTCGCCGTCCGCGAGGCGATCCGGGAGCTTCTGCTCGAGCACAACGGCAGCGACTGCGACACCGACCGCGGCGTCGGCCACGCTCGAGGATGCGGGGCGCAAGGCAAAGCTCGCCGTTCGCTTCGTCGCAGGCCGCCCGGTGCTTGCGCCCGAGTGCGAGGACACGCGCGGAGCGGTCGGCCGGATCGTCGCAGCGGTCGCGGAGCTAGCGACGACGCCGGAATGGCCGCGCCTGAAGGCCTGCCGCGACGACCACTGCCGCGTCGCGTTCTACGACAAGTCGCGCAACCGCTCACGGGCGTGGTGCTCGATGGAGGTGTGCGGCAACCGCGAGAAGGCCCGTACGTTCCGGGCCAAGCACCACTAGCCCGGTTCCGCTCCCCCTACTGGATCTTGAAGGCGAACTTGATGAACTTCGGCTTCGACCCATCGAGCAGGACGAGCTTGTACTTCCCCGACGGGAGCTTGGACTTCTTGACGACGGCCTTGAACGCGCCGCCGTTGTCCGAGGTCGGCAGCGTGTACTTGGCGTCAGCGTCAACCGGGATCTTCTTCTGGGTGATCCTCATGACCACGATGTTGCCGCGCGCGGCGTCGGGCGCGGTGCCCGTGATCACGTAGCGCCGCAGGGTCTTCTTGACCTTGACGGGCGGCTCCGCGGGAGCAGCGCCCGGGACCTCTTCGAGCGCGAGACAAGCGGCAAGGGCGGCCTCGGCGACTTCGAGCTGCTCTGTCGTCGGCTCGGCCGTCGAGAAGCGGTGCTGGAGCTCGTGGCCCGGCTTCGCGAGGACTCGTGCGAGCCGGTTCTCGGGATGGCGCGTCATCCAGCCGAACAGCTCGGTCGCTGCAGCGACGGCGCCGATCTGCGCGACGCCCTGCACCTGGCGGCGCGAACGCTCCGGAGCGAGACCGGCGAGCGTATTGCCGATCGCGGACGTGACGAGGAGCGGCCCGACGAGATGCCCACCGCAGCGCTCGTGCTCGCGCGTGGCCGGCTTCCCATGCTCGTACGTGCCGATCGCGATGTGCTCGGCGCCGTGGTACGAGGCGAGCTCGCCGCCGCGCAGCGCGAGCATCGCGGGGGCCATCGACACGAAACCGGCAGAGCAGCTCGCGAGCGACAGGACGCAGCCGGGAGCCGCGCAGCGCACGCACGGCGACGGTCGCGCCGAGCATCGATCCGATGACGAGCCTTGTTCTCCATCGGCAGCTTCGCCGCGGGCAGCTTCCACTTCACCTGCGGGAGAAGCGCGAGCGCGTCGAGGAGCCGGACCGGGCCGCGGAGGAGCGGGTTCCGGACCCGCGACGCCCGCAACGGCTTCCGGGCGGACGCGACCTCGATCGTCCCGTCTTGGCGCCGGATCGCGCACGCCCATGCTTGCGGCCCGTGCACGAGGACGCCGTTACCGAGCGCCATCCCACCGAGCCGGATCTTCTCGTCGGCCATGCGCCCAGCGTAAACGTTCAGCCCAACATTGCGTGCGCCGCGTGGCGCAGCCAGCGGACGCCGAGCTCGAGATCCGCGACCGGAATGCGCTCGTCGGCCGAGTGGACGAGCGTCGCGGCGACCTCCGCCGGCATCTCGCCGCTCGACGGGAAGAAGCCGTACGCGACCGTCCCGAACGCCTCGCGCAGCCAGTGGCTGTCGGTGAAGCCGGCGCACATGAGCGGCCCGACCTTCGCGCCGGGGACCGCCTCGCCGACGAACTCCTCGAGCGCGCTCCACAGCGGGGTGTCGATCGCCGACCGCGTGCCGCCGCGCGCCTCGATCCACTCGAGGTCGTACTTGATGTCGCCGCCGAGCACGGCGCGGATCATCGGCTCGACGTGCTCGGGGTGCTGCCCCGGCAGGAGCCGGCAGTCGACCTCGACGTCGCACACCGCGGGGATGACGTTCCGCTTCTGCGAGGCGGAGATGATCGTCGGGGAGAAGGTCGGCGCGAGCAGCGCCTCGACGAGCGCGCCGGCGATCGGGTGCAGCTGCGCGACACGCGCCGCTGCCTCGTGTGCGGGCGGCACGTCGCCGAGCATCGCGCCGAGGAAAACCTCCAGCTCGGGGCCGATCTGCGGCTCGGGCCGGTACGCCGCGATCCGCTCGATGAGCTTCGCCGCGTTGACGAGCGCGTTGTTCGCGATGCGCGGCATCGACGCGTGGCCGGCGCGGCCGTGCACGCGCAGGCGGAACGGCGCGGTCATCTTCTCCGAGACGGTCGCCTGATAGACGGGCGTCCCGTCAGCGAGCTCGATGCGGTCGCCGCCGCCCTCGTTGATCGCGTAGTCGCAGCGCACTGCGTCGGGATGCGTCTCGCAGAGCCACTGCAGGCCGTAGCCGTTGTCGCCGTGACCGCCGCCGCCCTGCTCCTCGTCGGCGGTCGCCGCGAAGATGAGGTCGCCGCTCGGCGTGAAGCCCTCGCGCGCGAGCGACGCCATCGCAACCGCGTTCGCCGCGACCTGACTCTTCATGTCGAGCGCGCCACGCCCCCAGACTTCGCCGTCGATGAGCTCACCCGAGAACGGTGGCACCGTCCAGTCGGCCGGATCGGCGTAGACGACGTCGGTGTGGCAGAGGAGAAGGAGCGATGGCCCGTCGCCGCCGGGGATGCGGGCGACGAGATTGGCGCGCTCTGGCGTCTTCGCGATGAGCTGCGACTCGACGCCGTTCGCGGCGAGGTAGTCGCGCAGGAGCTCCGCGGCCGCGGTCTCGTTGCCCGGCGGGTTCGTCGTGTCGACGCGGATGAGGCGCTGGAGGAGGTCGGTGACCTCGTCGCGCAAGTCTGTAGCGGCCATGGCTCGGAGCATACTGCGGTCATGTCCGACCTCTTCTCGGATGCCGCCGACCGGCGCATGAGCGGGTTCGGACCGCTGGCGCAGCGACTCCGCCCCGCGACTCTCGCGGACTTCGTCGGTCAGCAGCACGTGCTCGGCGAGGGCTCGGCACTGCGGCGCGCGATCGAGGAAGACCGCGTCCACTCCGCGATCTTCTACGGCCCGCCGGGCAGCGGGAAGACGACGCTCGCGCGGATCGTCGCGGCGTCGACGGGCTCGGCGTTCGAGGAGCTGTCGGCCGTCTCGGCGACGGTGAAGGACGTCCGCGAGGTGCTCGCGCGGGCGAAGGAGCGGCTCGGCACGAGCGGGACGCGCACGATCCTCTTCCTCGACGAGATCCATCGCTTCAACAAGGGGCAGCAGGACGCGCTGCTGCCGGGCGTCGAGTCGGGGCTGATCACCCTCATTGGCGCCACGACCGAGAACCCGTACTACGAGGTCAACTCCGCGCTCATCTCGCGGACGCAGGTGTACGAGCTCGAGACGCTGCCGCCGGAGGAGATGGAGATCGTCGTGCGGCGCGGGCTCGCGGAGGTCGGTGGCGAGGCGCCCGACGACGTCGTCGCGTTGATCGCGGCGCGGTCGGGCGGAGACGCACGCACGGCACTCAACATCGTCGAGATCGCCGCCGCTACGGCGTCGGGGCCGGTCACCGTCGAGAACGTCGAGGACGCCGCGCGCAAACCGCCGCTCGTCTACGACAAGGCCGGCAACCAGCACTACGACTTCACGTCGGCGTTCATCAAGTCGATGCGCGGCAGCGACCCTGACGCCGCGGTCTACTACCTCGCCGCGATGCTCGAGGCGGGCGAGGACGCGCGCTTCATCGCGCGCCGGATGATCGTGCTCGCCTCCGAGGACATCGGCAACGCTGATCCGCGCGCGCTGCTCGTCGCGGTCGCGGCGGCGCAGGCGGTCGAGCACGTCGGCCTGCCGGAGGCGCGCCTGAACCTCTCCCAGGCCGCGATCTACCTCGCACGCGCGCCGAAGTCGAACGCGAGCTATGTCGCGATCAACCGCGCGAGCGCAGACGTGCACGAGCGAGGCGCGATTCCGCCGCCGAAGTCGCTACGCGACGGCTCGTGGTACGGCCGCAAGCTCGGCCACGGCGAGGGCTACGTCTATCCCCACGACGATCCGCGCGGCGCGGAGACGAGCTACCTCCCGGAGGAGCTGCAGAGCAGCACGTACTACGAGCCGTCGGGGAACGGCGAGGAGTCATCGTGACGCCATCCAGAACCGTGAGCCGCGACAGTGTTGGCTCAGAGTTGGCACCCGCACGCCGCAGATGTGGCCGCATCCTTTGCAGCCCCGTGGGCGGGTGGGGGTTTGGGACGGGATAAGCGGCGCGCGGGCCGGAACGCGCGACGATTCGCCTTAGAGGATCCGGGCGCCGAGGGCCGACGCGACGAGCTCGACGGCGAGCTGGCCGGTCGCGTTCTCGCGGTCGAGGATCGGGTTGACCTCGACGACGTCCATCGAGTCCATGAGACCCGACTCCGCGACGACCTCCATCGCGAGGTGCGCCTCGCGGTAGGAGAGACCGCCGCGCACGGGCGTCCCGACTCCCGGGCGCGTACTCGGGGTCGACCGCGTCGAGGTCGAGCGAGAGGTGGAGAAACGGGCCACCCGCCGCGCGTGCGAGCGCCTCGCGCATGCACGGCTCGACGCCGATCCGGTCGACGTCAGCTCATCGTGAAGACGAGCGCGTCGATCCGCTGCAGGAGCTCGCGCTCGCCGTCGTCGAGCGAGCGAACGCCGACGAGCGCCAGCTTCGCGGGGTCGACGGCCGGGAGCGGCCACCCGTCGCGCGCGAACTTCTCACCGGCGAGGCCGAGTGCGGCGGCGAGCACCATCCCGTGGACGTTGCCGCTCGGCGAGGTCTCGGGCGTGTTGACGTCGCCGTGCGCGTCGACCCAGACGACGCCGCCGCCGGCCGCCGCGAGCCTTCGCCATCCCGACGAGCGAGCCGAGCGCGACGGAGTGGTCGCCGCCGAGCACGAGCGGCAGGGCTCCGCGACCGACGACGTCCTCGACGCGGTCGGCGAGCCGGTCGCAGAGATCGAGGATCTGGTCGAGGTAGCGCGCGTGCTCGTCGCCGATCTCCGCCGTCTCGACGACGGGCGAGATGACGTTGCCGGTGTCGGTCACCGTTACGCCGAGCTTCTCCGTCAGTTGCTGGTCGAGCCCGGCGTACCGGATCGCGGACGGGCCCATGTCGACGCCGCGCCGCCCCGCGCCGAGGTCGAGCGTGCCGCCGATCACGGCATCTCGCGCTGCTCTGCCTTCGACGTTCACGGCGGAGAGGCTAACCGCTCCCCGTTACACTGCCGCCGCACTGTTCTGGTAACGGGGCGAGGTAGCTCAGCTGGTAGAGCACTCGGCTGAAAACCGGGGTGTCGCCGGTTCGAGTCCGGCCCTCGCCACTCGTTCTCCCCCGCGACCGTGCTGGCGCAGCGAGGCCCCCGTCAGCGCTCGCGCACTCGCGGGGGCCTCAGGCCGTTCGGACCGGTGTGACCGTGTCGCGGACGACCGTGGCGGGAGCGTACTACGTCCGACCCGCCGTGTCTGCCAGCACGCGTTCGAGCGCGGCGAGAAGTCCGTCGAGATCGTGGTCGGCCGCCTCGGCAGCGACGTCAAGGCCGAGCTCGCGCGCGGCGGCGGCGGTCTGCGGGCCGATCACGACGACCGGAACGGTCGCGTGCCGCAGTACGGGAGAGGGAGCGCGCCGCGGACGGCGAGGCGAGCAGGACGACGTCGACGTCCGGCGCGTTCGTCGGGCGCGAGCTCGACGGTGCGGTAGAGCGGCAGGAAGTCGGCGGCGAGCGCGTCGACGATGACGCGTCGTGCTCCTTCGGCCGCTGCGACGAGGACGCGACCCGCCGGCTGCGGGAGCTCGGCGAGCAGCCCCTCCTGCGTCGACTCGCGCGGAACGAGAGTCGGCTCGAGGCCGCGCTCGCGGAGCGCCGCGGCGGTGCCCGGGCCGATCGCGGCAAGCTGCCGCGGCGGAGCCGTGAGCCGGCGCGCGAGCTCGGCCGCGCCGTTCGGGCTCGTCACGACGACCCAGTCGTACGGACCCGGATCGACCGGCGCGCCGTCGAGCGGCTCGACCGCGATCAGCGGCCAGACGACCGGCTCACAGCCCATCGCCTCGAGCCGCCGCGCAAGCTCGTCCGCCTGCCCCGCGGCTCGCGTTACGGCAATTCGCGGGCGGCGCACCTCAGCTCCCATCCCAAACCCCCACCCACCCCGGGGCTGCAGACGGTAGGCCGACGCATGCGTCACGCGGGTGCCGACTTTGCGCCAATTCCGTCACGGTGCCGGAGCCGCGTGCGCGGCGGCGATGGCGGCAAGCTCCTCGCCGAGCGCTTGCGGCGTCGCGTGCCGGACCGCTTCTCGAGCCAGGAGCCGTCCTCGGCCGCGACGAGCCCGGAGAGCGTCGCACCATCGTGATGCGCCGCGACCGGAGCGAGGCATCCGCCGCCGACGACCGCGACGACCGTGCGCTCGGCCTCCACCTGCTCCCGCGTCGCGAGATCGTCCGCCGCCGCGACGAGGTGCTCCTCACCCGCCCGCACCTGCAGCGCCAGCGCGCCCTGGCCCGGCCTCGGGAAGCAGCTCCTCGGGCTCGAACCGGTGGCCGATCTCCGCCGCGAGGCCGAGCCGGTCCAGGCCGCACGCCGCGAGCACGATCGCGTCGAGGCCCCGCTCGCCTCGCTTCCGCAGCCGCGTGTCGACGTTCCCCCGCAGCGGCTCGATGGAGAGCGTCGGCTCGAGCGCGAGCAGCTCCGCCTTCCGCCGCGCCGACGCCGTCCCGATCCGCATCCCCGGCCGAATCCCGTCGGCGCCGCACAGCGCGTCCCGCGCATCGTCCCGACGGAGGAACGCGCCGATCGACAACCCCGCCGGATCGGTCGCCGTCAGATCCTTCGCGGAGTGCACCGCAACGTCGATCCGCCGCTCGAGCAGCGCCTCCTCGAGCTCCTTCACGAAGACGCCGCGCGAGCCGATCTCGCCGAACGGCCGCGTCCGGTCGCGATCGCCGGACGTCGTGATCGGGAGAACGGCGAGCTCGATCCCCGGCGCGCGCAACGCCGCAACGGCGCGCTCCGCCTGGATGAGCGCGAGCCTACTGCCGCGGCTGCCGACTCGAACGAGCACAGGCGATCGTTCTCCGAACGGGAGGCGCGCACCCCGCAATCCGCGGCCGCACCCGGATGAAGGCCGTTGGCGCCTGCAACGGAAGCGGGCGCGCGCTGACCGGCCTGACTTTCAGCGCTCGTCCTCGCCGAGACCGAAAAGGTGCCGCACGGCCTCAGCATAGGTGACCCCATCGGCTGCCGCGGCCGCCTGTTTCATGCGCACGGTTGGCAGGTGGAGGAGCTTGTTGACGATCTGGGACGTGACCGCCTCGACCGCCTTGCGCTGGCTGTCGTCGAGCCGGCCGAGCAGCGAGTCGGCCTTCCGCAGCTCCGCTGTGCGGATCTCCTCGGCCTTCGCGCGGAGCGACGCGATCGCCGGCACGACGTCGAGCGAGGCGTGCCACTCGTGGAACTTCTCCGCCTCCGCCGCGACCAGAGACTCGGCACGCTCGGCCTCGCGGCGACGGCCCGAGAGGGTCTCGGCGACGATCTGCTCGAGGTCGTCGATGTCGTAGAGGTAACAACCGTCGAGGTCGCGGATCGCCGGATCGAGATCGCGCGGAACGGCGAGATCGACGAGCAGGAGTTGACGGCTGCGACGTCCGTGCGAGGCGCGTGCAACCGTCTCGGCGTCGAGCACGAGCCCTGGCGCGTTCGTCGACGCGATCACGACGTCGACCGTCGCGAGCGCGGCTTCGATCCCGCCGCGATCGGTCTTGCTGTTCGCGACGAGCGCGATCGTCGGCGCCACGGCTGCGCAGGTTGCGCGACGCCTGCTCGCTCATCTTCCCGGCGCCGAGAAGAAGGATCGAGCAACCGTCGAGCGACCCGAAGACCTGCTCCGCCAGCGCGGCTGCAGCGGACGAGACGGACGCCGGGCTCTCGCCGATCGCCGTCTGCGCGCGCGCCTTCCGGCCCGCGTGAAGCGCCTGCCGGAAGACGCGGTCGAGGAAGACTCCCGTCGTACCCGAGCTCGTGCGCAACGCGCACCTGCCCGAGGATCTCCCCCTCGCCCGGGACGAGCGAGTCGAGGCCGGCCGCGACGCGGAAGAGATGCAAGGACGGCGGCGCGATCGTGCAGCCGGTAGAGCGCGGGCTCGACCTCGGGCTCGAGCGCAGCGAGCGCGGCGACAGCGTCGCGCTCGGCCGCCTCGGCGTCGTCGGCCGCGACGTAGAGCTCGGTGCGGTTGCACGTCGAGAGACACACCGCCTCGCGACCGCCCTCCGCGAGCCGCCGCCGCAAGCGCCTGCGCGGCCTCGCGCTCGAGCGCGACCCGCTCGCGCAGCTCGACCGGCGCGTGGTGGTGCGAGGTACCGACGAGGACGAGATGGATCATCCGAAGTGGCTCCCGACGGATGACAACGCGGACGACGACGACGAGCGCGAAGCCCGCGAGCGCGAGGTACGCGGCGCGCCGGCCGGCCCAGCCGGCGAGGAGCCGCAGCCCGAGGTACGCGCACCACACGACCCACGTCACGGCCGTCGCAACGACGACCGCATCCATCCCGTCGTCGCGCGAGACGAGCCGCGCGAGGCCTACCGCGATGCCGAGCGTGAGCAGCGGCACCGACCACGCGACCGTCCGCAGCGCGAGCGAGTCGAGCGTCGCGAGCGGCGGAACCCGGCGCCGGAGGATCGTCGCCGGACGGCTCTTGAGCCGCCGCTCCTGCCAGACGTACAGCCCCGACAGCCCGGCCGCGAGCGTGAATCCGGCGAAGGCGGCGAGGACGAGGCCGACATGGAGGACGAGGAAGAGCGTCGAGTAGCTGGCTCGCAACGCCGACCGCCAGTTCCGCCGCCGACGCGAGCCGTCACGAGCAGCGCGACCGCGAGCGGCATCACGACAAGTCCGAGCAGCCGGTACGGCGCGCGGCAGCCCCAGATGAGATACGCCGAGACGACGAGCCAGACGAAGAGGTTGAGCGACGCCGCCCACGTCCCCCACGGGAAGCCGTCGTCACTCGCCGCCTGCGCCACGAGCAGCGCCGTCTGCGCGAGCCAGCCGAGCCGCACGCCCCACGTCGCCAGCCAGCCCGGGACGGCCGGGGTGCCGCGCCTCGCCGAGGTAGCCGACGGCCGCCTCGCCGTAGAAGAAGAGCGCGGGCCAGAAGAGAAGCTCAGCCATCGGAAACCGGCTCCGGCTCAGCGCTCTCGTCGCCCGTCTCGACCCGCTGCTCGAGCTCCGCGACCTCGCGATCGAGGCGGCCGAGCTTCACCGCGATGAGCAGCGACGTAGAGGAGAACGACGGCGAAGACGACGCAGTACGCCGCGGTGACGTACTTCTCGGCCGTCGTCATGCGAGCACCTCCCTGCAGCTCGCGCAGGCGCAGGTCGAGCCGCTTGCCGGCGATCTCGATGCGGTAGAGCGTGTACGCGAGCACGAGCATCGCCACCTGCGCGATGAGATACGTGACGAGGATCCAGCCGCCGAAGTTCGGGCCTTTGAGCGTGAACACGCGCGGGTGGAGGAACTCCTTCGCGAGCCGGATCGCCGCGAAGCTCACCGGGATCAGCACGACGCCGAAGAGCGCGTAGACCGCGCTGAGGTTCGCGCGCTGCGGCCCGGCGTCGACCGAGAAGCGGAGCATGAAGTACGCGCAGTAGAAGAGGTAGAGGACGAGGAAGAGCACGAGCTCGTCCTCGCTCCAGACCCACCAGCGTCCCCACGAGATCTTCGCCCAGATCGAGCCGGTGAGGAGCACCATCGCGCCGAAGATGATCCCCTGGTGGACGCAGACGTAGCTCTCGAGGTCGGCGCGCGGGTCGCGCTTCCACAGGTGCCGAAGCGCCTTCCACGCGCCGCCGACGAAGCACGCGTACGCGGTCATGGCGATCGAGACGTGGAAGTAGAAGATCCGCTGCGAGAAGCCCTGGTTCGCGTCGTTCGGCGCGACGTAGAAGACGAAGATCAGCGCCGTCGTGACGAGCACGAGCGACGCGACGGCGAGCGCGGGGAGCGAAATCCGGGAGCGCACGGAGCCGATTGTCGCAGCAGGCGCGCTCACTCCGACACCACGAACTCGAACGACGCCCCAGCAGACGACCGCGAACAGCGCGTCGTAGAGCGCGAGGAAGGCGAGGTACTTGCCCGGAGCGTGGGCGACGCTCGCGCCGACGGCGCCGACGACGATCGGAATCGCGAGCGGCAGGAAGAGCAGCGGCAGGAGCAGGTCGCGGGCGCGCGTCACGACCGCCATCGCGCCGAGGAACGTCCCGACGGCGCAGATCCCGATATCGGCGAGCGCGACCGCGAGCACCATCGCGCCGCCGACGTGGTGGAAGAAGAGCGCGTAGAGCGGCAGCGCGACGACCTCCGCCGCGACGAGGAACGCGAGCGTCGCGAGCGACTTCGCGAGCCAGATCGCGCTGCGGTCGCACGGCGCGAGGACGAGGCCGTCCATCGTCCGCTGCTCCCGCTCCGGCACGAACGCGCGGCCGAGTCCGAGCAGCGCGGTGAAGAGGATCGCGACCCAGAGGAAGCCGGTCGTCTCGAGCCGCGACGGCTCGCCCGGCAGCGCGAAGTGGAAGACGACGAAGACGGCGGCGACGAAGAGGAGCATCGCCGGCAGCGTGTCCCGCGCCCGCAGCTCGAGCAGCAGGTCCTTGCGCGCGAGCGCGCCGACGTCGCGGAAGTAGCTCACGCGAGCGCGAGCCGCCCGCTCGCGAACGGCGCGACGCGCGCCGGGTCGTGGGTCGAGACGAGCACCGTCCGCTCGCCGCGCAGCTCGGCGAGCTGAGCGTCGAGCAGCTCCGCGCCGGCCGTCGTCGAGCGCCGTGTACGGCTCGTCGAGGACGAGCAAGCCGCGGATCGTGGAGCAGGACGCGACAGAGCGCGAGGCGCTGCGTCATCCCGCGCGAGTACGACGCGACCCGGTCGCGCCGCGCCTCCCAGAGACCGAAGCGCTCGAGCAGCATCCCGATCCGCTCGCGCCGCTCCGGCACGCGGTACAGCCGGCCGTACAGATCGAGGTTCTCGAGCGCGGTGAGCTCGCGATAGACGAGCGGCTCGTGCCCGAGGTAGCCGAGCTCGCCGCGCGAGACGCCCCGCTCGATCGTTCCCTCGGTCGGCGCGGCGAGGCCGGCGCAGATCCGCAGGAGCGTCGTCTTGCCCGAACCGTTCGGCCCGGTGACGACGACGAAGCCGCCGTCCGCCAGCTCGAGGTCGACGCCGCGCAGGACGCGCTTCTCGCCGTAGCGCTTGCCGAGCTTCGAAGCCGTCAGCACGCGCCCAGGATAGGGCCAGCGACGTTTTACGAGCCCTTTACGGCGCCGTGACCGGACCGATGCACGGGTGCGTGTCTTCTCTGGCGTCGCGGGCGAATCAATTCATCCAGAATCGGGAGGGACATTCCAATGCGCAGCAAGCGTTTCATCGTGCTCGCAGGCACTCGTCTGCATCGCACTCGCAACGGCTGGCATCGCGATCGCGACGCTCAAGAGCGGCGGCGTCATCGGCGTTTCGGCGACCTTCGACGCCAACAACGTCGTCAAGAGCGTCCAGAAGAGCTGCAAGGTCAACGGCGGCGACACGTACACGTACACCCGCGCCGTCTACAAGGGGAACGCCGTGAGCGCTGACTCCCGCCTGAACGGTGCGATCACGATCCATGCGCAGAGCCATGGTCGACGACACGACCGGCATCGGCGCGGTCATCGGCGACTACAGGATCAACGCCGCGAGCGGCCCCGGCGCATTCGGACGGATCGAAGCGTCACTCGCCAGCGGGCAGATGAGCGGCGCCGTCCGCGGCCACGCCCCCAAGCCGTGGGGAGAGCTCTTCGCCGGCCTCAACGGCGGGTTCGACGCGAGCGGCGGCTTCTCTGGCGCCAACGTCGGAACCGGCAGCGGGGCCGCCTCGGGCGTCCTGCTCCAGCACGGCGCGTGCGTGCGCACGATCTACCTGCACTAAGGCTCGAACCTCAAAGCGGAGTACGACACGATGAGGGGCGCCGCACGCAAGCGGCGCCCCTCCTTCGTTACGTCGTCGTGTCGAGAATCACGAAGACGGCGAACACGACCGAGATCACGCCGTTCATCGTGAAGAAGGCGGCGTCGAGCCGCCGCAGGTCGCCGGGCCGGACGAGCAAGTGCTCGTATGCCGAGCAGCGCGGCGACGACAGCGACGCCGAGCCAGTAGAACGCGTCGACCGGCAGGCCGAAGCCCACCGCGAAGAGGCACACGACGGTCGCGAGATGAGCGAGGCGCGCGCCGACGAACGCGCCGCCGACGCCGAACTGCGTCACGATCGAGTGGAGTCCCTCGCGCCGGTCGATGTCCTCGTCGAACAGCGCGTAGAGGAAGTCGAAGCCGGCGATCCACAACGCGACCGCCGCGCCGAGCATCCACGCCTGCCACGGCAGCTTCCCGGTGATCGCGACCCACGCGCCGACCGGCGCGAGGCCGTCGACCGCGCCGAGCCAGAGGTGGCAGAGCCACGTGAAGCGCTTGAGGTACGGGTAGACGACGAAGCCGATGACCGGGATCGGCCACAGCCAGCGAACGACGGGGTTCAGCTGCCAGACGGCGACGAGGAAGACGCGCGAGCGAGGCGGCGCAGAAGAGCCCGACCTGCACGCGTCGACAGCTGGCCGCTCGGGATCTCGCGGCCGGCGGTGCGCGGGTTCCGCGCGTCGATCCGCGCGTCGATGAGCCGGTTGAGCGCCATCGCGAGCGAGCGAGCGCCGACCATCGCGACCGTGATCCAGAGCAGATCGTGCGCGGTCGGCGTCCCGTCCACCGCGAGGAACGCGCCGACGTACGCGAACGGCAGCGCGAAAACGGTGTGCTCGATCTTCACGAGCCGCGCGAAGCGCGCCGGAAGTGGCGTCAGGCCGACCGTGGTCACGTCTGCTCGTGCGCGGTCGGATCGTCGGCGAGCAGCTCGAGCGCGTGCGCGAGCGCCGGCCGCAGCACCGCGAAGCCGTCGCGGCAGCCGCCGGGCGAGCCGGGGAGATTGACGACGAGCGTCGAGCCGACGACGCCCGCCGTGCCGCGCGACAGCAGCCCGTGCGGCGTCTTCGCGATCGAGTCCGCCCGCAACGCCTGCGCGATCCCCGGCGCCTCGCGGTCGAGGACGTCGCGCGTCGCCTCGGGCGTGACGTCGCGCGGCGCGAGCCCCGTGCCGCCCGTCGTGAGGACGAGACGCGCACCGGCCGCGAGCTCGCGAATCGCCGCAGCGATCTGATCCCGCTCGTCGGGAACGACGCGCCGCTCGACGTCGTAGCCGTCGCCGCGCAGCAAGCTCCTCGAGCGTGTCGCCGCTTCGGTCCTCGCGCGTCCCGGCGACGACACCGTCCGAGACGGTGAGCACCGCCGCCTTCAGGTCTCTCAACGACCGGCTCCTTCGTCTTCTCGACGAGCGCGACCTCGACGATCCGCATTCCCTTGTCGACCGCCTTTGCCATGTCGTAGACCGTGAGCGCGGCGACCGACGCCGCGGTGAGCGCCTCCATCTCGACACCGGTCTGCGCCGTCGTTTCGGCCGACGCGACGATTTCGACCGACTCGTCGCCAACGCGTGAGCGTGACCTCGACGTGCGAGAGCGGCAGCGGATGGCAGAGCGGGATGAGCTCGCTCGTCCGCTTCGCGGCCATGATCCCGGCGAGCTGCGCGGTCGCGAGCGCGTCGCCCTTCGGCAGCTCGCGGAGGATCCGTGCGGTCTCCGGAGCCATGCGCACCTCGGCCCGCGCAACCGCGCGGCGGCGCGAGACGTCCTTGCCGCCGACGTCGACCATGCGCACGCCGCCCGACTCGTCCACGTGTGAGAGCTCGCTCATCGACTGGATCGTACGGCGTCGAGATCGATGAGCTGCGAGTCGATCCACTCGCGAATGTCGTGCGCGCGCACGTGCGCGCGGATCGCCTCGCCGCGCCGGCGCCGCTCGTCCGCCGGAAGCGTCAGCGCCTCGTAGAGCGCATCCGCCTGGCCCGAGACGTCAAACGGATCGACCGTCACCGCCCAGTCGCCGAGCTCCTCATGCGCGCCGGCGTTCTCCGAGAGCACGAGCGCGCCGTCGCGCGTGTTCAGAAGGAACGCTTCCTTTGCGACGAGGTTGAGCCCGTCGTAGACCGCGTTCACGAGCAGGACGTCGAACTCCTTGTAGCCGGCGAGCGAGCGCGGGAAGTCGTCCGCGATGTCGAGCTCGACCGGCGTCCAGCCGCCACCCGCGAAGCGCTCGTTCACCGCGCCGGTCGCCGCCTCGATCTCCCTCGCATACGCGGCGTACTCCGGGATGTCCTCGCGCGACGGCGCGAGCAGCGCGAGCAAACCGACCCGCCGGTGCAGCTCGGGGTGCCGCTCGAGCAGGAGTCCGAACGCCTCGAAGCCGCGCACGATGTTCTTCGACGGATCGACGCGATCGACGCGCACGACGAGCTGTTCCGGCCGCCGCTTGGAGATTTCCGCCTGCCGCTCGAGGACGATCGGATCGTCGGCGAGTCGCGCGAACTCGTCCGGGTCAACACTGATCGGATGGGCGACGACGCGTGTCGAGCCGATGCCGCCGGGCACGAAGCGGTCGGCGCACTCGAGGAACGCACGTCGCCAACGCTCGGTGTGAAAGCCAACGACGTCGTTCGCAAGCAGGCCCTCGTGGATCGCCGCCGTCAGCTCCGGTGGCAGCGGCGACCACGCGTCCGGCTCCGGCCACGGAATGTGGACGAAGTGCGAGCTGACGACATCCGGCCGCGCTCTCCGCACGAGCAGCGGTGCGAGGTAGAGGTGGTAGTCGTGAAAGAGGACGGCCGCCGCGGGCTCGCGGTCGAGCTCCTCGAGCGTCGCCGCCGCGAACGCAGCGTTGACAGGGACATAGCCCTCGTCCCACGCGTCGCGGAACTCCGCGCCGAGTGGGCGCAACGGCAACCGATGCTGAACGAACCACAGAGCCGGATTCGCGACAACGTTGTAAAAACGCTCATATGCAGGGGAATCGTGAGCGATGAAGCGCAGACGGTACGTATGTCCGTCCGGGTCGTCTCCTCGAAGGCAGCCTCGCGCTCCGCAGCAATCGCCCGATCCTCATCGCTCATCGCGCTCGCGATCCACGTGACGTCGTGGTGCGCGATCAGGCCGGCGAGCGCGGTGACCAGCCCGCCGCCGCCGCGCTTGGCGACGCCGTCCTCGTACGTCACAGGAGCGCGATTCGCAACGACGAGAAGCTTCCGCCGCTCCGTTGTCTGGGTCGACAACGGAGTTACGCGCTCAGCTCTAGCCGCTTCACGAAGCGAAGCCGCGAGCCGCGCTCGCCGAGCTGAGACGTGATCTCGAGCTCGTCCGCGATCGTCCGGATGATCGCGATGCCGAGACCGCCTTCGCTGAGCTCCTCGCCGTCGAGCGGCGCCGGCACCGCCGGGTCGAAGCCCGCCCGGTCGTCGACGACCTCGATCTGCAGTGCAGTTGCGGACAGCTCATACAACACGGACACGAAGCCGTCACCGCCGGGGTATGCGTGCCTGACTGAGTTGGAGACCGCCTCCGTCAGCGCGAGCTTGAGGTCGGCAACGGCCGCCTCGGAAAGCGGAGCGAGCTCAGCGAGGCCGCTGAGCGCGAGCCGGGTGAGCGCGATGTACTCCGGGCGAGCCGGCACGCGCAGCCGAACCGTCCGACTCGTCTCGAGCCCCTCGCCCTCCCTATCCACCAACGCCACTTCGCTCATCTGCCGCCGACTCTCACTTTCCGCAAATTCACACTTTCAAACCTGGCGATTTCTACCACTCCGATCCGTCGTTGACTTTGCGGTCGGCGTTCCCTCCGGCGGCGCGGTCCTTAACCTTCGCTCGTTTCCACGGGAAAACGCCTGCATACACTGGGCAGGCGATGACCGCCGCCTCGCCTCCATCCGAGCGCAGACGGCCACGGCCGGGATCGCTCGAGCGTCCCGTGAACGGACGCCTCTACCGCGGGGTCTGGCTGCTGGTCGCGGTGCCGATCCTCCTCCTCCTCGCGTTCAGCGTCTCAAAGCCGACGGCGCTCAAAGGGCAGGGCCTGCCACCGGCGTTCGACGGCGGGTCCGCTGCGGTGATCGCCGAGGACCTCGCCGGCCGCTTCCCGAACCGCGTCCCCGGCACGAGCGGCGCGCTCGGTGCGCAGAACTGGTTCTTGCAGCAGCTCGTGCCCTACGGGTTCCAGGTGAAGCGGGAAGCGTTCACGGCAACGATCCGCGGCCACAAGACGAAGCTCGTGAACCTCGTCGCGGAGAAGACCGGCCTCTCGCCGCGCGAGATCGTCGTCATGGCCCACCGCGACGACAGCGGCACGGGTCGCGGACTCGACGACAACGCGTCGGGTACGGGCGCGTTGATCGAGCTCGCGCGCTCGTACGCACCGATCCGCACGTCCCAGCTCAGCTCGCTCCCGTACTCGATCGCTTTCGTGTCGACCGACGGCGCGGAGCAGGGCGCGCTCGGCGCGGCGCACTTCGCCGCGAAGCCGGGCACGCGCAGCAACGTCGTCGCGGTGATCAATCTCGACTCGATCGGCGGACGAGGCAGTCCACGGCTCGAGTTCGGAGGAGACACGCCGCGTTCGCCGGCGCCGGGCCTACTCGAGACGATGCAAAAGGCGCTCAACACGGAATCCAGCGGGACAGCGGCCAGACCCAGCGCCCTCGATCAGCTACGTCAGCCTCGCGTTCCCGTTCAACGCGTACGAGCAGGCGCCCTTCGTGACCGCCGGGATGCCGGCGGTCACGATCACGACCGCTCGCGCGAGGCCACCGCGATGCGTCACAAACGCGGCGGCTGACTGTCGCTCCCATGAACGCGATCGGTCTTGCGACGCAGGACGCCGTCGACGCGATGGAGGAAGGCATCTCCCTCGCGCAGGGCGCTTCGAGCTACGTCTTCCTCGGACAGCGGCTTATCCAAGGCTGGGCGATCGAGCTCGTGCTAGTCGCGATGCTGTTGCCGTTCATCGCCGCTGCAGTCGATCTCTTCGCCCGCTGCCGCCGCCGCCGGATCCCGATCTCGCCGGCGTTCCGGAGCTATCGGAGCCGCCTCGCCTTCTGGGGCCTTGGGCGGCCTGGTCTTCCTCCTCTTTGCGAGCCGCGGGCTTCTTCGGCACCACGCGACGGCCGGCCGGCGCCGCTCGAACGACGTCCGCTGGCCGATCGGCGCGCTGCTCGTGCTCGCGCTGCTGGGAGTCGCAGCTGGCTCGTCGCCGCGACCGTCTGACGCCCGCGCCGGCCGATCGAGCGCGGAGGAGGAGCTCGCGGGCTACACCGCCGCGCTGCTCGCGCTCGCCGTCGTCGGCCTGCTTGTCGCCGCCACGAATCCGTACGCGCTCGTCTTCCTGCTGCCGTGCCTCCACGTCTGGCTCTGGCTGCCGCAGGTGCAGGCGCGGCCGCGCGTCTTCCGCGCTCTCGTCCTGGCGCTCGGCCTCATCGGGCCCGGCGTATCTCGTCTGGACGTTCGCGACGCAGCTACGGGCTCGGCTGGGATGCGCCGTGGTACATCGCGCAGCTCTTCGCGGTCGGTTACGCGCCGCGAACGCTGTTCGTGATCGCGCTCGCGTGGCTCGCGGCCGCCGGCCAGCTGTTCGCCCTCGCGGGCAACCGCTACGCGCCGTATCCCGCTCCGGGCGAAGCGCTCGCGCCGCGGGCCGCTCCGCGATCTGATCCGCACGCTCGTTCTCGCGCAGCGACGACGCGCCGCGCTCACGGCGCGTTCAGGCGCAGCCAGGAAACGACCGCGCCGGCCGTGAGCTCACCGTTTCCACGTGGAACGTGGACGAGTGCGTCGGCGGCGCTCGCACTCGCGATCATGTGCGACTCCTGACCGCGCAGCGGTTCGAGGACGGCAGCGTCTCGTCGTCGAAACGCGACGCGCGCGCGGACGAACTCGTCCCGTTCCGGGTTCCGCCGCAGGTCGACTGCCGAGCCGCCCCGGCTCGAAGCGCGGCAGCGGTGTCCGGGATCGCCCTGCAGCGCACGCAGGGCCGGCTTGACGAAAAGCTCGGCGCTGACGAGAGCGGAGACGGGATTGCCCGGGTAGGCCGAAGACGAGCGTTGCGCCGCGCGTTCCGAACGCGAGCGGCTTGCCCGGCTTGATCGCGACGCGCCAGAACACCTCTTCGACGCCGAGCTCCCGCTCGACCGTCGCGGACGAGATCGTGCTCCCCGACCGAGACGCCGCCCGACGTGACGAGGACGTCGCATTCGAGACCACGCTCGAGCGCCGCGCGCAGCGATGCTTCGTCGTCGGGAACGGCCGGCGCGGTGACGATCTCCGCGCCCGCGACCGCGAGCGCGGCGGCAAGCATGAGTGTGTTCGACTCGTAGATCTGCCCGGGCTCGAGCGGTTCGCCCGGCGTGACGAGCTCGCTGCCGGTGGCAAGGATCGCCACGCGCGGCCGGCGCGCGCACGAGACCGACGCGACGCCAACGGCGGCAATCCCCGCGAGCGCGGCAGGCGCGAGCCGCGTGCCGGCCGACGCGACGACGTCGCCGGTGCGAACGTCGCCGCCGAGCGGTCGAACGCTTGCCCCTGGCTCGAGCGCTCGATCGATCACCACGTTGTTGTCTTGTCTGACAACTATCTCTACGGGTGCGACAGCGTCGGCGCCTTCCGGCACGACCGCGCCGGTCGAGATCGCTACTGCGTCGCCTGGCCCGAGCGTCCCGGCGAACGGCGCGCCCGCCGCCGACTCCCCGACGATCCCGCAGCGTTCCCGGCAGGTCAGCGGCGCGCACTGCGTACCCGTCCATCGCCGAGCTCGGGAACGGCGGGAGGTCGACGACGGAGCGCACGTCATCGGCCAGGACCCGGCCGGACGCAGCGGCGACGTCCACCTGCTCGGCCGGCAACGGAGCCGTTGCGGCGAGGATCCGGCCTGCGCCTCCGCGAAGGTGAGTAGCGATTCCACCCGGTCTAGTCGGCCCAGTGCCGAGCTCGCGGAGCCGGCGGTGGACGCGCAGACGGAGATCGCGCTCGAGCCGGTCCGCGCCGACCTCGTCGTCGGCGACGGCGCAGACGACCACGTTCACGGCCGAGTCGATGGAGTCGACGTACACGTCGGCGTCGCGCTCCGAGGCAACCTCGCCGCGGAGCGCCTCGATTGCGGCGCTCACATCGAATTGCAGCGGGAGCGGCACTCGCACCTCGGCGACCGTCTCACGGTTGCGGATCGACGAGTTGATGATCGTGTCGGAGGCGAGCTTGCTGTTCGGCACAACGAGGCGCCGCCGGTCGAGAGTGCGGATGAAGGTGTAGGTCAAGCCGATCTCCTCGATCGTTCCCTCCTCGTTCGCGTACGTGACGCGGTCGCCGATGCGGACCGGCTGGGTGGAGGCGATGACAAGACCCGCCATGAAGTTGCTCAAGACCTGCTGCGAAGCGAGGCCGAGGACGATGCCGATTACGGCCGACGACGCGAGGAGCCCTCCGGCGACGGCCCTCACCTGTGGGATCACAAGCAGCGCGGAAAGGAAACCGACGACGAGGATCGTCACCGTGACAGCGCGCCGCAGGACGAAATAACGGGTCTGCGCCTCGGGCGCCAGCGGTCCCCGCCGCTTCAGCCACCAGTCGACGACGCGCGCGAGGATCCAGACGAGGGCGAAAACGACTGCCGCGATGACGATCCTGTGCCAGAAGGGCATCGCTTAGCCCTCCTCATCGAGCGGGAGCGGTTCGCGACCGGCGAAGCCGTCGTCGACGCGATGCCAGAAGCCGATCTCGTCCTCACCGAGCTGCCAGCAGAGGAGAACGGTCTGGCCGTTCCTCAGCGCCGGGAAGTCAATGAGCCCGGTCTCGATGTCCTTGACTTCCGCGCCATGCTCGTTGATCTCGTCGACGAGCTTCGCGAGACGGCGGGCGTGCGCGTCGACGTCAGCCGTCGCGTCGGCAAGCTGCGCAGGCGGAATGCCGCCGCCGTTGCCGCGGATCTTCCGCTCGAGCTCCTCCTGCCGCTCGAGCGCGGCGATGTGCTCGGCGCGCTGCACGACGAGGCGCTCGACGAGTGGCCGGACATGTTCGAGCGCGGCGTTCGCTTCGTCGGGAGTGAAGTGACGCACGGGCCGCAGCATAGGCTTCGCCGCCGTGGCCGATGCGACTCCCCGCCCGCACTATGTGCGTCTCGCCGTGTGGGTCGCCCTTGTGGCGTCATTCGCCGGAGCCGGGTATGCGATCCGGTTCTCTCACGCGCACACGTCGACCCACGTCAGCGTCTACTCGTTCTCGACCTTCGCCGGCGGAATGATCCAGTACGCGCTCATCCTCGGAGCCGTACTGCTCATCTGCATCAACCGACTCGACTTGCTGGCGCTGCGGCGGCCGGCGAGCTGGCGCCGCTCGCTCATCCTCGGTGCGGGCGTGATCGTCGCAATCTTGGCGTGGGAGACGATCGTGAACTTGCTCCCCCTTCCGCAAAGCCCCGGCTCAGAGCAAGGGATCACGGACGTCCACTGGGAGCCTGCCCATGCCGCCGCGTTCGCGGCGAACGTTTTCCTCTTCGCGATCTTCGGGCCGTTCGTCGAGGAGCTGATGTTCCGCGGCGCCGGCCAGTCGCTGCTCCGCTTCCTCGGGCGTACGCCGTCGATTCTCCTGATCGGCGTCGCGTTCGGTCTCTGGCACGGGCTCCTCGAGGCGCTGCTCGTGCTGATCCCGTTCGGTATCGCCCTCGCGTGGCTGCGGGATCGCTCGGACAGTGTCCTGCCGGGGTATTTCGTGCACGCGCTCTTCAACGCGGCGGCGCTGGCACTGATCTTCAGCTAGGGACTCAGTCGTCGTCTTCGACGACGAACTGATCGGGCGTGACTTCGTCGAGGAAGCTGCGAAACTTCACGACTTCAGCCTCGAGCTGCTCCTCGTCGACTTCCTCGCCCTCGAACTCGATCGCTGATTCCGCGATGACATCGTCGGCCGCGAAGATCGGCGCCTCGGTGCGGATCGCGAGTGCGATCGCGTCGGACGGGCGCGAGTCGACGTCGATCTCCTGTCCGTCTTGCAGCACAGTGATCAGCGCGTAGAAAGTGTTTTCCCGCAGCTCGGTCACGGTGATGCGCGCAATCGACGCGCCGAGCTGGTCGACCATCTCGGAGAGCAGATCGTGTGTCCCCGGGCGCGGCGACTCCTGGCTCTGGAGCTTTAGGAGAATCGCGGCCGCCTCGTTGTGGCCGATCCAGATCGGGAGGAACTTGTTGCCGTCGGCGGTCTTCAGGAGGACGATCGGCTGCTTGCCGACGAGATCGAAGCTGACCCCGTAGATGTTCATCTCCTGCATCGGCGGCTCGTATCGAATATAGCTCAGCCTGTCGAAGCGAAAACCAGGCGCCGCGCGGGGCTACAATCCGCCGCCGCACTCCCCATTCATTGGGGGCGATTAGCTCAGTTGGTTAGAGCGCCGCTCTGATAAGGCGGAGGTCCCTGGTTCGAATCCAGGATCGCCCACTGTTCTCGCGCGCCGAGACTAGCGGCGTTCGGCAAGCCTCTCGGATAGCAATTCTTCGTACACGCGGGTGACGCGCGCCGCCATCGCCTCGGCCGCGTGACGCTGCAGCACGAGCTCATGACCGCGGGACGCCAACGCCTCGCGGCGGTCGGGATCAGCGAGCAGGCTCGTGATCGCCGAGCCGGAGCTCACCGCCGAGATGCTCGTTCCAGACCCCACGCCCGGAGAGTCGATGCTCTGCACCGGCGACGCGTTCACCACCGACGAGGACGGGTTCCTCTACTTCGTCGGGCGCACCGACGACATCGTCAAGAGTGGCGGGCAGAAGGTCAGCCCGCTCGAGATTGAGAACGTTCTCTACTCGCTCGACGGCGTTCGGGACGCGGCCGTCATCGGGGTGCCGCACGAGATGCTCGGCGAGTCGATCCGCGCGTTCGTCGTCCTGCACGCCGGCGTGACGCTGTCCGAACACGACGTGATCCTCGCCTGTCGCGGTCGGCTCGAGGCGTTCATGGTTCCGCAGGAGGTGATCTTCCGCACCGAGCTGCCAGCGACCGAATCAGGGAAGGTGCGGAAGAAGTCTCTCGGTGAGGAAGCGGCGCAGAGCTAGACGGGAGGTGCCGAAGACTCGAGCGCTTCGGCGATCTCCGTGAGGTCGTGCTCGTCCGCAAACGCGATCTCGATGCGGCCGGACCGCGACTCGCGCCCCGTAGCCCGTGAGCTGCTCGAGCGCCGTCGTGACGCGGGCGGCGAGGTCCGGGTCGACCGGGAGAGAGCGGGTGCGCGGCCGCTGCTTCGCGCCGGCCCACTTCGCGCGCTGCTCGGCGGCGCGGACGGAGAGGCCGCGCTTGACGATCTCGCGCGCGAGGCGGCGGCGGCCTTCGTGGTCGGGCACGGCGAGGACGGCGCGCGCGTGGCCTTCGCTCAGCTGACCGCGCTCGACCATCCCGAGCACGTCGTCGGGCAACTCGAGCAGGCGGATCCGATTCGAGACGGACGGCTTCGAACGGCCGACGCGCTCTGCGACCTCGCCCAGTGAGAGGCCGAACTCGTCGATGAGGACGGCGTACGCGCGCGACTCCTCGACGGCGGTCAGCTGCTCGCGCGCAACGTTCTCGACAAGACCGAGCAGGAGCGTGTCGCGGTCGTCGACGGCGCGAACGACGGCCGGCACCGTTTCGCGGCCCGCCTCACGCGCGGCACGCCAGCGACGCTCGCCCGCGACGATCTCGTAGCCGCCGACGCCGCGCGGGCGGACGAGGAGCGGCTGGATGATGCCCTGCTTGCGCACCGAGTCGGCGAGCCCAGACGCGGCCTCCGCCTCGAACTTGCGGCGCGGCTGCTTCGGGTTCGGGTGGATCGCGTCGACCGGGATCTCGAGCAGCTCGGACGGAGCCGGTGTGCCGCCGATCAGGACTTCGAGGCCGCGGCCGAGGCCACGACGTGGGCTTGATTCAGGCGCGCTCGACAAGCTCCATCGCCACCTTCCAGTAGGCGTCGGCTCCGGCGGAGCGACGGTCGTAGGCAATTGCGGGCAGGCCGTGGCTCGGCGCCTCGGCGAGGCGCACCGACCGCGGCACGGACGTGCGAAACACGAGCGAACCGAAGTGCCGGCGGACTTCCGCCTCCACCTGGGCGGCGAGGCGCGTGCGGCCGTCGAGCATCGTAAGGAGGACGCCGCCGATGGCGAGGCTCGGGTTGAGCCGCAGCCGGATCAGCTCGATCGACTGCATGAGCTGCGCGAGACCCTCGAGCGCGTAGTACTCCGCCTGCACCGGAACGAGCACGCGGTCCGAGGCGGCGAGCGCATTCACGGTGAGCGGCCCGAGCGACGGCGGGCAGTCGAGGAAGACGAAGTCGTACTGCTCGCTTCCCGACGCGAGCGCCTCGGCGAGGTAGCGCTCACCGTCGTCGCGGCGCGCGAGCTCGACAACCGCGCCGGCGAGGTCGGGCTTCGCGGGGACGAGATCGAGGTTCTCGAACGCGGTGTGCTTGACGAGCTCGGCAAGCGGCGCGCCGTCGAGGAGGTCGTAGCTCGACGTCCCGTTCGCGCGCATCCCGAGCCCGGAGGTCGCGTTCGCCTGAGGGTCGAGGTCGATGACGAGCGCGCGCTGGCCCGCCTCCGCGAGACAGGCGGCGAGATTGACCGCGGTCGTCGTCTTCCCGACGCCGCCTTTCTGGTTCGCGATGGAGTAGATGCGACTCATCCACGCCCATTGTCGCTAGGCCAGCGGACGCCTCTTCGCGACGCCTACCCGGCGCGGGAAACCCTCGGGCGTCGGTGCGACTTTTGGGATGACGACGAGACCGTCGTGCTCTTCCGGCAGGGCCTCCTCCGAGCTTCTCGGCGACAGTCGCGACTGCTTCGCGATCGGCGGACTCACCGAGCCAGAGAATTGCTGCGCCGCCCACGCGGACGAGCGGAAGGCACCACTCGACTGCCACCGGCGGCTGCGCGAGCGCCTTCGCCAGCGCGACTCCGAAGCTCTCGACCGGCTGCTCCTCGGCTCGACCCCACACGACCGCCGCGTTCGGAGGCGCCCACTCGCGGAGGAAGTCGCACTTCCGGCGCTCGGCATCGAGCAGCGTTACCTCGCGTTCCGGCAGCGCAGCCGCGAGCGGAATCCCCGGCGAGCCGCCGCCCGAGCCGACGTCGACCAGCGGCCCTTCGAACCGCTCGACAAGCGGCACGGCCCGGAGCGCGTCGTCCCACAACATCGCGCGCGCCCGCTCGGCGTCGCGCAGCGCTGTCAGCCCCGGCGTCGCGAGGACGGCGCGGAGGTAGTCGTCAGCCGGGAAGGACGACGACGTAGCGATTCGGCTCCGTCCCCTCCGATGCGGTCGAAACACCGGCGACTTCCTTCAAGCGCAGGTGGATGACCTTTCGCTCGACGGAAGTCATCGGCTCGAGCTCCTCGGCCTCGCCGCTCTCACGCACGCGCTCGGCGATCTCGTCGGCGAGCGTCTCGAGCGTCGCGCGGCGTCGCTCGCGGTAGCCGTCCGCGTCGACGACGACGTCCTTCTTCGCCTCGCCGTACGCCCGGTACGCGATGACGTTGAGGAGGTACTGCACCGCGTCGATCGTCTGGCCGTGGCGACCGATGAGAATCGCGACGTCCCCGCCCGAGACGGTGACTGTGATCGTGTCCTTGCCCTCGTCTACGTCGAGGCTCGCCTCGATGCCCAGCTCGGTCACGATTCTCGAGACGAGGCGGCGCGCCTCGGCCGCCTGGCCTTCGTCTTCGTCTTCGTCCTCGACAACCGCCGCGGCGGCGGCCGCTTCGGCCGGCAGATGCGCGAGTACGCGCGCCGGCTCATAGCCGACTCCGAGGAGTCCGCGTTCGCCCTCGGAGACGACTTCAAAGCGGACGGCGGCCTTGTCGAGCGCAGGATGTGCGCGCTCGAGCTCGCGAAGCGCAGCCCACTTCGCCTCGCCG
Source organism: uncultured Actinomycetes bacterium (assembly GCA_963816735.1). Taxonomy (GTDB): domain Bacteria; phylum Actinomycetota; class Thermoleophilia; order Gaiellales; family Gaiellaceae; genus Palsa-739. Next base: position 30,934 of record CAWFLY010000006.1, read on the forward strand.
ACTGTCTCGCCCGTCGCCTCGACAGTCATGTCGTCACTCATCTGCGCCTCCCTGAGCTCTTCTTGCGCCGCACCTGGCGCGGTTGGCGAGGCGCGGCAGGAGCTGCGGGCTTCGGAGCCGGCGGCTCGGGTGACGCGCCGTTGCCGCTCGTGCCTTCGTCCTCCTGCTCGGGCGCGGTCCGAGAGGAACGCCGCTCCGGCGCAGGCGCGGGCGTCCGCTGCACGAGCCGCCGCGTGACGAGACCTTGCCCAACCGTCCAGAGGTTCGTCGTCACCCAGTAGAGAACGAGGCCCGCGGGAAAGTGCGCGATCACGAACACGAAGACGAGCGGCATGATCATGAAGAGCACGCGTTGCGATTTCTGCGCGGTTGGCGCCATGAAAAGGCCCGACACCATCTGGCTCGCGACGTAGACGACGAGCAGCACGTAACCGCCCCAGAACGAGCTTGCGGGCAACGTGATGCTCGGAATGAAGTGGAGAAACGAGAGGTTTGTGTGAGCAACGATCGCGTCGCACGCAGCCGCCGCCGCGTGGCCCGTACCGTTCGCGGGCGGCGTCGTGCACAGGAAGTTCGCGTTGAAATGCTTGAGCGTGTAGAAGAGCGCGATGAAGATCGGGATCTGCGCCAGCATCGGCAGGCACGACGCAGCCGGATTGATCTTGTTCTCCCGGTAGAACTTCATGAGCTCTTCGTTCTGCTTCTGCTTGTCGTGCTTGTACTTCTGCTGGATCTGTTTCATCTCCGGCGCGTGCGCCTGAAGTGACTGCATCGAGTGGAGCTGCCGAATCGTCAGCGGCACGAGCGCCATCCGGACGAGGACAGTGGTGGCGACGATCGCCCACGCCCATGGCAGCCCAAAGGTCGTGTGGAAGAAGTTGAGAACGTGCTGCATCACGCCCTCGAGCTGGCTGAGAACCGGGATCGTGGCTACAAGGAAGTGCGTCATCGGACCGGGTCGTGGCCTCCGTGACTCCACGGGTTGCAGCGCAGAAGGCGCCAGCCCGCGAGCGCCGAGCCCTTGAAGAGCCCGTGCTTACGAACGGCCTGAATCGCGTACTCGGAGCACGACGGCTCGTACTTGCACGTTGTCGGGAAGAACGCGCCAAACGTCAGGCGATAGGCCCACACGAGGCCGATCCCCGCGTAGCGCGGCGCGCGGAGAACACCGGCGTAGGCTCGACGGAGCCGGTCAAGAACGGAGGTGCCGGCTTTGCCGGCTCCGGAGTGGGAAACCATCACGCTGCGACCGCTCCCGTCTTGCCGAGCAGTTCGTCGACCTGCTCGCCGAGCCAGGCGAAGCCGTTTGCCTCGGCGGCCTGCGGCAAGCCCTGCCGCACGATGAGGACGTAGTCGTGACCCGGTGCGACCGCGTCGAGCCGCGCGTCCCACACCTCGCGAAGCTGCCGCTTGATCCGGTTCCGCTCGACGGCACCACCTGCGGCGCGCGGCACGGCGAACCCGATCCGCGGATCGGCCGGCTCCTCCTGCGGCAGCCAGTAGAGGACGAGATACCGCGAGGAGACACTCCGCCCGCGGCGATGCACCGCGTCGAAGTCCCGGGAGCGGGACAGGCGGTTGGCCTTCTTCACGAAAAAGACAGTATCGGGGACAGGTTGCCGCCTGCTCGCCTCTAAGCAACCTGTCGCCGATTCCGTGCTCAGCCGCGCGCTAGGCGGAAAGCTTCGTGCGGCCCTTGCCGCGGCGCCGCTTGAGGATCGCGCGACCGGCCTTCGTCGACATGCGCGCGCGGAAGCCGTGCTTGCGCTTGCGGCGGCGGACGTTGGGCTGGTAGGTGCGCTTCATTCGTGTGAAAAGGCTCGGTCTTTGCCAGAAAAATCCCCGCCGGGGGCGGGGCGTCGCGGCAGTATAGCCACCGTCTCACGCATGAACCGTCCACTGCTTTCTCCACAGGCATGAAGCGCGGAGGGAAGCGGCCGGAGGGAGTTTCCCCCACGGCTGTCCACACCTGTGGAGGAAAGCTTGCAATCCGAAAACCTCCTGCAAAGCGGCTGTTTTTTGACGGCGAAAGGACCCTGTTATGCTGGCCGTCGGGCTGTCGGAGGAGGGTTTGAGAACGCGGTGAAGGACCAAATCGAGCTGTCTACGGCGAACCTTTGGAGTGAAATCTCCGGACGGCTCCGAGAGGCCCTGAACGACGCCACGTATGACAAGTGGTTCGGTGGCGTCGAAAGCCTCGAGCTTGAGGGTGAGACGCTCATTCTCACCGTTCCCGACGAGCTTTCACGCGACTGGATCCACCGGCATTTCCGGGGTCTCCTCAACGCTGCGGTGCGCGACATCACCGGCGAGAGCCATCCGCTCGAGCTTCACGTTGCCGGTGAAGGCGAGCTCGAGACGGAGAATGGGTCGCGGCCTGGCGGCGTTCTTCCCATGGTCCAGCGCATCCCCGGACGGCCGGAGAGCGGCGGCTTCAAGGCGAAGTACACGTTCGACTCGTTCGTTATCGGGTCGTCGAACCGCTTCGCGCACGCGGCCGCGCTCGCAGTCGCCGAGGCGCCGGCGCAGGCGTACAACCCGCTCTTCATCTACGGCAGCACCGGACTCGGTAAGACGCATCTGCTCCACGCGGTCGCGCAGTACGTGAGCGAGCACTCGTCTTCTCTCTCTGTCCGATACGTGACGAGCGAGGCGTTCGTCAACGACTTCATCAACTCGCTCCGCGACAAGTCGCGCATCGAAGGCTTCAAGCAGCGCTACCGCACGTACGACCTCCTCCTCATCGACGACGTCCAGTTCTTCGAGGGCAAGGAGCGGTTCCAGGAGGAGTTCTTCCACACGTTCAACCAGCTGTACGAGGCCGGCTCGCAGATCGTGCTCTCGTCGGATCGTCCGCCGCGCGACATTTCGACGCTCGAGGAGCGGCTGCGCAGCCGGTTCGAATGGGGCTTGATCACCGACATCCAGCCACCCGATCTCGAGACGCGCATCGCGATCCTCCGACGCAAGGTGAAGGTCGACGGGATCAACGTCGACGACGAGCAGGTGCTGACGTTCATCGCGAGCCGCGTCTCGACGAACATCCGCGAGCTTGAGGGTGCGCTGACACGCGTCGTCGCATTCTCGTCGCTCACCGGCCGACCGATGACAGTCGAGCTCGCGCAAGACGTGCTCCGCGACGTCTTCCCCCAGGGCGAAGCGGCTCAGGTCTCGATCAAGCGCATCCAGGATCTCGTCGCGGAACGGTTCGAACTCTCGCTCGACGAGCTCTGCGGCGACAAGCGCTCGCAGAACATCGTCTATCCACGCCAGGTCGCGATGTACCTCTCGCGTGAGCTCACCGACTCGTCGTTGCCGAAGATCGGCCGGGAGTTCGGCAACCGCGACCACACGACGGTCATGCACGCAAACACGAAGATTGCACGCCTGATCCGTGAGGACAGATCTGTGTACAACCTCGTGCAGGAGCTCACTGCACGTGTGAAGCAGGTCCGCTGACGCCTCGCCTCTGGGGAAGCATGCGGATCATTCACAATGAAGCTCCACATGCCCATCGCCCTAACCACGCCGCACACGACCGTTTTCCCCTCCATCCACACCACCTATTACTTCTATGAGGACATTTAGATGATTGAGAGTGAAACCACAGTGGGCGCAGATCTGAGGATTACGTGCTCGAAAGACGAGCTCGTGCAGGGCCTCACGACCGTTGGTCGCGCGCTGTCGACGCGAACCGCGATCCAGATCCTCTCGGGGATCCTGATCGAGGCGAACGCCGGCGAGCTGCGCCTAGCCGCGACGGACATGGAGCTCTCGATCCGCGCGACTGTGGCGGCACAGGTGCAAGGTGAAGGGTCGATCGTCCTACCGGGCCGCACACTCGTCGACATCGCACGGCTACTGCCGGCCGAAGACGTAACGCTCGAGCATCGCGCCTCTGAGTCGGTCGTCCATGTCTCGTGCGGTTCCGCGAGCTACACACTGCAGACGTTCAACGCCGAGGACTTCCCGCGGCTGCCGGAAATCGGCGAGTCGCCGATGTTCGCGGTCGAGCGCGCGCCGCTGCTCGAGACGATCAACCGTGTTGCGCGCGCCGCTTCACGCGATGAGGCGCGTCCGGTGTTGACCGGCGTCCTTGTCCAATTCGCGGGCGACAAGCTCGTCATGGCCGCGACCGATTCGTATCGCCTCGCGGTGAAGGAGACGTCGCTCGGCAGCGCTGCCGCCGACCTCGAGGCGATCATCCCGAGCCGCGCGCTGAAGGAGCTCGCGCGCATCGCCGGCGATGTCGACGAGATCGGTGTCGGTGTGCAGGAGAACCAGGTCATCTTCTCCGCCGGCGACGTGTGGCTCGCGTCACGCCGCATCGACGGCCAGTTCCCCAACATCCGCCAACTGCTCCCCGAGACCTTCGAGTACGAGCTGACGATCCCCCGGCTAGAGCTCCTCGAGGTCGTGAAACGCGCCGCGGTGATGATCCAGCGCGCGACACCGCTTCACCTTCGCTTCGCCGAGGGTGAGTTGACGGTTGTGGCGCGGACGCAGGAGGTCGGCGAGTCGCGCGAGTCGCTTCCGGTGCCGTTCACTGGCGACACGCTCGAGATCGGCTTCAACGCCGAGTTCCTCCGCGATGGGATCGACGCGATCGAGGGCGATGACGTGAAGTTCAAGCTGATCAGTCCGTTGCGGCCGGCCGTGCTCGAGGGAGAGGACGGCAGCTTCACGTACCTCGTCATGCCGATCCGCCTTCCCGGCTGATCGTCCAGACAGTCTCCCTCCGCAGCTTCCGGTCGTACGAGCGGCTTGACCTGGCGGTGCGGCCCGGGCTCGTGCTCGCGGTTGGGCCGAACGGCGTAGGGAAGACGAATCTGCTCGAGGCGATCCATGTCGCGACGCAGGGCTTCTCGCCGCGGACGCGGACGGATGCGCAACTCGTGCGGTTCGGTGACGACGGCGCGCGCGCGGCGGTTACGGGTCGTCGCGGCGAGGTGGGACTCGAGATCGAGCTGACGATCCGTCCGGGCGAGGGGAAGCGTGCGCGATTGAACGGCGCGGCGCTGCGGGCGGCGGAGCAGTTGCGTTCCACTGTTTCGACGCTCGTCTTCACGCCGGACCGACTCGGCGTCATCAAAGGTGCGCCGGCTGCGCGGCGTGCCTACTTCGATCGCGTGCTCGGCCGGCTGCTTCCGGCTCGCGCGCCGCTACCCACGGAGTACGGCGCCGCGGTTGCACAGCGGAACGCAGCTCTGCGGCGCGCCGGGGGCGGTTACTCGAGTCTCGAGGCGGTAGAGCCGTGGACGGAGCGCGTCGCGACACTCGGCGCCGAGCTCGTGGCGAACCGGATCGTGGCGCTCGAGATCCTCGGGGCTTCGTTCGCCGAGCGGGCAGGCGAGCTTGGTCTGCGTGAGGCGACGCTCCGCTACGAAGGCGAGCCACCGACGCAGGAAGCACTCGCCGCGGCACTTGCGCGCGACCTCGAGCGGGGCACGACGTCGCTCGGTCCGCACCTCGACGACATCCGCATCTCCTCAGCCGACCGCGATCTGCGGAGCTTCGGTTCGCAGGGAGAGCAGCGGCTCGCGCTGCTCGCACTTCTCCTCGCCGAAGCGGAGGCGATCACCGCGCGTAGCGGCGTGCCCCCACTGCTGCTGCTCGACGACGTGCTCTCGGAGCTCGACCCCGACCGCCGCCGGCTGCTCGCGGAGCGCGTGCGCGGCGCAGGTCAGGCGCTCATCACCGCGACCGATGCGGCGATGCTGCCGGCCGAGCCCGACCAGCTTCTCGAAGTGACTCCGGGGGCGGTCGTCTGATGGAACCGGTTGGCGAAGGGATCCGCGAGGAGCTGCGGCGGCTCGGCGCCGACAGCTCCGCCGCGCCGGATCAGAACGATGCGTGGCTTGCGGCGGTCGGCCCGGAGATAGCGCGCAACGCGTGGCCGGCTCGCACGCAGGCCGACGGGACGCTCATCGTTCATGTCCGCGATGCGATCTGGGGTTTCGAGTTGAGTCAGCAGGCGCCCGAGATCGCGGCCCGTCTCCCGGGCTCTCCGAGGCTGCGATTCGTCCCCGGACCGCTACCCGACGACGCGCCCGAAGAGCCTCGCGCCGTGCCGCCTGCCCCGACCGCCGAGCAGGTGCGCGAGGTCGAAGAGATGACCGCGTCCATCGATGATCGAGACCTTCGCGAATCTGTCGCGAAAGTCATAAAAGCGGCGCTTGTTCGCCACTCGGACGACCGGCCGATCTGATACACTTCTCTCTGCCCGCAAATGCCTCATTTGCAGGGCTTTTTTCATGACTGAAACAGACTACACCGCAAAGGACATCACGGTCCTCGAAGGCCTTGAGCCGGTCCGGCTCAGGCCGGGGATGTACATCGGCTCGACCGGGCTTCGCGGCCTCCATCACCTCATCTACGAGGTCGTCGACAACTCCGTCGACGAGGCCCTCCAGGGCCGCAACGATCGGATTGAAGTGACGCTCCATCCAGACCATTCGGTCACCGTTCAGGACTGGGGCTCGGGCATCCCGGTGGACGTCATGAAGGAGCAGGGACTACCCGCGCTGACCGTGGTCCTCACGAAGCTCCACGCCGGCGGCAAGTTCGGCGGCGACGGCTACAAGGTCTCGGGTGGCCTCCACGGCGTCGGCCTCTCGGTCGTCAACGCGCTCTCGGAACGTCTCGTCGCCGAGGTGCGCCGCGACGGCAACGTCTACCGCCAGGAGTTCGCACGCGGCGAGCCGACGGGCGACATGGAAGTTGTGCGGAAGATGGAGAAGGACGAGCCAGCCGGCACGACGATCATTTTCCTCCCCGACTCCGAGATCTTCGAAGAGCTCGACACCGACGCCGCCACGATCACGCAGCGGTTGCGCGAGACGGCGTTCCTCACGAAGGGGATCCACATCAAGCTCGCCGACGAACGGGCCGACGGCAAGACCGTCGAGTTCCACTTCGCGGACGGCATCAAGGACTTCGTCTCGTACATCAACGAGGAGAAGGCCGCGATCCACAAGCGCATGGCGTACTTCGAGGGCGAGACCGAACAAGGCGCGGTCGAGGTTGCGATGCAGTGGAACTCGTCGTACCAGGAGTCGGTCTTCACGTTCGCCAACAACATCAACACGGTCGAGGGCGGCTCCCATCTCTCCGGTTTCCGCAGCGCCCTGACCCGCACGCTGAACGCGAAGGCGCAGGAGCTCAAGCTGCTCAAGAGCGGCGAGAGTCTCGAGGGAGAGGACGTGCGCGAAGGGCTCGCGGCCGTCGTCTCCGTCAAGCTCCGCAATCCGCAGTTCGAGGGCCAGACGAAGACGAAGCTCGGCAACCCGGGCATCGAAGGTCTTGTCCAGACGACGATCAACGCAGGGCTCGGCCAGTTCATGGAGGAGAACCCGACCGACGCGCGCGCGATCTGCAACAAGGCCATCGCCGCGATGCGCGCTCGGCTCGCGGCGCGCAAGGCGCGCGAGCTCACGCGGCGCAAGTCAGCGCTCGACGGCGCGTTTCTCCCCGGCAAGCTCGCCGACTGCTCGAGCCGTGATCCCGAGTCGACGGAACTCTTCATCGTCGAGGGCGACTCCGCGGGCGGCTCGGCCAAGGCCGGCCGCGACCGCACCTATCAGGCGATCCTGCCCCTGCGCGGAAAGATCATCAACAGCGAGAAGAACCGCATCAACAAGGTGCTCTCGAACACCGAGATCCAGGCGATGATCACCGCGATCGGCACCGGCATCGGGGACGAGTTCGACATCACCGGCCTCCGCTACCACCGGGTGGTCCTCATGACCGACGCTGACGTCGACGGCTCGCACATCCGCACCCTCATCCTCACCTTCCTCTATCGCCACATGCGCGAGCTGTTCGAGTATGGCCACGTCTACATCGCTGTGCCGCCGCTCTACAAGGTGAAGCTCGGCAACCAGGAGTTCTACTTCCAGAAAGACTCCCAGCTCGAGGATCTGCTCGTGCGCGAGCGCTTCGGCGACCTCGAAGTAACAGACCGGGACGGCGCGGACGTCAAGCTGACCGAGGCGAAGTGGAAGAGATACGCCGCCGCACTGGCTGAGTTCGAGGGTTGGTCGGCGCGCCTGCGTTCCGACTACGGCCACCACGCCGCGGACCTCGTCGTCGCGCATCGGCTCGTCGAGCTCGACGGCGTGACGCCTGCGGATGTGGAAGCCGGCATTGCCGCGATGCCGCCGAACGGCTATACGCTCGCCGTCCTCAGCAAGAACGAAGAGGGTCTCCAGGTCAAGGTCGTCGAGGAGGAGACGTCCGCAGCGCAGACCGTCAGTCTCTCCAACGAGCTACTCGCATCTCCCGTCTACGGCCATGTCCGTAGCGCCTACCGCAAGCTCGTCGAGATTGTCGGTGCACCGCCGTTCTCCCTGACGCTCGGCAAACGTCAGGCCGAGGCGGGTGGCTTCACGGAGCTGCGGCAGGAGGCGCTCGATCTCACGAAGGAGGCCGGGATCCAGCTCTCCCGGTACAAGGGTCTCGGCGAGATGAACGCGGACCAGCTCTGGGAGACGACGATGGATCCCACGAAGCGGCTGCTCGTCCGCGTCGACGTCGACGACGCGAGCGCCGCCGACCAGCTGTTCTCGATGCTGATGGGCGACCAGGTCGAGCCACGTCGCCTCTTCATCGAGGAGAACGCCAAGGACGTCAAATTCCTTGACGTCTAGGAGGGTCACGCGTGTCTGAGGTCGATACAGGAGCACTCGGCTCGGGCCGCATCGAGTCGCGCGAGCTCGAGCAGGAGATGCGCTCGAGCTTCCTCGACTATGCAATGTCGGTCATCGTCTCGCGCGCGCTCCCGGACGTGCGCGACGGCCTGAAGCCGGTGCACCGGCGCGTCCTCTATGGCATGCACGAGGCCGGCCTCCAGCCGAACCGGCCGTACAAGAAGTCCGCGTCGACGGTCGGCGCCGTGATGGCGAACTACCACCCGCACGGCGACCAGGCGATCTACGACACGCTCGCGCGCATGGCGCAGCCGTTCTCGTTGCGCTACCCGCTCGTCGACGGGCAAGGCAACTTCGGCTCGATCGACGACGATCCGCCGGCGGCGATGCGCTACACCGAGGCGCGACTCTCAAAGATCGCGACCGAGCTACTGCGCGACATCGACGCGAACACCGTCGACTTCGAGCCGAACTACGACGAGTCGCGCCGGCAGCCGTCTGTCCTGCCGTCTCGCTTCCCGAATCTTCTCGTCAACGGATCGACAGGCATCGCGGTCGGGATGGCGACGAACATGCCGCCGCACCATCTCGGCGAGACGATCGACGCCGTCGTGGCGATGATCGACGAGCCGGACATCAACGTCGAGGGCCTCATGAAGCACGTCAAGGGGCCTGACTTCCCGACCGGCGCGATCATTGCCGGCCGCAGCGGTATCCGCGACGCGTACCGCACCGGCCGCGGCCGCATCGTCATGCGCGCGCGCGCCCACATCGAAGAGCTGCGGGGCGGCAAGACGGCGATTGTCGTGACGGAGCTCCCGTACGGCGTGAAGAAGAACTGCGAGTCCGGCGTGATCGGCCGGCTGGCCGAGCAGGTCCGGGACAAGACGTTCACCGAGATCTCGAACCTCGAGGACCACTCCGACCGGACGGGCATGCGGATCCAGATCGAGCTCAAGCGCGACGCCGTCCCGCAGGTCGTGCTCAACAAGCTCTACAAGCACACCGCGCTCCAGTCGACGTTCGGCTACAACGCCGTCGCGCTCGTCGATGGCGTGCCGCGCACGCTCTCGCTCCTCGAGCTCATCACGCACTACCTCAACTTCCAGCGCGAGGTCGTCACCCGTCGCTCGAAGGACGAGCTGCGCAAGAAGGAAGCGCGGGCGCACATCCTCGAGGGCTACCTCAAGGCGCTCGACCACCTCGACGAGATCATCGCCCTCATCCGCGCCGCCGACGACGTCGATGCTGCGCGCACCGGCCTCATGGAGAAGTTCGACTTCTCGGAGATTCAGGCGCAGGCGATCCTCGACCTGAGGCTCCGCGCCCTCACGGCGCTCGAGCGGCAGAACGTCGAGAAGGAGTACAGCGATCTTGCCGAGCGCATCGCCGAGCTGCGCGACATCCTCGGCGACCCGGCGAAGATCGACGCGGTCATCCGCGAGGAGCTGCTCGAGATCAAGCAGATCTACGGCCGCAACGACGACCGGCGCACCGAGATCATCGCCGCCGAAGAAGAGCTCGAGCTCGAGGACCTGATCGCCGAGGAAGACATGGTCATTGCGATCACGCGTTCCGGCTACATCAAGCGGCTACCGGTGACCGCGTACCGCGAGCAGCGTCGCGGCGGCATCGGCGTGATGGGCATGGAGCTAAAGGAGGACGACTACATCGAGCACCTGTTCGTCGCCTCCACCCACGACTACCTCCTCTTCTTCACAAACGTCGGCAAGGTCTACCGCCTCAAGGTGCACGAGTTGCCGCTCGGGTCACGCCAGGCGAAGGGCCGCGCGATCGTCAATCTCCTCCCGTTCCGCCAGGACGAGACAGTGCGCGCCGTCGTGCAGACGCGCAACTTCGAGGAGGCGAAATACCTCGTCTTCGCGACGAAGAAGGGCATCGTCAAGAAGACGGAGCTAGCGGCGTACAACACGCCGCTCAAGGCCGACGGGATCATCGCGATCAAGATGCGGGAGGACGACGAGCTCGTCGGCGTCCGTCACTCGACCGGCACCGACGACATCCTCATGGTCTCGAAGAAGGGCCAGGCGATCCGCTTCCACGAGACCGACGCACGGCCGATGGGACGCGACACGTCGGGCGTGGCGGGGATGAGGCTCCGCGCCGGCGACGAGGTCATCTCGATCAACATTGCCGAGGACGACGCCGACCTCCTCGTCGTGACCGAGAACGGCTTTGGGAAGCGCACGCGCGTCTCCGAGTATCCGGTGAAAGGCCGCGGCGGGATGGGTGTGAAGACGGTGCAGCTGACGGAGGCGCGCGGTTACCTCGTCGGCTCCCGCGTCGTCCGCGACGGTTACCAGGTGATGCTCATCTCCACCGCCGGCACCGTGATCAAGATCCCGGTCGAGGACGTCAAGCGCCTCGGTCGCTCGACGCAGGGCGTGATCGTGATGCGTCTCCGCGGCGACGATGAGACCGTTTCGGCTGTCGCTCCTGTCGTCGAGTCCGAGACGGAGACGGACGAGGATCCCGAGGCTGTCTTGGACTCTGAGACCGTGGACGACGCGGCCGAGGTTGCTGCCGAGCCGGACGCCGAGCCTCCGACCGAGTAACGGTCCCTTCCACTAGACGGGTGCGGGGGCGTATAACTCTCGGGTGGCAGTCAGCCGACAGGATCTCCTCGAGCCGATCGACATCGCCGACCACCTCGACAAGGTCGAGCTCTACCTCGGCCAGGTCTGCGCGATCGCGGGCATCTCGAAGATGCAGCTCGACTACTGGACGAACAAGGCCCAGATCCCGACGAAGGGCCGCAAGCAGCGGATCTACGACGCCGACGCGCTCGAGACCGTGATGCTCATCAAGCAGGCGAAGGACAAGGGCCTCAACCTTGGCGCGGCGATCGACGCAACGCGGAAGTTCCAGGAGCGAAAGGCCGCGACAGCAGCTCCGGCCCCGCCGCGCGAGCCCGAACTCGTTGGATAGGCAGATCGGAGCATGGCGTCTGAACGGTTCATCGGCGGTCTGCGTATCGGAAAGCTGAACGCGACCGAGCCGCTCGGCGTTCTCCATATGTGGTGGGACTGGCTGCGGCGTTTCGGGTCGCGTCTTCTTCTTTTTCGCGGAGACCACATGGGAGGCGCCGCGGGCCACCGTCACGGCGGACGCAATGCGGGGTTGGATGTCGCGCGGAGTGCGACTTCACGCATCCGGGAGCGCGTCCGCAATCTTCTGGTGTGACGAAAGCACGGCTCGCCAAGTCCTGGCAACGCTGCAGGCGCCGGCGCCCGTTTAGCGCTTTTGCCAGGCGTCGTAGTGCGCCTCGAGCTCGAGCAGGATCGCGACGAGCAGGACGCCGCGATCCCAGTCTTTCCCGGTCTCGAGCCGGAGAGACGTCGTCGGCTTGACAGTCTCCTCGGGCAGCTCGTCGGCGTTCTGGTTGACGTTGATCCCGATCCCGAGCCGCACGCGGCCTGTGCTCGCTTCGGGGAGGATCCCCGCGATCTTGCGGTCGCCGACGAACACGTCGTTCGGATGGCTGAGGCGCGCGTCGACGGGCAGCGCTGCGGCGACGGCTTCGCCTGCGACGAGGGAGAGCTCGGGCCAGATGGACCATGTGGAGCGTGGGACGGAGCTAGCACGGAGAAGAGAAGGCCGCGGCCCGGCGCGTCCTCCCAGACACGTCCCAGCCGACCGCGTCCCGCAGTCTGGTGGTCGGTCGCGACGGTCGTCCCTTCCGTTTCGTCCTCGCCGAGCAACCGCTGCGTCGACGCGCATTCGGCCACGAAGCGGTACGGCCGGCCGAGGCGTCCGGCGAGGAGCGGCTCGATCGCGTCTGGGGTCAGGTCCGACGACACCGCCGCTTAGACTAAGCCTGCCGTGAGGGGAGCCCGCCAACCGCTGCGCGCGCCACGCGCGCTCGACTACGCGAGCCTCAGCGACCCCATTCTCGTCACCCGCGCGAAGGACGGCGACGCCGCCGCCCTCGAGGCGTTGTGCGCTCGCCATGCGCCGCGCGTCGAGCGGCTCGCTCGGCACCTGCTACGCGATCCGGAGGACGCGCGCGACGCCGCGCAGGAGGCGCTCGCAAAGCTCTGCGTCCGGCTTCGCCAGTTCCGCGGCGAGTCGCAGTTCTCCACGTGGCTCCATCGGCTCGTCGTCAACACGTGCCGCGACGCGGCCGACCGCAAGCGCGGACGCGTGCACGAGCCGCTGCCGGAGGAGATCGGCTTCGTGGCCGAGGACGACCCCGCGCGCGGCGTCCGCATGTCAGAGCTGCGCCGGGAGCTGTGCGACTCCCTCGCGGGCATCTCCCCCGAGCAGGCGCAGGTGATCGTCCTCAAGGACGCGTGCGACTTCACGTTCGAGGAGATCGCCGCCGCCACCGGAATGCCTGTCGGCACCGCCAAGTGCCACGCCCATCGCGGCCGCAACCGGCTGCGCGAGCGGCTCGAGAAGCGCGACGTCGCGTGACCGACCTCACCGTTCCGTTCGGGCGGGAGACGATCGAGTCGATCATCCCGCACCGGCCACCGTTTCTTCTCGTGGACGAGATCGTGGAGCTCGATCCCGGCCGGAAGGTCGTCGGCCGCCTCACGGTTCCCGCGGACGGCTGGTGGTTCCCGGGGCATTTCCCCGAGCGGCCCGTGATGCCGGGCGTCCTCACGGTCGAGGCGATCGCGCAGTGCGGTGCCGTCGCGGTGCTTGCGGCGGAGGAGAACCGCGGCAGCATCCCGTTCTTCGCGGGCATCGACGACTGCCGTTTCAAGCGCGTCGTCGAGCCGGGCGATGTGCTCGACCTCGAGTGCGAGTTCCACCGCGTGCGCGGGCCGATCGCGAAGGGTCAGGGCCGCGCGAGCGTCGCCGGCGAGACCGCGGTCGAGGCGATGCTCACCGTCTTCATCGGGAGAGAGTCGTGATCGCCGACGCCGGCACACCGGTGACGATCACGGGCCTCGGTGCGTACGCGCCAGACCGCGTCCTCGATAACGCCGAGCTCGAACGGCTCGTCGACACGTCGGACGAGTGGATCATCGAGCGCACGGGGATCCGCGAGCGCCGCATCGCGTCCGACGAGCAGGCGCTGACGGATCTCGCGCTGCCCGGCTGCGAGACCGCGCTCGCGCAGGCCGGTCTCACCGGCAAGGACATCGACCTCCTCATCGTCGCGACGGTCACGCCGGACATGTCGTTTCCCTCTGCGGCGGCGATCCTCGCCGACAAGCTCGGCGCGACCGACGCGGCCGCGTACGACCTCTCGGCCGGCTGCACCGGCTTCATGTACGCGGTTGTCCAGGCGTACGGGATGCTCGCGAGCGGCGTCGCCCAGCGCGCGCTCGTAGTCGGCGGTGACATCCTCTCCCGCATCCTCGACTGGAACGACCGCTCGACGGTCGTCCTCTTCGGCGACGGCGCCGGCGCTGTTGTGCTTGAGCGGTCGGACCAGCCCGGCCTCCTCGCCCTCGACCTTGGCGCGGACGGCTCGGGTGGCGAGCATCTCTGCCTGCCGGGCAGCGGCTCGCGGTTCTTCGAGAACGCCGACGGCTTCGCGAAGATGAACGGGCGTGAGGTGTTCAAGTTCGCGACACGGATCCTCGTCCAGTCGGCGGACGCAGTGCTCACCCGCGCGGGCTTTACGATCGACGATGTTGACCTCTACATCCCGCACCAGGCGAACGTTCGGATCATCGATCACGCAACCAAGAAGCTCGGGATTCCGTCCGACAAAGTGGTGATCAATGTCGATCGTTACGGCAACACGTCCTCCGGCTCCATTCCGCTTGCGCTCGCGGAAGCGCAGGCCGACGGCAGGCTTCAGGCGGGACAGCTCGTATTGATGACGGGAATGGGTGCAGGTTTGACATGGGGGAGCGCACTGATGAGATGGACACTGTCCGCATGACAAAAATCGCCTTCTGCTTCCCCGGCCAGGGCTCGTACGAGCAAGGGATGGGACGCGACATCGCCGAGGCGGTGCCCGCGGCGAGGGCCGTGTTCGCGCGCGGCAGCGCGGCGAGCGGACTCGACCTCGAGCGTCTCTGCTTCCACGCCGAGCCCGAGGAGCTGCTCGACACCGCTGTGCAGCAGCCGGCGCTCGTCGCGACGTCGCTTGCGGTGCTCGCGGCGCTGCAGGATCGCGGCGTGAAGGCGGACTTCGTGATCGGCCACTCGGTCGGCGAGTTCGCCGCACTCGCCGCTGCCGAGGCGATGTCGGTCGAGGAGGCGATCGCGCTCGTCCGCGAGCGCGGCCTCGCGATGGCGGATGCCGCTGCGAAGAACCCCGGCTCGATGGCTGCGATTCTCGGCCTCGCCGACGAGCAGGTCGAGGCGCTCTGCCGCCGCATCCTCGGCGTGTGGCCCGCGAACTACAACTGCCCGGGCCAGATCGTCGTCTCCGGCGAGAACGAGGCCGTCGACGCGTGCATCGAGCAGGCGCAGAGCGAGGGCGCGCGCCGCGCGGTCAAGCTCAAGGTCTCGGGCGCGTTCCATTCCCCGCTTGTCGCGCGCGCGGCCGACCGGCTGCGCCCCGCGATCGAGAAGGTCAAGTTCCAGGAGCCGAGCTCGCCGTTCATGTCGACGGTCACAGCGCGCGTCGAGTCGGCGCAGCGCATCGGCCCGCTCCTCGTCGACCAGCTCACCGCGCCGGTCCGCTTCACGCAGTCGGCGACCGAGCTCGTGCGCGAAGGCGTGCGGACGTTCGTCGAGGTCGGCCCCGGCAACGTCCTCTCGGGTCTCGTGAAGCGGATCGACCGCAGCGTCCACACCGTCTCGATCAACAACCTCGAGTCGCTCGACCGGCTGCCCGAGCTGCTTTCTTCCCAAGCGTGAGCTTCGCCGCGCTCGACGGCAAGCGCGCCCTCGTCACCGGCGCGTCGAAGGGGATCGGCCGCGCCATCGCCGAAGAGCTTGCGCGCGGCGGCGCCGAAGTCGTAGTCGGATACCGCACCGGTGCGGAAGAAGCGGAGGAGCTCGCGCAGGCGATCGGCGGCCGCGCGATACAGGCCGACGTCTCGAGCGCGGAGGACGCAGCGCGGCTCGTCGAGGAGGCGGGCGACCTCGACATCCTCGTCAACAACGCCGGCCTCACCCGCGACGGCCTGCTCGCGCGCATGCCCGACGACGACTGGCGCACTGTCATCGAGACGAACCTCAGCTCCGTCTTCTACACGTGCCGCGCCGTGACGAGGCCGATGATGAAGAAGCGCGCCGGCGCGATCGTCAACGTCTCCTCCATCGTCGGCGTGCACGGAAACTGGGGCCAGACGAACTACGCAGCGTCGAAGGCCGGGATCATCGGCTTCACGAAGTCGCTCGCCCGCGAGCTCGGCAGCCGCAACGTCCGCGCGAACGTCGTCGCGCCGGGCTACGTCAAGACGCAGCTCACCGACGTCCTGCCGGAGGAGGCGACCGCTGCGATGCTCACGAACACGCCGCTCGGCCGGCTCGGCGAGCCGTCGGACGTGGCGGGGGCAGTACGCTTTCTCTGCTCCGACGATGCAGCGTTCATCACAGGGGATGTGCTGCTCGTCGACGGCGGACTCGGGATGTAGTGAGCGCGAACGGCTCCTATAACGACACAGACGCGTCGTAGTCACCGGCCTGGGCGCGGTGTCGCCGCTCGGCCTCGACGTCGAGTCGACCTGGTCCGCGCTCCTCGCGGGAGAGTGCGGGCGCCGGGCCGATCACGCAGTTCGACCACACCGACTACAAAGTCCACTTCGCCTGCGAGGTGAAGGGGCTCGACCCGGCCGACTGGATGGACAAGAAAGACGCGCGGCGCGTCGACCGCTTCACGCACCTGATCGTCGCCGCGGCGCGACAGGCGGAGACCGATTCCGGCCTCGACATCGCGAAGGAGGCCGACCGCATCGGCGCGTCGATCGCGACCGGAATCGGGGGCCTGCAGTCGTTCCAGGAGGCCTACTACACGCTGCTCAACAAGGGCCCGGACCGCGTCAGCCCGTTCGCGATCCCGTCGATCATCCCGAACCTCGGCGCCGGCTGGGTCTCGATCGAGCTCGGCACGCGCGGCCCGCTCATGTCGGAGTGCACCGCGTGCGCGGCGTCGAACATGGCGATCGGCGACGCGACCGACGCGATCCGTCTCGGTCGCGCCGACGTGATGATCGCCGGCGGAACGGAGGCGGCCGTGAACGAGGTCGGCATCGCCGGCTTCGCGGCAATGCGTGCGCTCTCGACGCGAAACGACGATCCGATGCACGCCTCGCGGCCGTTCGACGCCGGGCGCGACGGCTTCGTGATGGGCGAGGCAGGCGCGGCAGTCGTCCTCGAGGAGCTCGAGCACGCAAAGGCGCGCGGCGCAAAGATCTACGCGGAGGTCGCCGGCTACGGCCTCTCCTCCGACGCGAAGCACATCACCGATCCCGATCCGACCGGTCCCGTCAACGCCTTCAACATGGCGCTGCGCGACGCCGGCGTGGCGCCGGCGGACATCGACTACATCAACGCGCACGCGACCTCGACTCCGGCGGGCGACGCCTCCGAGACGCAGATGCTCAAGTACGCGCTCGGCGAGGAGGTCGCCTACAAGATCCCCGTCTCGGGCACGAAGGGCGCGACGGGACACTGCCTCGGCGCCTCCGGCGCGATCGAGGCCCAGTTCGCGATCCTCGCGATTCGCGACGGCAAGCTTCCGCCGACGATCAACTACGAAGTCGCCGATCCGGCGTGCGATCTCGACTACGTGCCGAATGAGCCGCGCGATGCCGAGGTGAACATCGCGGTCTCGAACAGCTTCGGCTTCGGCGGGCACAACGCCTGCGTCGTGTTCAAGCGTTTCTCTGACTAGTCGCAGCGGCTCGGTGATCGGGGCGTTACTCCCGTCCCAAACCCCCACCCGCCCACGGGGAGCTAAGGATGCATGCTGAACCGTGCCGCCAACCGCGCAGTTTCGTGCCAACTTGTCCGAGCGGCGTAGCACGACCAGTAGGTTCCCGGCGTGAAGCGCTGGGCGACGTTCGACTGTTACGGGACGCTGATCGACTGGAACGGCGGGATCGGGCGCGAGCTCGAGCGGCTGTTCGGGCGCGGACGAGGCCGGCGAGAAGCTGCGCCGCTACCACGAGCTCGAGCCGGAGATCCAGCGTGAGGATCCGTCACGGAGCTACCGCGAGGTGATGGCGATCGCCCTCGCACGCCTCGGCGCGCCGGCGGAGGAGCACGACGCACTTGGCCGCGCGCTGCCGAGCTGGGAGCCGTTTGCGGAGGTTCCAGCGGCGCTCGAGGAGGCGCGTATCCGCGGCTGGTGCCTCGCGATCCTCTCGAACAGCGACCGCGACCTCATCGACGCGTCGATCGAGCGGATCGGTGTCCCGTTCGACGAGACGATCGTCGCCTCCGAGATCGACTCGTACAAGCCCGCCCCGCGGCACTGGGAGGAGTTCTTCGCACGTACCGGCGCCGCGCGCGAGGAACACGTCCACGTCGGCGCGAGCCTCTTCCACGACATCGCCCCGGCGACGACGCTCGGCCTGCGTACCGTCTGGATCAACCGGCTCGGCGAGACTCCCGAGCCGCCTCCCGACCTCGAGCTCCGCAACCTCGACGGGCTGGCCGACGCTTTGGACATGCTTGTACCGTGAACGTGCGGCCGCTCACAAGCGACGATCTACCGGCGCTCGCCGAGTTTCTCGCTCGCGACGAGGAACGGCTGACCGGGCGACCGTCGCAGATCGCCGCCGGTGACGTGCGCGAGTGGACGAGCCTGGCCGACCTCGAGCACGATTCGTGGCTCTGCGAGGACGAGTCGGGGATCGCCGCAGTCGCCTGGATGTCACACGCAAGACGACCTCGGGATCGGAATCGTCGCCGTCGGGCTCGAGGCGCAGGCGTCGGGTATCGGCGACGAGCTCGTCGCGAACACCGAGCGCCGCGCCCGCGAGCACAGGCGCAGCGCGGATGCACCAGTTCGCGCTCGGGCGCCGACACGTACGCGCGAGAGCTCCTCGCGAGCCGCGGCTACGAAGATGTCCGGCACTTCTACGAGATGGCGATCGAGCTGACAGAGCGGCCCGCGCTGCTGGACGTCGAGATCGAGAGCCTCCAGCCGGGCGACGAGCAGGCGTTCTACGACGCCCTCGACGCGTCGTTCCAGGATCACTGGGAGCACCACTCGTCGCCGTTCGAGGAGTGGTGGGGGCGACACACCGCGAATCCGAACTTCGATCCGAGTCTCTGGTTCTTGATTCGCAGCAACGGCGAGGTTGCGGCCGTTGCGCGGAACGAGGCGAACCGAAACGGCGGCGGCTACGTCGGCGCGCTCGGAGTGCGGCGCGAGTTCCGAGGCCATGGCTACGCAAAGGCGCTCCTCTACCGCACGTTCGCGGAGTTCTGGGATCGCGGCGTCCCACGCGTGACGCTCGGTGTCGACGCGACGAATCCCACGGGCGCCACGCACCTCTACGAGCGCGTCGGCATGCACGTCGAGTCGGAGAACATCGTCTACGAGAAAGCGCTCGCGTGAACGTCCGTCCGTTCGCCGACACTGACGCACCAATCGTCGCCGAGCTCATCAACCGGGACGAGGAGCTGTTCTACGGACGGCCGGGGCACGTCACGGCCGGCGAGGTCCTCAAGTACCTCCCCTGGAGCAAAGAAACATGGACCTGGGAGGAGGATGGCCGGATCCTTGGCAGCGCGATGTTCTCGGTTGAAGGTGACGCGGCGAACGTCCGCGGCGTAGTGGGTGACAAGGGCCGAGGGATCGGAACGGCGATCCTCGAGCGTGGTGAGCAGTTCGCGCGCGCGGAAGGTGCGAGGAGGATCCTCGCGGGCGCGGCAGAGGCGGACGCTGCTGCCCGTGCGCTCTTCGAGTCGCGTAGCTACCGCGAGGTGCGCCGCTTCTACGAGATGGCGATTGAGCTGACCGAGGAGCCGACCGTCCCCGAGCTGCCTGACGGGCTTCGCCTGGACGAGATCGGGGACGGCGAGCAGCGTGCCTTCTTCGACGCAGTCAACGAAGCGTTCGCGGACCACTGGGAGTGGCATCCGCTGCCGTTCGAGAAGTGGATCGAGATTCGACGGGACGAGCACCATGACGAGCACGGCCCTATGTGGTTTGTCGTTCGCGACGGCGACGAGTTGGCCGCCGTGACGCGCAACGAGGCACGGGCCGGCGGCGGGTTATGTCGGCGCGGTCGGCGTTCGGCCGGCGTGGCGCGGCAAGGGACTCGCAAAAGCCCTGCTCTATCGCACCTTCGCGGAGTTTTGGCGTCGCGGCACGACGCGCGTCACGCTCGACGTCGACTCGCAGAACGAGACCGGCGCTGTCCGTCTCTATGAGCGCGTCGGCATGCACGTCGAGGCCTGCGGGGTTGCCTTCGAGAGAACGCTTACGTGAGCATCCTCCGCGCGCGCTGCCCCGACTGCCGCACGCTGACCGCGGTCGCCGTCGACGACCTCTACGAGTGCCACTCCTGCGGCCGCACCTGGCGCGCCGGTCTCGTGCGCGTGCCGCGCGCGTGGGGCGACGGAGGCGAGCCGATGGTCGAGGCCGCCGCATTGCCGCTCGACTTTCCCGAGGTCGCCGTCGTCGAGGAGGACACGCTCGCAATGCAGACGCTCGCCGTCGCGTCAGACCTGCCCGAGGTGCCGCTCGTCCTCGGCGGTTGCTGCTGCTCCCACATCGGTGTCGTCGAGGGCCTCGCCGCCCGCTTCGAACGGCTCGGCGTGCTGTGGCTCGACGCCCACGGCGACCTCAACACGCCGGAGTCCTCGCCGTCCGGGAACGAATGGGGAATGCCGCTGCGGATGATCCTCGAGCATGGGATGGTCGCGGCGGAGGACGTCGTCCTCTGGGGCGCGCGCAACCTCGACCCGCCCGAGGTCGAGTTCGTCGCCACGCACGGGATCGGCGATGATCCTGCGCCGGTGCTCGAGCGCGCCGACGCCGTGTACGTCGCGATCGACCTTGACGTCCTCGCCCCGGGCGAGATGGCGGTATTCATGCCGGAGCCGGGCGGGCCATCGCTCGCCGACCTCGAGCAGTTCCTGGCCCGGGTGCGGGAGAGCGGCAAACTCGCCGGCGCCGGCTTCACTGGGCTCGCGCCCGATCCAGCGAACGCACCGAAGCTCCGAGGACTCACGGCGGCGCTCGGCCTCTAGAGGCGAGCCGCGCAACCGCCTGCCGGGGTCGAGCGGTCTAAGGTAGAGCCGTGGCCAAAATTGACGTTTCGGTGGAGACGGGCGACCAGCCCGCTCCGCCTCCGAGCCATCCCAACACCTGCCCGAACTGTCACTCGCACTACCGCGACGACGAGCTCGAGGAGAGCCTCTGGGTCTGCAACCAGTGCGGGCACCACTTCCCGATGCGGGCGCGTTCGCGCATCGCGTCTCTCGTCGATCCGGGCACGTTCGAGGAAGAGGCGGCCGATCTTCACTCCGAGGATCCGCTCGCGTTCTTCGACCTCCGTCCGTACACCGAGCGGCTCGCCGAGGCGGAGATGAAGACCGGGATGGCGGACGCAATGGTCATCGGCCGCGGCGCGATCGACGGTCGCCGTACCGAGCTGGCCGTCATGGACTTCGCCTTCATGGGCGGCTCGATGGGCAGCGTCGTCGGCGAGAAGTTCTCTCGCGCGTGCGACTCCGCCGCCGAGGCCGGCATGCCGCTCATCTGCGTCACGAGCTCGGGTGGCGCGCGCATGCAGGAGGGGATCCTCGCGCTCATGCAGCTGCCGAAGACCGTCGCCGCGGTCGAGGATCTCCGCGACTCCGGCCAGGCGTTCATCTGCGTCATGGCGCATCCGACGACGGGCGGCGTGCTCGCGAGCTTCGCGACGCTCGGCGACATCCTCCTCGCCGAGCCGAACGCACTCATGTCTTTCGCCGGCCCGCGCGTCGTGCAGGAGATCACGCGCGAGAAGCTCCCCGACGACTTCGGTCGCGCCGAGCAGAACGTCCGCTACGGCCAGATCGACGCGATCGTCGAGCGGCCCGAGCTGCGACCGACCCTTTCCCGCCTGCTGAGGTTGTTCGATGCCCCACAGTGAGCACGAGCTGCGGCTGCGCGAGCGGCTCGGCCGGCTGAAGAACCTCTCGCTGCTCGGCGGCGCCAAGGTCTCGGGCGAGCTCGGCCGCTTGCAGCGGCAGATCAACAAGATCGGCGAGGAGGCGACCGACGAGGAGATCTGGCGCAAGGTCGAGCTCGCGCGACACGACCAGCGGCCGTACACCCTCGACTACGTCGAGCGGCTTCTCGGCGACTGGTTCGAGCTGCACGGCGACCGCGCGCTCGCCGACGACGGCGCGATGATCGCCGGCCTCGGCAAGCTCGACGGCCGCACGATCGTCTTGGTCGGGCAGCAGAAGGGACGCGACATCCACGAGCGCGCGAGCCGGCGCTTCGGCATGCCGAATCCCGAGGGCTACCGGAAGGCGATGCACGCGATGGAGCTCGCCGAGCGGCACCGCTTCCCGATCGTGACGCTCGTCGACACACCGGGCGCGTATCCCGGCGTCGTTGCCGAGCAGCATGGGCAGGGCGCCGCGATCGCCGCGTCGCAGGCGATGATGGCGCGGCTCACCGTGCCGACCGTCGCGTGCGTGATCGGGGAGGGCGGTTCGGGTGGCGCGATCGCGATCGCGCTTGCCGACCGCGTCCTCATGCAGGAGAACGCGATCTACTCCGTCATCTCGCCCGAGGGCTGCGCCTCGATCCTCTGGCGCGACGCGGGCCAGGCGAAGAAAGCAGCCGCGGCGTTCCGGCCCGACGCGGTTCACTGTCTCGAGCTCGGCGTCATCGACGACGTCGTGCCTGAGCCGAAAGGCGGCGCACAGATCGACCCCGACATGGCCGCCCGGCTGCTTGGAGAGGCGCTCCGCGCCTCGCTCGGAGAGCTCGACAGCGTTCCGGGCGACGAGCTCAGGCGCCGTCGCCGCGCCCGTTTCCGCCGCCTCGGCGTCTACGCATAGGGGTAGCTTTCTGTAGGTTCGCGCAGTTTTGTGCGTAAGGCTTCGCTCCGCTGTCCACAGCGTCCACAGGCTTATCCCCCACTATGTATGCGTTGTGTGAACGATAGGAATATGACTTGTGAGCGATAAACTCTCCGAGTACGAACGGAAGCGCAACCGCAAGAAGACGCCGGAACCGTTCGGTTCCAAGCGCCGCGGAAAGCTCCCGATCTTCGTCGTGCAGCGCCACGACGCGCGGCGCCTGCACTACGACTTTCGCCTCGAGCGCGGCGGTGTGCTCGCGTCGTGGGCCGTGCCGAAAGGCGTGCCGCTCGAGGCCGGCCAGCAGCATCTCGCGGTCCACGTCGAGGACCATCCGCTCGAGTACGCGACGTTCGCCGGCGAGATCCCGCAGGGCAACTACGGCGCCGGCACGGTCGAGATCTGGGATCACGGCACGTACGAGCTCGTCGAGGAGAAGCCCGACGGCGGGCTGACCGTCCGGCTGCATGGCGAGCGTCTCGAGGGCATGTGGACGCTCGTCCCCGCGCACCTCTCCGGCGACGAGAAGAACTGGCTCCTCTTGCGCAAGCGCGACGGCAGCGAGTCCCAGGCGCGTGGAAGCTACGAGCCGATGCTCGCGACGCTCGTCGACAAGCTCCCGACGAGCGCGGGCTGGCTGTTCGAGCCGAAGTGGGATGGCTACCGCGCACTCGCCTACGTCCGCGGCGGCGAGGCGACATTGCGGTCCCGACGCGGCAACGACCTGACTGAGCGGTTCGCCGTCATCGCGAAGGCGCTGCCGAACGCGCTGCGCACGCCCGACGCGGTCGTCGACGGCGAGGTCTGCGCGCTCGACGACTCCGGTCGCCCGAGCTTCTCGGCGATGCAGCAGGGCAGCACGCGGCTCGTCTACGAAGTCTTCGACGTCCTCGAGATCGACGGCGAGCCGCTCACGAGCCTGCCGCTGACCGAGCGCCGCGAGCGGCTCGAGCAGCTCATCGTCCCGTCGGGTGTCGTCCAGGTCTCCGGCGTCTTCGACGACGGCGACGCGCTCTACGAGGCGGCGAAAGAGCAGGGGCTCGAAGGCGTCATGGCCAAGAAGTCGGCGTCGCGTTACAAGGAAGGAGCCCGGGGCGGCGACTGGCTAAAGATCAAGACGCACGGCCGCCAGGAGTTCGTCATCTGCGGGTGGACGAAGGGCCAGGGCCGGCGCTCAGGAACGTTCGGCTCGCTCGTGCTCGGCGTCCGCGAGGGCAAGGAGTACCGCTGGGTCGGGAACGTCGGCACCGGTTTCAACGACAAGACGATCGACGAGCTGCTCACCAAGCTTCGGCCGCTCGAACGGGCGACGAGCGTGTTCGCGGCACCGCCGAAGATGCCGAAGATCCGGAAGGGCGATGTCGTCTGGGTCGAGCCGAAGCTCGTCTGCGAGGTCGAGTTCCTCGAGTGGACGCACGACGGCCACCTGCGCGCGCCGTCGTTCCAGGGGCTCCGTGACGACAAGTCTGCGCGCGCCGTGAAGCGGGAAGATCCACAAGAGATGGACGACCCGGGTCTCAAGCTCTCGAACCTCGACAAGCTCTTCTGGCCGGACGACGATCCGGCCGGACCGATCACGAAGGGCGACCTCATCGACTACTACCGCGCCGTCGCGCCTGTGCTCGTGCCGCATCTGAAGCGGCGCCCGTTCACGATGCGCCGCTATCCCGATGGCGCGTATGGCAAGGCGTTCTTCCAGAAGGATGCGCCGAAGCACATGCCGGAGTGGATCCCGCGCTTCGCCGTCGAGGTCTCGACGCGCGAGCGCCCGCCGACGCGCCGCATGATCGAGGCGCCGCTCGTGAAC
Organism: uncultured Actinomycetes bacterium; assembly: GCA_963816735.1. Classification (GTDB taxonomy): domain Bacteria; phylum Actinomycetota; class Thermoleophilia; order Gaiellales; family Gaiellaceae; genus Palsa-739. The sequence goes on from CAWFLY010000006.1 coordinate 55,306, forward strand.
GACGAGCGCGCGCTCCTCTGGATGGCGAACATGGGCTGCATCGACATGAACGCGTGGTACTCGCGCGTCGACAAGCCCGACCGCCCCGACTTCGTTCTTTTCGATCTCGATCCGTCGCCCGACGTCGGGATCAAGGAGGTCGTCGAGGTCGCGCTCATCGTCAAGCAGGCGCTCGACGCGCTTGGTCTCGTTTCCTTCCCGAAGACGTCGAGCGCCGACGGGATGCACGTGCTCGTGCCGATCGAACGCCGCTCGACGTATGCGCAGACGCGCGAGTTCTGCGAGATCGTTGCCGGAGCGCTGGCCGCCACACACCGCGGCCTCGTTACGACGGAGTGGTCGAAGGCAAAGCGCCGCGGCGTGCTCATCGACTCGAACCAGAACGGCGGCGGGAAGACGATCGCGTCGGTCTACTCGGTGCGGCCGCGGCCGGGCGCTCCCGTCTCGACGCCGCTGCGCTGGGAAGAGGTGACGGCGAAGCTCGATCCGACGAGCTTCACGATGGACGTCGTGCTCGAGCGGATCCGCCGGCACGGCGATCTCTTCGCCGGCGTGCTGACGACGAGGCAACGGCTCGAGCCGGCCCTGCGGTCGCTCCACTAAAGATGTACTTTGCGATGCCGATGAGGTCGTATGCGGCTTGCTAGCGCATTGACGTCGGTGCTCGCGGCCACGACGCCGACGACAACGACGTCGACGACAACGACCACGAGCGGCCTCACGGAGGAGCAGAAGAACCTCCTTTTCCCGCACCACACGCTCGTGGGGCAGTGGCTGGCCGATTTCCGCGACTTCGCTTCGGCGTGGCTCCCCGTCTTCTTCATCCTCGTTCTCGGCTTCACCGCGTTCCTGCTCTGGAGATTGCTCGGTTCGATGCCCCGCACGAAGCCGCAGAACATGGCGACGAAGGGATCGTCGACGACAACGTGGGCCGATGTTGCCGGCGTCGACGAAGTCCGCGCCGAGCTCAACGAGGTCGTCGATTTTCTCCGCGACCCGAAGCGTTTCGAGGCGCTCGGGGCGAAGGTTCCGAAGGGGCTCCTGCTCTACGGCCCGCCCGGCACCGGCAAGACGATGCTCGCGAAGGCGGTCGCGCACGAGTCTGGGGCGAACTTCTACTCCGCGAGTGCTGCTTCGTTCGTCGAGATGTTCGCCGGGCTTGGTGCCGCGCGCATCCGGAAGCTCTTCGCAGAGGCGCGGAAAAACGCGCCGGCGATCGTGTTCATTGACGAGCTCGACTCCGTTGGCGCGACGCGCACCGGGCACGGCTTCAACCGTGAGCAGGACCAAACCCTCAACCAGCTCCTCGTTGAACTCGACGGGTTCGACGGTGCGGGGCAGGTCGTCGTCATGGGCGCCTCGAACCGCATCGAGGACCTCGACCCGGCCCTACTTCGGCCCGGCCGCTTCGACCGCCAGATGCTCGTTCCCCCGCCCGACCTCGCGGGCCGCGAGGCGATCCTCGCTGTCCACACGCGCGGCAAGCCGCTCGCCGCGGACGCGAGTCTCGCGACCGTCGCGCGGCAGACTTCCGGTCTCACCGGCGCCGAGCTCGCGAACGTCTGCAACGAGGCGGCGATCGGCGCGGGCCGGCGCGGTGACAGCGTCGTCACGCAGGCTGACTTCGACGGGGCGCTCGAACGTGTCGTCGCCGGCCTCCAGCAGCGCAAGGTGCTGACCGAGAAGGAGCGCATGATCCTCGCGTACCACGAAGGTGGACACGCCCTCATGGCGCACCTCATGGGCGGCGCCTCGGAGCTGCAGAAGGTGACGATCGTCGCCCGCGGTACGGCCCTCGGCTACACGTTCCACCTTCCCGAGGAAGACCGCTACCTCCACACAAAGGAGGAGCTCGTCGACTGGATGGTCGTGGCGCTCGCCGGTCGCGCCGCCGAGGAGGTCGTCTTCGGCCGTGTCACGAACGGTGCCGCGAACGATCTCGAGAAGGTCACCGACATCGCCCGACACATGGTCTTCGACTGGGGCATGTCCGACGCGGCCACCGCTAGGACGATGCGCGCCGACAACTACGCGCTGTCGGAGGCGACGAAGCAGCTTCGCGACAACGCGCAGGCCGGCCTCACCGATGGCGCTTACGCCGAGGCGCACCGCCTCGTGACGAAGCACCGCGCGCCGCTCGATCGGATCGCCGCGGCGCTTCTCGAGAAGGAGACGCTCGTGCGCGACGAGGTGCTCGAGCTCTTCAAGGACGTCGAGCAGGAGTCGCGCGCATCGGAGATCGGTCGGCGTCCCGCGCGTCGTCGCGACCGTCTACGGCACGCCCTGGCCGTAATCCGTCGGAAGAGCTGCGCTCTTCCGCGCCTTCGTGCTGAGACCTCATTGGAAACTCTCCACGTAGCGGTTTCACATACGATCGACGGCATGGCTGCGGCGCGTTCCATTCATCACATTGGAGTCGCCGTCGACGATCTGGACGGCGCGATCGATGCGTATTCGCGGCTCTTCGGCGCGACGCTCGAGCATCGCGAGCGGGTCGAGGAACAGGGAGTCGAGGCTGCGTCGATTCGCGTCGGCGAGAGTCGCGTCGAGCTGCTCGGCGCGCTCGGCGACGACACGCCCGTCGGCCGCTTCCTCGCCAAGCGCGGGCCAGGCATGCACCACGTCGCGTACGAGGTCGACGACATCCGCGTCGCCCTCGCCGATCTTGCGGGCGCGGGCGCCGAGCTGATCGACGAGACGCCGCGCCGCGGGATGTTCGGCCTTGAGGTCGCATTCATTCATCCGGAGTCGGTCGGCGGCGTTCTCTCGGAGGTCGTTTCTCGTGCCTGACGAGCGCGTTCGCATCGAACTCGGCTTCGCCGGCGGCCAGATCGTCTCCGCGTTCGTCGAGCCCCGATCCGCCGATTCACTCGAGGCGGCGCTCAGCGGTGGTAGCGGCAGCACGCCGGTCGTCGTCCTCGATACCGAGGATGGCCCGCTCCATGTCGTCGTCTCGCAGATCGCCTATTACAAGCGGATCGTGCGCGCCGGACGCGTCGGATTCTCTTCCAACTGAGACTGCATGGCGCTTGAGATCGGGATTGTCGGGCTGCCGAGCTCGGGGAAGACGACGCTTTTCCGCGCGCTCACGCGTGCCGAGGCGACGGGCTCAGGCAAGGAGCACGTCGGAATGGCGCAGATCGCCGATCCGCGACTCGACGCGCTTGCGGAGAAGGTCGGCGCACGCAAGGTGACGCCCGCGGCGGTGCGCGTCGTCGACGTTCCCGGGACAGGCCCGCAGCTCCTCGGGAACCTCCGTCAGGTCGACGCGCTGCTCGTGGTGCTCGACGGCTTCTCGGGGACGTGCGTCCCCGCCGACGACCTCGAGACGCTGAAACTCGAGCTCCTCGTCGCCGATCGCGACCACGTGGAGAAGCGACTCGAGCGTGTCGCAAAGCAGGCGAAGTCGGGCGACGCGAAGGTGCGCGCCGACGCCGCGGAGACCGAGCGGCTGCTCGCGCACGTCGACGCGGGGCACACGCTCGCGGAGTGGGACGGAGAGCTCTCGTCCGAGCTCGATCCGCTCACGACGAAGCCGCTGATCTCCATCGTCAACGGCGCGGACGGCATCGATCTCCAGCTCGAGTCGGAGCTCGCGGCTCTGAGCGACGAGGAGGCTGCGGAGTTCCGCGGCGGTGGCGAGTCGGCGCTCGGCGAGGTCGTGCGGCGGCTCGCGGAGACGCTCGACCTGATCACGTTCTTCACCGCGGGCGAGAAGGAGACGCGCGCGTGGACGCTGCGCAAGGGCGAGACGGCGCTCGATGCGGCGGCGACGATCCACTCCGACATCGCGCGTGGCTTCATTCGTGCCGAGGTGACCCGCACCGATGACTTCCTCACGGGCGGCCAGGCGCGCCTCGAGGGCAAGAATTACGTCGTCGAGGACGGCGACGTCCTCAACATCCGCTTCAACGTCTGAGGCGCCGGCGGGGTCGTACGCCCCCGCCGACATCGTTCGCCTAGCAGCACTTGCCGCCCTTGCAGCAGCAACAGTCGCAGCAGGTGTCGCTCATCATGTCCTCCTTTCATTGATCAATGTCGATGGATGATATATTGAAATCTATCGATGAAGACGTTGCCTGTCCTCTGCTGCGGACCAAGCATGGAGCCGCTCGATGTCGCGGCGAGCGAGTCGCTGGCCGCTCGCTTCCGGGCGCTCGCGGACCCCACCAGGGTTGCGATCGTCAGCCGGCTCGCATCGACCGATGAGTGCTGTGTCTGCGATCTCAACGCGGCCTTTGATCTCTCGCAGCCGACGATCTCGCACCATTTGAAGGTGCTTCGGGACGCCGGCCTCGTCGAGTCGAGCCGCCGTGGAACGTGGGCCTATTACCGGCTCGTGCCGGACGCCGTTCGCGAGTTGCGGGACACCCTCGGCGGATGACGCGTCCCATCGTTCGCTGTCTTGCCGCCGAAGCGATCGGGACGTTTGCGCTCGTCTTCGCCGGGTGCGGCGCCATCATGGTCGATTTCAAGACCGGTCAGCTCGGCCACGTCGGCGTGGCGATCAGCTTCGGGCTGGTGATCATGTTCGGCATCTACGCCGTTGGCCACATCAGCGGCGCGCATTTCAATCCGGCCGTGACGTTCGCCTTCGCGCTGACGCGGCACTTCCCGTGGCGACGTGCTGGGTTGTACTGGTGCTGCTCAGTTGATCGGCGCGCTCGTCGCTGCCGCGTTGCTGCGCGCTTCGCTCGGCAACATCGCCGATGTCGGCGCGACCTTGCCGTCCGGTTCTCAGGGGCAGTCGTTCCTTTGGGAGTTGATCATGAGTGCGTTCTTGATGTTCGTGATCCTCGCTGTCGCAACTGACACGCGTGCCGTGGGTGAAGCGGCGGCAATCGCAATCGGCGGGACGATCCTTCTCGATGCGATGTTCGGCGGACCGATCTCCGGTGCCTCGATGAACCCTGCCCGTTCCGTTGCACCGGCGCTCGTGTCCGGCAACTTGCACGCACTCTGGCTCTACATCGTCGCGCCGATCATCGGCGCCTCGTTGGGCGGCGTCGCCTACCAGTTCGTGCGCGGCGAGCAGGCGGCGCCGGAGGAGGCGTGAACGTCCTCTTCGTCTGCGTCGGGAACGCCGGACAGATCGGTGATGTCCGAGTACCTGTTCCGTCGCACGGCCGGCAACCGGCACCAAACACGGAGCGCCGGCAGCGATCCGGGGACGACACCGCACCCGCAGGTCGTCGAGGCGCTCGCCGAGATCGGCATCGACGCGAGCGGACACGTGCCGCACAAGCTCGACGCCGACGACCTCGCGTGGGCCGACATCGCCATCTCGACGTGCAGCGAAGAGGTTTGTCCCATCACGCCTGGCGTGCGGCGGTATCAGCTGGGTGTTCACCGATCCGAAGATCCTGCCACTCGAGCAGGTGCGTCCGATTCGGGACGACATCGCAGAACACGTCGAGAAGCTCATTCACGAGCTCGAAGCGGAGCGCTAACCGCCTGCCGAGATGAGCACGACGCCGCTGAGCGCGAGGGCGACGCCGGCGAGTTGCGGGCGCGCGATCCGTTCCCCGAGTACGAAGTACGCGAGCGCGACGAGCACGACCGGATAGAGCGATGCGAGCACCGACACGACGCTGATCGATCCGTGCCGCGCGGACGCGCCGTAGAGGAGGTTCGCGGCGGTGTCGAAGAGGCCGGTCGCAACGAGAAGCGGCAGGATCGGCCGTAGCCCCACCGTCGCGGGGCGCATGAGCAGTGCCGCGACGACGACGATCGGGACGACAGTGAGGCGCAGCGACAGCGTCCCCCACACGACTCCGGCCTGGGAAACGCGATTGAGCCCGAGAATCGAAGCGCCGAAGCCGAAGGCTGCGAGCACGGCGAGCGGCGCGCCGGCCGTGAGCTTCCGGCCGGCGCCCTCCGGCAAGGGTTCGAGTGACGCCCCGATGACGCCGGCGACGGCAAACGCCATCCCGAGCGCTTGCAGCATCGACGGACGCTCGCCGCGTACCAACCCGTAGACGACGGGCACGACGACCCCCGTGGCGGCGATCGGCCCGACGACACCCATCGTCCCGACCGCGAGCGCACGATAGAAGGCACCGAGTCCGACGACGCCCATCACACCGGCGAACGCGCCCCACGCCAGATCGTGTCCGCCCGGCACTTGCGGTTGGCTCGCGAGCGCCATTGTCCCGACGAGCACGAGGCCGGCGACCTGGGAGACGACGAGAACCCAGACGACGGACGTGCGCCGCGCCCCGAGGCCGCCGCCGAAATCGCCGAGTCCCCACGACAGGCTCGCGGCGAGCGCGAGCACGACTCCGATCAAGCCGGTATCGGCCTCGTCGCGGCTACGGCATCGAGCTGGTTCGCGTGGTAGAGCACGGCCGCTTCGGCGGTGCGCGCGGCACGCGCGTCGTGATGGCACGCGACGGCGTGGAGTAGCTCATCGGGCGCCTGAAGCTCCTCGAGCAGGCGCAGGCCTAGGTGGACGTGACCGAGGAGTTTTCCTTGCTCCGTCGGCGCGAAGACCGGCGGCGGGCCGAGCTCGCGCGTCCGGCCGACGTCGTGGACGAGTGCGGCCGCGATGAGCAGGTCGGGACGAAGCCGCGGGTGGATCTGGCACAGCTCGCGGCACAGCGTCGCGACGCCGACCGTGTGCTCGAGCAGCCCGCCGGCGTACGAGTGGTGCCCGTCGGGCGTCGCGGGATACGAACGGAGCGGCGCCGCGGCGAGCGCGCGCACGACGATGCTGCGCAGTCCGTCGTCGTGCACCTCCTCGACGAGGAACTCGAGGAAGCCCTCGAGCTCGGCGCCGTCGCGGCGCAGACCGACCGCGAGCTCCGCAGGATCGACTCCCTCCGCCGGCTCGAGCGTCCGCACCTCGACCTGGAGCTCGTTCCGGAACTTCTCCACGCGCCCAAGCACGCGCACGGCGTCGCCCGCCTCGAAGCGCCCGTCGAGGAGGTCGACGTCGTTCCACACGCGCGCGGAGATTCGGCCGCTCGGGTCGACGAGCTCGAGCGCGAGGTATGTGCCGCCGTTCTTGGTACGCAGCCGCTCCTTACGCGCGACGGCGTAGACGCCTTCGACAGTGCGGTTCTCCTCGAGCTCGGCGATCGCAGTCACGGGCGGAGTCTAGAGTCCGACCATGGCGACGATTCGTCCGTTCCGCGCGCTCCGCTACGACGAGGCGGTCGCAGGCGACCTCGAGTCGCTCGTGGCGCCGCCGTACGACGTCATCGGGCCAGAGCAACGCGCGGAGCTCCAGGCGAGGAACGCGTACAACGTCGTCCACCTGACCCTTCCCGACAGCGAGGCGGAAGCCGCTGCGCAGCTCGCCGACTGGCGCGCGCGCGGCGTGCTCGTCGAGGAGCCCGAGCCTGCGCTCTGGTGGCTCGCGCAGGAGTACGAGGGGCCTGACGGAGTCCGCCGCCGTCGTGAGGGATTCGTCGCTGCACTCCGCGTCGAGCCGTACGAGAACCGCGTCGTCCTGCCGCACGAGCTCACGCACGCCGGGCCGAAGGAGGGGCGCCTGCGCCTGCTCCGCGCGACCCGCACGCAGCTCGAGCCGCTCTTCTTCCTCTGGGACGGATCGGTCGACGTCGACGGGCTCGGTGAGCCCGATCTTCAGAGCGGCGGCGACAGCCTCTGGCGGCTCGACGCCGAGTTCGGCGAAGCGCTGACCGAGACGCTCCAGGACGCCCAGCTGTTGATCGCGGACGGCCATCACCGCTACGAGACGACGCTCGCTGCCGGCGAGGAGTGGCTGCTCGCGGTGATCGTCCCGACCGGGCAGGAGGGGCTGACGATCTTCCCGACGCACCGCCTCGCGCAGTCGGTGAACGGGGTCGAAGGGGAGCCGATCAGCCCTCCGGGTGATGTCCTGCCCGGGACCTGTCCTGTATCGCGACGGCCGTTACGAGCTGCTGCACGGCGACGGTCTCGATCCCGAGGTCGTCGCGGCGCTCGCGCCCGAAGGCGTGACGTACACGCCGCAGCGCGACGAGGCGGTCGCGGCGGTCGACCGCGGCGACGCGGCGGCGGCGTTCCTCCTGCGGCCGACGCGAATCGAGGACGTCTGGGAGGTCGCCCGGCGCGGCGACGTGATGCCGCAGAAGAGCACGTTCTTCTATCCGAAGCTCACGTCCGGGCTCTTGATGCTGCCCCTTGGACGATTGATCGACTGGCTGGAGCTCTGTCGCGCTGCGGTCGCGGATGTCAATGCCGTTCTCGACGCGATGCCCACGCGCGCCGAGCGCGAGCAGGTGCTGGGGACGGGCGAGGGCGGCGACGACACGACCGCGATCGACCAGGCCGCCGAGGACGCGATCGTCGAGCGGTTCCGCGCGACCGGCGCCTCGATCGTCTCCGAGGAGGCCGGGATCATCGACGGTTCCGGCACCGTCCTCGTGATCGACCCGATCGACGGCTCGCTGAACGCGAAGCGCGGCATCCCGTTCTTTTCCCTGTCGATCGCTGTCGCCGACGGCCGGACCATGGACGACGTCCACTTCGGGTTCGTCCACGACTTCGGAAGCGGCGAGGAGTGGACCGCCACGCGAGGCGAAGGCGCTTACCTCAACGGCGAGCCGCTCGGCGCTGAGCGGCCCGAGGAGAAGATCGAGCTCCTCGTGATGGAGGCGACGCGCACCGATCTCGTCGCGGCCGACGCGCCGAAGCTCGTCGGCGTCGCGCATCGCCTGCGGATCATGGGCTCGACTGCGCTCTCGCTGTGCCACCTCGCCGCAGGCCGCGTCGACGGCGTCTGCACGCTCAAGCCGACCCGCTCATTCGACATCGCCGCCGGTCAGCTCCTCTGCCGCGAGGTCGGCCTCGCGCTCGAGCTGTTCGACTCGTCCGAGCCGTTCGGCGCCGCGCCGCTCGACCTCGGCCAGCGTTCGCGGCTCGCGGCGGCGGGAACGGACGACGCATGCAGGCAGCTCGCACAAGCCCTGTCCGCGTAGGACCGTCAGGCGCCGCGCATCCGCAGCCTGACGCACCTCCTCGTTACTTCTTAACCGAGCCGGACAAACCGGCCTTCGCCTTGTAGAAGCCGGCCGCGTTCGTCGCCGTGACTGTGGCGGTGAGCTTGTGGCCGGCGTCCGCTGCCGCGAGCTTGTACGACGCCTTGGTCGCGCCCGCGATGTTCTTGCACGAGGCGCCGGTCGCCGTGCAGCGGAGCCATTGATAGGCGTAGCTCGTCGGTGAGTACGTCCACGTGCCCTTGCTGACGGAAAGGGAGTGGCCGACTTTCGCGGTGCCCGAGATTTTGGGCGCCTTAATCACGGCCGGCTTGTCGATGACGGCTCCCGTCGTCGCAGACGCCGCGAAGCCGTTAGCCGCGGGGCCGTCGGCGTTGCTCGCGAGGACATCTGAGCGGATCTCATGGCCGGCGTCGGCCGTGACAGGCGTGTACTGGGAGTTCGTCGCGCTCGCGATGTCGACGCATCCGGTGCCGATGTTGCTGCAGCGCTGCCACTTGTACTGGTAGCTCGTCGGCGAATACGTCCACGTCCCGTTCGTCGTGGAGAGTGGCTTGCCCACCGCGTGCGTCCCGCTGACGACCGGCGCGGCTGAGACCGCAGGCGTCGTGGCGGGGATCCAGTAGATCGTGTACGTGGTTACGGAGCGCATGACCGGGCCGCCATGCCAGATGAGCGGGCCGGCATCCGGCGTCTGGAGGTAGGGCGTTGCGGTCGTCGCCGTCCCGCCGAGATGCTGGACGCAGCCTCCTGCGCCGGCGTTGGCGGCGTTGCTGAACTCCTGCTGCAGCGAGTAGTCGTGGCCGTTGATCACCTGGTTGTACGGCTGGCTGTTGACGGTGCCGAGAGGAGCACCGAACCACCACGCGCAGAGGTCGCCGTTCTCATTCCCTTGGCTCGAGTACCAGCCGCCTCCGACGTTGGGGTCGGTGATCGCCTCGTTTGTCTCGTGGCTCGTCGTGTTGACCGTTTCGTCGATCTCAGGGCCGTTCGGGAAGCCCTGCGGATTGCTCAGCTCGCCGGCGGCGTCGCAATTGAACGATGCGTTGAACGGTTCGACGGCGAAGATAAGCGAGCTGGACATGGAGTGGTAGGCGCAAAACGCGTTGGAAGCGCAGCCGTCGTTCGGGTTGCCGTCGAAGCATGTGTCGACATCTGCGGGAAGAAGGATCGTGAAGAGGTGCGTCCCGCTCGCCGTCCAGCCGTTCGCGGTGAGGGCGCTATTTATCTCCGTCACGAGCTGCGCTCCGGTCAGGCACGTGGCCTTGGCGGTCGTGCAGCCGTTCGATGGGAACGCGCTCGTGTCGACGTACGTCCCGCCGAACGTCTGGTTGTAGGCGATGCTGCCCGTACTGTCGGAGTACTGCGTGTCGGCGGAGTAGACGTTGTTCGCGCCGCCGCTGTCGTGGGCGACGTCCTGCAGGAAGCCGTTGACTCCCGCTTCGTACGCGGCACAGGTGATCGAACCGCACGTGAACGTCGAAGACGTCGTGTGAACGGCCGTACCGTGCACGGTCGGCGAGCCGGAGTGAGACACGATGCCGGCCGGCTGAGGGCCGACGCTCGCCCCGACTCCGGAAGCGCTGGAGCCGACAAGAATTGCACCAACGACGAGCAGGCTTGCCAGAAGCGTCTTCATGCGGTTATGACCTCACGCGTCCTGTAGGGGCGGAGATCGCGCTGTGGCTGCCGGCCGCGGTCGTCGCGGTAACCCGCACCTCGAGCCGGTGGCGGGCGTCCGCCTGCACGAGCTTGTACCTGGCGTCGGTCGCGGCCTTGATCCCCTTGCACGACGTTCCCGCCGACGAGCAGCGGAGCCACCGATACGTGAACTTCGGCCCGTTCGACCAGCTGCCGTTCGCTGCCTTGAGCGTCTTCCCAACCTTCGTGACGCCGGAGATCGCCGGTAGCTGGATGTTTACGGTCGGCACCCAGTAGATCGCATAGACCGTGTTGGTCGTCATCACATCGCCGCCGTTATAGGTCATCGGTCCGGAGCCGTTCAGGGGATCCGGCGCGGTCACCGGACCGCCGAGATACGGAACGCAGCCGCTGTCTTGGTTGCTGTACTCGAGCTGGAGGAAGTAGTTGTGATCGTTGATGACCTGGTTGAACGACTGCCCGCTCGGCGTTGTACCGAGCGGCGTGCCGAAGTCGTACGCGCAGAGGTCGCCGTTCTCGTGCCCCAGGTCGCCCGCATACCAGCCGCCGCTAGTCGGATCCGTGATCGCCTCGTTCTGTTCGTGGCTGATCGTGTTGATCGTGGCGTCAGCGCCGTTGCCCGCGGGGTACTGCAGCGGGTCGCAAGCGGCGTCCGAGATCGCCTGAGCGTCCGGCTCGACGGCGTAGAGGAACGATTTCGACACCGTATTGGAGTGGTAGGCGCAGAAGGCGTTCGTCGTGCAGTAGTTGCCGTGCACGTCGCCGGGGTAGATGCAGATACCGACGTTCGCCGGCGTGAAGATGAAGTAGAGAGCCGTCGTCGAGTGGGTCGGCCAGCCGTGCGCCGCGATCACCCTCCCGATCTCCGACTGCAGCTGCCGATCCGTGACGCAGTACTTGTCGTAGCCGTCGTGGCACGTTTTCGAGCCCGGGTACGGGTTCGTGTCGACGTACGCATTCGTGGCGCTGTCGAACGTCTCGCTGTACTGGATGCCTGAGTACTGGGTCGCGACGGAGTAGACGTTGGTCAGCAGGCCGTTGTCGGCGGCGACGTCGGTGAAGTACTGGTTGATCGTCGACTCGTATGCCGGGCAGGTCGCGACGCAGTTGAGCTTGGACAGCTTCGCGGACCGGGTCGCCGACGCGAGGTGGTGGCGCGCGTGCCTGATGTGCGGAACAAGACCACGGTGCGGGTGCGAGGCTCCGGGCGCTGCTCCCGCCGTGGACGCGGTCGCGATGACCGCGAGCGCCGCGACAGCGACGGTGATAGCGGCGGCGAGCTTCACGGCTTAAGGCTAGTGCGTTCCGCGGGCGAGCGAGGTAAGCAAATCGGGTTACTTCTGTGCGGAGAGAGCCGAGGCGAGCCGTCCGAGCTTCCGGATCGCGGCGTCGAAGCTCGCCGCTGCGCTCGACGTCGTTCCGCCCGCCGACTGGAGCGCCGCGACCTGGCGCGCGAGATACGCGGTCTGGCTGTCGATGTAGCCGGCGTCGAGCTGCTGTGACGGCGTCGTCGTGAGGTATGACGTGAGCGTTCTCAGCTCCGTCGCGACCTTCCCGGCGGCGGTCGCCATCGAGGTCGCGTTCCCGGAAACGGAGGTTGCGGCGGTCTGCGCCGCGCTTGCTTGCGCCGCGATCGTCGCGCCGGAAGCCTGAGCCGCCTGGACGGACGCGCGCGCCTGCGTCGCGATCCGCGCCTGCCGTGCAGCGTTGGCCCGCGCCGTGGCGAGCGAGTTCGAGAGCTTGTGGTTACGCGCCGTCGCGTTGGCGAGCGCGCTCTGCGCGGCGGCGTTTTGCTGCGTCTGGTGGCGCCAGCCGATCGTGAACACGGCTGCGCTGACGAGCGCGCCGCAGACGAACGCGAGCGTCGGGAGCACCCATATGGGCCACCTGCGCGTGCGACGTGCCGCTCGCGGTGCGCGCATCACCGTCGTGCGGTCGTCGACGCCGGACCACGCCTCGGTGGTGGAATGCCAAGCCATCCGGAGCGGCTTCGCCGTTTGCGGCCGTCGATCCTCCCGGTACTCTCGTTTTCGGTGGAGCCTTCTCACGACGAGGTTCTCAAGGCGCTCGAGCAGGTGATCGACCCCGAACTGCGGCGGCCGGTCACGGAGCTCGACATGGTGCGCGATGTCGAGGTGCACGACGGCGTCGTCGCGCTCACGATCGTGCTGACGATCGCGGGTTGCCCACTCCGTGACTCGTTCGAGACACAGGTCGAGCAGGCGCTCTCGACCGTGCCGGGCGTGACCGGCGTCGAGCTCTCGTTCGACGTGATGACGCCTGACGAGCGGCAGGCGCTGACGCAGAAGCTCCGCGGTGGCGCGCCCGACGAGGGCGTGATTCGCATCCCGGCCGACTGCCGCGTCATCGCCGTCGCGAGCGGGAAGGGCGGCGTCGGGAAGTCGTCCATCTCCGCGAACCTCGCGGTCGCCTTTGCGCGAACTCGGGCACGAGGTCGGACTGCTCGACGCTGACATCTACGGCCATTCGATCCCGCACATCCTCGGCATTCACCAGAGGCCGGTCGCGGTCGACCAGATGATCGTGCCGCCGGTGAAGGACGGGCTCAAGCTCATGTCGATCGGGTTCTTCCTCGAGACGAGCAACGAGCCGGTGATGTGGCGCGGCCCGATGCTCCACCGCGCGCTCGAGCAGTTCCTCACCGACGTCCATTGGGGCGAGATCGACACGCTCGTCGTCGACATGCCGCCGGGAACGGGCGACGTCTCGATCTCGCTCGGCCAGCTGCTGCCGCGCGCCGAGGTCGTCGTCGTGACGACGCCGCAGAAGCTCGCGCAGGACGTCGCCGCGCGTGCCGCCGGGATGGCGCAGAAGACGAACATGCGCCTGCTCGGCGTTGTCGAGAACATGACGGGCGACGTGTTCGGCAGCGGCGGGGGAGAAGCCCTCGCCCGCGATCTCGGCGTGCCGCTCCTCGGCACGGTGCCGCTCGACCCGGTGCTCCGCGAGCAGGGCGACGCCGGCGCGCCGGTCGTCTCCGCGCGGCCCGACACCGCGTCGGCGCAGGCGATCTCGGCGATCGCCGACGAGATCGAGTCCCTCCGCCGCGAGCCCGCCGGCATCGTCAAGGCGCTTCCTCTCGTCGGATGAGCGCCGCCCGCGACGTCGTCGACGAGGCGTATGCCCTGGCGAAGAAGAGCCGAGCACAGGAAATTGCGCGCGCTCATCGCCGACGACGCGACGTGGGAGCCGACTGCGAAGCGAAGTGGAAGCGCGTGCACGAACGCCGACGAGATCGTCCGAGCGCTCCTCTGGCGTGCCGGGCCGGCGAACCGCCTGCGCCCGGGCGAGACCGCTCGAGCTCGGCAAGTACGTGGTCTTCAGGCTTCGCGGCAAGCGTCTCGAGCGTCTCGGGGCACGCGGTTTCTGGTCGCCCAAGCTCTACCAGGTCGTCGAGGTGAAGGCGGGCAAGATCGTCCGCATGCGCGACTACGGCACGATGCAGGAGGCGCTGGCCGCAACCGGCCACGACTCCTAGATGGCTTCTGACCCGGTGGCAAGCGCCGCTTTCTTCGATCTCGACCGGACGCTGCTGCGGCGCTCGTCGGCTCTCGCTCTCGCCGGCTCGTTCCGCGAGCGCGGCCTCATCTCGCGCTGGCAGATGCTGCGGGCCGCCGGGTGGCAGCTCCTCTTCGTCGCGCGCGGCGCGAGCCACGAGTCGGTGCGGCGCGCGGCGGAGGACGGGCTCAAGATCCTCGCCGGCTACACGCCCGAGCAGCTCCGCGAGCTCGTCGCGGAGGCGATGGAGCCGATCCTCCGTCCGCTCGTCTACGCCGAGCCGCTGCAACTCGTGAAGCAGCACCACGAGCGCGGCGAGAAGGTCTACATCGTCTCGGCGACGCTGCAGGAGATCGTCGACGCGATCGCCGAGGATCTCGGCTTCGACGGCGCGCTCGGCACGGTGATCGAGGTGAAGGACGGGAAGTACACGGGCCGCGCCGAGCGCTCGCTCCACGCCGAGGCGAAGGCCGACTGCGTCCGTGAGCTCGCCGAGAGCGAGGGCTACGACCTCGCCGAGTGCACGGCGTACTCCGACAGTCACACCGACCTGCCGTTCCTCGAGGAGGTCGGCCATCCCGTCGTCGTGAATCCCGACCGCGCGCTGCGGCGGATCGCGGCCGAGCGCGCGTGGCCGGTGCTCGAGTTCACGACGCGCCACCATGCAGCCTGAGGAGGGCCACGCGCGGCTGCGGGCGCTCGGCTTCGGCCGAGACGAGACGCTCGCGCTGTGGGAGCACTTCGACCACGCCGAGCAGCAAGGGAAGCTCGGTCACGGGCACTCGCGGATCGTGTGGCTCGAGTCGCAGACAGGCTTCGATCCGAACGCGCTGCCGCGGCTCTATCCGACGAGTCGCGGCTTCGAGCGCTGGGACGGGAACGGGGCGATCGGCTACCTCGTCATGCAGGCGGCCGTGCTGCACACGCTCGAGGCTCCGCCCGCAGCGCGCGCGGCTCATCGTCTGCGACCGGACGTTCCCGACGGGGATGCTCGGCTACTACGCGCGACAGCTCGCGCAGGGCGGTCTCGTCGCGCTCGTCACGGCGACGTCGCCGGCGCGGCTCGGCCCGCCGGGCGGCCCGAAGGTCGCGGGCACGAATCCGCTCGCGATCGGCGTCCCGAGCTCGGACGGCGAGCCGCTCGTCGCGGACGTCTCGATGGGAGCCGTCACGTGGGGCGACGTCATCGCGGGACTCCGCTCCGAGGACGAGCTCGTCCCGTTCGGCGGCGAGCAGTGGCACAAGGCGTTCGCGCTCGCGGTCGGGCTACAGGCGTTCGTCGACGCGCTTCATCGCGAGCCGGGTCACGGCGCGGTGATGCTCGTCGCGCAACCGGAAGCCGACCCCGTCCCGGCGTTGCGGGCTACGGGGATTCGGCTTCCGGGAAGCGCGGTTCGTCCGTGATTACTTCGTGAGGCTGATCTTGCGCGCGATCTTGAAGGTGCAAGGCTCGAGGACAGCGTGGCCTGCCGTGGTTGTTCCGTCGGAATTCACTACGGTCGGCACCACCGCGATCGGCGGGCTCAAGAACCCCTTCGAGCAGACGTACGGTTCCGGTGCGGCGAAGTCGAGGTAGTAGTCGATGTTCACCGACACCGGCGATCCGATCGGCACCCCGTTCTTCGACCACGTCACCACCTGCATGGCGGCGGCGCCGGGGGAGGAGTGCGTGGTCAGGGTCGCCCCGTTCGCGCCGGCGGCGCCAGCACAGTGCCCTTCAACTTCGCGGACTTACCGGTCGAGTCCATCAGGAACTCGTTGAATCCCTTGAAGTGCGTGCTGCCGAACGTCTCGAACTCCACTGCCGGCACCGCGGTGCCCTTGGGGCCGAACGGCGGCGGCGGTGGTGAAATCTTCGCCACATTGTCGGGCGGGAACATGCCAAAGTCCCGGTCGAACCCGGTGATATTCGTGTCGTACCCGCTGTAACACTCGCAGCCGTCATCCCAATGAGGCGTCTGATTGGACACCACCGTGTCCCAGTACGGGATCTTCTGAGTCGTACGGGCGGACGCCGCGCCCGCTCCGAAAACGAGGAATGAGACGGAAACGGCCAGTGCTCCGGCGACAATCGCACCGCCCAGCAACGCCCGTACGACGCCCGCTCGTCCGTGCGTTGAAACTCTTCGCGTACCTCATGACTGCGCCTCCTCGGGCTCGGTTGTTACCACACTGTCGCGAGCATACGACGGCGGCAGACCGTGGGCCGAGTCTGCGGAGCGCGCGTTCTGGAGAGGGCGTTCGGGAAGCGCGGGTCGTCCTTGATCGACGCGAAGTCGTCTTCGTTCGCCGCCAGCGCCGACGTAGTCGGGCCGCTCCTCGCACGCGCCGCGCAGGAGCTCGAGCGCGCGGTCGGTGTTGCCGGCGCGCGCCTCGACGCGCGCGAGGTGGTAGCGGATCGCCGGGATGTCGGCCGCTCGGCGACCGCCTCCTCGAGGATCGCGCGCGCCGTGTCCCAGTCCTCGGCGTTGCGCGCGGGGAGCGACGGGAAGATGTACTCCCACGACGAGATCGGGTGCGTGCCCGGCTCTGCCGCCGATCGCGAGCACCGTCGTGCCCGCCTCCTTCGCGATCGCGCTGCGCTGCTGGTTGAGGTCGTCGAGGAAGACGATCGTGCCCCACGGCGCGTCGATCTCCTCGCCGTCGACGGTGAAGGTCGCGTGGCCGCGGATGACGATGTACGCCTCCTCGTCGACGAGCTCGGTGTGGTCTTCGACCACCTCGTCGCCGGCGTTGCCCGCCGTGTACGCGTTGATGCCGAAGCCGGTGATGCCGAGCGGCCGCCGCACCGGCTGCCACATGAGCGAGCCGAGGACCGGCAGCCCTTCGATGTCGTCTATCCGCAGTGTTTTCACGAGTTCTCCCGCAGCGCTTCGAGGACGACAGGGTCGATCATCTCATCGCCGTCGACGCGCTCCTCGAGGTTCTCGACGCCGGCCCAGTCGTCGAGCGTCGCGTAGCCGAGCCGCTTCAGGCGCTCGTCGACTTCGGCGCGGAGCTCGCCCTCGAGCGGCAGCCACTCATCGCGCGGCGTTGAGTCGAACAATCGCCGGTGGAGGCCGTAGATGCGGCGCAGCTCCTCGATCGGTCGCGCGTGATCCTCGACGCGGAGGTCGACGACGGTGTCCGAGAGCGAGGCGTAGCCGCCGTCGCGCTCGACGACGAGGAGAGACGCGGACTGCTGGCCGCGCCGGTCGCCGCCCGCGGCCTGCGCGGCGGCGAGGCACTCGAGCAGCCGCTGCGCGAGCGGGAGACTCGCGTTCGCCTCGAACGTCTCGGCGAGGGCGCGCGACGGTCTCGGCGCTCGACGAGGATGTTCCCCTGCGCGGCGTAGCACGGGCCGTTGAGATGTCCCGGCCCAGTCGAGGCACTGCGGGCCGGTCCAGCTCGCGCTGCGTCCTTCGCCGTCGACGACGCCGAGCTGGCGGACGTCGCGGTCGTCGTCGGCGCCGGTCAGCCGCTCGACGACCTCCGCGGCGCTGAGCCCCTCGCGGAGGAGCGCGAGCCCGTTCGGGCCGTAGCGCGGGTTCGCGTACGCCTGCGTCGCGATCGCGCCGACCTCCGGCTCCGCCCACGGCACGACCGAGCCGACCGAGAGGAACTTCGACTGCACGGCGACGCCCCACTGCTTCGCCTCGAGGTCGCACGCGGCGATCGAGTACGTCGCGATGATCGGGCTACGCGCCATACGTCAGCTCCGTCAGGTCGAGCGCGAGGAGGTCGTCCGCGTCCCGCGGGGACGAGGACGGACGCCACCTCGGGCCGCGCGAGCGCGGCGCGCACGTCCTCCGCGCGTCGCGGCGCGAACGACGACCGGCGTGCCGGCCTCGAACGCCGCGTGGATGTCCGCCGGGTCATGCGGCGAGTCGACGACGAGCGCCTCCTCGACCGGCACGGCGGGATCGCCCTCGACCGCGAGCTCCGGCACCTGCCGGCCGCGTCGCTCCCCACCAGCGTTCCCTCATACCGTGACCGTCTCCCCGGCTCGACCATCTCGACCTTCACGTCCGGGGCGAGCTCCTGCAGCGCCGCGGGGCGACCGACGAGCGGCGGGAACGTCCCCCAGTGGCACGGCACGCAGCGCTTCACGCCGAGCAGTTCGAGCGCGAGCGCGGCCTCGTCCGGCCCCATCGTGTAGTGGTCGCCGATCGGGAGGACGGCGAGATCGGGCTTGTACAGGCGCCCGATCAACGCCATGTCGCCGAAGACGCACGTGTCGCCGGCGAAGTAGATGCTCTTCCCCTCGGCGCGGATGACGATGCCGCACGGCTCGCCCATGTACGCGCCGTCGTTGTTCGAGCTCGAGTGGAACGCGTTCGTCAGCGTGAAGCGCACGTCGTCGACGGCGACGGTGCCGCCCTTGTTGAAGTCGACGACGTTCGAGGCGATCTGGGGGCCGAGCCAGCCGGCAAGTTCAACCTGCGCGAGGACGGTGGCGCCGTGCTCGTTCGCAAGCGCGACGGTGTCGCCGACGTGGTCGCCGTGCCCGTGCGTGACGGCGACGATGTCGACGCGTTCGGGCGTCTTCTCGTCCTCCGGGCACTTCGGATTGCCGTTGAGGAATGGATCGATGTAGATGCGCTTGCCGGCCGCGTCGAGGCGGAAGGCGGAGTGTCCGAGCCATGTGAGTTCCATGGAGCCGAGCCTAGAACGTGGAGGAGGACCGTCCGATGCCCACGAACCTGTGGAACCGTGGAGTCACGCGGCTCCTGCCCCTGGCGCTCGTGACGGCCGCTCTCGCGGCCGGGATCATGGGCCTCGGAGGACTCGCCTCTGTGGCTCGGCCTCGCCGCGATTCCCGCCGCCGCCGCGGCCGCGTTCGTTGCGGTCAGCGACCTGCTCGAGGGCAAGTCGCCGCGCGTCTACGCCGTGACGAGCTCCCTCGCTCTCGCCTTCATCGTTCTCGACAGCGCGGTACGTTCGAACGCCGCTGCGGGAGCGCCCGCGCCGCCGCTCGCGACGTGGGCGCTCTTCGCGGCGCTCTTCGCGTACTCGGTTCCGCCGTTTGCCTGGGTGCTTCGAGCCGGTGAAGGTGACGCGCACGAAGCCGGAGCGCCGCCGCCGCCGTCCGCGGCCGGTCGTCGAGCTCGAGCCGGTCGAAGTCTTCGAGCGCGCCGCCTGACCTCCCCGATGCTTGCACCCGCCGGTCCGAACTGGGGCGGAAGCCCACAGCACTTCGTCGCCGGCGCTGTCCTGGCGCTCGCCGTGACTCTCGTCGCATCCCGCTGGAACGCGCCGTGGTGGCTCGCCGCGACGATCGGCGTCGGTGTCACATGCACCGCGGAGATCGCGCTGAAGTTCGCGGAGTACCTCTATGTGGATCTCACCGGCGGCACGATTGCGGCCGGGGCGTACTACGACTCGCTCGTGGACAACACGACCGACGCTCGTCGGCGCGCTCGTTGGCGCGGCGATCGGCGTGGCGGTGGTCGAGCTCCGAGCGCGTCGCCGCTAGAACGGAAGCGCGTTCGCCGCGTGCTGCGCGATGTCGATCAGCGGCGCGACGAAGAACAGCGAACCGACCGAGACGACGAGCGCCATCCCGACCGCGATGTGGAGGAACCGGTCGCGCGGCGGTGAGCCGCCCGCGAGGGCGAGCGCCGGGCCGCGCATGTACATCGCCCGCACGATCCCGAGGTAGTAGTAGACGCTCACGAGCGTTGCGAGCACGCCGACGACGACGAGCCATGCCCAGCCGTGGTCGTACGCGGCGGCGAGGACGTAGAACTTCCCGACGAAGACACCGCCGACCGGCAGTCCGGCGAAGCCGAACATGAAGAAACACATCGCGACGCCGAGGAACGACCGCTCCCAGCCGAAGCCCGCGAGGTTCTCGAGCGTGACCGGCTTGCCGAGCTCCCGCTCGCGCGCGGCGACGACCGCGAAGGAGCCGAACGCCATCGCCGCGTACGGGATGAGATAGAACATCATCGCGCGCGCGCCGAGCGGGCTGCCGGCGCTGAGGCCGATCAGCATGAAGCCCGCCTGCGAGACGGCGGAGTACGCGAGGATCCGCTTGACGTTCTTCTGCACGAGCGCCGCGAGGTTCCCGATCACGAGCGAGGCGACCGCGATCGCGGCGAACGCGACCGACCAGAGGTGCTTCTCCTGCGGGAACGCCGTCAGCATCAAGCGCATCGTGAGCGCGAGCGCCGCGACCTTCGTCGCGGCAGACATCCAGGCGGTGACCGGCGTCGGCGCGCCTTCGTACACGTCGGGCGTCCACATGTGGAACGGCGCCGCCGACATCTTGAAGCCGAGCCCCGCGATGAGGAGCGCGATGCCGACGACGAGGAGCGAGTTACCGGTTAGCCCGTGCGCGGAGGTTGCGGAGGCGATGCCCTCGAACGAGACCGTCCCCGTGGCGCCGTACACGAGCGCCGCGCCGAACAGCAGTACCGCGGAGCCGAACGCGCCGACGACGAGGTACTTGAGCCCGGCTTCGAGCGAGCCCTCGACGTCGTAGTCGATCGCGCACATGACGTAGAGCGCGATCGAGAACCACTCGAGCGCGAGGAAGAGCACCATGAGGTTCCCGGCACCGACGAAGAACGCCATGCCGGCGGCAGAGGCGAGGAGAAGCGCGAAGAACTCCGCGATGTGGTCGTCGTTGCGTCCCATGTGCTCCCACGAGACGAGCGACGTGGCGAGACCGACGCAGCAGAGGATGATCTGCGCGAGCGCGGTCCAGCGGTCGCGGTAGAAGGCGCCCGCGACGACCGTCTCGCTGTGCGGAGAGTCGACGTAGAGCCAGATCGAGGCGACGAGGCCGCCGAGGAAGCCGAGCTTGGTGACGATCCCGCCGAACGTTCGCCGGTGCCGGGCCGGTACGAGCACCGCGCCGAGGAGCGAGACGAACGACGCGCGCGAGGAGCACGAGGATCGTCGCGAGCGCGAACCAGTCGATGTGCGGCGTCTGGATCATGGATTGAGCGTCACGATCGGCGCGTTTTGCGTCGGCTGCTTTGGCACGAACGAGTGGTGGCTGATCACGGCCGGCCACGCGGAAAGCAGCAGGAGGCCGGCGACGAGCGGCGCGAGCAGCGCAAGCTCGCCGGGCCGCACGTCCATCGCTTCGTCGGAGACGGTCGAGCCGCGCGCCTCGTGGAGGACGGCGGAGATGAGCCGAAGCATGTACATCGCGGCGAGCACGATCGCGACCGCGCCGATCGCCGCCCACCACCAGGCGCGCTGGTAGACGCCGGCGAGGATGAGGAACTCCCCGGCGAAGTTCGCGGAGCCGGGTACGGCGAGCGAGATCACGCCGAGCGTCATGAGCAGCGTCGCGAGCACCGGCCGGCCGCGCGCCATCCCGCCGAGCAGCCGGAACTCGCCGGTCGTCGTGCGCCGTTCGACGACGCCCGCGAGGAGGAAGAGCGAGACCGAGACGAGGCCGTGCGCGACCATCTGGAGGACTGCGCCGTCGCGGCCGAGCGTGGTTCGTCCCCGGCGAACAGTCCGAGCACGATCAGCCCCGACTGCGCGAGAGACGAGTACAAGACGACACCGCGGAAGTCGGGCGCGCGGAACGCGAGCACTGACCCGTACACGAGCGTTATCGCGCCGAGCGTGAGAATCGCCGTCCGGTAGAACGACGTCGGCTCGGGGAAGAGCGGGATCGCGATTCGCAGCATTCCGTACAGCCCGGTCTTGGCGATCACGCCGGAGAGCACGGCGGCCACCTCGGGTGGCGCCTCGCGGTACGTGTCCGGCAGCCAGCCGTGGAACGGGATCAGCGGCGACTTGATGGCGAACGCGACCATGAACCCGAGGAAGAGCCAGCGGCTCGTGCTCGTCGGCCCGTGCACGAGGTCGAACGTTCCCGCTTGGAGGCCGTAGACGACGATCGCGGCGAGCATGAGGAGCGAGCCGGTCATCGTGTAGATGACGAACTTCATCGTCGCCTCCATCCGCCGCGCGCCACCCCAGACGCCGATGAGGACGTAGAGCGGGATGAGCATCAGCTCGAAGAAGGCGTAGAAGAGGATGAGATCCTGCGACTCGAAGACGCCGACCGTCGCGCCGGTGAGCAGGAGCATGAGCGCGAAGTACGCGCGCGGCCGGTCGCGGCCGACCCAGAAGCCGTAGCCGGTGCACGCGGCCATCGCGATCGCGGTGAGGCCGACGAACCAGACCGAGAAGCCGTACACGCCGACGTGGTACGAGATCCCGAACTCTCCGAACCACTTCGCCTGCTCCGACATCTGGAGGCCGGACTTGGAGAAGTCGAAGCGCGACGCCTGCTCGATCCAGAAGCCGACCTCGATGAGCGAGACGAGCACCGCGAGGCTCCCGGTCGCGTACTTCGAGAGTGGCAGGAGCCAGACGGCAAGTGCGCCGACGATCGGCAGCCAGATGAGGATCGAGGTGAGGTGGGCGGTGACATCTATTTGGCGATGAGGAAGGCGAGGACGAGGATCACCGCGCCGGCGGCGAGGAAGAAGACGTACGTGCGGAGGACGCCGGTCTGGATCCGCCGGACGACTCCGCCGGCCTCGAGCGTCGTCTGGCCGATGTCGGTGCCGCCCTGGAGGATCACGGGCTCCTCGATCTCGGTGCGCAGGACGTTCGCGAGCATCACGGCCGGCCCGTAGAAGATCCGGTCGTAGAGCTCGTCGAAATAGAACTTGTGCTCGAGGACGCGCTGGACGGACGGCAGCTGCGGGATCGCGATCCGCTTCTCGGCGTAGATCGCCCACGCGATTGCGATGCCCGCGAGGCCGGCGATTACGGTCACGACCGACGTGACGTACTCCAGCGTGTTCGACGGCTCGGCGACCGCGAGCGTCGGCGTGACGTACTGGAGCCACTTGGTGAGCGGGTCCCAGAACGGCGGGAACTGCAGCCAGCCGGCGAAGGTCGCGAGGACGGCGAGCACGCCGACCGGCACGAGCATCGTCCACGGCCCTTCGCCCCAGCGGCCCTGCTTGTGGTGGTGCTCGAGGACGAACGCGCTCGGCTCGCCCGGGAAGACGAGGAACCAGAGCCGGAACGTGTAGAGGCCGGTGAGCAGCGCGCCGACGACGCCGCAGACCCAGAAGACCCAGCCGTACCACTCGCCGTGTTGGCCGAGCGCGCCGGCTGAGGCGATGATCGGGTCCTTCGAGAAGAAGCCGCTGAACGGCGGGATGCCGACGAGCGCGAGCGCGCCGGCGAGGAAGCACCACTTCGTGAACGGCATGACCTTGCCGAGGCCGCGCATGTTGCGGATGTCCTGCTCGCCGGTCAGCGCGTGGATCGCGAGGCCGGCCGTCATGAAGAGCAGCGCCTTGAAGAAGGCGTGCGTCATGAGGTGGAACATCCCGTTCGAGTACGCCCCGACCCCGACGCCGAGGAACATGTAGCCGATCTGCGACATCGTCGAGTACGCGATCACGCGCTTGATGTCGGTCTGGACGAGCGCGACCAGTCCTGCGACGAGCAGGGTCAGCGCGCCGAGACCGGCAGCGATCAGCTCGATCGTCCGCGCCTGCTCGAAGATCACGTGCGTGCGCGCGATGAGGTAGACGCCGGCCGTGACCATCGTCGCCGCGTGGATGAGGGCGCTGACCGGCGTCGGGCCTTCCATCGCGTCGGGGAGCCACGTCTGCAGCGGGATCTGCGCCGACTTCGCCACAGCGCCGCCGAGCAGGCCGAGCGCGATCCAGTTGGCGGTCGTCCCCGAGAGCGGCGCGCTGAGGGCGTCGAACGAGAGCGAGTTCGTGTGCGTCGATGAGGATGAAGAGCGCGAGCGCCATCGTCGCGTCGCCGAACGCGTTCATCACGAACGCCTTCTTCGCCGCCCGCACCGCGCTCGGCCGCTCGTGCCAGAAGCCGATGAGCAGGTACGACGAGAGACCGACGAGTCCCCAGCCGACGAGGAGCATGAGCAGGTTCCCGCCTTCGACGAGCATGAGCATCGAGAAGACGAAGAACGCGATGTACGCGAAGTAGCGGCGCTCCTCGGGGTCGCCGTCCATGTAGCCGATCGAGTACATGACGATGAGCCCGCCGACGCCGCTGACGACGAGCATCATCACGGTGCTCAGCGGGTCGACGAGAAGCTGCAGCGGGACGTTGAAGGTGCCCGACGCGAGCCACGTCCACGCGGTCGTGAGCTCGCCCGGCGCCTGGCAGTGCACGCCGAAGTCGTTGCACGACGCGTTCTGCGTGACGTCCTGGCCGTGGACGCCGAGGAAGGCCCAGACGGCGCCGCCGAACGCGACGAAGACACTCGTGGTCGAGAGCCACGCGGCCGCGCGGCGCGAGAGCTTCGTCCCGCCGAGCAGGATGAGGATCGCCGCGACGAGCGGCGAGAGCAGGCAGATCCACGCGCCCCAGCTCATGCCGGTCATCCGCGCAGCTCCGAGAGCCGGTCGACGTCGAGCGGGAGCTTCCGCCGGTTGATCGCGACGACGAGGCCGAGCCCGACGCAGACCTCTGCCGCCGCGACGGCCATCACGGCGAGGCCGAAGATCTGCCCGTCGCCGTTCGCGAAGTGCCGCGAGAACGCGATGAGCGCGAGGTTGCCGCCGTTCAGCATCAGCTCGAGCGAGAGCAGGACGATGAGCGGGTTCCGCCGGATGAGAACGCCGAGCGCGCCGATCCCGAACAGGAACGCCGCGAGGGCGAGGTACCAGCTCGTGCCGGGGCCGCTCACGACTGTGCCTTCTTCGTGTGCGCGCCGAGGATGACGCCGCCGACGGCCGCGATGAGCAGGACGATCGAGGTGATCTCGAACGCGAGGAGATGGTCGGTGAGGAAGAGCTGGCCGATGTACGCCGGCGTCCCGAAGTTGGCGCCGACCGTGCTGTCGTGGCCGAGCGAGCCGCCGGCCGCGAGCGAGATTGCGACGACGATCTCGACGAGCAGCGCCGCGGAGGCGAGCACCGCGCCGAGCGTCTTCCAGCTCGGGCCACCGGACCACGACGGCTCCTCGCGCTGCGGCCCGACGTACGCGATCACGAAGAGGAACATCACGACGACCGCTCCCGCGTAGACGAGCACCTGCGCGGCGGCGACGAACTCGGCGCTCAGCAGCAGGTACAGCACGGCGAGCGAGAGGAGGTTCCCGATCAGCGCGAGCGCCGAGTAGAACGGGTTCGAGAACGAGATGACCGCGACGCCCGAGGCGAGACACGAGAAGCCGGCGACGATCCAGACCATCCAGACGACGACGTTCCCGGCGTCCACGGCGAGGACGAGGCTGCTCACGAGTCGGACTTGTAGAAGGGGATGGGCGTGTCGAACAGGTCGCGGTCGGCGACGGGAACTTCCTTCACCGGCGGCGCGAGGAGCATGTCCTTCGTGTAGATCTGGTCGTCGCGGTTGTGCTCGGAGATCTCGTACTCGTTGCCGAGCGTGATCGCGTCGAACGGGCACGCGAGCTCGCAGTAGCCGCAGAAGATGCAGCGCGAGAGGTTGATCTCGTAGATGCGCGCGTACCGCTCGCCGGCCGAGACGCGGTTGTCGGGCGTGTTCTCGGCGGCGACGACGCGGATGCAGTCGGCCGGGCACGCGGCGGCGCAGAGCGAGCAGCCGACGCACTTCTCCAGGCCGTTCTCGTGCGTCCACAGCCGGTGCCGGCCGCGGAAGCGCGGGTAGACCGGCCGCTTGTACTCCGGGTACTGCTGCGTGATCGGCTTCTTGAAGATCTGCTTGAAGGTGACGCCGAAGCCCTTCAGCGTGGACAGTGGCTGCGTCATCCGGCCCACACCACCACGAGCGCGGTGATGACCGCGTTGATCGTCGCGACCGGCAGCAGCACCTTCCAGCCGAACCTCATCAGCTGGTCGTAGCGCAGGCGCGGCAGCGTCGTGCGCAGCCAGATGAAGCCGAAGAGGACGGCCAGCAGCTTGAGGAGGAACCAGATCGGCCCGAGGTCCCACGGCCCGTGCCAGCCCGGCGAAGAAGAGCGTCACCATCAGGCCGGAGAGCGTGATGAGGTTGATGTACTCGGCCATCTGGAAGAGGCCCCAGCGCATGCCCGAATACTCGGTGTGGTAGCCGGCGACGAGCTCCTGCTCGGCCTCGGGGAGGTCGAACGGCGCGCGGCTCGTCTCGGCGATGCCGGCGAAGAAGAAGACGATCAGGCCGATGAGCTGCGGCACCGCGTACGGCAGGGAGTGGCCCTGGCGCGCGACGATCTCCGGCAGGTTCAGGCTGCGCCCGAGGATGACGACGCCGAGCACGCTGAGCGCGAGCGAGACCTCGTACGAGACGAGCTGCGCGCACGTGCGCATCGAGCCGAGGATCGAGTACTTCGACTCCGACGCCCAGCCGCCGACGATGAAGCCGTAGATCCCGATCGAGCCGAGCGCGAAGATCGCGATCAGGCCGATGCTCGCGTTGGCGACCTCGCCGTTGATGTGCCAGCCGTTCACCGTCCAGCCCGGCCCGAACGGGATGAACGCGAACGCCGCGAGCGCGGTGAACGCCGAGACGACCGGCGCGAGGATGTACGGCAGCTCGATCGCGGCGTCCGGCGAGAACGCCTCCTTGCGGACGAGCTTCACGAGGTCGGCGATCGGCTGCAGCAGGCCGAAGGGGCCGGCGCGGTTCGGGCCGTAGCGGAGCTGCATCCGGCCCATGACCTTCCGCTCGATCAGCGTGAGGTACGCGAAGAGGCCGAGCAGGAGGTTGATGATGACGATCGCCTCGATGAGCGCGATCCACCACGGCTCCGACGTGGTGGCGAGAACCAGCAGTGTGGTTGATCACGCGCCGACCTCCTCGGTCGCGCGGCTCAGTTCGACGATCCCGCCGAGGCCGTTCGCGTGCTCGACCGCGACGCGCGCGATGCCCTTGCGCAGGCGGCGGTTGACGCGAGCCGTGAGCGTGACGGCGCTCCCGTTCGTCCCGACGGTGACCATGTCGCCGGTCTCGATCCCGCGCCACGTCGCGTCCTCGACCGAGAGCTCGAGCTCGGGCTGCGGCCGCTGGAACTGGAGCTCCGCGACGCGCTCGACGGCGGCGCCGGAGAAGAGCGGTTTGTACGCGACGAGGCGAACCTCACCCTGGCCGGGATTGACGCTGCGCTCGGGCTGCACAGGTGCGTCCACCCGCGTCGCGGCGTCGGGGTAGATGCGGAACTCCGCGCGCTCGCCGACCTCGCCGAAGCTGAGGCCGCCGTAGACCTTCGCCGACACCTCGCCGAAGACGGCGGCAGCGTACGGCGCGACGTCGACGTCGAAGCGCGCGGCGAGCTCGGCGATCCACTCGAGCTCGTCGGGGCACGGCGGCGTCGCGGTGCGGCGCAGGCGCTGCAGGCGGCCCTCGAGGTTGACGAACGTCCCGTCGCGCTCGAGGTAGCTCGTGCCGGGGAGAAGCAGGTCGGGGCTGAACCCGTCCTCCAGCTCGAACATCGAGATGACGATCGTCGCCTCGGCCTGCTCGGCGAGTGCGCGGACGTTGGGGTTCCGGCAGCCTCGTCGCCCGAGATGACGAGCACGCCGATCGCACTCGGCTCCGCGCCTTCGTCGTCGCAGCACGCGGCCCACGCGTCGGCGACGCCGCGGCCGTTCGGCGTCTCGGGGAGATAGAAGGCGCCGCACCCGTCGCGGCCGGCGAGCCCGAGCTGCTCGGCGAGACCCGCGACAGTCGCACCGCCGTGGCCGCCGGGACCCGACCAGATCAAGATGACGCGCTCTGCGTCGCCGACCGCATCAACCGAGTCGAGGATCTTCGCGCCGTTCCGCCGCGCCGACTTGATCCAGAGATCGACGACGGGAGCGAGCTCGACGACCGGCACGTCGCCGAGGACGACGACCGCGTCGGCGTCGCGAATCGCCGAGAGCGGAAGTCGGAAGCCGTCGAGCGCGCCGGAGACTTCCTCTGGAAGCATCGCCTGGTGCGAGTCGAGGCCGGCGCGCAGGAGCTTGCCGAGCGCGTACGCGTGCTCGACCGTCTCTGAGCCGGAAAGCGCAGTGACGACGCGGCCGCGCGCGCCTGCGAGGAGCCGCTCGGCCTCGTCGATCGCGTCCTCCCACGAGATCTCGTGGTGATGCCGCCGCGGGGTCGTGAGGCGGTCATCGGCGCGCAGGTGCGTGAAGGCGAAACGGCCCTTGTCGCAGATCCAGCCCTCGTCGACCTCCGGGTGGTTGCGCGACTGAACGCGCTTCGGCTTGGCCTCGCGGACGGTGACGGTGATGTTGCAGCCGACAGGACACAAGCCGCAGACAGTCGGCACGTCGGCGATCTCCCACGGCCGCCCCTCGAAGCGGTACTGCGTCGGGAGCAGCGCGCCGACGGGGCAGAGCTCCGTGACGTTGCCGGTGAACGCTCCCGTGTACGGGACATCCTCGAACGTCGTGATCACGGACATGGCGCCGCGGTTGGCGGCGACGAGCTGGCCGTCCTCGCTCACGTCCGAGCTGAAGCGCGTGCAGCGGTAACAGAGGATGCAGCGCTCGCGGTCGAGCGAGATCGTCGGCGAGATCGGGATCGGCTTCTCGAACGTCTGCTTCTCGTACTGCATCCGCGTGTTGCCGGGTCCGTACCGGAAGGTCAGATCCTGCAGCGGGCACTCGCCGCCCTTGTCGCACACCGGGCAGTCGAGCGGATGGTTGACGAGGATGAACTCGAGCGTCCCGTTCTGGCCGGCCGCCGCCTTCTCGGAGGTGCGCGCTGTCTTTACGACCATGCCGTCGGTCGCCTGCAGGGTGCAGCCCGTCTGGAGCTTCGGCACGCCTTCGAGCTCGACGAGGCACATGCGGCAGGCGCCGACCGGATCGCCGAGGCGCGGCTCGTAACAGAAGACGGGGATCTCGATCCCGGCGGCGAGCGCCGTCTCGACGATGCCCGTGCCCTTCGGGACGTGGACGTCGCGCTCGTCGATCCTGACCCTGACGAGCTCGGCGCTCACGCGAGCACCTCCAGCCGGTGAGCCGCGTGCTGGTCACTCGGCGCGAGGATCCCTTCGAGCGACGACTCGCCGTGATGTGGGCAGCCGCCGCCGTCGACGTGCGCGACGAACTCGTCGCGCCACTTGTGGAGGTAGCTGTGCACGGGATAGACGGCGAACTCGCCGAGCGCGCACAAGACCTTGCCGAGGATGTTGTCGCCGACGTTCTCGAGCAGGTCGAGGTCGGCGCGCGTCGCGGTGCCCGCCTCGATCGACTCGAGAATCTGCACCATCCAGCGCGTTCCGACGCGGCACGGCGTGCACTTCCCGCACGACTCGTGCATGTAGAACTTCGTCGAGCGGAGGGCGAGCTGCACCATGCAGCAGCGGTCGTCCACGACGATGAGCGACGCGGCGCCGAAGAACGTCCCGATCGCGCCGAGCGAGTCGTAGTCGAGCGGCACGTCGATCTGATCCGGCGTCAGCGCCGGCACCGACGAGCCGCCCGGGATCACGGCACTTGAGCTCGCGGCCGTCGGCGATGCCGCCGGCGTGCTCGTAGATGAGCTCGCGCATCGGCGTCCCGAGCGGAAGCTCGTAGTTTCCCGGCCGCACGACGTTTCCCGAGACGGAGAAGATCGCGGTGCCCGGTGCGCTCGGCACGCCGGTCTTCGCGAACTCGTCCGCGCCCATGTCGAGGATGAGCGGGACGGTCGCGATCGTGCAGACGTTGTTGATCTGGGTCGGCGCCATGTAGAGGCCGGCGATCGGCGGGAACGGCGGGCGCGGACGCGGCTGGCCGCGCTCCCCCTCGAGCGACTCGAGCAGCGCGGTCTCCTCGCCGCAGATGTACGCGCCGGCGCCGCGGTGGACGGTGATCTCGACGCCGCCGAGGAGCTTCGCCTTGCGCGCCTCCTCGACCGCGGCGGCGAGGATCTCGTACTCCGTCAGGTACTCGCCGCGGATGTAGATGAAGACGTCCTTCGACTCGATCGCGTGGGCGGCGATGAGGCAGCCCTCGATGAGCCGGTGCGGCACGGTCGCCATGACCTGCCGGTCCTTGAACGCGCCCGGCTCCGACTCGTCGGCGTTGACGACGAGGTACTTCGGCTTCGCGCTCTTGCGATCGATGAGCGACGCCTTGCGGCCCATCGGGAAGCCGGCGCCGCCGCGGCCGCGCAGCGTCGCCTTCTGCAGCTCGTCGATGAGCTCGTCGGAGGACATCGCCCGCGCGCGCTCGAGCCCTGCGCCGTAGCCGCCGACGGCCTGGTACTCGGCGAGCTTCGTGAGGTCGTGGTCTTCCGAACCGCCGAGAAGAGTGTGCTCAGCCATCGAGGCTCCCCACAAGCTGTTCAACTATCTGGGCCGCATCCTCGGGCTTGACGTGATGGCGGTAGCGGTGGTCGACGGCGACGACAGTCGCGTAGCCGCAGCCGCCGAGGCACTCGACCGCGCGCAAGCGTGACGCTCCCGTCCTCGGTCGTCTCGCCGGCCTTGATTCCGAGCTCCTGCTCGAACGCCTCGACAACCTTTTGCGCGCCGCACAAGCCGCACGGGAGGTTGGTGCAGATCTCGATCGTGTGCGCGCCGACGGGCTCGAGATTGAACATGTCGTAGAAGGTCGCGACGGAGTAACAGAAGGCCGGCGTGACGTCGAGCGCGTCGGCGGTCTCCTCGAACGCCTCGCGGGTCAGGTAGCCGTGCTTCTCCTGCGCGAGCCGCAGCGCCTGCAGCGACGCCGAACGCGACCCCTCGGGATAACGCTCGCGGATCTTCTGCACCTCGTCGTAGAACGTGCTCATCGGTCCGTGTCTCCCATGACGGCGTCGAGGGAGCCGACGACGGCGATCAGGTCGGCGACGTACGTGTCGTAGAGGCACGTCGCGGTCGCCTCGAGCGCGACGAACGACGGCGCGCGGAAGTGGACGCGCCACGGCTTCGGCCCGCCGTCCGAGACGAGGTAGCACCCCGACTCGCCGCGCGGCGACTCGATCGCGGTGTAGATCTCGCCGGCCGGGACGCGGAAGCCCTCGGTGACGATCTTGAAGTGGTGGATGAGGCTCTCCATCGAGGTGTGGAGCTCCTCGCGCGGCGGCAGCACGACCTTGC
Organism: uncultured Actinomycetes bacterium; assembly: GCA_963816735.1. Classification (GTDB taxonomy): domain Bacteria; phylum Actinomycetota; class Thermoleophilia; order Gaiellales; family Gaiellaceae; genus Palsa-739. Next base: position 86,362 of record CAWFLY010000006.1, read on the forward strand.
GGTCGTCGGCGATCCACGGCTGGCCGTCCATCCGCTCGAGCTTGTCGATGCACTGGCGCACGATCTGGTTCGACTCCGCCATCTCGTCCATCCGCACGCGGTAGCGGTCGTACACGTCGCCGTTCGGATAGACCGGCACCTGGAAGTCGACCTGGTCGTAGTGGAGGTACGGCTGCGTCGCGGCGCAGATCCCAGTCGACGCCCGAGGCGCGGAGGTTCGGGCCGGTCTGCCCGAGCGCGATCGCGTCGGCGGCGGAGAGCTTGCCGACGCCGACCGTCCGCTCGAGCCAGATCTGGTTGCGGTCGAGGAGACCCTTGTAGTCGTCGAGCGCGTGCGGCATCCACTCGACGAATTCGCGGCACTGGGCGTAGAAGCCCGGCGGGATGTCCTCGGCGAGACCGCCGACCTGGAAGTAGCGGGTGTGCATCCGCTGGCCGGTGACCATCTCGAACAGGTCGAGAATCGTCTCGCGCTCGCGGAAGCAGTACCAAAACATCGAAATGGCTCCCAGCTCGAGCGCCGACGTGCCGAGGTAGACGAGATGCGAGTGGATCCGGTTGAGCTCGCAGAGGAGCATCCGCATCCACTTCGCCTTCGTCGGCACGTTCATCTCGAGCAGCTGCTCGACGGCGGAGACGAAGACGAGCTCGTTGTTCTGGTAGCCGACGTAGTCGATGCGCTCGGGATACGTCACGCACTTCCAGTACGTCTTCGACTCCATCGTCTTCTCGAAGCCGGTGTGGAGGTACCCAATGACGGCAGAGGTGCCGACGACCTGCTCGCCGTGGAGGTCGACGATGAGGCGCAGGACGCCGTGCGTCGACGGATGGTTCGGCCCGAAGTTGACCTGGAGGACGTCCTCGCTGTCCTTCAGCTCCGCCGGGACGTCGAGGATCGTCGGGACGCGCGATGGGATGCGCGAGCCCTCGTAGATCACGGTCTTGTCGACGGTGGTGCTCATCTATTCGGCGTCCGAGAAGCGGACGGGCTCGCCGCCGAGCGGGTAGTCCTTGCGCAGCGGGTGCCCTTCCCAGTCCTCCGGCATGAGGAGCCGCTCGAGGTTCGGGTGGCCGTCGAAGACGATGCCCATGAGGTCGAACTGCTCGCGCTCGTGCCAGTCGCACGTCGGCCAGACCGAGACGACGCTCGGCACGCTCTCGCCGTCGTCCGCCCAGCACTGCAGGCGCACGCGCGGCGCGCCGTGCCGCAGGCCGAGGAGGTGGTACGAGATCGAGAAGCGCTTCGGCTTCGTCTCCGGCAGAACCTGGAGGCCCTGCGTCGCGGGATGGACGAGGCTGCGTCCGCTCGCGGTGCCGATGTAGCCGGAGACACCCTTGCCGCCCCAGTCGAGATAGTCGGTCGCGACGACGTCGACGCACATGTCGAAGCCGAGCGCGTCGCGTGCGTGCTCGCACGCCTCGCGGATCCGCTCGCGCTCGATCGTCACCGTCGCCATGTCGGCGCCGGCCTTCTCGGAGACGTAGCCGGGAAGCTCAGACCACTGGCTCATTTCGCCACCTCGTTCCGCTCGTACGCGGGCGGCAGGCCGGCCTGATGCGCCTCGTGGAGGCGGATGATCCCCTCCATCAGCGCCTCCGGCCGCGGCGGGCAGAAGGGGATGTAGATGTCGACGGGGACGATGCGGTCGACGCCCTGGAGGATCGTGTAGTTGTTGAACATCCCGCCGGAGCTCGCGCAGACGCCCATCGCGATGACCCACTTCGGCTCGAGCATCTGGTCGTAGATCTGGCGCAGCGGCTCGGCCATCTTGTGCGCGACGCGGCCCGAGACGATGAGGAGATCGGCCTGGCGCGGCGACGAGCGGAACGCCTCCATCCCGAACCGCGCGAGGTCGTAGCGCGAGCCGACGATCGACATCATCTCGATCGCGCAGCAGGCCAAGCCGAACGTATCCGGCCACATCGACTTCGTCTGCGCCCAGCGCACGGCCTTCGCGAGCGTCGTGATGCCGAGCGCGCGCTCGAGCTCCTCGACGCCGAGGTCCTCCTCGAAATGCGACGGCCCCTTCGTCGGCCAGAGCAGGCGCTCCGACTGGAGGCCGTAGTCGCGCAGGCGCGTGGTGGGCTGTGTTCTCTTCGTCAGCCACGAATCACCACACTCCGTTTGTTGCTCGAATGGTTCATCACCATTCGAGTGCGCCCTTGCGCCAGATGTAGACGTACGCGACGAAGAGGATGAGGACGAAGAACGCAAGCTCGATGAACCCGAACCAGCCGAGCGCGTGGAGTTGCACGGCGAGCGGGTAGAGGAAGACGATCTCGATGTCGAAGACGATGAAGAGCATCGCCGTGAGGTAGAAGCTCACGCTGAAACGCTGCTGCCGCATCGGGCCCGCGCGAGACGCCCGACTCGAACGGCACCGTGCGCGCGCGAGTCCGCCGCGCCGGCCGCTGCGAGAGCTTGAACGACATGAACATCATCGAGGCGGGGATCGCGAGCGCGAACACGCCGTAGATGAGAAATGGCAACCAGCTATTCAGCATGCGCACCCACCGAAGAGCTGACGATAACAACGTGGTGCAGGCCGCACTTGCTCTTACCGAATCGACCAGACGGAGCGCGATGCGGGTGTCACAAAGTCCGGCCGCTTTAGGAACCTAGGGCGTCGGTACTATGACCTCATGGCGACCGTAGAACGCACCGAAAGCATCGTCTCTCTCACCCCCGCGGCGGCCGTGAAGATCAGCGAGCTGCTCGCCTGCGAGGAGGACGTCTCCGTCCTCCGGGTGGCGATCGAAGGCGGCGGCTGCTCAGGTTTCCAGTACGGCCTCGGCTTCGACCGCGGCGCCCAGGAGGGCGACCACGAGTTCGAGTGCGAGGGCGTCACGGTCGTCGTCGATCCGTTCAGCGCTCCCTATCTGATGGGCGCGCGGGTCGACTACCTCGAGACGATCCAGGAGTCCGGGTTCAAGATCGAGAACCCGAACGCGGCCGCGTCGTGCGGCTGCGGGCACTCCTTCACCGTCGCCGAAGGCGAGGCTCCGGCCGACTCCGGCGCCGGCTGCGGCTCCGGCTGCTCGCACTAGCTTCGCGACCGGCACACGCTGTACGGTCGGCTCCATGAGAGCCTCCTTCAAGTACCTCACGTCTCTGCTGTTCGTCGCGATCGTCATCCAGGTCGGCGTGGCCGCGGTCGCACTCTTCAAGGCGATCGATTACGCCGACGCCCACGGATCGATCACCAAGGATCAGATCGACAAAGGCCTCGACCCGCACCACATCTTTGGGACAGTCGTCGCGGCGCTCATCTTGATCATCTTCATCGTCGCCTTTGCGGCCGGCATGGAGCCGCTGATGAAGAAGATCGCTGCCGGACTCCTCGGACTCATGGCACTACAGTTCTTGTTCGCTGTCCTCGGGACGAAAGCCGCTTGGTTGGGGTTCTTGCACGGCGTCAATGGCCTCGCCATCTACGGCGCGGCTGCCTTCCTCGCCCACCGCGCGTGGACACGCCAATCCGCGTAGCGATCGTCGGGTCGGGTCCTGCGGGCTTCTACGCCGCCGGCGCGCTGCTGAGCGCCGATCCGCCCGCGGAGGTCGACATGATCGAGCGCCTGCCCACGCCGTGGGGGCTCGTGCGGCTCGGCGTCGCGCCCGACCATCCGAAGCTCAAGACGGTCTCGCGCGCGTTCGAGAAGATCGCCGATCAGCCCGGCTTCCGCTTTCTCGGGAATGTCGAGGTGGGCCGCGATCTCGCGCCCGAAGAGCTGACCCGTCTCTACGACGCCGTCATCTACGCGGTCGGCGCGCAGACCGACCGCCGACTCGGCATCCCCGGCGAGGATCTGCCGGGATCGTGGCCGGCCACCGAGTTCGTCGCCTGGTACAACGGCCATCCCGACTTCCAGGACGTCCCGTTCGACCTCGACGTCGAGCGCGCCGTCGTGATCGGCGTCGGCAACGTCGCGCTCGACATCGCGCGCATGCTCGCCCTCACGCGGGAGGAGCTTGCGCCCACCGACACGAGCGACGCCGCGATCGAGGCGATCGCGTCCTCGTCGCTGAAGGAGATCGTCATCGTCGGGCGCCGCGGTCCGGCTCAGGCCGCGTTCACGACGCCGGAGCTGCACGAGATGGGCGAGCTCGCCGGCGCGGACGTCTCCGTCGATCCCGCCGACCTCGAAGGCGCGGAGCCGAAGGACACGAACTCGGAGCGGAACCTCGCCGTCCTCCATGAGCTTGCTCTCAAAGAGCCGCAAGGCAAGGCGCGGCGCGTCGTCTTCAAGTTCTTCGAGTCGCCGGTCGCGATCCTCGGCGACGAGCGGGTTGAGGGGATCGAGCTCGTTCGCAACGTCCTCGACGAGAACGAGCGCGCCGTCGCCACCGACGCGAGCGAGACGCTCGAGTGCGGCCTCGTCTTCCGCAGCGTCGGTTACCGCGGCGTCGAGCTTCCCGGCGTCCCGTTCGACGACCGCAGCGCCACGATCGCGAACGACGGCGGGCGCGTCGGGGACGGCGTGTACTGCGCCGGCTGGATCAAGCGCGGCCCGACCGGCGTGATCGGCACGAACAAGAAGGACGCGACCGAGACCGTCGAGCTGCTCCTCGCGGACGTTGCCTCCGGTCGGCTCCAGCCGAAGCCCGAAACGACCGCCGAGGCCGTCGACGCGCTGCTCGCCGAGCGCGGCGTGCGCGTTGTCGAGTACGCGGGCTGGACGGCGATCGACGCGACCGAGCGCGAGGCCGGCGAGAAGAGCGGGCGACCGCGGGTGAAGCTCTGCTCCTGGGACGACCTCCTCGCCGCGGCCGAGCGCGGCTAGCAACTCCCTCGCTCGGGGGACGGCCGAACCCCATTCACGGCCGATGGACCCCAGATGGAATCGCTCGTCGTGGAATGTCTCCGCTGCGGCACCTCGCGTGTGACGCGCCGGGACGTGTTCAAGCATCTCGAGTCACCGGAATGCCAGAACTGCGGATACCTCGGGTGGCAGCCGCTCCTCGAGGTCACCGAAGGCGACCGACGGCGCCGTCCGCGTCTGCGCAAGCTCTCCGAACTGCGCCAGTCTTCCGTCGCGTAACGCGCTCTAAGCCGTAACAGAAGCGTAAACGGTGTCCGACACCGCCTATCGTCGGCGCGATTTGTCAAGGGTAGGAGAGTGTCAACTTCGTGAATTTTTCGCCCGAAGCCGCGTAGTTACCCGCGGCGGCGACTTCGCGCGCTTCCCTACACTCGCCCTCGTGGCAAGCACAGACGAACGGCGGGAGCTATGGGGCGGCGAGACGACGAAGGCCGTTGCGAACTTCCCGGTCTCGGGACAGCCGATCCCGCCGGCGGTCGCCCGCTGGCTCGGCCGCATCAAGGGAGCCGCAGCTCGCGCGAATGCCGACCTCGGCCTGCTCGACGCCGACAAGGCGGAACGGATCTCGGCGGCTGCGGCGCGCATCGCAGCGGGCGAGCTCGACGACCAGTTCCCGATCGACGTCTTCCAGACCGGCTCGGGCACGTCCTCGAACATGAACGCGAACGAGGTTCTCGCCACGCTCGCGGGGGAGGACGTGCACGCGAACGACGACGTGAACATGGGGCAGTCGTCGAACGACGTCTTCCCCTCCGCCGTGCACCTCGCTGCGCTCGATGAGATCACGCACGACCTCCTTCCGGCGATGAAGCAGCTCGCCGCCTCGCTCGAGGCGAAGGCGAAGGAGTTCGACGACATCGTCAAGTCGGGCCGCACGCACTGGATGGATGCCGTGCCCGTCACGCTCGGCCAGGAGTTCGCCGGCTACGCCGCGCAGGTGAGCCAGGGAGTCGCGCGCGTCGAGGACGCGCTGCCGCGCCTCGGCCAGATCCCGCTCGGCGGCACTGCGACCGGCACCGGCCTCAACACGCATCCGGAGTTCGCCGCCCGCGTGCGCGAGATCCTCGCGCAGGAGACGGGCCTCACGATCTCCGCGCCCGCCGACCCGTTCGAGGCGCAGGCCGCCCGCGACGGCATCGTCGAAGTGTCGGGCGCGCTCAAGACCGTCGCCGTCTCGCTGACGAAGGTCGCGAACGACATTCGTTTCCTCGGCTCCGGCCCGCGCGCCGGGCTCGCCGAGATCTTCCTCCCGGAGCTGCAGAAGGGCAGCTCGATCATGCCGGGCAAGGTCAATCCGGTCATGCCCGAGGTCGTCACGCAGGTCGCCGCGCAGGTGATCGGGAACGACGCCGCGATCACGATCGGCGGCATGCAGGGCCACTTCGAGCTCAACGTCTTCGTCCCGCTCCTCGCGAAGAACGTCCTCGAGTCGGTGAAGCTCCTCGCGAGCGCATGCCGGCTCTTCGCGGAGAAGTGCGTCGACGGGATCGAGGCGAACCGCGAGAACTGCGCGCGCTACGCCGAGCTGACGCTTTCCGCTGCGACCGCTCTCAACCCGTACATCGGCTACGACAAGGCGGCCGAGATCGTCAAGGAATCCGCCGCTTCTGGACGTTCGCTACGCGAGGTCGCGCGCGAGAAGGGCGTCGAGGACTCGGTTCTTGACGAGGCGCTCGACTACCGCAAGATGGCGAAGCCGAACAGCTAGCCAGGCCGGCCTGCTCGAAGACTGGTTGTCCCGGGTGCGATTGGGACTTGAAATCCCCGTGCGATTGACGGAGGATTCGGGCAGGGCATGCCTGCGGCCGGAGACGCCCTTCAATGACGAAGAGGGAGGGTCACTTTGAAAGCACGCAAGAGAGGGCTCCTGAGCGTGGCCGTCGCTGTCATGGCCGTGCTCGCAGTGGGGAGTGCCGCGGCGGCGACGCCGAACGTGCACCGGATGTACGTCAATCCGGTCATGACTCCTGCGCCGAGCGCCGGTGCTACCAGCGCGGGAGGCAACTATGCGCTACGAACATGCCAGGTTGGTCTGAGCATTCCGGGCTCGCAGTGCTACGACCCGTACCAGATGCGCACTGCATACGGAGTCGATTCGCTGATCTCGCAGGGGAAGGACGGAACGGGCAAGAGAATCGTGATTCTCGATGCCTTCGACGATCCGTACCTGCAGAGCGCCTTCGACACCTTCAACACGTACTACGGCCTGCCGGCCCAAACGATCGCCCAGTACTACCCGGGCGGGCAGGCGAATACGCCGTACGACCCGGGCTGGTCGGAGGAGATGCAGCTCGACGTCGACTGGTCGCACGCGATCGCCCCGGGCGCGCAGATCGTGCTCGTGCACGGCGCGTCCAACTCGGACGACGATCTGGTTGCGGCTGCGAACTACGCAATTGACCACAACCTCGGCGACGTCATCTCGATGAGCTTCGGCGAGTCGGATCAGTGCCTCGGTTCGGCCCTTACGAGTAAGTGGCACAAGGCGTTCGTCAAGGCGACCCTGAAGGGCATCACGCTCTTCGCCTCTTCCGGTGACCAGGGTGCCGCGCAGCCGTCGTGTGACGGCAACTCGTGGATCCAGTCCACGTCGTCTCCGGCGTCGGATCCGCTGGTGACGGGCGTTGGTGGTACCGAGCTCAACGCCACGGACTTCTCTTGTCTGTTGAGCTCTTGCCCCGTGGGGTGGACCCCGGGTTCCTGGATCAGTGAGATCGGTTGGAACGAAGGCGACCCGTACGGTGACTTCGGAAACATCTTTGGCACCGGCACGCTCGCAAGCGGTGGTGGGTACAGCTCCGTCTGGGGGAATCCGTACTACCAGCGGCCGACCCTCCGTCACGTTAAGCAGCGTGCTGTGCCGGACGTGGCGTACAACGGTGCGGTCCTGCACGGTGTCCTCGTGTACCTGAATCTCCCGGAGTTGCCGACCGGGTTCTACAGGTTCGGCGGCACGAGCGCAGGTTCTCCGCAGTGGGCCGCTCTCACGGCCATCGCCGACCAGGCTGCCCATCACAACTACGGCTTCATCAACGCTGCTCTGTACAACATCGGCGAAAGCAGCGGTTCGTACGCCTCCTCGTTCCACGACATCACGAGCGGGAACAACAACGCTGCAGAGTTCGACGTCGCCAACAACGAGGTCGATATCCCCGGATACAACGCTGGGACGGGCTGGGACGCCGTCACGGGTCTTGGCTCGCCTCAAGCCGGCGGTCTGCTCACCGCGCTCAAGGCCAAGTGGAACGTGCTCCAGGGTCCCGCAGCGATCTTGGACTCGATACACGGCTAAGCGAAACGGCACACGACGGTAATGAAGAAGGGCCGCCCGGAGGCGGCCCTTCTTCTGTTCGTTCCTTTTTGGTGCTCTGTTCTTACGGGCCTACCTTGTAGCTGTACGGGATCGAGGCGAGCTGATCTCCGCCGTCTCCTGCGCCCGTGTCGATGAACGGGCTGAACAGATAGGTGTTGTCGAGGTTGATCGTGCCGGTCACCGTCGTGCCGACCGAGGCAGTCGGGGTGATCGAGACATTGAAGGCGACCGTGTTACCCGGATCGACCTCGATCGGAGTGAAGCCGGCGCTGTAGCCGTTGAGCCAGCTCCAGAGGTCGCCGGTGTCCGTGGCGACCGTCGAGTCGAACTGCGGCGTCCACGCTTGCATGTCGGCCGTGGCCGTCGCGGTCGTATCGGCACCCGAGGGGCCGAACGGACCGATCAAGCTCGGGAACATGCCCCAGAATCCGGGCGTGACCCCTCCGGCGCTCGGCGCGTACGTGGACGTCGGATTCATGCCCCCCGAGGCGTACAGGTCAGGATCGCCCGTCCATGGGTCGTAGTCGAACGTGACCGGAGCCGAACCGTCGAGGCTCGCGAAGAGCTTCGTCGTGTTCTGCGGCACCGCGTAGATCAGGGGCGCGGTGGTCGCCACGAGGAAGGGCTCCGGGTTTCCGTCGAGGTCCGCGAGGTCGAGCCAGTCGGACGTCGACTGCCGCGGGTCGAGGAAGATCAACTGCGGCGCCGGCGACGTGTTCGTGTAGTGGACGGTGTAACCGGTGGCCGAGCCCTGCGGAATCGTCGCTCCGGTCGGCAGGTTGTTGCTCGTACTCACCTTGTTGAAGTCCACCTTCCCGATGAACGGCGTGTTGATCATCGTGCCCGAGACCGGCTGCAACCAGTCGAGGACGAGAGTCCACGTTCCGGCGGCGGGATGGTCCTTGTAGACGTTCACCGTGTTCGAGAGCGGAGCGCCCTGATACAGGTTCGACGCCTGGGCGACGTTGTTGCCCTGCGGGTTCTGGAGGAAGGCCACGACGCCGTCGTTGACGTCGTTGAAGATCACGCCCACGTCGATGTCTTTCTTGCCGGCCGGCACCTTGAACGCGTACGTGCTCTGCACGGCCGGGTTGCCGCGACCGTTTCCGCCCGTCAGGACGCCGCTGAACGTGACGCCCGGCGTGGCAAGTGTCCGGATCGTGACCGGGATGGTGTTCGTCGTGCCGCCGCCGCTGTTCACGACGATGGACTGAGACGTGTCACCCGGCGTGGACGGGAGTTTCACCTTGTACGTGGCGGACAGCGTGTGACCGGGAGCGATTGTCGCCGCGCCCGGGGAGATCGACCCGCCGTTCTCGAACTTCCACGTGTCGGCCTCCCACTTGATGGTGCCCTGCTGGGCGGCGTTGTTCTGCGCGTCGGCGAAGACGACCGTCCACTTACCCGGCATCGGGCTCGCGACCTGGAAGTTCGCGTAGTTGGCGAGGCCCTGCGGGATTGAGTACCCGGCGTAGGCTCCGTTCGGAGCGTAGAGCGCGAACCTCATTACCGAGAAGTTCGTGTCCTGGAAGGGGATTGCGGCGCTGAAGTTGAGCCGCGAGTTCTTCCCTGCGTCGGGAACGGTGAACTGTTGCTCGACGTAGACCTGGGTCCCGCCGGTCTCGCGGATGAGCGTGTTCGTCGTCGGCGGCCCGCACGCGATAGTGGCGTTCGTCGGGTTCAGGCAGACGCTGCCTTTGACGCTGGAGACTTTCTTGGACAGCGTCCGCGTCGAGAGCTTCACCTTCACGGAAGTCTTGCCGTTGTTCGTGATCCCGATCTTCTGAGTCGAGGTCGACTTCGTGTTCCCCGTGATGTTGATCTGGTTCGTCGAGAACGTCAGCTCATGCTTCGAACTCGGCTTGGAGCCGTGATTGATCGTCGTGGCCAGGCTGATGGCCGCGCCGACGTTCAGGAGGCCTGCGCCCTGCTGCTCAGCAGGAGCGACGATGTCCGACGCCGTGCTGACGAGGATCGACTTGACCAGCGCCGGCGACGGGCTGTGCCCACCGTGCGTGGCCCGGTACGCCGAGATGACGTCGGCGGCCGCACCTGCGGTCAGCGGCGAGGACTCGCTCGTGCCGCCTTCCTGGTCCATCTGCTGCGGCCCACATGTGGCGCTGTCGCAGGCGATCCAGTTCAGATCGCCAGGCGCGACGAGGTTGACCGTGTTGCCGCCCGACTGCGAGTAGCCGCCGGACGAGATGCTCGAGATGTTGTTGTTGATCCACGTGCCGTTCGTTGCCTTCGGCGTCGTGGCGTTGATCACGCCGTTCTTGTACTGCTCGTACGAGCGGAGCGTCGTGGATGCTCCGGCGCTGATGAGCTTCGGATCGGTCGACGGCGAGCCGTCGGTGCTCGTGATGCCGGCGTCGCCGGAGCTCACGACGACCGTGACACCTGCGGCGACCGCGGCCTCGTCGGCCAGCTTGACCGCGTCGTTCGCGTTGTCCGGGAACGGGTTCGAGCCGAACGACTCGTTGAGGACGTTGATGTTGTTCGCAACGGCCCAGTCGATCGCCTGGACAAAGTACGACGTCGTGGTGTTGAAGTCCTCAGAGAACACGTTGAGGCCGGTGACAGTCGCGCCCGGCGCATCGCCCGTGATCGTCAGATCGCAACCGGCTGGAAGCGGATGCGACGGATCGACGAACTGGCTGAGGTCATGGATGACGTTCCCCTGCGCGGCGATCGAGCTCATGTCGAGGAACGCCTCGAGGTCGCCGCTGTCGGCTCCGGCAGGGTCGCCGTTGAAGTTCTGCTCGGACACGACCGCGCCCGCGGGGCTGCCGGGGCCGACGTACGCCGGGTTGCGCTGGAAGTCGCTGATCGTCGTGTTGATGTGACCGGCGATGTACGCGACGTTGACGCCCGCGCCGTTATACGACGGGCTCTGCGCGTTGATCACGTTGAGCGCCTCCGGATCCTTCTCCGGAGTTGCGGCGGTGCCGCAGATGCTCGGCGCACCGGCCGCGTGCGTGCGGCGGTGAGGGACGGCGTGCGACGAGGCCGGAGCTCCGATCGCATCGAGCTGCTTGGTGCTCAAAGGCGCGCCAAGCTGAATCTTTTCGTCCGGGAAGACGGCCTTGACAGCGGGGTTCGCTGCGAGGGCAGCCTGCTGCGAAGCGCTGACAGAGGCGGAGAAGTACGGAATCGCCTTGCCGGTGGTGATGTGCGTTGCGCCCGCCGCGCGCAACGTCCGGATGAGCGGCGTCTCCTGGGTCCGAATCGCACTCAAATGAGCCGCAGAGCTTGGATGGGTGCTGACGTTCGTGTTGCGAAGCAGCACGACGACGCGCTGCATCGCGCCCTGTGCGGGCGGCATGGCGGCTGGGCGAGCGGCCGCATTCGACGCTGTCGCAGCGCCGAGAGAGATCGCGATTACGACCGCTGCTCCTGTGAGCGCTAGCACCCACGAGCGGCGGCCAAACGTGTTCTTCGACATGTAGCTAGCTCCTCTTCGGACCCGTGGCGCCCCTTCGGCGCCACCCTCGACCGACACCCTACCCAGGCTTTCGCCGAAAAATCGGAAACCGAACTGTCCGGGCTTAAGGAACTTCTAAGAGTCGAACTGCTTAGTACGCGACGGCGCCGCGGCCGGTCTCGGCTGCGTGTCGCTGCTCGTCGGCGCGGTAGCTCGAGCGCACGAGCGGGCCGGAGAAGACCGAGCCGAACCCGAGCTCTTCGCCCTGTTCGCGGAACCAGCGGAACTCGTCGGGATGCACCCAGCGATCGATCGGTGCGTGCTTCGCGCTCGGCTGGAGGTACTGGCCGATCGTGACGACGTCGACGCCGTTGGCGCGCAGATCGCGCATCGTCTCGACGACCTCGTCGTTCGTCTCCCCGAGCCCGACGATGATCCCCGACTTCGTGAGGACGCGGTAGTCGGCGATCTCCTTCGCGCGGCGCAGGAGCCAGAGCGCCTTGTCGTAGTCGGCCTTCGCGCCGCGCATCCGGGCGTGCAGCCGGCGAACGGTCTCGATGTTGTGGTTGAAGACCTCGGGCCGCGCGGCGAGAATCGTCTGCAGCGCCTCCTCCTCGACCCCGAGGAAGTCGGGCGTGAGGATCTCGACCTTGCAGTCCGGCAGCTTCGCCTTGAGCGCGCGGATCGTCGCCGCGTAGTGGCCGGCGCCGCGGTCGGGGACGTCGTCGCGGTCGACCGAGGTGACGACGACGTGCTTGAGCTGCATCTGCGCCGCCGCCTGCGCGAGCCGCAGCGGCTCGAGCGGATCCGGCGGCGACTCCGGCTTTCCGGAGTTGACGTAGCAGTAGCGGCAGGCGCGCGTGCACGTGTCGCCGAGGATCTGGAACGTCGCGGTGCCGCGTCCCCAGCACTCGGAGATGTTCGGGCAGCGCGCCTCCTCGCAGATCGTGTGGAGCGAGAGGCCGTGCACGAGCTTCTGGACGTCGAAGTACTGGCCGTCCTTCGACGGGGCGCGCACCTTCATCCATTCGGGGCGGCGAGGGCGTTCTGCGACGGGAAGCGAGGTCTCCACAGGCGCGTTCCAGTCTATGTGGCGCAGGGTCGCCGACCGTTGCTACGGTGAAACGGACTGATAAGTCCGTTTACGGATCTGAGCACACGAAGGAGCCGCATGAGCCGCCATTCCACGAATCCCTGGGTCATACTCGTCATCGTCTGCCTCGCGCAGTTCATGGTCGTCCTTGACGCGACGATCGTGAACGTCGCCCTCTTCCGCATCCAGACCGGCCTCCATTTCAGCGAGGCGAGCCTGGTGTGGGTCGTGAATGCCTACACCCTCGTATTCGCCGGCTTTCTCCTGCTCGGCGGGCGTGTCGGCGACCTCCTGGGCCGGAAGCGGTTCTTCCTTATCGGCCTCGTCATCTTCACCGCGGCCTCGTTCCTGAACGGGATCGCGACGACGTCCGGGATGCTCATCGGCTTCCGCGCGCTGCAGGGGCTCGGCGCCGCGCTCATCTCTCCGGCGGCGCTGTCCATCATCTCGACGACGTTTGCCGAGGGAAAGGAGCGCGCGCGGGCACTCGGCGTCTGGGCGGCGATCGCGATCGGCGGCTCCGCGTTCGGCCTCGTCCTCGGCGGGTGGCTGACCCAGTCCTTCTCCTGGCGCTGGATCTTCTTCGTCAACGTCCCGGTCGGGATCATCGCCTTCTTCGCCGCGCTGCGGCTCGTGCCGGAGTCGAAGGACGAGCACGCTCACAAGGGCTACGACCTCGCCGGGGCCGTCTCCGTGACGGGTGGCCTGATGCTGCTCGTGTACGGGCTCGTCAACTCGGCGCAGCACGGCTGGAGCTCGACGGTGTCGATCGTTTCGTTCGTCGTCGCGGCGGTGCTCCTCGTCGGGTTCGTCCTGATCGAGCAGCGGTCGGCGGAGCCGCTCGTCCGGCTTTCGATCTTCCGCGTCCGCTCGCTCACCACCGCGAACCTCTCGATGTTCCTCGCGTTCTCCGGGATGTTCGCGATGTTCTACTTCAACACGCAGTACATCCAGCGGGCTCTGGGCTTCGACCCGCTCAAGACGGGTCTCGCGTTCCTGCCCTTCACGGCGGGGATCATGATCTCGGCGGGGCTCGCTTCGGCGCTGGCGCCGCGGATCGGGGTGAGGCCGGTCACCGTTGTCGGCATGCTGCTGACGATCGCCGGGCTGCTCCTCTTCTCCCGGATGCCGGTCAACGGCTCGTATGCGAGTGACGTCCTGCCGGGAATGATCCTGGCCTCTCTCGGGATGGGCGCCATCTTCATGCCGCTGACGCTCGTGGCGACGACGGGGCTCGAGGACGAGGACCAGGGGCTCGCCTCCGGGCTCTTCAACACGTCGCAGCAGGTCGGCGGTGCACTCGGGCTCGCGATCCTGACCACGGTCGCCGTCAACCACACGAGTGCAGCTGCGCTCGCACACCCGTTCGCCCCGGGGTCGTTGCCTTCGATCGTGAACGGCTGGCAGTACGCCTTCGCGGGTGCTGCCGTCCTCGTCGGTCTGAGCCTCATCGTCTTCGTCGCGCTCCTCCGCAAGCGGCACGTCGCGAGGATCGAGCAGGACATCGAGACGGAGCCGGTACCGGCGGCCGCCTGATGACCGAGCTGCGCGCCGACGCGCGGCGCAATCACGAGTTGGTGCTCGACGCGGCGGAGCAGGCCTTCGGCGCGTTGGGCCCCGACGCGAGCATCGACGAGATCGCCCGGCTCGCGGGAGTCGGCCACGGGACGGTGTTCCGCCGCTTCCCGACCAAGGACGACCTGATGTACGCCGTCATCGAGCGCCACGTTGCGCAGATGCACGCCCTCGCCAAAGAAGCGCTGCGCTCGCCCGATCCTGGAGCGGCGTTCTTCGAGTTCATCCGAGGCATCGGCGAGCTCGTGATGTCGTCGCCGGGCTTGCACGCGTGCGTCGTTCACTGCGGTGAGAAGCCGGGAGCCGCCGAGCTCGACGAGCTGGGACGAAAGATCGTGGCCCGCGCGCAGCGTGCCGGGGCGGTGCGCAAGGATGTCGCGCCGGGAGACGTCCAGCTCCTCGTCCGCTCCGCTCTGACGAACGCGCCCGACGGACAGTGGCGGCTCTACCTCGACGTCGTCCTCGACGGGCTGCGCGCGTAGAGTCCCGAACATGGCAGACGAGTGGTACATCCTCAACATTCGTGACGCCGAGTGGCGTGACTGCGGCCCGCGCGGGAACGTCACGCAGCTCGTAACCAACGACGACGCGCAGGTCGGCGTCAATCTCTTCGTTCTCGGCCCGGGCGACCCGATGGCGATGTACCACTGGGAGGCGGACCAGGAGGGCTTTCTCGTTCTCTCCGGCGAAGCGACCCTCATCATCGACGGCGAGGAGCGCACGATTCGGCAGTGGGACTACGTCCATTGCCCGCCGGGCGTCCCGCACACGCGGATCGGAGCCGGATCGGAGCCGTGCGTGATCCTCGCGGTCGGCGCGCGGATCGACTCGGTGAAGGACGAGGGCTGGGGCGGCTATCCGTTCTCGGAGCTCGCGATGAAGCACAACGCGTCGAGCGAGGAGGACACCGACAAGCCGGAAGTCGCGTACGCGCGGTTCCCGCGGTCGACGCCGGGCGAGTTCCGCGAGGAGTGGTTAGCCGGCTAGTTGCGCGTGGCGCGGCTGCGGCCAGAGACCAGCGCCGTCTTCCGCGGGTAGCTCTTCGAGTTCGAGCCCGAAGACCTCCTCGAGCGCCGCGATCGCATGCGGCCGAACCTCGTCGACGCTCACGGGTCGGTCAAGCTCGCGGGCGAGCGTCGTGAACATCGCGTCCTCGAGGCCGCACGCCGTGATCCAGTCGGTGAACGGCGCGGGGTCGAGGTCGACGTTGAGCGCGTAGCCGTGCGTCGTCACCCAACGCGAGACGTGGACGCCGATCGACGCGATCTTCCGCGGAGGTCTCTGGAGCCAGACGCCGGTCAGCCCTTCGAGCCGCGTTCCCTCCACGCCAAGCGGAGCGAGCGTCCCGATCAGCGCGTCCTCGAGATCGCGGACGTACTGCTTCACGTCGCGGCCATGCCGGTTCAGATCGAGGATCGGGTAGCAGACGAGCTGTCCCGGGCCGTGGAACGTCGACTTGCCCCCGCGGTTCGTCTCGACGACCTCGACGGTGGTGTTTTCGGGGATGTGGAGTTCGTCGTCCTCCGTGCGGCGGCCGAGCGTCACGACGGGCGGATGCTCGAGCAGGACGATCGTGTCGGGGATCGCGCCCTGCGACACCGCGCCGGCGAGGGAGCGCTGGATGTCCCACGCCTCGAGGTACGACGTCTCGCCGAGTTGGAGGAGATACCCGCCGGTCGCCACGGGCTCAGGCTAGCGCCAGCGGTTGTAACGAGAGGCGGCTCTCGCCTGCTTGAATCGGGTTCTACCGCTCTTGAGAGGAGCCCAATGTCACAGCAGACGGACACCCCCGTCCTCGACCTCCTGACCCGGATGAACACTGACGCGATCGAGACGACGACTCTCGATCCCGAGCAGGCCATGTTGGTGCGGATCGCCGCGCTCGTCGCGGTGGACGCGCCGCCGGCTTCGTACTTGCTGAACCTCAGCGTCGCCGGCCAAGTCGATGTGGGCGTCGAGGAGATTCAGGGCGTGCTCGCAGCGATCGCCCCGATCGTCGGCAGCCCGCGTGTCGCCGCTGCCAGCGGAAACATGGTGCGTGCCCTCGGCCTCGCGCTCGACTTCGCAGAGCTCGAGAGCGAGACGACCTAAGCGGTAGCGACGGGAGGCGAGCGCCGTCTATTGCGCTCGCTTCCCCTCGCCCGTCCCCTCAAGCGCCCCGAGCCGGGCGTCCATCTGCCGGAGGAGCTGCATCGTCTCGGCGTGACGTGCGTCGTGCAGCGCGCGTTCGGTGTCGCGGCTCGCGTCGCTGAACAGCGAGGTGACGATCGCAATCAGGAACGAAATGAACGTCACACCGCAGACGATCACGGCGCCGCCGAGCACTCGTCCCCAGGCGGTGTGCGGCACCACGTCGCCGTAGCCGACGGTTCCGAGAGTGACGACCGCCCACCAAACACCGATTCCAAACGACGGAAAGTCTTTGCGGTCGATCAGGTGTGCGATGAGCCCGGTGACGACGCTGGTAAACGCAATGACGCCGACGAGGTACGGAAACACGCGCCGGTTCGAAACGGCGAGCATCGCGCGGTTGCGCAGGCGCGTTTGGAAGCGGCCGACCGTCGGTTCGTCGCTGACGCTCACGGGGTGAAGGTTCGCAGCCTCCCAGGACAGCGACGTCTGCATACTCGGGCGGGAGTCGTCTCGCGCTGAAGGTCATCGTCTCGCACTAGGCTCTCGGAGACATCAGGCTCGGCCAAGGACGATCGGAAGGAGCTCAACGATGGGATTCAGGAGAAGGTCACGCCGCCGCGGGTTGGTCGCCGGCGCAGCCATAGGCGCGTCAGTCGCGCACAGTAGGGGCAGCAACGACGCACCACCCGAGGAGTCCGAGGCGGCGCCCGCGCCCCCGCCGGCTCCCGCGAGCGACACGGACGAGCTGCAGCAGCTGGCACAGCTGCATGCCTCCGGCGCGCTGACGGACGACGAGTTCGCGGCCGCCAAGGCCAAGATCCTCGGGGGGTAGCCCGATCGCCATCGGCGTGGAGTTCACGGTCGAGACCGATCCGGATCCGCGCGATCTCGAGTTCCTCGAGACGGAGATCCGCCGCGAGGCGTCCGCTGCGACGGGGCTCGGAGAGGAGACCGAGCTGGCGATCTTCGTCCGCGACGGCGGCAGGATCGTCGCCGGCATCAGCGGCTGGACGTGGGGCGACTGCTGCGAGTTGCAGAGCCTGTGGGTGGATCCAAGTCTCCGGGGTCGCCGGCTCGGGACCCGGCTTATCGCAGCCGCTGAAGCCGAGGCGGCGGCCCGTGGGTGTACGCAGACCGTCCACTTCACGTACGCCTTTCAGGCAGGCAGCCTCTACGAGCGGTGCGGGTACGAGCTCGTTGGGCGCGTCGAGGGCTTCCCGTCGGGGACCGACGTTCTCTGGTATCGCAAGCGCCTGATTCCCTGACGCTAGCGTCACGGGGTGGGAATCATCCTCGTCGAAGGCATCACCGACCGGCTTGCGCTGGAGGCGGTGGCCGTGCGGCTCGGCATGGAGTTACGCGGCGTCGAGATCGTGCCGATCGGCGGTGCGCAGGCGGTTCGCCGCGCGGCGGCCGAGTACGAGGGCGAGCAGCACATCGTCGGGATGTGCGACGCGGGCGAGGAGCGCTTCTTTCGCCGCGTCCTCGGCGACGCGACCTTCGTCTGCCACAAGGACATCGAGGACGAGCTGCTCCGCGCCGTCGGCGTTCCGCGCGTCGAAGAGCTCCTCGCCGCGCAGGGCGAGCTCACGACGTTCCGCCACTTTCAGAACCAGCCGGCGTGGCGCGGCCGCTCGGCAGCGGAGGGCTTGCCGCGCTGGCTCCAGTCGGCGGACCGCCGCCGCTACCGCTACCTGCCGCTCCTCGTCGAGATGCTCGAGCCAGACGAGATTCCGCAGCCGCTCTCAGCCGTTCTCGCTGCCGCTTTGTGACACGTCTGCTCGAGCCACGTCCGGTGCCAGGCACCAGACGTGTCCGAGGGGACTCTCGACCGCTTGATCAAGCGCTCCCGGTCTCTTCGGGACAGGACCGATGACGCCTGGGACCGGAGATGTCCGCCGTGGACGATGCAGCTAGGCCTGCGTCGCCGGCGCCCTCGTCGTGGAGGAGCTCGGCGTCGGCGGAGTTGGGCGGACCACCGGGGCGGCCGCAGCGGGGTCTAGCCCCCGTCGCCCTCCCAGCTCTCGAGCCGCTCGCGCAGGTCGCGGAGGAACCGGCCCGCGTATGCGCCGTCGACGAGGCGGTGGTCGTACGTCAGCGTGATGTTCATCATCGGCCGGATCGCGATCACGTCTTGCCCGAGTTCGTCCTCGACCACCACCGCGCGCTTGACGAGCGCGTACGTGCCGAGGATCGCTGACTGCGGCTGCGAGATGACCGGCGTGCCGTGGAACGTGCCGTAGCCGCCGGGGTTCGTGATCGTGAACGTGCCGCCCTGGACGTCGTCCGGCACGAGCTGCTTGTTGCGCGCCCTGTTCGCGATGTCGACGATGCCACGCGCGAGGCCGAGGAGGTTGAGCCCTTCGGCGTTGCGGAGGACCGGGACGATGAGTCCCTTCCCGTCCGCGAGCTCGACCGCGATGCCGAGGTTGACGAAGTTGCGCGTGACGATCGAGTCGCCGCGCATCTCGGCGTTGACATACGGGTAGTCGCGTAGCACCTCGACGGTCGCCTTCGCGACGAACGAGAGGTACGTCGGGTTGACGCCGTACGCGGACTGGTACTCCTTCTTGAGCTTCTCGCGCGCGGCGACGATGCGGGAGAAGTCGACCTCGATAGCGCTCGTGACGTGCGCGCTCGTGTCGAGCGACTTGCGCATGTGCTCGGCGATGCCGCGGCGCATCGCGGTGATCGGCTCGAGCGACTCGCCGCCGACGATCTCGGCCGGCGCCGCCGGAGCCGGAGCTGCCGGTGCGGCGGCCGCAGGAGCCGGAGCGGGAGCGGCCGGAGCTGCGGGCGCAGCACCGGGCGCCGCGGTAGCGGCTGCCCCAGATTGCGCAGAGCCGCCGGACTCGACGAACGCGAGGATGTCCTTCTTCGTCACGCGGCCGCCCTGTCCGGTGCCGGCGACCTGGCTCGGATCGACGCCGTGCTCTGACGCGATGCGCGCCACGACCGGGGAGACGAACGCCTTGCCGTTGCCGCTCGCGACCGGCGCGGGAGCTGCCGGAGCGGGCGCAGCCGGGGCGGGAGCAGCGGGCTCTGGAGCGGCGGGAGCCGGAGCTTCCTCGGCCGCAGCGACGGGCTCGGGAGCAGCCTCCTCGGCGGGAGCCTCGGGCTCAGCCGGCGCGGCGGGAGGAGCACCAGCGGCGCCGCCGAGCTCTGCTGATCCTCCGATTTGGCCGAGCTTCGTGCCGACATCGACCGTCGCGCCCTCCTGAACGAGGATCTGCGTCACGGTGCCGGTCGCTGGGCTCGGCACCTCGGTGTCGACCTTGTCGGTCGAGATCTCGAGCAGCGGCTCGTCGGCTTCGACGTGCTCGCCCTCCTGCTTGAGCCAGCGGGTGACCGTGCCCTCCGAAACGGACACGCCCATCTGCGGCATCACGACATCGACAGCGGTCTCCGTGGCCATGCGACTCCTCCTAGTACGCAGCGAGTTCGCGCAGCCCGGCGACGACGTCGTCGACCTGCGGGATGAATGCCTTCTCGAGCACGGGCGAGAACGGGACGGGGCAGTCGGGAGCGGCGATGCGCTTCACCGGCGCGTCGAGATCCTCGAACGCCTCCTCCGCGATCGACGCCGCGATCTCGGCGCCGAAACCGCCGGTGCGCGTGTCCTCGTGGAGGACGAGCACCTTCGACGTCTTGCGCGCCGACTCGAGCACCGCGGCCTTGTCCCACGGCATGACGGTGCGCAGGTCGATGATCTCGACCGAGACGCCGTCGGCGTCGAGCTGCTGCGCGGCCTCTTCGGCGGTGTAGACCATCGCGCCCCACGTGATCACCGAGATGTCGGAGCCTTCCTGGTGGATGCGCGCCTTGCCGATCGGCGTCGTGTACCGCTCCTCCGGCACCTCGCCCTTGATGCGGCGGTAGAGGTGCTTGTGCTCGAAGTAGAGGACGGGGTTCGGATCCTCGATCGCGCTGATGAGCAGGCCCTTCGCGTCCTCCGGCGTCGCCGGGCAGACGCACTTGAGGCCGGGGATGTGCGCGAACGACGACTCGGGGTTCTGCGAGTGGAACGGCCCGCCCGAGAAGCCGCCGCCCGACGGGAGGCGCACGACGATCGGCACCGGAGTGCCCGCGCGCCAGCGCTGCTTCGCCGCGATCGTGACGAGGTGATCCCACGCGCACGAGATGAAGTCGGCGAACTGCATCTCGGCGACGGGGCGGAGGCCCATGATCGCCGCGCCGGTCGCGCCGCCGACGATCGCGGTCTCGGCGAGCGGGGCGTCGATGACGCGCCACGGGCCGAACTCCTCCTGGAAGCCCAGCGAGACCTTGAACGCGCCGCCGTAGACGCCGACGTCCTCGCCGATGAGGAAGACGCGCTTGTCGCGCCGCATCTCGGTGCGCAGGCCGTCGGAAATTGCCTGCAAATAGGTGAGTTCAGCCATTACTTGTGGTGGGGCGTGTCGAGGTCTTCGGGCGTCGCGTACACGCCGTCGAGGAGCGTCGCCGGATCGGGCTGCGGCGACTCTTCCGCGCGTTCCATCGAAGAGAGCAGGAGCTTCTTGACGCTCGCGGCGATGTCGTCCTCCTCCGTGTCCGTCATGTCGGCGTTGTCGCGGAGCCAGGTGCGGAAGCTCTCGATCGGGTCCGACTCGGCCCACTTCTCGAACATCTGCTTCGGGACGTAGAACGCGTCGTCGTGGACGGCGTGGCCCTCCATCCGCAGCGTCAGGCACTCGAGCAGTGTCGGCCCGCCGCCGGCGCGCGCCTTCTCGATCGCGCGCTTCGCCTCGCGGTAGACGGCGAGGACGTCGGTGCCGTCGACGACGACTCCCTCGAAGCCGTACGCCTGGGCGCGGTCGGCGACGTGCTCGGTCGCGTACTCGTACTGCGTCGGCGTCGAGTACGCGAACTGGTTGTTGTCGCAGACGAAGACCATCGGAAGCCGGCGCGTGCCGGCGAAGGTCATCGACTCGTGCGCGTCGCCGCGCGCGGAGGCGCCTTCGCCGAACCAGCCGACCGCGACGCGCGCCTCCTCCCGAATCCGGAAGGCGAGCGCGCAACCGACGGCGACGGGAAGCATCGCCGGGAGGTGGCTGACCATCGCGATCATCCCGAGCTGCTCGTCGGCCATGTGGACGTTGCCGTCGCGGCCGCGTGCCGGGCCATCGACGCGGCCCATGTAGTTCGCGAAGATCCGCCACGGCTCGACGCCGCGCGTGATGTGGACGCCCATGTCGCGGTGGAGCGGCGTGCCGACGTCCTCCGTGCCCATCGCCGTGGCGACGCCGACGGCGGCGCCCTCGTTGCCGCGGCCCGTGTAGAACGAGCCGGGGATCTTGCCCTGCCGGTAAAGGATGTGGCCGCGCTCCTCGACGCCGCGCGTGACGAGCATGTTGCGATAGATGCCGAGCAGGTCCTCGCGGTCGAGACCCGCCTCGCGCACCTCATGGATGGAGCCGACAGGCCCCGCTTCTCTCGCAATCGCCATGGCTCCGAAATCTAACTGTCCCACAGGAATGCGCTGCCGATCGAGCGGAGCCGGTCGCGGGTCGCCTCGTCGCAGAGCGCTCCGGCGACGCCGGCCTCGTACGCGGCGCGCGGGGTGACGCCGAGCGAGGCGGCCGCTTCGTAGTCGCGGGTGAGGTCCGTGTCGAACATCGCCGGGTCGTCCGTCGAGATCGAGCAGCGCACGCCCGCGGCGACGAGTTGCGGCAGCGGGTGCTCGTCGAGCGAGGCGACGACGCCGGTGCGGAGGTTCGAGAGCGGGCAGACGTCGAGGACGGTGCCGCGGCCGGCGAGCTCCGCGACGAGGCCCGGATCCTCGACTGCGCGGATCCCGTGACGAATCCGGTCGGCGCCCAACGCCTCGAGCGCACCCTGCACCGACTCGGCGCCGGCCGCCTCGCCGGCGTGCGGCACCGAGCCGAGCCCGAGTGAGTGCGCGCGCCGGAAGACATCCTCGTACGGCTCCGGCGGGAACTGCGCCTCAAGCCCGCCGAGCCCGATCCCGACGACGCCGCGCTCGCGGTACCGCGCAGCCCACTCGACCATCTCGCGCGCCTCCTCTTGCGTGAAGCCGCGGGCGATGTCGGGCGTAAGGCGGATCTCGATCGGGGCCTCCTCCGCCCCGGCGCACACGCCTTCGAAAATCGTCTCATAGGAGACGCCGCGCCGGACGCGCTCGGCCGGCGAGAAGATCCCCTCGAGATAGACGGCGCCGTGAGCGGCCGCCTCCGTCGCGTAGTCGACGACCATCCGGCGGTAGTCGTCCTCGGTGCGTAGCGCATTCGTCGTGAGGATCCACACCTCGATGAAGTGCGCGAAGTCGCGGAAGCGGTAGAGCGACTCGAGGTCGTCCGGGAGCGCGTAGTCGTTGCGCTTCGCGATCGCGCGCAGCGTGTCGGGCCGCACCGTCCCTTCGAGGTGGACGTGCAACTCGATCTTCGGGAACGGCGGCTGCATACGATGAGCGTATGGCGAAGGCGGCGGACTGGCTGCGGGAGGAGCGCCGGAAGGTCCTCGGCGACTGGGTTGCGTTCTGTCTCGGATGCGGCGCGGCGAAGCGCTGGTTCGAGGAGTTCGAGGCAGAGATGCCCGACGAGTGCCCGCAATGCGGCGGCGAGCTCGTGCGCCGGTGCAAGTCGTGCGGCGCGGGCTTCTCCTCGATCGCGGTCGTCGACTGCGAGGAGTGCGGCGAGCCGGTCAGGCCCAACGCGATGTTCGGAGGGAGGATCAGACGTGGCTGATTGGTACGTCCACAACGTCCGCGAGTTCCCGTGGTTCGTGAACGAGAAGTTCGGCGCACGCGGCTTTCTCGTCCCGTTCGACGACGACGTCCAGGTCGGCGTCCGCGTCCACGTCCTCGAGCCGGGAAAGCCGAGCACGATGTACCACCGCGAAACGGGCCAGGAGGGATTTCTCGTCGTCGAGGGCGAGTTGCTGCTCATCGTCGAGGGCGAGGAACGGACGCTGAAGCAGTGGGACTACTTCCACTGCCCGCCCGGCGTGACGCACGCGTTCGTCGGTGCCGGGGATGGGCCGTGCGTGATGGTCACGCTCGGCTTGCGCGGCGGCTCGATCGTCTACGAACGGAACGACGTCGCGCTCGCGCATGGCGCCGGCGTCGAAGAGGAGACGGACACGCCGGGCGTCGCGTACGCCCCGTTCCCGGAGTGGGAAGAGGGCCGTCCCGCGTCGTGGGACGAGCTTCCCTGGAACCGCGATTCCTAGCTAGGGCTTGTTCAGGAAGCGAGTTTCGCTTTTGTTCGCCGGTCGTGTGATCGATCCGCCGCCGGAACACGGAACGTCGGCTGTCCAGTGCGTGCCGTCCTGACTCGTGTACGAAGGCGGGTTGAACGGGTCCGGCCCGTTCTTGCATTTGCCGCCTGATACGCCGTTGGCGCCGCCGCTGGCCATCGCGCCGACCGCGATGATCACGATGAGGAACCCGGTGCAAAGCCAGACCCCGCTCCAGATCGCCCAGTTCTTGAGGAATGACCGCCGGCTCGGCCGCTGCTCGGAGGAGCGCATGACAAGCGCAACGATCAGAGAGATGAACGGCATGAAGAAGACCGCGACGCCCGCGGCGATCCCGGCCCACGACGGAAACGGCTCGTCATCCGCATCGCCCGACTGGGCGCCGGGCAGCGAGCCGACCGCGGGCGCTTCCGTCGAGCTCGACTGTACGACCGGGAGCTCCTCGGACGCCTGCGCGGGCTCATCCGCGGAGTACGCGCGGCCGCACCGCTGGCAGAACTGATCGCCGGGGACTTGCGGAGCGCCGCATCCGCCACAAAACGTCACGAGTCGACTCTACGCCTCCGTCCGGCTTAGGAGAAACGGGTCGCCCACCCGCGGACACCCGCGGACACGGTGTCCGACACCGCCTACTGCGAGCGGCACTTTGTCAAGGGCAAGGTGTGCCAACTTTGCCCCAATGAGTTCTCAGCACGAAGGCGCGGAAGACCGCGCTCTTCCGCGCCGTAGTTCCGCCACTACCCGCGCGAAGAGCGCAGCTCTTCGCGCGGAAACTAGAAGAGGTCGCCCTCGAAGGCGGGCACGACGGGGCCGCTCATGATCTGCGAGAAGCGGATCACGGTCACGCGGTCGTCTTCGCCGACTTCGCGGTTGTAGAGCCGGCCGAGGAAGTTCGCCATCTCGTCGGTGCGGCGGATCTCGGGGTTGTCGTGCTCGATCTCGCGCGGGGACAGCTCGCCGAGCGTCTTCACCTCGACTTTGTCGATCACCGCGTCGAAGACGTGCTCGCGCGGGCTGAAGCGCACGCCGCACAGCACACGCACGACCATCCCCTTCCGGTACTTGCCCGATTTGTCGCCGAGCCGGATCGTCGCCGACTTGCGGCCACTCCGCAGCTGCTCGGAAACCATCGGCGAGTAGAAGTTCAGTGCGTACATCGTCCCCGAGAGTGTGCCAACTTAGGCGACGGCGGGTTGCACATGTGCACGCGTCACTTGTTCCGGTGACGTGCACCCGAGCAGACCGAGGCCTAGAGCGATCTCGTCCGACAGCAACGAGAGCGCATGCGCGACGCCGGCCTCGCCGTCGACGGCGAGCGCACTCGCGAACGCGCGAGCCGCGAACGCCGCGTCTGCACCGAGCGCGAGCGCCTTGAGGACGTCGGTGCCGCGCCGGATCCCACCGTCGACGTACACCTCGCAGCGGCCCGCAACGGCCTCCGCGACTTCGGGCAGCGCCTCGAGCCCGGCCGCGACGCCGTCGAGCTGGCGGCCGCCGTGGTTCGAGACCCACACCGCGTCGGCGCCGTGCTCGACCGCGAGCTCTGCGTCCTCGCGCGTGAGGATCCCCTTGAGGACGATCGGCAGCGGCATCTCGGCGCGGATCCATTCGAGGTCGCGCCACGTCAGCGACGGCGTCATCTCGAAGAGGTTCGCGTACGGGAGGTCGAGGTCGGGCGGCGGGTTCTCGAAGCCGAGCCGCAGGTCGCGCTCGCGGCGGCCGATGAACGGCGCGTCGACCGTGAGCACGAGCGCCGAGTAGCCGGCCTCCCGCGCCTCGTGCATGTGGTCGAGCGTCCGAGAGCGGTCCTTGAGGACGTAGAGCTGAAACCAGCGTGGGCCGTCGCCGGCGGCCTCGCGGATCGCGGCGTGCGTGCGCGTCGTCAGCGTCGAGACGCACATGAGCGCGCCCGTCGCGGCGGCCGCGCGCGCGGTGGCGAGCTCGCCGTCGGGATCGAGCAGGCCCTGCATCGCGAACGGCGCGATCCCGAGCGGGGAGGCGACCGGCGTGCCGAGGAGCGTCGTCGCCGTCGTCACGCCGCTCACGTCGACGAGCATCCGCGGCCGCAGTTGCCAACGCTCGTACGCCGCGACGTTGCCGCGCAGCGTCACCTCGTCGCCGGCTCCGCCCTCGAAGTAGCACCACAGCTCGGGGGCGACCTTCTCCCGCGCTGCCTCCACGTAGTCCGCGACGTTGACGGCTCTACCGATCATTGGCCGGAAAGCTTCTCCAACGCCTTCGCGGCCATCTCCCGCTCGCCCTTGTGCGTGAGCAGGCGCGGCGCCGCGTCGAGGGGGAGCCACCGCGCGTCGTCGACCTCGATGCGCATCGCGTCGTCGATCTCGCCGATCCGGCCGCGGCCGGCTGTGAGGAGGAAGAAGGTCACGATCTTGAAGATTCTCTCGCCTTTCACCGGCTCCCACGTGGCGGTGTACGTGTAGCGGACGTCGCCGAGCTTCTCGACGAGCCGCCCCTCGACGCCGGTCTCCTCGCGCACCTCGCGCACCGCAGCCTCCGCCGCCGACTCGCCGGGGTCGATCTTCCCCTTCGGCAGCGCCCAGATGCCGGGCTTGCCCTGTGGCCGAATTGCGGCAACGTGCGCGCGGCCCCGGATCGACCGCACGAGCACGCCTCCCGCCGAGAACTCCCGCCGCATCGTCATGGTTTAGCACTTGGCACTTGCAGTGTCTGAGTGCCGACCGTACAATGGCTCGGCACTCTGCGCTTCAGAGTGCCGAATTACGACAGGAAACAGCAGTCAGGAGGCTCTGTATATGAACCTGAAGCCGCTTGGTGACCGCCTGATCGTCGAAGTCCTCGATGAAGAGGAGCAGACGTTCAGCGGCATCGTGCTTCCGGATACCGCGAAGGAGAAGCCGCAACGCGGCCGCGTCCTCGCGCTCGGCCCGGGTTCCCGGGACGACAACGGAAAGTTCGTCCCGATGGACCTGGCGGAGGGCGACGAGATCGTCTTCTCCAAGTACGGCGGGACCGAGATCAAGGTCGGCACGGAGGAGTACCTGATCCTCCGCGAGTCGGACGTCCTCGCGAAGGTCTCTGGGACCCGCGAGCCGGCCGGCGCATCCGCCAAGAAAAAGTAACGGAGGTCAGAAGACAATATGGCTCACAAGGAGCTGAAGTTCAATGAGGATGCACGCCGCTCGCTTCAGCGCGGCGTCGACATCCTCGCCGACGCGGTCAAGGTCACACTGGGTCCGAAGGGGCGCTACGTAGTCCTTGACAAGAAGTTCGGCGCACCCACCATCACGAACGACGGCGTCACGATCGCTCGCGAGATCGAGCTCGAGGACGTCTTCGAGAACCAGGGCGCTCAGCTCGTCCGCGAGGTCGCGACGGCGACGAACGACGTTGCCGGCGACGGCACGACGACGGCGACCGTCCTCGCTCAGGCGATCGTCCGCGAGGGACTGAAGAACGTCTCCGCCGGCGCGAACCCGATGGGCCTCAAGCGGGGCATCGAGACGGCCGTCAACGCCGTGGTCGAGAACCTCAAGGCGCAGTCGAAGGACGTCTCCGGCCGCGAGGACATCGCTCGCATCGCCGCCGTCTCCTCGCGCGAGCGGGAGATCGGCGATGTCATCGCCGACGCGATCGAGAAGGTCGGCAAGGACGGCGTCGTGAACGTCGAGGAGGGCCAGACTCTCGGCCTCGAGCTCGAGTTCACCGAGGGCATGCAGTTCGACAAGGGCTACCTCTCGCCGTACATGATCACCGACCCCGAGCGGATGGAGGCGGTGCTCGAGGATCCGTACATCCTCGTCGCCAACTCCAAAATCGGTGCCGTCAAGGACATCCTGCCGGTGCTCGAGCAGGTCATCCAGTCCGGCCGGCCGCTCCTGATCGTCGCGGAGGACGTCGAGGGCGAGTCGCTCGCCACGATCGTCGTCAACAAGCTCCGCGGCACCTTCCAGGCCGTCGCCGTCAAGGCGCCGGGCTTCGGCGATCGCCGCAAGCGCATGCTCGAGGACATCGCGATCCTCTCGGGCGGCGAAGTGATCACCGAGGAGATGGGCCTCAAGCTCGAGAACACGAAGCTCTCGCAGCTCGGCCACGCCCGCCGCGTCGTCATCGACAAGGACACGACGACGATCATCGACGGTGCCGGTGAGACGGACGCCATCAAGGGCCGCATCAAGCAGCTGAAGGCGGAGATCGAGAACACCGACTCCGACTTCGACCGCGAGAAGCTCCAGGAGCGCCTCGCGAAGCTGTCCGGCGGCGTCGCCGTCGTCAAGGTCGGCGCTTCGACCGAGACGGAGATGAAGGAGAAGAAGCACCGCGTCGAGGACGCGCTGCAGGCTGCCCGCGCGGCTCTCGAGGAGGGCCAGGTTCCGGGTGGCGGTGTCGCGCTCATCAACGCCGCGGATGCGATCAGCCCCGACCTCCTCGGCAAGCTCGAGGGTGACGAGAAGACGGGTGCGCAGATCATCTTCCGTGCGCTCGAGGAGCCGCTCCGTCAGCTCGCGTACAACGCGGGCCTCGAGGGCTCGGTCGTCGTCCAGCAGGTGCGGACGGCGAAGGCGGGCTTCGGTCTGAACGTCGAGACCGGCGAGGTCGAGGACCTGCTCAAGAGCGGGATCGGCGACCCGACGATGGTCACCCGCTCGGCGCTGCAGAACGCCGCGTCGATCGCGAAGAACATCCTCACCACCGAGGCGGTCGTCGCCGAGGCTCCGGAGAAGGTCGGCGCCGCGATGGGCGGCGGCATGCCGGACATGGGCGGGATGATGTAACGAGCCGCTTAGCGGCTTTACGCGAAGGGCCGGTTTACGCCGGCCCTTCGTCGTTCTAGGAGGGCTCGGCGGGACAGCGCGCCACAGTCAGGCGAGAGGCATCGCTCGCCCAGGCGAGCGCCGCATCTCATGGCGGCTGAGCGTCCCCGGGCCACGCGCGGACACGCGGTCTCTGCAGAACTCGCGCTCGCGGACTCGCCAAGTGCCTGCGCTTCGGCGGACATCCAGGCCGCGAGGCTGCGGACCCCGGCATCGGACGGCCGCGGCAGTTATCGACGCGTGCTCGACGCCGACGGGTGCGAGCAGTCCGAGCAGGGCGAAGGGCCGACGCTCGACTCGTGCTGGGGCCGGCACGGCGGACGGAGCGGGACCGTCAGATCGTCTCGGCGTTCCGCCGAGGGCGAGGCGCTGGAGAGATCACCGGCGTGGTCGACGAAAGGACGCGATGAGGACGCTTTTGGTAGCGCTTGGTGTAGCCCTCGTCTTCTCGGCTGTAGCACCTGCTGGCACGGCCACGAGTCGGTCGAAGGCGCACTCCACGGACGTGACGCTGTCTGTATCCATGCTCGGCACAGGAACAGGAACGGTCACGAGCGGTCCGACAGGTATCAACTGTCCAACGGTCTGCTCTACCCAGTTCGCGCCCGGAACCGAAGCGTTCCTGCACCCGAAGCCCGACTCCGGCTCGACTGCCGACGGATTCTCAGGGAACTGCCCGCAGCTCTATCCTCCAGCGAAGCTCACTCCGCCTCCGGGCGTGTTTCCTGAGTGCCATGTCGTCGCCTACGCTGACGCTTCGGTCCGAGTGATCTTCAACCTCGAAACCACGCCCTGTCTGGTGCCTCTGAACAGGGGCAGAAGCGTCGCCAACGCTGAGTTCAGGCTGGAATTGGCCAGTTGCCACCCCGCCAGGTTGAGAGTGGACAAACACGCCTTTTCGCGCACGATCAGGAAGGGGCTCGTGCTCTTCCAGAAACCGCGTTCTGGCGCACAACTCAAGCATGGGGCGACGGTTGTTCTGGTCATCAGCAAGGGAAGACGGAGACGGTAGGACCGACCGATAACACGTGCGCTGCGCAAGGTCGTCGTCTCTCTCAATCTCAAGCGACATTCCTGCGCACCGGCCCAGGGGAGGTAGCTTCTCCGAACTGCCGATGCCGTCAAAATCAGCCAGTGCTCCGCTTCGCGCCGTGGGAAGGCTTGCCGCGCTGCTTGTAGCGTTCGCCCTCGCTGGCTTGGCGTCGGCGTGCGGCTCGTCCGGACCCCGGACGACTACGACGCCTGGCGCGACGACGACCACCACCACGCCGTTCACTATCGCCGCATACCACGGGTTCATCACGCGTGGCCGCAACGCGATGGACTGCCTCCTGAATCCCGGCAGCGAGATGATATGCGGGCTGAACCGGCCACGTCGCCCGTTTCGGACGTACATGCAGGTCACCCTGCACCGCTCTGGCAAGGTGACGACCTGCCGTGGCTGCCTCTCAAATAGCGGCCACCTGCCAACGCTCGAGATCGGGAGAGCGGCCAGTCTCGGACCCTTCCGCTGTACAGCGCTCAAGAGCGGCGTCCGTTGTGTCGTCACGATCACCGGCCGAGGCTTCTCCCTTAGCGGGGCCGGTCTCACGCGAGACTGACGACTCGGCCCCTCAAGGGACATTCCTGAGCACTGGGGCGCCGGAGTGCGCTCCCGCCTGAGCGGCTGCCAGACTTGAGGTCGTGATTCCCGATTCCGTTCGCGTGCTGATGCCTCTTGCGGATGTCTGGGGTGTCGGCGACGACACCGAGAGAAGCTTGATGGTCGAGCGGGCGTCCGCAGATGAGCTGCAGGAGATGGTGGTAGCGGTGGACGCGATCCCCCCTGACGAGCTGTACGGCTGGCTTGGCGGGCCAGAATCTCGCGCACCCGATCCCTCCCGCGAATACATCGCGATCACTTGCCTCACGATGGCGGCAGACGAGGCGCGCGTTCGCCTCGGTCGCCTCTGAGGCCTACCCCGCGCTCAGGGGACATTCCCGAGTACTGGCCCAGCCCAACGACCCGTCCCCCGAACGCGTCGGTCAGTTACGAAGACGAAGGGCGAGGACTTTCTCGCCCTTCTCATCCTCTTCGCCTGTGGGAACGAAGCCGATCTGTCTGTAGAAAGACTCGGGGCTCCTCTCTCCGGCGACATAGCTGGTCAGAAGCTCGGACGCTCCCTGGTCGCGCGCGATGTCGGCGACGAGCTTCACCGCTTCACGGCCATATCCGCAACCTTGATGCTGCTCATCGATGAGCAGCTTCCAGAGGAACCACGGCCCGATGATCTGCGGCGGGTCCGGGGTCACGTTCCAGCTGAGCATGACGAACCCAACGGCCTGATCGTCGGCGTAGATGGCCCGATACCACGGATTCCCCTCCGAGGTGTCGCGCGCCTCCTCAAGCGAATCCGCGACGCTGCTGACGTATCCCTCCTGTGAGGCCGCGACGCGGAGAGCAACGACCGCTTCCCGATTCTGGTCGGTTATCTCGCGGAGGGAAATGCCGCTCCCACCCATCGCCGTCGATCCTAGACCCACCTCAGGGGTCATTCCGGAACACTGGCCCAGTCCGCGTCCGGCGCCACTCCTTCTGGGACTCCGTGCGGCCGCGTCGTCGTCCACGGCAAGAAGGTACTCCAGAAAGAGAAAGACGCCCTTGCGGACGCCTTCTCTAGGGGAGGGTGGGTGGTTCTATCTCCAATATCGGCAACACCGCGCCGACCTTTAGCCCCTCAAACGAGTTAGAAGCCGTACCGCTCTTCGCGGAAGGGGTCGGCGTCGTTGTGGTAGCCGAGGCGTTCCCAGAAGCCCGGCCGGTCGGCAGAGACGAGTTCGAGGCCGGTTAGCCATTTGGCGCTCTTCCAGAAGTACCGCGACGGGACGACGAGGCGCACCGGGCCGCCGTGCTCCGCCGTCAGCGGCTCGCCGTCGGCTTCGTAACAGACCATCGCGTTCTCCGCGTCGAGCGCTTCGAGCGGGAGGTTTGCACTGAAGTTCTGCGGCGCGTGGGCGATGATGAAGTGCGCCGCGGGAAGCGGTTTGCAGAGCGCCGCGAGCTCGCGCCAGTGGACGCCGCGGAAGCCGGCGTCGAAGCGGCTCCAGCGCGTCACGCAGTGGATGTCGGTCGTGACGTCGGTCGCCGGCAGCGCGCGGAGCTGCTCGTAGTCGAGCGTGACCTCCTCCTCGACGAGCCCGAAGATGCGGAGCTGCCACGTTGCGACGTCGATCGTCGGAACGCTGCCGGCGTGGAGGACCGGCCACTTCTCTGTGAAGTACTGGCCGGGCGGCAGGCGGGCGGGGTCGTATCCCGCGGCGCGCACCTTGTCCTCGGCTTTCGAGCGGAAGAGCGGCATCGGTATGCACACTAGACAGCGTGGAAGTTGCCCAATGGATGTAGCGCAGAGAAGGCGGGATTTCGTCGGCGTGACGGGGCCGGACGCGGCCGACTATCTCCAGCGGATGGTGTCGAACGACGTCGAGGCGCTCGCGGTCGGCGAGGCGTGCCCCGCGCTGCTGCTGACGGCGAAGGCGCGCGTGA
Organism: uncultured Actinomycetes bacterium; assembly: GCA_963816735.1. GTDB lineage: Bacteria > Actinomycetota > Thermoleophilia > Gaiellales > Gaiellaceae > Palsa-739. The sequence goes on from CAWFLY010000006.1 coordinate 118,252, forward strand.
TCGCGCCGCTGGTCGTGTGGCGGCGCGGCGAGGAAGACTTTCTCGTCCTGACCGAGCCGGGGCTTGGCGAGCGGGTGCACGCGGAGCTCCTGCGCCTGCGCTTCCGTGCGCGGTGCGAGATCGAGGCGGAGGAGCATGAGTCGGTGCTCGTCTTCGGCGGCGAAGACGGCTTTGCGACCGACTGGCCCGGCGCGCGCGAGGTGCTCGATTCGGGCCTCGAGCCGACGCTCGACGCCGCCGAGCTCGAGCTGCGCCGGATCGAGGCGGGCGTGCCGCGCTGGGGCAGCGAGATCGACGACAAGATCCTTCCCGCCGAAGCGGGCCTCGACGCGACGCACATTTCCTTCTCGAAGGGCTGCTATCCGGGCCAGGAGCCGATCGCGCGGCTCCACTACCGCGGCCACGCGAACCGCGAGCTGCGTGTCGTTGAGCTCGGCGACGACACCGAGGTCGAGCGCGTCACGAGTGAAGCAACGCGGCCCGACGGCTCGCGTGTCGGGCTCGCCTACGTGCGGCGATGACGCGAAAGCGCCGGACGCTGGAAGTTGCGCGAGTGGTACTCGGTCCGCCCGGTGCGGAGCTTCAAGCCGGCGACGTATCGCTGCCCGCTCTGCGGCTTCCAGCTCCACGCGATGAGCGACCACGTCCTCATCGCGCCGGAGGGCGACACGACCCGCCGCCGCCACGCGCACCTCGAGTGCGTCGCCGCCGCGAACCTCCCCGGCCGCCCGGCCGGGCCGGGGCTGCGCGAGCGGGTGGCTAGACTTCTCCGTCCAGAGCGCCCGTAGCTCAGGGGATAGAGCATCGGCTTGCGGAGCCGGGGGTCGCACGTTCGAATCGTGCCGGGCGCACTTTCTCGATCGCATCGTTCACAAAGCCGAATGCGATCGCTACTCTCGGCACCACTGTTGTGCGCGGTGTCCCGGGGAGTGGGATGAAACGAAGCTTGTTGGTGCGCGGGTTTGTCGGCCTCTGCGGGTTGGTTGTTGTGCTCAGCGCGGTTCCGGGGAGCTTCGCCGCGGCGTCGGCGACTTTCGGGTGGAGTGACGCCGTCGAGGTGCCGGGAACGGCGGCGCTCAACGCCGGCGGCGTCGCCCACCTGAACTCGGTCTCGTGTGGGGCTGTGGGCGAGTGTGCGGCGGGCGGCTCGTACACGGATGGCTCAGGTGCCCAGCAGGCGTTCGTGGTGAACGAGACGAGTGGAGTGTGGGGAAACGCGGTCGAGGTGCCGGGCACCGCGGCGCTCAACACCGGCGGCAAAGCCAGCGTGGACTCGGTCTCGTGTGGAGCCGTGGGCGATTGCGCGGCAGGCGGCTCGTATAAGGACAACTCGGGCGTCACTCACGCATTCGTCGCGAGCGAGAAGACCGGGGTATGGGGAAACGCGGTCGAGGTGCCGGGCACCGCGGCGCTCAACACGGGCGGCGGCCTCTACGCCGATCTGGTCACGGTCTCGTGCATCGCTATCGGTGAGTGCGTGGCCGGCGGCACGTACGAGAACGACCCCTTCCACGATCACGCGTTCGTGGTGAGCGAGAAGAAGGGTGTGTGGGGTAATGCGGTTGAGGTGCCGGGTACTCCGGCTCTGAACACTGGCGGCCACGCCAGTCTGAACTCGGTGTCGTGCGTAGCTGTGGGCGAGTGCGCGGCCGGCGGCAGCTACAAGGCGGGCCCAAACTTTCAGGCGTTCGTTGTGAACGAGAAGAAGGGTGTCTGGGGTAATGCGGTTGAGGTGCCGGGCACTGCGGCGCTCAACAGCGGCGGCGATGCCCGTATCAACTCGGTCTCGTGTGGGGCTGTGGGCGAGTGCGCGGCCGGCGGACGCTACGAGGTTGGCGTAGGCACCTATCACGCGTTCGTTGTGAGCGAGAAGTCGGGTGTCTGGGGTAACGCAGTCGAGGTGCCGGGCACCGCGACGCTCAATAGCGGCGGCAACGCCAGCCTCAACTCGGTTTCGTGCACCGCGGCCGGCGAATGCGCCGGGGGCGGCGCGTACAAGGATGACTTAGGTCGCAGCGTGTTCGTGGTGACGGAGACAAGCGGTGTGTGGGGTACCGCGGTCGAGGTGCCGGGCGCAGGGGTGCTCAACAGCGGCGGCAACGCCACCCTGAACTCGGTCTCGTGTGGGGCGGTCGGCGAGTGCGCGGCGGGCGGCTCATACAAGGATGGCTCGAACGAGGACCAGGCGTTCGTCGTGAGCGAGACGAGCGGCGTGTGGGGTGACGCGGTCGAGGTGCCGGGCACCGCGGCGCTCAACGCTGCCGGCAGCGCCACGTTGCGCTCGGTCTCGTGTGCCGCGGCAGGTCATTGCGAGGCGGGCGGCTGGTACGAGGACGGCACCGGCCACTTCCAGGCGTTCGTGGTCAGCGGCTCCGACGGCAGCCCGCCGCCCCCGCCCCCGCCGCCCCCGCCGCCGCCGTCCTGCGTTGTCCCTCACCTCGTCGGCAAGACGCTCCCCGCAGCGAAGAAGGCGCTTGGTGCCGCTCATTGCAAGGTCGGGAAGATCAAGAAGGTCTACTCAAAGGCGAAGAAGAAGGGCCGCGTCGTGGCTCAGAGCCCGAAAGCCGGGAAGCATCTGAAGAACGGGAGCAAGGTCGCGCTCAGGGTGAGCAAGGGCAGGAAGTAGGCGCAGCGCTCAGTCGCCGCTGTTGACGAGCTCGACGGCGGCGAGGTTCCAGTTGTCGGTCGTCGGCGCCGTGTCGCGTACGGACACGCGAATGCCGGCCTTGCCGGTCGGGTGGTTCGTGTACTGGCTCCAGTACGTGTCCCCGGTGCCGGCGTTGAGCCACTGGTCGAGCATCACCCAGCCGACCGGGAGCTTCCGCGCGACTGCGCGATCCCAGTCGTTCCCCGCGGCGAAGACGAGGGACGTCGCGGCGAGCGTCTTCAGCGTCAGGTGCGGTGCTCCGCTCGACCCCGAGGCGTGAGCCGTCGCGCCGACGCCGTCCGCTGCCTCCATCGCGATGACGCTCAGGCTCACGTCGTAGCCGCCGGCCTTCAACGTCGCGGTGATGGACGAGATCGTCGTCGCCGTGTGCGCAACCGCTGCCCACACCTCGGCGTCGCCAGGGCTCGCGTTCGCGCGGCTCTTGAGCTTCCAGTGGAGGCCGCCGCCGTTGACGACCGCGGTCTGGCGGCTGGTCTGCGGGCCGTCGGCGGAGACGAACGCGAGCAGCGTCTCATCGTCCAGCACGGTCTGGAACGCGCCGGTCGTCACGACGCTCGCGCCGTGAACCGTCTCCTGGTGCTGGAGGACGAAGCACGTCATCGGCGGGGCGGGGTTGGAGATCTGCACCGTCTCGCGCGTCACCGTGCGCAGGCCCGTCGCGCTCGTCGCGCGGGCCGCGAGGACGTGCGGGCCGTTCTTCAGTTTCCGCGTATCCCAGATCGCGCGGAACGGCGACTTGTGGAGGACGGAACCGAGCTGTTTGCCGTCGACGGTGAGCCGAACCGCCGTCACTCCGACCGCGTCGGTCGCGGCGACCGCCACCGGTGCGATCCCCGAGACGGTCTGGTTCGGTCCTGGGTTGAGCAGGTGGACCGCCGGACGCGAGTCGAGCGGGAGGACGAGTTTCGAGATGTTGTCACCGCTCGCGAGAATGAGCGTTATCCGCCGCGGCTTTGGCACGCGGAGGTCGAGGCTGCCCTTGCTTACGACGTGGGCGTGTCCTCCGACGATCGCCGTGACGGTGTATCCGCGCGGTGCGTGGAGCCGCAACGCGAGCACGCCCGACCTCCATACGAGCCGCGTCACGCGCACGGGAGCAGCCTTCGGCACGACGATGCGACGAACGGGCGCGCTGCCCATCACTCCGTCGGCGTCGGTCGCGCGCGCGCTCACGAAGTGGACGCCGGCGCGGGCCTTGACCGTGTACGTGTACGGCGCGCTCTTCTGCGCGGCGCCGACGGGGCGGCCGTCGAGGACGAACTGCACCGAGCGAACGGTCTTGCCGGCCGGGGGCGAGACGGTCGCCGCCAAGTCCAGGCCATCGGCGGTGAGTCGGACTCGCGGCAGCGGGACCTTCGTCACCTTCTGCGAGACGACGGTGACATCGTTTCCGGCGATCGTCAGCGTCGTGTCCGTCACGTCGTTCGCGGTCGTCACTTCGCGCAGGACGTGTTGCGGGTCGACCGTCGCGCGCAGGATGTACGTCCCGTCGGGCACTCCGACGAGGCTGATCGGCTGCCCCGCGTCGGTCTGGTCGTACTCGTCTCCCCAACCCGCGGACCAGCCGAGCGGCAGCCTCGGGTCCTCGCAGTTCGAGGTCGGGATGGCGCTCTCCGCCGGCGGGTTCGGATAGCCCGGAATCTGGACGTCTCCGGTCATGCAGTAGTCGACCTTCGGGCTCCGCGCTACGACCGCGCCGACCGTTCCGCCCGGCCCGACCGTGTTGAGCGTGAAGCTCGACAGCGGATAGCGGTAGTCGCTCGGCGGTTCCCATGTCCCGTACGTGGCGAGCGGCACGCGCTTGGCGATCGAGCCGTTGCGGCGGTGGAGCGCCTGCGTGAACGTCGAGACGCCGGTCTTCGCGTTGTAGTGCGGGTCGATCTCGAAGGTGCCAGGCCCGTAGTCGGCGGTGATGTGCGTGTAGCGGAGCTCGCGGTGGCCGCTTCCGTCGAGCGCGATCGAGATGAGGTTGGTCGGCATGACGAGCCGCATGTCCGGGAGAAGCGCGCCGGGCCGAGTCGCGGCGCCGGAGCTGCTCGCGAGTCCGGCAACGGCGACGGCGACGAGCACGAGGAGCAGTCCGGCGATCCGACCCACCCGGGCATTGTGGCGGCGCTGCGAGACTTCGGCCATGCCGCTCTACGTGACAGAGGCCGAGGTCGCCGAGCTCCTCTCTCCGGCTGAGGCGGTGGAAGCGATCGAGGCGTGCTTCGCGCGGATGGCGGCTGGTGTTGTCGAGAACCGGCCGCGCTACCGGCTCGGGCTTCAGGAGGGCGCGCTCGCAGTGATGGCTGCGGCGGATCTCGGGCTCGGCTATGCGGGCGCGAAGGTCTACGCCGGGTTCCGCGACGGTGCACGCTTTGTCGTTCTTCTCTTCCGTACCGACTCGCCGGAGCTCGTCGCGGTGATCGAGGCGGACAAGCTCGGCCAGCTCCGCACCGGTGCGGCGAGCGGCGTCGCGGCGAAGTACCTCGCGCGGAGCGGCGCCCGCAGCCTCGGCCTGATCGGCTGTGGCTGGCAGGCGGAGTCGCAGCTCGCGGCGATTCGCGCGGCGCTTCCCAGTCTTGAGCGCGTTGTCGCGTACTGCCGCAACGAGGAGCGCCTGCGCGGCGTTCTGTGGGGAGCACGGCGCGGAGCCCGGGGAGAGCCACCGCGACGCCGGCGAGTGCGACATCGTCGTGACCGTGACGACGTCGAAGGATCCCGTCCTGCGCGGCGAGTGGCTGCGGCCCGGCGCGCTCGTGTGTGCTGTCGGCGCGAACGACGGCCGCCGACGTGAGCTCGACAACGTCGTCGTCGAGCGCGCCGCCTTTGTCTGCTGCGACTCGCGCGAGAACGCGCAGCTCGAGTCCGCGGATCTGATCGAGCCGGTCGCGGCCGGCGTACTCGATTGGCTCGAGGTGCACGAGCTGCAGGAGGTTGTCGCGGGAGAAGTTCCCGGTCGCCAGTCCGACGAGGACATAGTCGTTTTCAAGTCGAACGGTCTCGCCGCGTGGGACATCGCCGCAGCGGCGGCGGTCGTTGCGAAACTCGAGGCGAGATGACGCTCCGCTTCGGTTACACACCGTGCCCGAACGACGCTTTTGCGTTCCACGCGCTCGCGCACGGTCTCGTCGACGCGCCGTTCGCGGTCGAGCCTGTGCTCTATGACATCGAGGAGCTGAACCGGCGGTCGGCGTCGGCGGAGCTCGAGCTGACGAAGCTGAGCTTCGGCGCCGCGGCTGCGGCGGGGGATCGCTATCGCCTTCTTCGCAGCGGTGCGGCCCTCGGGCGCGGAGTCGGGCCGCTCGTCGTCGCGCGCGAGCCGATGTCCCTGGCGGACGCCGCGGGCGGCCGCATCGCCGTGCCGGGTCGCGAGACAACGGCGTTCCTTCTGTTGCGTCTCGCCGCTCCCGCGCTTGGCGATGTCGTGGAACTGCGCTACGACGAGATCCTCGCCGCGGTCGTCGCGGGCGACGTCGACGCGGGGCTGATCATCCACGAGAGCCGCTTCACGTACCGCGACCACGGCCTCGTCGCGGTCGCCGATCTCGGGGAGTGGTGGGAAGGCGAGACCGGCCTGCCGGTTCCGCTCGCGGGGATCTTCGCGCGCACCGACCTCGACCCGGCGACCATCACCGCCGCCGAGGCTGCGATCCGCGCCTCGGTCGAGTACGCGTTCGCGCACCCGGAGGCGAGCCGCGACTACGTGAGCGAGCACGCGCAGGAGATGTCGGACGAGGTCTGCGCCGCGCACATCGCGCTCTACGTCAACGAGAACAGCATCGACATCGGCGACGAGGGACTGGTCGCCATCGAGCGGCTCCTAAACTTCGCTGCGTGAGCCGCGCCGTCATCCTCTCCGCCGTTCGCACGCCGATCGGCCGCTACGGCGGCGCGCTCGCCGGAGTGCGCCCCGACGATCTCGCGGCGATCGCGATTCGCGAGGCAGTCGCGCGCGCGGGCGTGCCGGCGGAGCAGATCGAGGACGTCTGGCTCGGCGCCGCGAACCAGGCCGGCGAGGACAACCGCAACGTCGCGCGCATGGCGGCGCTGCTTGCGGGACTTCCCGACTCGGTCGGCGGCGTCACGGTCAACCGGCTTTGCGCGTCCGGTCTCGCCGCCGTCGTCGGCGCGTGCCATGCCGTGATCGCGGGCGACGGCGATCTCTTCGTCGCGGGTGGCGAGGAGTCGATGACGCGCGCGCCGTTCGTGACGGCGAAGGAGGCGAAGCCGTTCGATCGCGGCGACCGGCCGCTGTACGACACGACGCTCGGCTGGCGGTTCACGAATCCGAAGCTCGCCGAGCTCTTCCCGCCGGAGTCGATGGGCGAGACCGGCGAGAACGTCGCCGAGCGGTGGGGCGTATCGCGGGAGGATCAGGACGCGTTCGCGCTCGAGTCGCAGCGGCGCTGGGCGGCCGCCGACGAGGCCGGCCGCTTCGACGACGAGCTCGTCGCGGTCGGAGACGTGACGCGCGACGAGCATCCCCGTCCCGACACGACGCTCGAGAAGCTCGCGTCGCTCAAGCCGGCGTTCCGCGAGGGCGGCACCGTCACCGCGGGCAACGCGTCGGGCATCAACGACGGCGCGGCGGCGCTCGTGATCGCCTCGGAGGAGAAGGCGCGCGAGCTCGGCGTCGAGCCGCTCGGCTACTTCGTCGGGAGCGCCGTCGCGGGCGTCGACCCGCGCGTGATGGGCGTCGGCCCGATCCCGGCGGTGCGCAAAGTCTTGGAACGGCGTGGCATCGCGGTCGACGACCTCGACCTCGTCGAGCTGAACGAGGCGTTCGCGTCGCAGAGCCTCGCCGTGATCCGCGAGCTCGGCCTCGACCCGGAGAAGGTCAACGTCAACGGCGGCGCGATCGCGCTCGGCCATCCGCTCGGGATGAGCGGCGCGCGCCTCGTCGTCTCGCTCCTCCACGAACTGCGCCGCCGCGGCGGCCACTACGGCCTCGCAACGCTGTGCGTCGGCGTCGGCCAGGGCCAGGCCGCGCTGTTCGAACGCTGACCGACCGACCGCTGCTAGCTTCGTGCCGTGACCGGGGCAATCGCCCTCGCGCTACTGACTAGGAAGGCGGCAGCGGATGTCTCTCGCTCAGAAGCGGGCGCGCTGGTTCGGCGTCCGGCTACATCAGTCACCTTCGTAGCGTCGCATCGCCGGCGCTGCTCTTGTACGACGACCGTGCTGCGCCACAAGCTGACGTACATCACGGGCTACGGGCCCGATGACGAGCAGGTCTTGTTCGGCGCTCTGCTCGAGCTGATCACGATCGCTCGCCAACATCGGCACCGCGGTCGTGATCTATCGCCATCGTCCGCCGGCAGTTCGAGGTGCTCTCGATCGGCTACGTGGCCGCCGCGGCTCTTCGAGTGCACGATCATCCTCGTCGGGAGTCGCTCGCATGGTCACGATCGTCACGCTGCGCACCCGACGCGCGTCGGTGCCGGCGAGGCGACGGTCGCGTACTCCCTCGCGGCGATGAAGGACTGGACGTTCCTGCTCGGGCCTGGCTGGGTCGTCGGCCTGGGGAACGGCTTGATCCTCGCCTACATGATGTACCGCTCGGGATTGGTGCCGCGGATGTGGTGCTGGTTCGGCCTGATCGGCGGGCCGCTCATCATCATCGACGGGGACGGCGATCCTGCTCGGCGGCAACGATCCGAGCCACTCGATGCACTCGATCCAGGCGATCGCGACGATCCCGGAGATCATCTGGGAAGGGTTCCTCGGCATCTACTGCACGATCTGGGGCTTCAAGCAGTGACGCGCCGATCCTCGCGATGGTCACCCCGGCGACCTGAGAGCCGATTCGGTGGGGAGGCGGCCTCTGGTCGCCTCCCGGCTGGCCTCTAGCCGACCGGCGGGCGGATGTAGATCACGCCCTCGTGCTCGATCGGCACGAACGGCGCGCCGACGCTGAAGATCACGCCTTCGACGTGGTGGAAGACGGTCGTCGCCGCCGTCGCCGACCGGGACGACGATGTCGACCTCGCCCTCGGCGTGCGCGTCGAGGCCTTCGTCGCGCAGCGCCTCGAGCAGCCGGTCGCGGTCGGGGATGCGTGCGGCTTCGACCCGGATCGTGCTCGACATGTCGTCTCCTCTCGTCGGACTTCGGATCCGAAATCTACCGCGTCGGTCGGCTCGGCAAACGCGCTAAGTTCAACCGCGATGGCGACGACTACGCGAGCAGGAGTACGGGCTCTTCATCGGCGGCGAGGTCGTCGAGCCGGCGTCCGGCGAGATCCGCGACCTCGCGGAGCCCGCGACCGGCGCTCCGCTCGCGCGCGCCGCGATGGCCGGCGAGGCCGACGTCGACCGCGCCGTCGCCGCTGCTCGCGAGGCGCTCGACGGGCCGTGGGGACGAACGCCGGCGAACGAGCGCGCCCGCCTCCTCCACGCGCTCGCCGACGCGATCGCCGCGAACCGCAAGGAGCTCGCCGAGCTCGAGTCGCGCAACGTCGGCAAGGCGATCTCCTCGGTGAAGGCCGAGCTCGCCGGCGCCGTCGAGAACTTCCGCTTCTTCGCCTCGGTCGTCGGCTCGATCTCGGGCCGCTCGCAACCGTTCGGCGGCTCGCTCATGAGCTACACGCTCAAGGAGCCGGTCGGCGTCTGCGCGCAGATCGTGCCGTGGAACTACCCGCGCGCTCATGTCCGTCTGGAAGCTTTCGCCCGCGCTCGCGGCCGGCTGCTCCGTCGTCCTCAAGCCGGATCCGCAGACGCCGCTCAGCGTCCTCCGCATCGCCGAGCTCGCGACCGAGGTCGGCTTCCCGGCGGGCGCGATCAACATCGTCCCCGCCGACGGCCCGACGACCGGCTCGTACCTCGTCCAGCACCCGGGCGTCGACAAGGTCGCGTTCACCGGCTCGACGGCGACGGGGAGCGCGATCATGAAGCTCGCCGCCGACGGGATCAAGCGCCTCACGCTCGAGCTCGGCGGCAAGTCCCCGAACGTCGTCTTCGCCGACGCGAACCTCGACGACGCGATCCCGAGCTCGGTCTGGTCGATCTACTACGCCGCCGGGCCAGAGCTGCGAGGCGCGCTCGCGCGTGCTCGTCGAGGCGTCGATCTACGACGACTTCGTCGCCAAGCTTCGCGGAGCACGCGAAGAGCCTCAAGGTCGGCGACCCGCTCGACGCCGAGACGCAGGTCGGCTCGCTCATCTCGACCGCGCACCGCGACCGCGTGCACGGCATGGTCGAGGCGGGCGTGAAGGAGGGAGCCGAGGTCGTCGCGGGCGGCGAGTTCGGCGACGGCGCGGGCGCCTTCTATCTCCCGACCGTGCTCGCGGGCGTCGACAACGCGATGACCGTCGCGCAGGAGGAGATCTTCGGCCCGGTCGTCACGGTGATCCCGTTCGAGGACGAGAAGGACGCGATCCGCATCGCGAACGACGTCCGCTACGGCCTCTTCGCCACGGTCTGGACGGGCGACCCCGCGCGCGGCCATCGCGTCGCGAAGGCGATCAAGTCGGGGATGGTCGGCATCAACATGCCGTTCACCGCGTTCCCCGGCATCCCGTTCGGCGGCTACAAGCAGTCGGGCTTCGGCCGCGAGCTGTCGATCGACACGCTCGACCTCTATCTCGAGACGAAGGGCGTCCTGTTCTCGACGGGCGCGAAGCCCTTCAACCCGTTCGGGCTGTAAGCGGGCTTCTCAGCGTTTCCCCGGATGCCGTGACCGTGCGGCGGCCGGATGCTTCCTCAATGGGAACCTTCTTCACCGTGCTGGCCTTCCTCGTCGTTGTGGCGATCGTCGCCTCGGTGCTCTGGGTGTTCGTCGTCGCGCCGTTCTGGGTGCCCCGGCACTCACAACCCCGGGACTCACGGACCCGCTACTCACCCCGGCTGTAGCTACTTCTTCAGCGAGAGCGCCGCGCCGGCGGCGAGCAGCGCGAGGCCGAGCAGCCGCGGCCAGTGGAGCGGGATCCGCTCCGAGCCGAGCAGTCCCCAGCGGTCGATCGCGGCGCCCGTGACGAGCTGCCCCGCGATGAGGATCCCGACCGTCGCGGCGACGCCGATGCGCGGGCCGGCGAACGTGACGGTGAAGACGATGATCAGGCCCATCACGCCGCCGTGCAGCATCCACCACGGCTGGTGAACCGCCCGTTCGAAGCCGGCGAGGCTGCGACGGAAGAGCGAGGAGGACGACGAGGGCGAGCGACAGCGTCACGGCAGTGGAGAAGGCGAGCGCCTCGACCACGCCGATCCGCTTGCCGAGCTGCGACATGACCGCGACCTGGATGGAGCCGGCGAGCCCGGCCAGCAACGGCGAGCGTCGCCGCTGCGCGCTTCCCGACACTCAGCGAGCCGGCGGAGCTGTCGCCCTGCCAGAGGCTGAACGCGTTGCCCTCGGTGTCGGTGCAGTGGGCAAACGAGCCGTGGCCCGGCACCGGCGTCTTCTCCCCGGCCGTGCCGCCGAGCTCGCTCACCTTCGCGAGCGCCGCGTCGATGTCGTCGGTGTCGAGATAGACCGTGAAGTTGCCCGGCTCGCCCGTCGCCGTGATCGCGCCGCCCGAGTTCTCGCCGGTCTGGAACATCCGGTAGTCCATCTCCGGCGACATCGGCGGGCCGATCTCCCAGCCGAAGACTCCGCTGTAGAAGCCCTGCGCGCGACTTGTGTCCGTCGCGCCGATCTCGACGTGCACGACCTTGCCTGCCATGTTTACGCTCCTCTTTGTCGTCTACTGAAAGGACCGCGAATGTACCGCGTCACCGTCCTCTACGAGAACGAGCCGGATCGAGCAGGAGTACGCCGCGCACGCCGAGATGTGCCGCTGCGTGCCCGGGAGCGAGTTCCGGCACGGGAAGGTGACGGGCTCGCCGATGGGCGAGGCGCCGCACGCGTACTACGCCGAGTGGGAGTTCGCGGACAAGGAAGCGTTCGACGCGGCAGTGCGCAGCGAGGAGTTCATGGCGACCGGCAAGGACGCGTACAAGCGCGGGTTGCCGCAGCCGACGGTCCAGTTCGTCGAGCTCGCGGACTGATGGGCGGAGGTCGAGTTCACGCGGGACGGCGCGGTCCAGACGATCACGCTCAACCGTCCCGACAAGCTCAACGCGTTCACGCGTGCGGTGCACGACGGGCTGCAGGAGGCTTTGCGCGGCGGCCGCCGATCCGGAGGTACGCGCGGTCGTGATCACCGGCGCGGGACGCGGCTTCTCGGCCGGCCAGGACCTGACGGAGTTCGGCGAGGGCGGCAACGTCGGCGACCTGCTCCGCGCGACGTACCACGTCAACGTCAATCTCATCCGCTCGCTCGAGAAGCCGGTGATCGCGGCGGTGAACGGCGTCTGCGCTGGCGCGGGGCTCTCGCTTGCGTGCGCGTGCGACATCCGCATCGCGCGCGACGACGCGTTCTTCGTGCCGGGCTTCGTCGGGATCGGGCTTATCCCCGACTCCGGCGGGACGTACTTCATCCAGCGACTGCTCGGGACGCCGCGCGCGTTCGAGTGGATGACGTCGAACCGGCGCCTCACGGCGGCGGAGGCGCACGCATGGGGGCTCGTCTCGGAGGTCGTCGAGGCGGACGCGTTCGAGGCGCGCATCGCCGAGCGCGCGGCCGAGCTCGCCGCCGGCCCGACGCGGGCGATCGCGATGACGAAGCGCCTCTTCGACGAAGCCGGCACGAACACGCTCGAGCAACAGCTCGAGCTCGAAGCGGATCTCCAGACCGAGGCGGCGCAGACGGACGACTTCCGCGAAGGCGTCGCAGCGTTCGTCGAGAAGCGCGCGGTCGACTTCAGAGGGCGCTGAGCGACGCGGGGGCTGCGGGAATCCCGCAGCTTTGCCGGTTCGAGGGACGTTAGAGGCACACTCTCCCAGCATGAGCTGGCGCCTGCGCAAGCCCGAGGGAGGTCGGAGCCCCGTTCGGGAGGCAATGATCCGCTATGTCGCGATCGGCCTTGCCGCGGTCGCGTTGATCAGCGTCGTCGGGGTCTGGCTGTTCCACCGCGCGGGCGAGGCCGAGGCGATCCGCGACGCCAAGGACCAGACGAGGATCGCGGCGGAGGGATCGGTGGAGCCCGTCCTCAGCAACGGGCTCCTGCACGAGCGGCCGGGTGCGCTCGCCGCGGTGGACCGTGTCGTGCAGGAGCGGGTGCTCTCGGATCCGGACAACGCGATCGTGCGCGTGAAGATCTGGGACTCGACCGGGCGGATCGTCTACTCGGACGAGCCGAGGCTGATCGGCGCGCGCTACCCGATGAGCGCTCAGGATCGGGCGGACTTCAGAAGCGGACGGGTCAAGGCCGAGGTGAGCGACCTGTCGAAGCCCGAGAACCGGTTCGAGCGCGGCACGGGGAAGCTGCTCGAGGTCTATCTGCCGATCCGCACTCCGTCCGGTCGCCCGCTGCGTTTCGAGACGTACTACAGGTCAAGTTTCATCGCCGCCCGCGCCGGGCGGATCTTCCGGGAGTTCGCACCGTCGATGATCGGTGCCCTCATTCTGCTCGCGCTGATCCAGCTGCCGCTCGCCTGGTGGCTCGCGCGGCGGGTTCAGCGCGGGCAGGACGAGCGTGAGCGGCTGCTGAGGCGAGCAATCGACGCGTCGGACATCGAGCGGCGCCGGATCGCGCGAGACCTCCACGACGGCGTGGTTCAGGACCTTGCTGCCGTGTCGTACTCGCTGGCGGCCGCGGCCGAGGGAGCGCCCGCTCCGTACGGCGACGACCTGCGTGTCGCGGCCGCCGAGACCCGCCACGGGATCGGCCAGCTCCGTACGCTGCTCGTCGAGATCTATCCGCCTGAGCTCCACCGCGCAGGCCTCTCGGCCGCGCTCGCCGATCTGCTCGGCACGGCGGACGGACGGGGGCTGGAGACCTCGCTCGCGGTCGATCCTGAGCTCCGGCTCGAACCCGAGGTGGAGGCGCTCTTCTTCCGTATCGCGCAGGAGGCGGTCCGGAATGCGGTCAAGCACGCGGGCGCCGAGTCGGTGAGGGTGCAGGTGGGTGCCACCGAGGCGGGAGCCCGGCTCGTCGTCTCCGACGACGGGCGAGGCTTCGACCCGACGGCGGTACGGGAGGAGGGGCACTTCGGCCTGCGCGTGCTGGAGGACCTCGCGCACGATGCGGACGCCGAGCTCGAGATCGAGTCCGCTCCTGGGGCGGGCACGCGCGTCGCGGTCGAGGTCGCGACGTGATCCGCGTCCTGCTGGCTGACGACCACCGTCTCGTGCGGGACGGACTCGAGCGGCTGCTGGCGACCGCCGACGACATCGAGGTTGTCGGCGGCGCCGCTGACGGGAAGGAAGCGGTGGCTCTCGCGGTCGAGACGCGGCCCGACGTCGTGCTGATGGACATCTCGATGCCGAACCTCGACGGGATCGAGGCGACCCGTGCGATCGTCGCCGGCAATGACGAGGTGCAGGTCGTGGTGTTGACCTCGCTCGTCGATCGCGAGCGCATCCTCGCCGCGCTCGACGCGGGCGCGGTCGGCTACCTACTCAAGGACGCGGAGCCCGAGGAGCTCATCGGCGGCGTTCGCGCGGCGGCTCGCGGCGAGTCGCCACTCGACCCCAAGGTGGCACGAGCCGTCCTCAGCGCACGCGCGACACGCGAACGCGCCGAGCTGAGCGATCGCGAGCGCGAGGTGCTGCGTTGCGTGGCGGACGGAATGCCGAACAAAGTGATCGCGCGGGAGCTGGGGATCAGCGAAAAGACGGTGAAGGCACACCTGACCCGCGTCTTCCAGCAGATCGGCGTGACCGATCGCACGCAGGCCGCGCTCTGGGCCAGGGACAACCTCGTCTGAGCGCACTGAGGCCGGAGGCGTCAAGCCCCCGGCCTCGTTCCCGCCGGGCAAGCTCAGAAGGAGATCGCCGCGCGGCAGGTCTCACCGCTGCTCAGGGCCTTCGCCGTGGCGACGATCCGGCTGCCGGCCCCGCCGGCGAGCAGACGCCGCACGTCGAACGAGCCGCTCGGCGCAACGGTCTGACGGATGCCACGGAAGACGGTCGAGCCGTTCAGGGCGATCGTCACGAGCCAGCGCTTGCCGACCCGGTTCTGGTCGACTTCGAACTCGGTTTCCAGGCGGCCGTTGTCCGCCTTGGCCTTGAGCTTCCAGTGGCTCGATACCGAGCACGTTCCGGTCTTGATGACTGCCTTGCCACCGCTGCCAGCCGCTCGCTGCCGCGGTCGATGCGAAGGCGACGAGCGCGGCCGAGAGAACGGCGATCGTGATGAGAGTGAGCTTGTGCATCTGTTCCTCCTGGGAGTCGGTTGACTAGACCGACGGTGCCCGAACGCCGGTCCAGGCTGCAATGGGACATCGGTCCTAGGACCGAGCGCGGGCGCTCAGCGGCCGCTGAGGAGGCTCAGGACCTCGCCGTCCTCGGGCCAGCGTCGCTCCTCCTGCTTGGAGAAGACGAGCTCGCCGTCAGCGACGACGTCGTACTGGCTCTTGGCGCCCGCGACGGCGGCGGCGTCGAAGCCGTGGTCGCTCAGCTCGGCCGCGAGACTCGCGGCCCGTTCGTCGTACCCGCTTCAGACGGGGCAGTAGAGAATCTCGACGGTCATGGCGCGAGCCTAGCTTGCCGGCGGCCGGACACATAACGTCATCGCTCCCTGAGGCTTAGGGTTAAGGAATCTGCGTGGGAGTTGCCCACGCCAAAAGCACGGGGAAGAGGGGACTTACATGAATGTGATGCGTCTCGCAGTTGGTTGGCGCGTGTTCGCGGTGCTCGCAGCCCTCGCCGCGGTCGCGGTGGGAATCCCGGTTGCGTCCGGGGCGTCCGCGCACGCGAAGGTCCAGCCGGCGTCTCTCCATCAGGCCAGGCTCGTGGTCGCGCCGTCGATCCTGAGCGCGAAACACCATTGGCCGAAGCCGGGGAGCGGAAGCACGTGTGCCGGCGGTTCGATCGCGCCGGGGACGTATTCCTCGCTCAGGGTCACGGGCTTCTGCACCGTCGACCAGGGCGTCGTCACGGTGAAGGGCGACGTGACGGTGAAGGAGAACGGTGGCCTCATTGCGGCCTTCGGCGGCGGCCCGAAGCTCGTGGTTGGCGGCGATCTCAAGGTTCGGACGAACGGCGTGCTCGTCCTCGGCTGTGAGCCGGGCGCGTTCGCCTGTATCAACGACCCCGATCAGCAGGTCGGCACGCTCTCGAGCCCGGGCACGGTGTTCGGGAACCTCGACGCGCACAACGCGCTCGCGGTGCTCGTGCACGCCACCACCGTCGGCAACAACCTGGAGCTCGAAGGAGGCGGCGGCGGCGTGAACTGCGACAGCCAGCCCGCGCTGTTCGGAGCGCCCGCGTACGCGACGTTCGAGGACGTCTCGGTCGGCCGTAACGTCGAGATCAGTCATTGGAATTCGTGCTGGCTCGGTCTCTTCCGTACCACGGTCGGGCGGAACGTCAGCTTCCACGACAACGTTGTCGCGGATCCCGACGGCAACGAGATCCAGACGAACACCGTCAAGGGAAACCTCGACTGTCGCAACAACAACCCGGTCGCCCAGCAGGGCGACTCCGGCGGGAACCCGAACATCGTGCTCGGCAAGGCGACCGGCGAGTGCGCCACCCTCGTCGGCCCCTGAGCTCGCGGGCTAAGTGATCGATCGCGGCCGGCCCCTCTCCACGGGCCGGCCGCGACGCCATTCCTGCGATACTCGCGCGGTGATTGACGACGACCTGCGCAAGCTCGAGGCTGCAGGAACGGAGTTCTCGTTCGGCTCCGGACAGGTGCTCATAGAGCGCGGCGATCCTGGAACCGGCCTGTACCTACTCCTCGAAGGACAGCTCGTCGTCGAGACCCCGGACGGCAGGCTCGAGTACGGCCCGGGCTCGGTTGTCGGCGAGCGTGCGCTACTGACCGAAGACGGCTTGCGGCAGGCGCGCGTGCAGGCTCTGACGCCGGGCGTCGCTGTCGCCGTCGGCCGGGCGGAGATCGACCGGCTGTGCGCCGAGGATCCCGCGTTCGTCGAACGGCTCGCCGGCGCGTCCTAGACCTTGCGGGGCGGCAAGCCGAGGACATACGCCGCCCTCGCTGCCGCCGCGTTCCTCGGCGTGCGGCAGCAAGGGCGGCGCGTTCTGGCTCTACGGCTGGACGCGCTCCCAGCTGAACGGGCCGAACGACCAGGAGCCGTTGGCCGCTTTCGCGTGGGGGTTGTCCGTCAGGCGGACGTATTCCAGCGGCTGCGCGGGGAACGTCGTGCCGCCGTGGACGACGAGCCGGTGGAAGTTCGGCACGTTGTAGGTTTCGGCCTGGTTCGCCGAGGCGTCGTCCGCGCACGGCTGCGTCGACGTGTCGGCTGACCCCGTCTCGATGATGCAGGTCGAGCCGGACACGAGCGGGTTGTCCGACCGGAAGGCGTGCGAGTCGCCGTTGATCAGCAGCACCGGCTTGCGGAAGGCGAGCGTCCGTGCGGCGATCGCGTCGATGAACTGCTTGTAGTTCGCAATGTGGGAGGCGGGCTTTCCGTCGAGATCCCACATGTCAGCCTGCTCGAGGATGACGACACTCCTGGCTTCTTCCTCCCGCGCCCGATTGAACGCGGCGTTGATCCAGTCGAGATCGGCTTGGTCGCGCTGGGCGATCTCGTCGGTCTGCGCCTGCGTCCGCGCAGCACCGAACCAGTTGTCCGCGTCGTCGTTCGAGCCGCCGGGGATGTTGAGCGTCACGAAGACCGTGTTCTTCTGCTCCCACATGACGTTCTCGACGTAGTTGCCGTCAGTCCCGGTGCCGACCTGCGCCTGCGAGACGACTTCCTTAGACCTGCCGCCGAGTGTGTGTCCGGGACGCGGGAAGAAGATCGAACGCACCGCGGCGAGGTTCTGCAGCGGATCTCCGCCAAAGTCGCTGCCGGGCTTCTCCTTCGTCTTCTGGCAATCTGTCCACTCGTTGTCGCCGGGCGTGTAGACGAGCGGATCCTCGTACGCCGACCAGAGGTCAGCGACCGACTGGTCGTAGGCGACGGTGCAGCTCTGGCTTCCCGAATGGATGTCGCCGACGTGCGCGACGAGGCGGACCTTCGGATCGCGGTTGACCGCGTCCACGAACGCCGGTGTCGCGGCGAATGCCGCGGTGTCGGTGTTGCTCGCGCCGTACGGCGCGTCGCCATAGACGGCAAGCGTGAGCGCTTTGGCGGAGTGCGGGTTGATTGCCTTGCCGTTTCCTGCCGCGGCGGTGAGCCCGATCGCCGCCACGGCGCCGAGAACGATCCAGTTCCTCATGTGGTTCCCCTTAGGAGTCGAGTTGTAGGACACCGCCGACCCTAGGTTCGACCTGCGTTACGCCGCGGTTCGCGGGCTGTGACGAAGCGGTAAGAGGCGTCGCTAGATCGTCTTGAACTGCTCGAACGGCTGGCGGCAGCTGTCGCAGTAGCGCAGCGACCGGCACGGTGTCGGGCCGAAGAGGTTCTCGAGGTGCGTCTCCGTCGAGCCGCAGTACGGGCACTTGTGCACTTGCGATTGGAGCTGGACGAGGCGCGGCGCGGGTGGCGCGAAGCCGGCTTCGCGGAGTTTCTCGCGGCCGGCGGCGGTGATCTTGTCCGTCGACCACGAGTCGTCCTGGATCACCTGCACCTCGGCGCCGGGGACTTTCTCCTCGATCGCGCGCTTCATGTACTCGAGCGCGGGACAGCCGAGGAACGTCGGCGTGAACTCGATGTGGACGTGTCCCTCTCGGACATCGACCGAGCGGATTACTCCGAGGTCGACGAGCGAGATGACGGGGATCTCCGGGTCGGGGATCTCGGAGAGGAGCTCCCAGATCTCTGCCTCCGCCAACTGGGCGGCTACCACTGCGCCCCGGCGGGGGCCGAGCGCCGGACCTCGGTCATCTCCTCCCACATCGGAGCGAGATCGTCGGTGTGTGTGCCGCGCTCGACCGCCTCGACCTCTGCGAGGCCGACGCGCTGCGCGAGGTCGCTGCGCAGCTTCGGCGGGAGGACTGCCGAGCGCGTACGGCCACAGCTCGGCTACCGCTTCCTGGAAGCGCGGTTCGTCGCGCAGCCGGTCGTGCCACATCTCGGCGTGCATGCGGTGGTACGTCTCTTCGCGGTCGATCTTCGCGGCGAGGCCGGCGACGGCGGGATCGGAGTCGCTCTTGAGCGCCGAGATGCGGATCTCGTCGGCGGTCTCGTACAGCCAGCGCCGCGCGATCGTGTGCGCCCAGTCCATCAAGCGCAGTTCGACGAGCGGCGCGCAGCGGTACTCGTCGAGCTGCCGGTCGAAGGCGAGCGCGTCGGCGTCGCCGTCCTCGCCCACCACGAGCTGGTAGAGAGCGCGCGCGTGGCCGATCTCGTTCTGCGCGATGGAGGAGAAGGCGACGTCCTCCTCGAGCATCGGCGCGATGCCGGTCCATTCCGACTCGCGCCAGCCGAGGAACAGCTCGTCGTCAGCTATCGCCAGAAGCTGCTGTTCCTGCGCGTTCACGCGCCTCCTTCAATCGTGCCTTGATCGAGTAGCCGTCGACGCGGCGGTACTTGAGGTCGAACTCGTCGGCCCAGTCCTCGACGTCGCGGATCTGGTCGCGCGGCACGAGCCACAGCGCGACCGACTCGCCGCGGCGGCCGTACTGCTCGCGCGCCCACGCCTCCGCGAAGTCGGCGTCGGGAGCGACGACCGAGCCGGCGTGCTCGAACGGCTGGCCCTTCCGCTCGCGCCGGAAGACTTCCCACTCGTTCATGCCGCGAGAACGACGTCGCGCACCCACTGCTCCTGGTCGAGGAAGTGCTTGCGGAACTCGAGCCGCTCCTGCGTCTTCGGGCCGTGGCCGGTGACGACGTGCTTGAGCTCGTCCCAGTCGGGCTCGGTGTACTCCCACACGCCGTCGTCGCGCTTGCGGAGCTTCGGGTCGTGCAGCTCGAACCCGAGCTCGAGGATCTGCGGCACGTACCCGTCGAGGAACTGCTGGCGCGCTTCCTCGTTGCCCTGCGACTTGATCCGCCAGTGGAACATCGGGTCGACGTCCGCCGGGATCGGGTTCCCGTGGAACTGCATGAGCGGCCCCCACCAGCGATCGAGCGCCTCCTGCACCAAGCCGAACTGCTCGGACGTGCCGGTGACCATGGCGAGGATGACGTCGCGGCCGTGGAGGATGTGGAACGACTCCTCCCAGCAGATCTTCTTCATGATCCGCGCGTACGGCGCGTACGAGCACTTGAGGAGCGCCTTCTGGGAGATGATCGCCGCCGCGTCGACGAGCCACGCGATGACGCCGACGTCGCCCCACGTGTACGTCGGGTAATGGAAGACGTTGTGGAACTTCGCCTTGCCCGAGATGAGGTCGGCGAGCATGTCGGCGCGCGGCTTGCCGAGATCCTCGGCGACGCGGTAGATGAGCTGCGCGTGGCCGACCTCGTCCTGCACCTTCGCGGTCAGCGCGAGCTTGCGCTGCAGCGTCGGCGCGCGGAGGATCCACTCGCGCTCGGGCAGCACGCCCATAAGCTCCGAGTTGCCGTGCATCTCGATGAACTTGATCAGCAGACGGCGGTACTCGTCGGGCATCCAATCGGTTGTCTCGACCTGTCCGCCGGACTGGATGTACTCGAGAAATGCCTGCTCATCGTGGGGAATCTCTATGGCTGCCATGTGTCCTCCCGGACCGAACGATCGTTAGGGTGATCTTATCTCCAAGCGCAAGTCAGACCTAACCCGCGCCGCCGCCCGTCTCTTCGCGGAGAAGGGCTACCACGGCACGTCGATCGGCGACCTCGCCGAGGCGATGGGCGTGCAGAAGGGATCCGTCTACGCCCACATCGAGTCGAAAGCCGACCTGCTGTGGGAAGTCGCGCGCGAGGGATCGGAGGCGTTCCACGCGGCCCTCGACTCGGTGGCCGACGAGGGGCCGGTCGTCGAACGGATCCGCGCCGCCCTGCGCGCGCATCTTCAGGTCGTCGCGGAGCAGCTCGACATCGCGACGGTCTTCGTGCGCGAGTGGCGGTACCTCAAGGGCGAGCATCGGGACGCGTTCGTGGCTGAACGACGCCGCTACGAGGAGCGGTTCCGCGCGCTCTTCCGCGAGGGACGCGAGCGCGGCGACCTGCGCAGCGACCTCGACGATGCGACGGCCGCGCTGCTCGCGCTCTCGTCCGTCAACTGGGCGTACACGTGGCTCCGCCCCGGCGTGGACACGGACGAGCTCGCCGACCGCTTCACCGCGCTCCTCCTCGACGGGATGCGGGGCTACGCGAGCCGCTGAGTTTCGCGTCGTCGTTTGGGTCGTTTCGATGACGGGACTCGTTCTCTTCAGTCCGATCATCTGAATCTCGACGTTCGTAGACGGGAAGATGCCCACGATTTCTACGGCTCCGCCGCCGCTGTGATCCGGTACCAGACCCGGTTCGTCGCCTACGCCGTCATGGTGACGGGCGAATACCCGCGGCGGCTCTTTGGGGATCACGAGAGCTCGGAGAGCGAGCTGCCCCTGACGCTTCCGAGCAACACGAAGTCGTTGCTGATCGTGATCGTGATCTTTGGAGCGGTCGCATCGAGCCTCGGGGCGGCCTGGCTCTACCTCCCAGGAAACCCCAGTGCGGCCGCCCTCAACCGACTAGACGACGCTTCGGCCGTCTTCAAGCGCGCGACCTCCCAATGCCCGGCCGGGCCTGACCGATTCCGCTGTTACGAGCGGGCGGAAAGTACGTGGAGCGCGGCGTGGCAGCGCTACGGCTCGGATATCGCCGGGGGTATCTACTTGCTCGACCGGAAACGTCGAGGGGAGGCCGCGATCGGGGTCTCGACGGAGGTCTTCTTTGCGCTGCTCGACTCGTCGAGGGCGAAGACCGACTCCGCACACCAGGTGGCGTACGAGAAAGTGCTGAAACTGGTCAGGCGCTTCGACACCATCTCGGCGGGCGTTCACTGAGCGGAGACGGGTACGGTCCGGGTGGAGTGCCGAGCACCGTACTCGTCGTCAACCCGTTCGCCAGCAGCGTCACCGACGTGCGGCTCGACGCGGTGCGGGCGGAGCTCGAGACCGTCGGCGAGCTCGAGGTCAGCCTCACCGAGCGGCCGGGGCACGCGACCGATCTCGTCGCCGACGCTTGCGCGCGCGGCGTGGACGCGGTCGTCGTCTTCTCCGGCGACGGCGGTTTCAACGAGGCGCTGAACGGGCTCGAGGGAGACGTCCCGATCGGTTTCCTGCCGGGCGGTGGCACGAGTGTCCTGCCGCGCGCGCTCGGACTGCCGCAGGATCCCGTCGCCGCAGCGAAGCAGGTCGCCGACGCGATCGGGGCACAGCGCACGCGCCGCATCACGCTCGGCCGCGTCAACGGCCGCCGCTTCGCCTTCTCCGCGGGAGTCGGGATCGATGCCGAAGCGGTGCGGCGTGTCGACCAGATGGGACGGGCCGATGACGGGAAGCGGCCGGGCGACCTCGCTTTCACGCGCGCCGTTGTCGCGTCGGTCGCGGCGAGCCGCGGCCACGTCGACCCCGCACTTGAGATCGCCGGCCATGGCCGCGCTGCGTTCGCGTTCGTCGCGAACGGCTCGCCGTACACGTACGCGAAGAACCTCGCGATGCCGTTCGTGCCCGACGCCGACTTCGAGCTCGGCCTCGACTTCGTCGCGCCGACGCGCCTGCGCCGCCGTTCGATTCTCTGGACGACGTACACACTGCTGCGCGGCCACCCGCGCGCGGGCAAGTTCCTCGTCGGTCACGACCTCGACCGGATCGAGATTCGCTGTGACCGTCCGCTGCCGCTCCAGGTCGACGGCGAGGATCTCGGTGACGTCGACAGCGCGGTCTTCGAGGCAGAGCGCTCGGCCGTGTCCGTCCTCGTTTAGTCCAGAGTGGACTAATCCGCGTCGGACTAGTAGAGTGGCGGCATGCAGATGCCGAGCCCATGGCGCTACGACCTGATGCTCCTCCGGGCCACGCGTGGCCGCGAACGAGCGTTCCGGAGAAGGCAGCTCGACCTCGCGCGCGTCGCGGCCGGCGAGTCCGTGCTCGACGTCGGCTGCGGCACCGGCACCCTGGCGATCGCGGCAGCCCGGCGCGGGGCGGTCGTGCAGGCGCTCGATCCATCGGCCGAACTGCTTGACCGCGCGCGCCGCAAGGCGCGTCGAGCGCGAGCCTCCGTGACGTTCGACGTCGGAACGGGCGAGTCGCTGCCGTATCCCGATGACAGCTTCGACGTCGTGCTCAGTTCGCTCGTGCTCCATCACCTCTCGCACGACGACCTGCGCTCCTCGGTGCTCGAGATGCGGCGCATCGTGAAGCCGAGCGGGCGTGTGTTCATCGCGGACGTCGGCGCGAGCGCGCATCACGGCGCAGGTTTCGACCTTGAGGCCGCGTCGTCGCGGTTCGACGCTGTCGGGCTCGAGGTGATTGACAGCGGCCCCCTCGGCGAGGGCTTACGGAACGTCGGGGAGTTGCGCTACGTCCTCGCGCGGGCGGCGTGATGGTCACGAGCGAACGCGCCGTCGCCGAGCTGACCACGACCGAGGCGGCTGTCCTGGCGCTGCTCATGATCGAAGGCGAGCGCTCGGGGTACGACCTGCATAAGCTCGTCACGAGGTCGATCGCCCACGTCTGGTCACCGGCGCGGAGCGGCCTCTACGCCGTCCTCCCGCGGCTCGATCGCGAAGGACTCGTCAGCGGTCGGCGAGTGACGCAGGCGAACCGGCCGGACAAGCAGCTGTACACCATCACGGATGAGGGTAGGAGCGCACTACACGGGTGGCTCACGAAGGTGGAGCCGGGAGCGACCGAGAGCTTCTATGTCAAGCTCTTCGTCGGCGGCCTCACCACGCCCGACGTGCTGCGCGCGCACCTCGAGCAGTTTCGCGAGGACGTCGAGGCGCGGCTCGCGATCTACCGGATGATCGAGTCCTCGAACGCGAACAGCGGCCACGATTGGTATCACCGCCACCTGCTTCGACTCGGCGTCGCCCATGCCGAGGTCGACCTCGACTGGGCGGCCAGCGTCATGCGCGCGCTGGCCCGACGGCCCGGAATGATCCGTCTCGCGGCGCTCGGGGCGATCGCGCTGCTTGCCGGCGTCCGGTTTCGGCGGCGACGTGACGCTGCTGCAGCAGCAGCTCCCGCAGATCCATCCGAACGTTGACGTGAACGCGTTCGACACCGCAGCTGCGGCGCTGCAGGCGAAGCTTCCGGGCCTCACCGCGGAGCAGGCGGACGTCGGCTTCATGGAGCTCATCGCGTCGCTCGGCGATCGCAACGGGCACACGGGCATCTTCCCGCTCGACCCCGGCAACGCTCGCGCGTTCCACGAGTACCCGTTCCTCGTCTACGAGTTCGCAGACGGCGTTTACGTGACCGCGCAGATCGGCGGCCACGATCTCGTCGGGGCGCGCCTCACGGCGGTCGGCGGGACTCCGATCAAGCACGTGCTCGCGCAGGTGAAGCCGCTCGTGCCACACGACAACGAGACGAGCGGCGTCAAGATCTTCCGGCCGATGTATCTCCTCAGCAAGGAGGTGCTCGGACGGACTCGGGATCGCGCCGCAGTTCGAATTCTTGCTCCGCAACGGGAAGCGCGTCGAACGCACGCCAACGGCGGTGAGCGCCGCCGCGTACTCCGGCGTCTTCGGCGGGTTTGGCTCGCGGATGTGGCCGAACGGCGTAGCGCACGCCGCCGATCGGCGCGCTGCGACGCGCGTCTCGCTGCTCGAGCATGGGCGCGTCGTCTACCTCGCGTACAACGACGACGACGGTCGACACGCTGGCCGATTGCCGCGCGCCTGGCGAGGCTTGCGTCGACGCCGGCTGTAAGGCGCGTCGTCGTCGATCTCCGCAACAACCTCGGCGGTGACAACAACACGTATCCACCGCTCATCGACGAGCTGCAGCGGCTCGCCCGCCACCACAAGCAGATCGTCGTGCTCGCCGGGCGCTACACGTTCTCCGCGGCCGCGAACTTCATGGGCGACCTCGAGGCGGCGACGCGCTACCTCCTCGTCGGTGAGGACAGCGGCGGCGCGCCGAACCTCTACGGCGACGTTCGTCCGCTCGATCTGCCGGCGACCGGGCTGCGTGTCGAGGTCGCGACGCGGTGGTGGGTGAAGAGCATCCGCGGCGCCGACGACCCGCGCGTCACGTTCCATCCCGACGTCGTGGTGCCGCCACTGCAAGGACGTGGTTCGCGGGTCGCGACGCGGCGCTCGTCGCGGCGATCAATGCGCCGTTCTCGCAGGCTCACCGCGTGCACTGAACGATTACGCTGGCTCCCGTGGCCACGGTCTTGCCAGAGGAGTTCGAGCTGCGTCGTGTCCTCGACGAGGAGCGCGAGGTCGACGGGCTCGGCCCCGACGAGCTGCTCGCGATCTACCGCTCGCTGATCCTCTTGCGCACGTATGACGAGCGCTCGGTCGTCTTCCACCGCCAGGGCCGGATCGGGACGTACGCGATCTTCTGGAACCACGAGGCGATGCAGGCCGGTTCGGTGCACGCGCTCGCCGACGGCGACTGGATCTTCCCGAGCTACCGCGAGTCGGCGATCGGGCTGCTGCGCGGCCTTCCCGGTGAGCACCGTTCTCCACTGGTGGCGCGGCCATCCCGCCGGCTGGTGGAACCCCGCCGACTACCGCGTCGCGTCGATCTGCGTGCCGATCGCGACGCACGTGCCGCACGCCGTCGGGCTCGCGTGGGGCGAGAAGCTCAAGGGCCACGACACCGTCTCGATCGCGTACTTCGGCGACGGCGCGACGAGCGAGGGCGCGTTCCACGAGGGCGCGAACTTCGCCGGCGTGATGCAGGCGCCGACGATTCTCTTCTGCAACAACAACCAGTGGGCGATCTCGACGCCGCTCTCCGCGCAGACGCGCGCCGAGACGCTCGCGGCGAAGGCGGCGGGGTACGGGATGCCCGGCGTGCGCGTCGACGGCGGCGACGTCCTCGCGGTGTACGAGGCGACGCGCGAGGCGGTCGAGCGCGCGCGCTCGGGCGGAGGGCCGACGATGATCGAGGCGGTCTCCTATCGCGCCGCGCCGCACGCGACCGCCGACGATCCGACCGCGTACATCGACATGGAGCGCGTCGAGAAGGAGCGCGAGAACGAGTGCGTCGGGCGGTACGAGCGGTACCTCCGCACGCTCGGCGTTCTCGACGACGCGACGGCGGAGGAGATCAAGAACGAGGCGCTCGAGCTGATGCGCGCCGGGATCACCGAGGCCGAGGCCGAGCCCGACGCCGATCCCGAGCTCGTGTTCGACAACGCCTACGTCGCTGCCGCCGCCGAACATGCGGGAGGGCTGGGATGGCTGAGCTGTTCCTCGTCGAGGCCGTGAACGACGGCGCTCCACATCGAGCTCGCGCGCGACGAGAACGTGATGGTCATCGGCGAGGACGTCGGCCGCGCCGGCGGCGTCTTCCGCGCGACGGCCGGGCTGCGCGACAAGTTCGGCGAGAACCGCTGCGTCGACACGCCGCTCGCCGAGGCCGGGATCCTCGGCAGCGCGATCGGGCTCTGCATGGCGGGCTGGAGGCCGGTCTGCGAGATGCAGTACGACGCGTTCTCGTATCCGTGCCTCGACCAGCTGATCACCCACGTCGGCCGCTACCGCTGGCGCACCGGCGGGAAGATGGAGTTCCCGCTCGTCATCCGCATGCCGTACGGCGGCGGCGTGCGCGCGCCCGAGCTGCACGACGACTCGCCCGAGGCGTACTACGTCCACACGCCGGGCGTGAAGGTCGCGATCCCGTCGACGCCGGCCGACGCGAAGGGGCTGCTCGCCGCGGCGATCCGCGACCCCGATCCCGTCGTGATCCTCGAGCCGAAGCTCATCTACCGCGCCGAGAAGCAGGACGTGCCCGAGGGCGAGTACGTCGTCGAGCTCGGCAAGGCGCGGCTCGCGCGCGAGGGGACGGACGTGACGCTCGTCGCGTACGGCGCGATGGTTCCCGTGTGCGAGCGGGCGGCGGATGCGCTCTGTCGGGCGAGGCGTCGGTCGAGGTGCTCGACCTCCGCTCGCTGCGCCCGCTCGACGAGGACGCGCTGCTCGCGTCGGCGGCGAAGACCGGCCGCGTCGTGATCGTGCAGGAGGCGCCGCGCACCGCCGGCTTCGGCGCCGAGCTCGCAGCGATCCTCGCGGAGAAGGCGATCCTCGACCTCCACGGCCCGGTGCTCCGCGTGACCGGCTTCGACGTCCCGTATCCGTACTGGAAGATCGAGGACTCGTACATGCCGTCGGTCGAGCGCGTCACGGCGGCGGCGCGCAAGCTGCTCGAGTTTTGAAGCCCGCGCGGCTGGCTTCTCGCGCGACTACGAGCCGGCCGCGTCGATCGACCCCGGCGAGTCGGTCACGTTCAGCGTCCCGAACGCCGGCTGGTCCTGGGATGCGGACGTCGAGCCGGAGCGCCGGAGGGAGCGGGCCACGCGCTCTACGGCCCGATCGAGGTGCGCGGCGCACGCGCCGGCCAGACGCTCGTCGTCCACATCGACGAGGTCGTGCCGCGCGGCTGGGGCCGGACGTGGGCGCTCGACGAGACGTTCACGTGGGGGCTCGACGGCGACACCGTGGCGGCTCGGTCACCACGCCGTCCCGTCGCGGCCGTTCCTCGGCGTGATCGGGATGCCGCCGCCCGAGCCGGGCGAGCACTCGACGACGCCGCCGCGCCGCTGGGGCGGCAACATCGACTGCAAGGAGCTCGTCGCCGGGACGACGCTGTACCTCCCGATCCCCGTCGACGGCGCGTTGCTCATGGCGGGAGACGGGCACGGCGCGCAGGGCGACGGCGAGGTCTCCGGCACCGCGATCGAGTGCCCGCTCGAGCGCGCGACGCTGACGCTCGACGTCACCGACCGCGAGCTCCGCTCCCCGATCGCGCGCACCGCCGACGCGTGGCTCGCGTTCGGCTTCGACCGCGATCTCGACGTCGCGGCCGATCAGGCGATCGAGACGATGCTCGACCTGATGGAGGTCGAGCTCGGCATCCCGCGGCCCGAGGCGTGCGCGCTCGCGAGCGTCACGGTCGACCTCCACGTGACGCAGGTGGTCAACGACGTCAAGGGCGTCCACGCGATACTTCGGGCGTGAGCTACGAGTTCAAGCTGCCCGATCTCGGCGAAGGCCTGACCGAGGGCGAGATCGCCCGCTGGCTCGTCGAGGAGGGCCAGGAGATCGCCGAGGACGCGCCGCTCGTCGAGATCGCGACCGACAAGACGACGGTCGAGATCCCGTCGCCGGCGGCCGGGAATCGTCACGCGGATCCTCGTCGAGGAGGGCGCCGTCGTCCCGGTCGGGACGGTGCTCGTCGTCATCGGCGGTGACGGCTCCGAGCCGGCGCCGGCGGCTGCGGAACAGCCTCGCGCGGAACCGGCACCGCAGCCAAAAGCAGCAAGTGACACGTGTCACAAGGGCGAGAAGGTGCGCGCGACGCCGCTGATCCGCAAGGTCGCGGCCGAGCTCGGCGTCGATCTCGCGAGCGTCACGGGAACCGGGCCGCAGGGGCGGATCACCGAGGAGGACGTCCGCGCGGCGGCGCGGCGGCGGTGCGAAGCCGGCGGCGGAGGGCGAGCGCGTCCAGCTCCGCGGCGTGAAGCGCGCAGATGTTCGAGCACCTGACGCGCGCGCACGAGATCCCCGCGGTGACGTGGGTCGAGGAGTGCGACTTCTCGGGCGTCGACCTCAAGCGGCTCGTCCCGCTCGTCATCCACGCCGTCGTCGAGTGCGCTGAAGGAGTTCCCCGAGCTCAACGCCCGCGTCGACAACGGCGAGCTCGTGCTGCTCGACCGCTACGACCTCGGCATCGCCGTCCAGACCGAGCAGGGCCTCGTCGTCCCGGTCGTCCACGGCGCCGACGCGCTCTCGCTCGACGAGCTCGACGCCGAGGTGCGGCGCCTCGCCGAGGCCGCGCACGCCGGCGCGCTGAAGCCGGAGGAGCTGCGCGGCGGCACGTTCACGATCACGAGCGCCGGCAAAGCGGCCGGTCTCTTCGTCACGCCGCTCATCAACCATCCCGAGGTCGCGATCCTCGGCATCCACCGCATCGAGCAGCGCGCGGTCGTTCGCGACGGCGAGATCGTCGCGCGCACGATGGGGAACGTCTCCGTCACGTTCGACCACCGCGTCATCGACGGCAAGCGCGCGGCCGACTTCGGCCTCGCGGTCATCGCGCGGCTGCAGCAGTAGACACTGCGCCTCTGCCGTTACCGTGGGGGCATGGGAACGTGGTACTGGATCGGTGTCTGCGTCGGGATCGGCGTCGCGATCGGCGTCTTCTCACGCGGGCTTCCGCGCGAACGGACGCACTCGGTCGATCGACTCGTGCCGCTCTCGCTCGTCGAGCGGCTCTCGTCGGCTGGGTCGATCGCGGACCGGCAACCGGGTAACTGGGGCGATCGTCGCGGCCGGCTGCAGTCGGGTGTCGTCTGCGGCCTGCTCGGCGCGGTTCCGGTCGTCGTCGCGGCGCCTTGCGTCGCGGCGGCACACGCGCTCGGGACGGTCGCGACTCCTCAGTTCGGCGTGGCGTTCGTGCTCGCCGTCATCGCGTTCATCCCGGTCGTCGGCTACCTCGTCGCGATCGTGCTTCCCGTCCTCGCGCCTATCGGCTCCGCCGCAGGCGGCCCGAGCGCTACGCGGGCCTGCGCACGCTCGCCAAGGACTGACGACGTGCCGAAGAAGCTCGTCCTGATCGTCGTGGACGGGATGACGCCGGAGGCGTTCGAGTACGGCGTCGAGAGCGGCCGCGCGCCGGCGCTCGCGTATCTCGCGGCGCACGGCGAGTACCGCCGCGCGACGTCCGTCTTCCCGTCGCTCACGCCGGTCTGCCTCACCTCGATCGCGACCGGCGCCGGCCCCGACGTCCACCACATCCCGTCGCTCTCGTGGTGGAACCGGCAAGGAGAAGCGGATCGTCGAGTACGGCTCGTCGTTCGCGGCGCTGCGGAAAGCAGGCTTCTCGCAGGCGGTCGTCGACACGATCGTGAACATGAACGAGCGCCATCTCTCGCCCGACGCGACGACGGTGTACGAGGCGCTCGAGGACGCGGGCTTCGTCGCCGGCGCGATCAACATCACGTGCTACCGCGGCCGGCACCGCTACGTCCCGACCGCTCCCCGGCTTTCGCCGCGCCGTGCACGGCCCGAGCCGCTTCTTCTTCTACAACCTCTACGAGTCGGACCGGACGGGCGCGCCGTCGGTCGCGCGCGGGCGCAAGGCCGGAGCGGTCGACGCGTACGCGGCCGGTGTCGGGCGCTGGCTCGTGACGCGCGACGGCTTCGACTTCCTCGTCTACTACCTCTCGGACTACGACTTCGCGTCGCACGAGCACGGCCCCGCGGGGGCGATGGACGTCGCGCTCGAGCGGGTCGACGCGTCGATCGGCGCGCTGCTCGAGGCGGCGGGCGGGCCGGACGAGTTCCTCGACCGCTACGCCGTGATCCTCCTCGTCCGACCACGGCCAGACGGAGGTCGAGCGGGTTGCGCGGCTCGAGCCGCGCTTCGCGGATCTCAAGGGCCAGGTCGTCGTCACCGCCTCGAATCGCGCGGGCCAGGTCTACCTCCTGCCCGGCGCGAAGGTCGACGCCGCCGAGCTCGCGCGCCGCCTCGACGGCGAGCCGGCGGTCGAGGTCACGCTGCGTCGCGAGGGCGACGAGGCGATCGCGCGGCGCGGCGGCGAGGACTTCCCGGCGAGCGAGCTCGAGCATCCCGACGCGGCCGAGCGCGTCCGCGCCGCGCTCGCGAACCCGAACGCCGGCGAGCTGCTCGTCTCGGCGGCGGAAGGCTGGGAGTTCGCCGACCTCGGCGGCCGCCACCACGTCGGCGGAGGCAGTCACGGTTCGCTCGTCGCCGCGACTCGTTCGTCCCGCTCCTCACGTCGGCGTCGACGGCGTCACCGGCGCGCATCACCGAGGTCGTCCGCCATGCCGAGTCACTGCGGCACTGTCGAGCCGTGTCGATGAGCGGTTACGCTCGCGCCGGAGTGAAGCGCACCCGTCCTTATCGCCGTCACTCCGCTCGCCGCGCAACTGGGGGCAGCTCGCGCAAGTTCTGCGTCGTCGGCGCGGTCGGCTACGGGATCAACCTCGCCGTCTACGCCGCCCTGATCCACGCCGGGCTCCACTACCTCGCCGCGGCGGTGTGCTCGTTCCTCGTTGCGGTCACGAGCAACTACACGTGGAACCGCCTCTGGACGTTCCGCGATCAGCGCGGCCACGTCGGCGTGCAGGGGATGCGCTTCTTCGTCGTCTCGCTCGCGGCGCTCGGCGCCAACCTCGCTGCTGCTCGAGCTCCTCGTCACGGCCGGGATGAGCAAGTTCGTCGGCCAGGCGATCGCGATCGTCCTCGTCACGCCGCTCAACTTCATCGGCAACAAGCTCTGGTCGTTCCGGAGACACAGGACATAGCGTTCGCGCGGTGAGGCGCAGCCTCTCATCCTCGGAGTCGCTCTGCTCGCGCTCGCCGCCGCGCCGGCCGCCTTCGCGGCGGGAGGGACGACGACGCCGCCCGCGGCGCCGGTCTACGACGACGCACGGCCGGCTCATCCAGACGCCGTTCGTCCCGCACCAGCGCGGGACAGGCCGCAGCACACGAAGGCTCGAGGCGCTCCACATCTTCGAGCAGCGATCCGAAGGTCGCCGCCTGGCTGACGCGCTACCCGGTCAAGGGGCGGACGACCGACGTGACGTACGCGCGCGCGGGCCAGCAGTGGACGATCAAGATCTGGTGGGGCGCCGCCGGCGAGATCGCCGCAGGGCATCGTCTTCGACCCGACCGGCGCGCGTCACCGAGGCGTGGACCGGCCCGCAGGTCGCGTGGGGGATGGCGCGCGGCTCGCCCGGCGCGTTCGGCGGCACCGCGATCAACGACCCGTGGGTCTGGGGCGCGTTCTGTCTCGTCTTCCTGCTCGGCCTCGGCGACTGGAAGCGGCCGTTCTCGCTCCGCAACCTCGACCTGCTCTTCCTCCTGTCGCCGACGGCGTCGCTCTGGTACTTCAACCAGGGCGACGTCTTCGCGGCGGTGCCGCTCTTCTACCCGTGCCTCATCTGGGTCGTCGCTGCGCGGGATCTGGATCGGGACGCAGAACCGCGGCACGCCGCGGTGCGCCGCGCTGGCCGGTCTGGGTGCTGATCGCGGGGACGATCTTCCTCGTCGGCTTCCGCGTCGGGCTCAACGTCGAGCGGTCGAACGTCATCGACGTCGGCTACTCCGGCGTGATCGGCGCCGAGCGGATCGTCCACGGGCAGGCGCCGTGGGGGAACTTCCCGCAGGAGACGGTCAACGGACGGACCTGAAGATCTGCTCGAAGACCGACACCGAGCATGCGGATCCAGACGAACGGCGCTGCGAGCGCGCGAACCCGCTCGGCGACACGTACGGCCCGACCGCGTACGAGGCGTACATCCCGGCGTACCTCGTCACCGGCTGGAGCGGGAAGTGGGACGACCTCCCGACGGCGCACCTGACGGCGATCCTCTGGGATCTCCTGACGATCCTCGGGCTCTGGTTCGTCGGGCTGCGGTTCGGCGGGCGGCGACTCGGCGCGGTGCTCGCGTTCGCGTGGGCGGCGTACCCGTTCACGCAGTACGTCTCGAACTCGAACACGAACGACGCGATCATGCCGTGCCTGCTCGTGTGGGCCTTCTGGCTGGTGTCGAGACCGGTTGCGAGCGGAGTGCTCGCCGCCGCGTCGGGGTGGACGAAGTTCGCGTCGCTCATCGTCGCGCCGCTCTGGCTCACGTATCCGACGGGGCGGCGTCAATCTGCGCTTCCTCGCGGGCTTCGTCGCCGGGACGCTCGCGGTCTTCTCGATCGTCCTCCTCGACCCGCACCCGCTGCACGAGCTCGCGACGTTCTGGCACCGGACGGTCGGCTACCAGCTCGGCCGCGACGCGCCGTGGTCGCTCTGGGACTGGGGGCAGTACCACGCCCGCGGCCTGCCCGACCTCCACCTCGTCCAGCACGCTCCTCCAGGCCGTGCTTCTCGTCGGCGCGTTCGCGGTCGTCGGTCTGGCCGCGCCGCAAGTCGCCGCTCCAGCTCGTCGCGTTCACGGCGGTGCTGCTCGCGGGCTTCGAGATGGTGCAGACGTACTGGCTCTACACGTACATCCCGTGGTTCTTCCCGTTCGCCGCGATCGCGCTGCTCGTCCCCGCGACGGGACTGCGGCAGCTCGTCGCCCGCTCAGGCGTCGACGAAGTTGATGACGAAGCTTTCTGCCATTCAGGGCGATCGCCGTATCGCCGCGATCGCTGGGCTGGGTCTTGTTTCGATGGACGTCACGAGCACTGCGGCGTGAGCGAGGGGCCTTCTGGCGGACCGCTTAGCTCGCGTCGGTGGCAGGTCCAACCGACGGCCGGTGTGGGCGACGTCCGCTCGACGGGTGCAGGCCCGACGGGGATGCGGGGGACCGTCGCCCCTGATCTGGTCCACGTCAGCCCGGCCGGGAGCCCTACGGCGTCAGTCCCGCGCTGCCGACTGGTTCGCGGAGACCGCGGGTCTCGGGCCGAGGGTGCCGCCGGCCGACCGGGTCAGCAGGTCCTACCGGCGCCGACGGCGGTAGCACGCGTCGACGCGGATCGCTTCGATCCTCGCGCTTTGCCGTCGTCGTTGCA
>CAWFLY010000007.1:0-17547 GCA_963816735.1 uncultured Actinomycetes bacterium
TGGCTGGCGTTGCGGTGAATGTCCGATCGGCGACGTGGTTCCTGAACCGCGTCCGTCCGCAGAGCGTCCCGCGGGACGTGACGGCTGCGACTCCGCCGGAGTGGATGCAGCGCACAACGCTCCACTCGTGGACATGGCCCGAGAGCCGACTCCATACGCCGGCCTTGTCGGCGCATCCGGGCGGGGACACGTATCTCGGCCGGTGGGTCGTGCCGCTCGTCGTCGACGGGCGCGGCACGGTAATGCGGGGCGGCCTCTGGCAGTCCGCCCCTGCGTCGCTCCTGTGGTTCTGGCCACTGCTCCTTCTCGTTGCGTGCGTACCCGCCCTGCTGAAGCTGCGGGAGGCGCGGCTCGAGACGCAAGTCGGCGCCGGGCTCGCCGGTGTCGCGTTGGTCTCTGCGACGGTTGCGCGCCTCGGCCGCGAGCTCTACGGCCGGCCTACCGTGTCGTCCTGGCAACTCGTGCTCGTGGGGACGACCTGCCTGATCGCGGTTGCGCTCGCCGTCCTCTACAGCCGTCGCGACTGGCGCCCGGTCGCCGGGATCCTGATCGGGATCGTCGCTCTCGCCCAAGGCCTGGAGCTCGTCTCGACGCTTCGTGACGGGTGGGTTCTTGCCGTGTTTCCGGCCTGGCTCGAGCGGACGGCGGCCGGGCTGTCACTCGCATCCGGTGCTGCCCTGGTCGTCGTTTCGATCGGCTGGGGGCTGCCGTCGCGTGCGGACGAGGTCGATTCGGAGTTACTAGCGCACCGTTGAGCGCGCCCGGCGACGGATGAGCACGCGCGCAGCGACGCCGATCAGCAACGCGACGACGACGGCGAGGATGATCTCGAGCTTGTTGCTTCCGCCGCCTGCGCTCGTCGGAACTCCCGGCCCCGCGCGGGTCGAGACCTTGACCCCGGACGCAGCGGCAAGTTTGACGACCGCGTCGGTTGCGGCGGTGGCGAGACCCGAGGGTGTCGGCGTCACCGTGATCCCGGCGAGCGTTCGTAGCCGGCCTTCGGGCTGTGCTTCCACTGCGCGAAACCGAGCCCGGTCGGCATCACGACGAGCAGCCGGGTCGTGGTCTTGAATCGTCCCGAGCCGCAGCTTCCGCCCCACCAGCACTTGGAGTCTTCGGCGTCGAGAAAGCGCGCATAAGCCTGCGGCTTGCCGAACAGCTCGGGGACGGAGCCCATGTCGTAGCGACTCGAGATCACGGCGACCTTGATCGGGAAGCCGTTCTTGTTCGCCGAGGCGACCGCGGCGACGAGCTTTCGCTCGAGCGGAGGCGGGATCTTGGCGTCGTAGCCGAGGAAGACCTGCTGGCCGATGAGATAGTCGCTCGCCGGGTCGCCGTCCGCGCGGGCCGACGACGTGACGAGCCCGGCGGCGAGCGCGCAGACAACGAGACAGAGGATGCCGCGCCCCCTTCTTCGAGCAATACCCTGGCGGCGATGGACGGGAGAGGACTCTCCGTCGGGCTCGCCGCCCTGGTGGCGGCGGTCGTGCCGGTGCCGGTGGGGACCGGGCCTCGCTATCACCCGTCTCCCCGGACTCCCGCTTCGCACTACGCCTGCCGCCCCAGACGGCTCGAGCCAGCCACGCCGCGCGTGCACGTCGAGGTGTTCGCCCGCCGGCGCGTCGTGATCGTCCCGGCCGCGATCGGGGTCGAGGGAGCGCACCGCCGGCTCGGTCGCGTCGTCTCGGCCGACTGCCGCGGCCGCGTGTGGACGCTCGATCCGAGCGGCATCGTCAATTACGAGGGCCGGCAGACGCTCGGCGCGCTCTTCCGTGTCTGGGGTCGACGGCTCGGCCGCGACCGGCTGCTGTCGTTCCACGGGCCAGCCTCGCTGTACGTCGACGGTGTCCGGCGACGGGGGAACCCGCGGACCCTGCGACTGCGGCCGCGCGCGGAGATCGTGCTCGAGATCGGCGGCTACGTGCGACCGCACCGCAGCTTCCTGTTCCCTCCGCGTTGAGCTCATCCGGCGAGCGCGGTTCGGAGGACGTCGATCGCGACGACCGTTGCCGCGATTCCGCAGCCGAGTGCCCCGAGCGACGCGAGAAGGATCAGCTGCGCCCGGCTCATCGCACGTGGAGGGTGAAGGGAACGGTGAGGACGTGGCCGCCGAGATACGTGAGAAGAAACATCCGCCAGGTGCCTGACTCCGGGAGGAGCACGCCGGCCCGGAGTATGCCCGGAGCGGTGGAGTGGCCGGTCACGCGGATGTTGCCGAGAGCGGAGATGCAGTAGCTGTCGCCCTGCTTGCAGATGTGGGTGTGCGAGTAGGCGAGGTCGCCTTCGCGGAAGAAGATCGCATGAGCGAGCGCCCCGCGCCAGTTTGTGAAGTGGGCCTTCTGTCCGTTCGGATCGGTGACGTGGAACACGAGGAAGCCGGGGTCGATCGCTTTGAGGTGCGGGTGGCCCTCGATGGCGAAGCGATAGCCGTCGACGACCGCGGCCGACCTGTACCGAGGGAGCGGGTGCGGCGTGGAGCGGCCATGGACGGTCACCCACTTGAAGAGCTGGAAGTTGAGCGGCGTGCTCGGGCCGGTCGCCTCCGGATAGGCGTCGACGGTGATCCGATAGCGCCCGGGCGTGGGGAAGACGATGGGCGCGCTGACCTCACCGTCGGGCTCCGGGTCGGCGTCGATGTACTGGACGTGGCTGTCGTCGCTGCGGACGATGATCAGGTCGACGCCGGCGTGCGGGTCGCAGCACTTCTTGTACTGGGTCAGCGGCTTCCCCGACGGCGTCCGGATCTTGAAGGAAACGACGGTACGCCGTCCCGGAAGCACCGGTTCGGCGGGCTTGAAATTGCTGAGCCCGAACGTTCGGGCGGGTTGGACGATCGGGCCGGTGGGGCTTCCACCGGAGCCGCAGCCGGCGAGTGCCGCGGTGGCGATGACGCTGCGAGCGCGATGAGCCGGCGCCTGCGGTTCATCCGGTGCGATCGCCGACGAGAACGCTGAACGGCTCGCCGCCCTTCGGTGTGACGGTGAAGCCGAGGCCCCAGTGGCCGACCATCACGAGGGCCGCGGCCTTTCTCGTGTAGAGCCCTGGACCGGTCTGGACGAGCTGGTACTCCTGGGTCGGCATCTGCATGTCCAGCATGTTGAAGGTCAACGTTACGTTCGCTCCGTCGACCGGATGGCCGCCGCGTGTCAGCCGAAGGCCGAAGCTGTTCGGCGCTGCCGCCTGGTTCGGCGAGATCAGCACGGTCAGCCGGTAGCCGTCCCGGGTGAGGTTGGCCGCAACGTTGCTGCCGGCGACCTGAACCTGAGCCGACCCCCCCTCGGCGAACGCCGGCGGCGGCGGGGCGACGCTCGAGAGGACGGCGGCCGCGAAGATCGCGCCGACAACCAGCACGGCTTCGCCCCCGACGAGCCTCCTCAGGAGCCGTGCTGACTTCTCGTCGACCTCGGGTCGCGCGAGGCCGGGCTTCGTGCGCAGCAGATTGATCGAGGCGAGCAGCATCGCCGCGAGGAGAATCCCGGCCTTGACGAGGATCAGCTTTCCGTATGTCGTGAGCCAGAGCGCATCGGGTGCGGGCAGGTGCAGGACGGACGCTCCGACGCCGGTTCCGAGCAGCACAAGAACGCAGACGAAGGCGACGTTCGAGAAGCGCGGCACGCAGACGACGAGGCCGGCGACCCGCTTTGCGACGGGAAGGCTGCGCCACACGACGAGCAAGCCGATCAAGCCTCCAAACCAGATCGAGCCGGAGACGAGATGGAGCCAGTCAAGTAACACGGCAACGCCACGAGGCGAGGTCTGGCCCGCGTGGCCGACCGCTCCCGGGAGTAGGAGCACCGCCGCGGCGGCGGCCAACGCGCCGCTGAGCGCTAGTATCGCGGCTACCGACCTCCGCTCCTGCTGCGGCCGATCGACCCAGATCGCGGTGGCGGCGGCGACGACGAAGAGCGCGAAGCACAGCTCGACGTCGACGTAACCGCGTCCGAAGGCGGTCAGCCGCCAGAGCGGCACGACGCCGGCCACATCCCAGAACGAGCGGAGCGAGTCGATCGCCACCGCCTCTTCGAGATAGACGGGGATCGCGATCAGGGCGAGCACGGCGGCGACGCCGAAGGCGATTGACAGCGCCCGGAGACTCGTTCCCGACACACGCCGGACGAGCGGGCGCGCGATCGCGATCCGCAGCGCGAACAGCCCGATCGCGGCCATGACGGTGAGGAAGGCGAGCCACTTCGCGATCACGAGCGGTGTCGACGTCGCCGTCCCGGCGATGTGCGGGATCACGAACTGCGGCGCCGGTCCCGCGTTCGGGCCGACGGCGAACGTGAACGCCCCCTGCACCGGATGGCCGTCGACGGAGATGGCCCGCCAGTAGACGAGGTACCAGCCCTCGCCGACGTGCCTGATCGGGACGACGAGCGTGTCGGGGTTCGACGGCGAGCGTGTGACAGGTCCGGTCGTCTCCTGGCGGGCAGCGACGTCGGTGACGGAGATGACTGCGAAGCGCGGCTCGACGGCCTCGTCGAAGGTGAGCTGCACGCTCTTCGGCGCGCGGCTGAGGATCACGCTCGCCGTCGGGAGCGTCTTGACGATGTAGGCGTGGGCGGACGCCGCGACCGGCACGAGCAGAGCCAGTGCCACCGCGGCGACCGCAACCACTCCACGCCCACGTCCGGTCATGTCAGCGAACGGCCTCCGCGCGAGAAGAGCGCGATGCCTCCGGCGAGGAGGCCGAGTGCCCCAAGTACGAGCGCGACGATCGTCAGCGTCGAAGTGCCTCCGCCGCCGCCCACCGAGCTGACCACGTCGACCGTCGGCGCGGGCGCCTCTGACGACTCCGGGCCGGACCATTCGACGATCGAGCCGTCCGAGTACGTCTGCTGCACCTGGAACGTGTACGTGCCCGGTGCGTCAGCCTGGGCGAGGAACTGGAAGAACGAGTCCTCCTCGGTCGGGACGTGGCCGCCCGTCCACGTGACCTGCGTGATCACGGCGTTATCGCCCGACCCGGTCGACTGCACGACCCGCGTCCAGCCGGGACTCGGCACGAAGGAGTCGATCGAGAATCCCTTCGGCAGGGTCAGGACGATCTTCGTCGTGTACGCGTTCTCCGTCTCGGTCGGGATCGCGAGGCTGTAGAGCTGCAGCTCGTTCGCGAGCGAGACCGACGGGCTCATGCGGGCGTGCGCGGACGCGACGGCAGCGAGCGATCAACCCCGCAATTGCTGCGCAAACGAGCACCAGCAAACGGCTAGTGCGCTTCACTTTCGTTCTCCTTCCTCGTCGGGAACCGCCGCCGGGTGGCGGCGGTCAGCTCACGCGGCGAGGAGCGGCGGCCCGCGGCGGCCGAGCCGGCGCGAGAGGATGCAGGCAAGCGGAGGCAGCAGTGGCACAGCCGGCGTGAGCAGCGGCGCCGGACCGAGCTGTGGTCGCGGCGGCGAGACCCGAGCGAGCCCATCTCCCAGCCGCCGGGCCGTGCGCAGCAGGAACCGCGCGGCGAGGTAGGCGAGCGCCCCGAACGGGAGCTGCAGCGCGAGCCCGATCGCGAACGTCGGCTGCAAGGCCGCGTACCACGGCAGGAATCCCCACGTCAGCCAGCGCTCGAGGTACTCCTGAACGGCGAAGCCGGCGAGCGGCAGAAGCGCGAAAGCCCACGGCGGCAGCGCACGCACGCCCCGTCCGCGGGCTGCATCGAGAGCGCTCGCCGCGAGCGAGAGCACGACGATCGCTCCCGCGACGCCGAGCACGAGCGGCAGCGCGCTCATGTAGCCGTGGCCGGTCTCGACGAGCGCATGCAGCCGGACGCCGGCCTGCGGATAGACGATTCGATACGCGAGGACGTGCGCGATCTGCGACCCGGCGAGCATCAAGGGCACGGCAACCAGCCAGGCGAGGGTCCGGCGCATCGACCGGATCCTGCCACAGCCGCCGGAAGATCAGCTGCAGTCGGCGCAGAGGCCGGTTATCTCGACACGGTGGTCGGTCGTCACGAAGCCGTGCCGTCGTGCCACGTCGTTGAGCCACTCGTCGAGATCGCACTCCTCTACCTCCACGACGCGGTGGCAGCGCTCGCAGAGGAGATGGTGATGGTGGGCCTCGCCGCAGAGCCGGTAGCACTGCTCGCCGGGGTGGTGCGAGAAGACGTCGACGACGCCCGCGTCGCTCAGGAGGGCGAGTGTGCGGTAGACGGTGGCGAGACCGGTGCGCGAGTTGCGCTTGCGCAGGCGGCTCCAGAGCTCTTGCGCGGTCGCGTCGTCGTGCTCACGCGCGAGCTCCGTGAGCACCTCGAGGCGACGGGGAGTGGGGCGCACGCCCTTTCGCTCGAGCAGTCCGCTCAGGTCTTGCGGTTCAGTCTTCACGACGGGTATGGTAGCCGCGGATGCGGATGAGAACCATTCTTGTTTTCAGTATCACTGTTGCGGCGGCAGTTCTCTTCGCGAGCGGCTGCGGCGGCTCGAGCGCGAGTCCCGCGGCGGCCGCGCACGGGAAAGTGCGCGTCGTCGCGGCAGAGAACTTCTGGGGCAGCATCGCTAGCCAGCTCGGCGGCTCGAAGGCGTCGGCGCAGAGCATCATCGTCAACCCGAATACGGATCCCCACTCGTACGAGCCCACCGCGAGCGACGCGCGTACGCTCGCCGGCGCGCAGCTGGCGATCGTGAACGGAATCGGCTACGACACGTGGGCCTCGCACCTGCTTGCGGCGAACGCGGTCTCGGACCGCACGACGCTGGACGTGGGCACCGTGCTCGGACTGGAGGAGGGCGACAACGCGCACCAGTGGTACTCGCCGAGCAGCGTCCAGGCCGTCATCACCGCGATCGTCGCCGCCTACGACAAGCTCGACCCTGCCGGACAAGGCGTATTTCGCCACGCGCGAGCACCAGTTCGAGACGACCGCGCTCGCGACGTACAACAACCTTCGCGCCGAGATCCGGCAGCGGTTCTCCGGCGTGCCCGTCGGCTACAGCGAGAGCATCTTCCAGCCGCTCGGCGCGTCGCTCGGGCTCAAGCTCCTCACGCCGGACAGCTTCGCCACGGCCATCGCCGAGGGCACCGAGATCAGCGCGCAGGACAAGGAAACAGTGGACGCCCAGGCGCAGAACCGGCAGATCAAGGTCTGGATCTACAACAGCCAGAACGCGACGCCGGACATCCAGCGGATCAACGCGATCTGCCGCCGGCAGCACATCCCGGTCGTGACCGTCACCGAGA
This sequence comes from uncultured Actinomycetes bacterium, assembly GCA_963816735.1. Taxonomy (GTDB): domain Bacteria; phylum Actinomycetota; class Thermoleophilia; order Gaiellales; family Gaiellaceae; genus Palsa-739. The sequence goes on from CAWFLY010000007.1 coordinate 7,171, forward strand.
CGCTGTCGCCTGCCGGCGACAACTTCGAGCAATGGCAGTCCGCGCAGCTGCGCGCGCTGGTCGGAGCACTGCATCGCGCCACCGGGCGGTAAGCGCATGGCCGCTCAGTCCGAGTCGGCCGCGGTAGAGCTGCGCGACGTCACGGTGGCGCGTGGTGGCCACGCGGTCTGGAGCAACGCGAACGTCCGCATCGAGCCGGGCGAGTTCGTGGCGGTGCTCGGCCCGAACGGCGGCGGCAAGTCGACGCTGCTCGATCTTCTCCTTGGCCAGCTCGCGCCCGCGACGGGGACGATCTCCGTGCTCGGCGGCTCCCCCGGTGCCCGCGCCGCCGAGATCGGCTACCTGCCGCAGCGCCACGCCTTCGACTCGACGATACGGATTCGCGGCGTCGACATCGTCCGTCTCGGCCTCGACGGCGACCGGTACGGGCTGCCTCTGCCGTGGCGGAAAGGCCCGCGGGAGCGGGTTCGGGAAGTTGTCGAGCTCGTCGGGGCGACGGAGTACGCCGGGCGGTCGATCGGCGAGTGCTCGGGCGGCGAGCAGCAGCGGCTCCTCATTGCGCGCACGCTGATCGGGTCGCCGCAGCTGCTCCTCCTCGACGAGCCGCTCGACAGTCTCGACCTCCCGAACCAGAGCGCGTTCTCTGCCCTCGTCGACCGCATTCGCCGCGAGCAGGGGATCACGGTGCTGCTCGTCGCGCACGACGTTAACCCGCTGCTCCCCTACGTCGACCGCGTCGTCTACGTCGCCGGCGGCCGCGTCGTCGCCGGGGCACCGGAGGACGTGATCAACGACGAGACGCTGAGCTCCCTCTACGAGAGCCCGATCGAGGTGCTGCGAACGTCCGACGGGCGGCTCGTCGTCGTCGGCCTGCCGGAGGCGCCCGCCCACCACAGCGACCGCCACGTGCATTCGTGAACCCGGCACTCACCTGGAACGTCGTCTCGGACGTGCGGCAGTTGTTCGACTATCCGTTCATGGTCAACGCGCTCGAGGCGGGGACGATCGTCGCCGTGCTCGCCGCCGTGACCGGCTGGTTCGTCGTTCTCCGCCGCCAGACCTTCCCCGCGCACGCCCTTTCGGTCATGTCCTTTCCCGGCGCGGCCGCTGCCGCGCTCGTTGGGTTGGCGCTGCCGGTCGGGTACTTCGTCGCGTGCGTCGCAGCGGCCTGCGCGATCGCAGCGGGCTCGCGCACGAAGAACCGGCGCAACCTCTCGCAGGAGTCTGCGGTCGTCGGCGCCGTCCAGGTCGGCGGCTTCGCCCTCGGGTTCCTCTTCCTCAGCCTCTACGGCGGCGTGCTCGAGAGCCTCGAGTCGCTGCTCTTCGGCTCGTTCCTCGGGATCACGTCGACTCAGGTTCTCGCCCTACTCGCCGTGATGGTTGCGACCCTCGCCTTCCTCGCCGCCGTCGGCCGCCCACTGCTCGCGAGCTCGGTCGACGACGTGGTGATGCGCGCGCGCGCGGCGTGCCTGTCGCCGCGCTCGACGTCGCGTTCCTCGTCGTGCTCGGGCTCGCAGTCGCGGCGACCGCCCAGATCACCGGCGTTCTCCTCGTCTTCGCGCTGCTCGTCGCGCCGGCCGCGGCCGCGCAGCAGCTGACCGCGCGAGTCGGGCTCGGGATCGCCCTCAGCGTTGGGATCGCGCTCGGAGTCACGTGGGTCGGGCTCGGCCTCGCGTACTACACGAACTACTCGGTCGGCTTCTACGTCACCAGCCTCGCCTTCGGCATCTATCTGCTCGCGCGCTTCGGACGGAGGCTCAGGCGGCGGCCTACCGTTCAGGTCGAGCCCGAGACGACGGGAGTGATCGCGTAGGTGCTCTCCCAGGAGTTCATTCGGCTCGCCCTCCTCGCAGGCACGCCCGTCGCGCTCGCGAGCGGCGCGATCGGCTACTTCGTCGTCCTACGCAGCCAGGTCTTCGCCGGCGACGCACTCAGCCATGTCGCCTTCACCGGCGCTCTCGCCGCGGCAGCGGCGGGCATCGACCTTCAATTCGGCCTCTTCGCCGCGACAATCGCCGTCGCCGTCCTGCTGGCGGCGCTCGGCGACCGGGCGATGAGCGACGACGTGGCGATCGGGACGATTCTCGCCTGGGTGCTCGGCCTCGGTGCCTTGTTCCTCGACCTCTTCAACCGCTCGAGCAGCGGCGGCAACGGCATCGTCGCCGCGCGCACGCTCTTCGGCTCGATCTTCTCGCTCTCGAGTAGCCAGGCGTACGTCGGAGCGATCGTCGGCGCGCTGCTCGTCGTCGCGCTCGCGCTCGTCGCGCGGCCGCTCCTGTTCGCCACGATCGATCCCAGCGTCGCGGCCGCTCGGGGCGTGCCCGTCGCCGCGCTCGGCACTGGCTTCCTCCATGCTCGTCGGGGTCGATGCCGCTCTGACCACGCAGGTCATCGGCGCGCTGCTGATGCTCGGACTGATCGCCGTGCCGGCCGGCGCCGCCCACCGGCTCACGGCGAACGCCTACCTCGCGCTCGCCCTGTCGAGCGCCTTCGCCGTCGTCTCGCTGTGGCTCGGCCTCGTGCTCGCGTACGAAGTCCCCAGCGTGCCGCCGAGCAGCGCGATCATCGGCGTCGCCCTCGCGATCTATCTGCTCTCCGTCGTTGCCGCCTCGTGGCCGGCGACGCCGAGTTCGCGTCAGTCCGTCTCCGAGTCAGGACTGTGACGGCGGCGGCGGAACGCGACGGCTCCGCCTGAGAGCGGCAGGACGACTATGCCGCCGGGGACTGCTCCCAGCAGCCATGCAACGGAGCCGCGCGGCACGGACGCGCCTTCGAGAGCGGCTGCCGCCGTCCCCATGTGCCCGAGGGCGCCGAGCGTGACCGACGGAAAGAGAAGACCGACCGCGTCGACCGGGGTTGCGGGCTGACCGTCGCCGACGGGCTGCGTCGCAGCCAGCGTGGGAGTGAGGAATCGCCTGGCGCCGACGTAATTGTTTGCGGGACCATCGCGTCGCGAGGCTGTCGACTTCGACGAAGGCGCCCGTATGCGGTGCGTTGATGTAGTACCCGTCCCCGACGTAGATCCCGACGTGTCCGGGTTCCTCGCGCGTGCCGTCGGAGCCGACAAAGAAGACGAGGTCGCCCGCCTGGAGCTTGTCGGCGGCAACGGGGATGGCGTCGGGGAGGTAGAACTGCGACGCCGCGTAATGCGGGAGCGAGACGCCGAGCTGCGCGAACACGTACTTGACGAGGCCCGAACAGTCGAAGCCTGTCTTCGGCTTCGCGCCGGCCCATACGTAGGGGATGCCGAGGTAGCGCATCGCGATCGAGGGACGGACAGGGTTCTGCTGGGCGAACGGAGCCAACTCGCCGCCGACGAGGAACGGGTTGAACGTGATGGGAAAGTTGGGCGGCCTTCGTCGGGAACGCCGCTTCGCGGCGGCGGCCGCGTTCCGCCGATGATGCTGCGTCGACGCGTGCTCCTTCGATTTGGCATGCGTCCGCGGAGCGGCAGCGAAGGCGACGGCGATCCTCGTTCCGGCGGGGAGAGAGTCGTGGGCGTGGACGAGACGCAGGACGAGCGGCGCCGTCACACGTCCGACCGTCTCGCCGCGCGTCAGCAGTCCCCAGCTTCCGACGGCCACCGTCTGCCCCGATGTGATGGAGACGGCAGCTCCGCCGACCTCCAGCCCGATCACCATTCCTCTGCCGTTCGTCGCCTCGACCTTGCTTGCCGCGACCGCTCCCCCGAACAGCGAGACCGATGTCAGCGTGAGGCGTGTGCGAGTGCACCCGGAACCGCTGACACTCGATGAGCCGAAGGCGACCACCGAGGCGGAGTCCGGGTAGCCGGACGGGCCGTCGTCGGAGACGGGTGTGCCTACGGCGACGACCCGCTGAGACGGCAGCACCACCGCGGCGACCCCGGCGCCCACGCAGCCGGCCGGCAGCGAAGATGTGGCGAGCGCTGCGTACGACGGCGTCGTTGTAGTTGTCGTTGGGGCTGTCGTTGTGGTGCTCGTGGTCGTCGTGGTCGTCGTGCTCGTTGTCGTTGTCGTTGTCGCTGTTGGCGTCGTTTCTGTTGTCGTCGTCCCGGTGGTCGTGGTGGTTCCAGCGTCGCTCGCGCGAGCCGAAGCTGCGCCGAGGAAAGCAGCGAGAACACCGACAATGACAAGCCAAACCCCGCAACGCATCAGGTCAGTCTGACCGAGCAACCCCAGTTCAGCGCCACTCCCTTACTTCCAGTTAACAAATTGTCCGGCGACCGCCGTCGCCGATCCTGCCCAGACGCGGCGCCCTACACGGCTCTTGAGCACGTGGCCGAGGAGCAATTCAGCGACCGGCACGTGCGGGTGCTCGAAGAAATCGGTTCAGCCCCCTCCTGTGGTCGGTGGTCGACCGCGGCGTGAATCTCGACCATGCGAACCGGCTTCTCGCAAAGCCCTACAACTGCTCTCACCGCCTCTGCGATCTTTGCCCGGTCGTTCCGGGAGTGCCCGGGACTTATGCCCCTGGGGCCTCTCCTCGAGGAGGTCACGAACCAGCCAACCAAGCCGTTTCAAGGGGTTCTTATGGTTTTCAAGGGGGCTCGAGAGTGCCCCGTTTAGTTCCATAGACTCCGCGGCGTGAGTCACGCGAGCGTCGAGCTTCTCCTCCGCGGATATCGCGCCTTCGTCGAAGGTGACCTCGTAGCGCTCGGGGATATGCTCGACCCAGACGTCGAGTGGGTTGCGGCGGGGGAGGAGGCGGTGCTCGTCAGCCGCGATCGCGTCCTCGACGTGATCGCTGAGCGGGTCGCGGAGGACTACCACGTCACCGTCGATCGCGCCTTCGGTCTCTCGGATCGCGTCGTCGTGAGCATGCGCTTCTCGCGCGTGGAGGTCGACCCGACCGACGATCGGCCGCTTCAGAGCCGGCGCTCGTACCTCCTCGGCCGTTGGGCTGGGATCGTCTACGCCGACGACGGGCGTGTCGTGCGGGTCGAGGAGTTCCCGCATCTCGAGGCAGCGCTCGAGGCCGCGGGAATCGAGGGCGACGGCCACGCATGACCCGTGTGCTCGTCACGGGGTTCGAGCCGTTCGGGGAGAACGATGTCAATCCGTCGGCGCTCATCGCCGAGGCGTTCGACGGCGTCGTCCTTCCGGTCTCGTACGAGCGCGCGGGGGAGGAGCTTCACCGCGCTGTCGACGAGCGTCGCCCGGATCTCGTCGTTTGCTTCGGGTTGGCCGCCGATCGCACCGCGGTCACCGTCGAGCGATACGCCCACAACCTTGACGAGGCTTCGACCACCGACAACGACGGCTCCGCGGGCTCGGGCCGTCCGATCGACGTTGCCGGACCGCTCGCGCTCGCATCGACGCTGCCGGTCGACGAGATCGTCGCGGCCCTCCGGGCGGACGAGATCCCGGCCGACGTGTCCCGCGACGCGGGCGGCTACGTCTGCAACCACGTCCTCTACGCGCTCCTTCGGAGCGGCGCGCAGGGCGGCTTCGTGCATCTGCCACCACTCGCCGTACTTCCGCTCGAGACTCAGATCCGCGCTGCTCAGACGATCGTGGCGGTGGCTTCGACCTAGACGGTACAATCCGTATACCTAGTACACGGATTGGAGATTGCAGTGACCGACCTTCTGCTCGTCCCGCTCGAAGACACCGTCGTTTTCCCCGGCATGAACGTCACCCTCACGGTCGACGTTGGCGACGAGGACCGCGTCATGCTCGTGCCGCGGCACGAGAACGAGTACGCGGCCGTCGGCACCGTCGCCGAGGTCAGCGACCGCGTTCGCCTTCCGGGCGGCGCGCGCGCCGTCTCGCTCGGGGGCCTGCACCGCGGCGTCATCGGCGTGGCGCACACCGACTCGATGGGTCGGCTCCGCGCCGAGGTCGAGGAGAAGCCCGACGAGAACCCCCCGCCCGTCCAGACGCGCGAGCTCGAGCGCGAGTACCGCGCCGTCGTCGAGGAGATCCTCGATCTGCGCGAGGCGGACGACCGTATCCGCGAGTTCCTCCGCGCGATCACCGAGGCCGGCGCACTCGCCGACACGTGCGCGTATGCGCCTGACGTGACGTTCGCGCAGCGCGTCGAGCTGCTCGAGACGGTCGACGTCGTCGAGCGCCTGCAGTTCTCCCTCTCGATCCAGCGCGAGCGGCTCGCCGAGCTGCAAGTGAGGAAGCGCATTCGTGACGACGTCGAAGAGGGCGCGCAGAAGCAGCAGCGCGAGTGGTTCCTCCGTCAGCAGATGAACTCGATCCGCAAGGAGCTCGGCGAGGACGAGGGCTCCGTCGTCGACGAGTACCGGACGAAGATCGACGAGGCCGGCATGCCCGAGGACGTGCGCGCCCAGGCCGAGCGCGAGCTGCGGCGCCTTGAGGCGATGGGCGACGCGAGCGGCGAGGCGTCGATGATCCGCACGTACCTCGACTGGCTCATCGCCGTGCCGTGGTCGAAGCGCAGCGACGAGACGCTCGACCCGAGCGGCGCGCGCGAGATCCTCGATGCCGATCACGCAGGCCTCGACGATGTGAAGGATCGCATCGTCGAGTACCTCGCGGTGCGCAAGCTGCGGCAGGACCGCGGGATCCCGAACGACAAGAAGAGCGGGGCGATTCTCACGCTCATCGGCCCGCCCGGCACCGGCAAGACCTCGATTGGCGAGTCCGTCGCGCGTGCACTCAACCGCGAGTTCGTGCGCATGTCGCTCGGCGGCATTCGCGACGAGGCCGAGATCCGCGGCCACCGGCGCACGTACATCGGCTCGCTGCCGGGGCGGCTCGTCCGCGCCCTGCGTGACGCCGGGACGATGAATCCGGTGATCCTCCTTGACGAGGTGGACAAGGTCGGCGCCGACTGGCGCGGCGACCCGTCTGCGGCGCTCCTCGAGGTGCTCGACCCGGCGCAGAACCACTCGTTCCGCGACCACTACCTCGATGTCGAGCTCGATCTCTCGGACGTCTTCTTCATCGCGACCGCGAACGTCGCCGACACGATCCCCGGCCCGCTCCTCGACCGGATGGAGGTCATTCGCTTCGACGGCTATACGGTCGACGAGAAGAAGGCGATCGCGCGCGGGTATCTCTGGCCGCGGCAGGTCGAGCGGAACGGACTCACGGAGGACGAGGTCTCGATCGAGGACGACGTGATTCAGACCGTCGTGTCGGAGTACACGCGCGAGGCCGGTGTTCGCCAGCTCGAGCGCGAGCTCGGGACGATCCTCCGCAAGACCGCGACGCAGATCGCATCGGAGAAGGTCGAACCGCCCGTCACCGTCGACATCGACGTCGTACGTGACGCGCTCGGCCGACAGAAGGTGTTCCAGGAGGTCGCGGAACGCACCGCGGTGCCGGGCGTCGCGACGGGGCTCGCGGTGACCGGCACCGGCGGCGAGGTTCTCTTCATCGAGGCGACCGCGATGGACGGCGGCAACGACCTCGTCCTCACGGGCCAGCTCGGGGACGTGATGAAGGAGTCGGCGCGGATCGCGCTCTCGTACGCGCACTCGCACGCGGAGGAGCTCGGCTTCGATCCGAAGGCGTTCGAGAATCGCTCCTTCCACGTGCACGTTCCGGCCGGCGCAATCCCGAAGGATGGCCCAAGCGCGGGGATCGCGATGGCGACCGCACTCGCGTCGCTCCTCTCGGACCGGCCTGTGAAGCACACGGTCGGCATGACCGGCGAGGTCACGCTGCAGGGGCGCGTCCTTCCGATCGGCGGGCTGAAGCAGAAGGTGCTCGCCGCGCACGCGGCCGGACTGACCGACGTGATCATTCCCGAGCGGAACCGGGCCGACCTCGACGATGTTCCGGCGGACGTGCGCGAGGCGATGACGTTCCATCCGGTCATGACGCTCGGCGAAGTGCTCGACCTCGCGCTCGAGCCGGTGCAATCCCACCTCCGTGCGGTGTAACCACTGTCAGCCCCTGCCCGAGGAGATCGCCCGCGCGGTCGATCTCCTCGGGCGACGCTGGACGCTCGCGATCGTGTGGGCATCGGCGGAGGCAGGCGCCGTCCGGTTCAACGAGTTCAAGCAGACGCTCGAGGGAATCCCGCCGCGTACGCTCGCGGCACGCCTCGTCGAGCTCGAGGACGCAGGCGTGCTCGTTCGGGTCGTCTTCGACACACGCCCGCCGCGAGTCGAGTACCAGCTGACGGAAACGGGTCTGAGGCTCCGCTACGTCGTCGAAGCGCTCAACGCCTGGGCTACTTCGGCCTAGGCCGGTGCGAAGGCGGCGATCTCGCGCTCGCGCGCCAGCCGCTCTAGCGCTTTCGTTTCGATCTGGCGCACTGCGCTCGCGCGTCAGGCCCATCTCGCGGCCGATCCTCTCGAGGGACCTCGGCTCGCGGTCCTCGTTCAGCCCGTAGCGCCGGGTGATCACGTGCTGTTCGCGCTCGGGCAGCTTTGCCACGACCTGGCGTAGCGGGTCTTCGGTCAGCCGGATGTCGACCTCCTCCTCGGCGTCGAGGGTCGGAGCGACGAGGTCGCCGAGCGAGGTCGCTGTCGTCGCCGAGCGGCTTGTCGAGGGAGGCGACGGTCCGCGCCGCCGTGTGCACCTCGCGCAAGTGCTTCACCGGCAGCTTCGTCGTCTTCGCGACCTCATCGTCCGTCGGCGCGCGGTTGAGCTCGGCCCACAGCCCGCTCGGCGCGGGTGATCTTCTGCTCGCGCTCGACGACGTGGACGGGGATGCGGATCGTGCGCGCTTTGTTCGCGCAGCCGCGCTGCACCGCCTGGTTGATCCACCACGTTGCGTACGTCGAGAACTTGAAGCCGTTCCGCCAGTCGAACTTCTGGGCCGCGCGGATCAACCCGATGATGCCCTCCTGGATCAGGTCGAGCAGCGCAAGGCCGTGGCCCTGGTAGTTCTTCGCGATCGAGACGACGAGGCGGAGGTTCGAGTTGATCATCAGCTGCTTCGCGTCGTCGTCGCCGCGCTCGATCCGCTTCGCGAGCTCGACCTCCTCTGCCGCGGTGAGCAGCTCGTAGCGGCCCGCCTCGCTCAGGAAGAGCTGCAGCGAGTCGGTAGTCATCGCCGCGACGGCCTCGTTCGAGAAATGCGTCTCTTCTGGATCGGGCAGCGAGCAGTCGTCCGTCAGCTCGATCCCGCGGTCCTCGAAGCCGCCGGTAGAGCGAGTGCATCTCCGCTTCGTCGATCTCGAGCTCTGTGAGAACCTGCGTGAGGGCGGAAAGGTTGACGCAGCCGACTTCCTCGCCGTGTTCCATCAGCGCGCGTAGCTGGTCGTGGGACATGACCTCTGTATCCCCAATCGCGGCAGTTCGGTAACGCGAGGGTTTCTTGCCCTACTGGTGGGTAGACTCGAATGCGGTGGGTGGCCCGGACTCCCTGACGGAGTTGGTCTTCCTGATGGTGATTCTCAAGATCCCCATCGTCTACCTCGGCTGCGTCATCTACCACGCGGTCAAGTCCAAGCCGAACGATGGCGAGCTTCACCCGGTTCGTGTTCGCGTCTCGCCCGACGAGCCGCTGCCTGGATTCGACCGGAGTCACCGACGTTCGCGCCGCCGTCCTCCGCGGCCACACACGGTGGCCCGGCGCGCGCCTTCGCCCGCACCTCGCGTGCGGCGTACGCCCGCGCCGATAGGGTGGGGCGCGGATGAGCTACGACGCCGAAGCGAGCATGGTGCGTAACCCCGCCGAGCGGACCACCGCCGCGACCGTCAGCGGCTACCTCGCGTCGTTTGCGATCTTCTTCAGCTTCCTCGGGATCTTCTGGCATCCGCTCCGTCTCGACATCGTCCCGTCGCTCGTCCTTGCGCTCGTCGCGGCGGGGATGGCGAAGGGGAGGCTTCAGCTCGCGGCGGTGCTGATCGGCGGCGTCTGCCTGTTCCTCGGGCTCGCGTTCGCTGTCGCGACGAGCCACGCGCTCTGGTAGCACCTGCTCTGGCGGTTTGGGGCCCGCTGCGCTACAACGGGATAGCTATGGAACGCCCTGAGGTCGACGGCCCGAACTCGGGCTACGCCGCGCTTCTTCTCGAGCAGTACCTCGACAACCCCGGCTCCGTGCCGGAGGAGTGGCGCGATCTCTTTGAGAGCGATCTGGCCGCCGTCCTCGCGATGCAGCCCGGCCTCGCTCGGCTGCTCGAGCTCGCAGGGAACGGTGCCTCTGCTCCTCGCTCCGACGCGGCTCTGCCGGTCGCCGAGCGGCTCGCTTCTGCGCCGCCGCCCGCGCCGACCGCGGCTCCCGACGAGCAGCTTCTCGGCGGCGTCGCGGCGGCAATGGCGCTCGTCAAGGCGATCCGCATGCACGGCCACCTCAACGCGCGGCTCGACCCGCTCGGCGCGGAGCCGCCCGGCGACCCGGCACTTGAACCGGTGCGGCTGATCCCGAAGCTCACGTCCAGAGCTGCAGGCGCGCATCCCGGCGTCGCTCCTCCGCCTGCACGTCTGCGGGGGAGACGCTCGCCGACGCGCTGCCGCGGCTTC
>CAWFLY010000008.1:0-12151 GCA_963816735.1 uncultured Actinomycetes bacterium
TGTGCAAAGGGAGGGACAAGAAAGAGCCTCGGAAACGGCAAGGTATGCCGTGTCGAGTTCCGCGCAACTCAGCGGAGGATGTTCACCGCCCGTGTCACGACCATCACGGCGAGCGCGAGGCTGATCGCGGACTGACGAGCATCAGCATCTTTGCCCAGCGGCTGAGCGGCATCGCGTCGGTCGGGCTGAACGCTGTCGCGTTCGTGAACGAGACGTAGAGGTAGTCGAGGAAGAGCGGCCCCCATCCGGATCGGCGAAGGCGCGCGTCGAGCTGCTGCGGGAAGAGGAAGTCGCGTGCGTGGGCGCGCAGTCGGGCCTCGCGACGGGGCCGCCGCCGTCGAGCTGCCAGTACCAAAGTGCGAACAGCAGTACGTTCACGACCCACATGTGGACAGCGCGCGTAGCAGGAGGTCGGTGCGTTCGCGTGCGCGCCGTTGAGCAGGTAATGCACGAGTAGCACGATCGACGCCGCGTTCGCAGTGCTGACGAAGCGCGACCGTCCCCAGTACGAGGCGGCGACGGGTGATCCATCCACGTGTGGGGATCGCCGCGAGGGAGGCGAGGACGAGGATGGTGAGCACCGGGACGATCCAGCGAATCACCTGGAATGCCCCGCCGCCCGTGCCGGCGATGAAGCGCGAGGGAATGGGCGTAGAGGCCGGCGGCGGCGAGAAGCGCGGCGCCAGGCGAGAAAGGCGACTCGCCGAGCGCGGCGGCGGGAGGGATCGCGCGACGCACGTCCACGCGCGGAGGCTACGCAGCGGGTCGGCGGTTGCAGCGATTCGGTCGGGCTACACTGGGGCGCTCCAGCCCTCTTAGCTCAGTTGGTAGAGCACCTCCATGGTAAGGAGGGGGTCGACAGTTCGAGTCTGTCAGAGGGCTCTCTTAAGCTCGCGATCGAGCTTTTCGCCGCGGAAGGGAGTTCGACGTGCGCCGGGTCAGGTCTACAATCCCGCGGACGTGCCCGCGCCGGAGTACTCCTCCTTTCCAGAACTCGTGCGGAAGTTCGTGATCCCGCTGCGCGACAATGATCCTAAGGCCGAGCGCCTCGACGGCAAATCAATTGGAAGTGAACCGAATCGGGACACCGTCGCCGTGTTCGCGCACATCGGTCGGCGCCGGGAGTTCCATGGAGACACCCGCCTCGATCCGGTGATGGTCGCATACTCGGAAGCATGTGAAGGCCGCGATCCCTTTATCCCAGAGCTCTCGAAGAGGAGCACGAGGGACACCCTCCGCCTAAACCCCGACCTTCGGCCCCGTACAGCTGACCCGGCGCACCACCACTTCTACGCATACGAGATCTAGCGGGTCGACGGTTCGCGGCTATCACTGGGCGTTGGGCGTAGGATCAGCCCGTGTCGGACGAAGCGCTCCGAACAGCCTGCTTCCTTTCCCTCGACGTCCTGCGCGCGACGCACGGGGATGAGATTCCCTATCGCGGCGCTCTTGACGGGGGCTTCAGTTTCCGAGGAGGGAACGTTCCGTACCTCACGCCCTACAAGGGCATTTATCGCGCCCGCCAACAGGCAGGCCGTGCGGCCCTCTCGATCAACACATCCTTCAAATCGCCGTACGACGACGCGGAGACGCCCGACGGAGTCAGCTATGCGTATCGCGACGCCGCGGTCGAACACCCAGATAACCGAGCTCTTCTCGCGGCCTACGCAGAACAGACTCCCTTGGTCTACTTCGTCGCGACACGTCCCGGCTACTACAGCGCCGAATATCCGATGTTCATCACCGCCGACGATCGTGACGCGAGACGTGTACTAGTGGCGCCGGGAAAGCGGGTCGGTCCGCCTGACGACCTCGAGGTCGTCCCAATTGACGATCCGTCGGAAAGAAGCTACGCGGTGCGCGAGACCCACGTGCGCCTCCATCAGGGGCGATTCCGCGGTCGGGAGCTCGGGGCGTACTCGAGCCGATGCGCGATTTGTCGCTTGAAGGAAACGCGGCTCCTCGACGCCGCGCACATCGTTGCCGACCTCGACGAAGCGGGCGAACCCGTGGTACCCAATGGGTTGTCGCTTTGCTCGATCCACCATCGAGCCTTCGACCAGAATCTTGTCGGAGTGTCGCCGGACTACACCGTGCAGGTCTCAAGTCGGCTGCTCGACGACGAGGACGGCCCGATGCTGGATCTGCTCAAGACGTTCCACACCCACACGATTGACGTTCCGAGCCGCCGAGCCTGGCGGCCTGATCGAGAGAGACTCGCCGAGCGCTTTGAAACCTTTCGTCTTGCGGGATGAGTGCGCGTTCCCGCCCTGAGGCCTATGCCGGACTCAGGATCACGACCGGGATCTCGCGGGTCGTCTTCGCCTGGTAGTCGTCGTACCCCGGATACATCTCCACCGCGAGCGGCCAGAGGCGCGCTCGTTCCTCCGGCTCCGCCATGCTCGCGGTCACCGCCAGCTTGCGCCTGCCCGGCCTCGATCGTCGCGGCCGGGTTCGCGAGCAGGTTCAGGTACCAGGCCGGATGCTTCGGGGCGCCGCCGACCGACGCGATCACGACGTACCGGCCCGCGTCCTCGAGGTAGAGCAGCGGCGTCGTGCGCTGCTTCCCGCTCTTGCGGCCGGTCGTGGTCAGGAGGAGGATCGGCGCGCCCGACCTGATCCGACCGCCGGGCGGCCGCCGCTCGCCCGGAACAGGGCGACGTGAGCCCGTGACAGGGCCGTTAGAAGGCGCCTGTTCACGGGCTCGCCGGCGGGCTACTTCTTCGCCTGCTTAGCTGCCCGCTTCTCCTTCAGCGTCATCTGCGCCGGCTTCTTCGCCATGGTCTTCTTTGTGTTCTGGTCCTTGTTCGCCATGCTCTAACTCCTTCGCTCGACGGACTACGTCGAGTATCGCACCGCGCCCGGAGCGTGGCGGCGCACGAAGCGGTTAGCGCTTACGCGACCGCGACCGGTTCCGGGGCGGCGACGAGCCGGAGCCCGGTCACGGGGTCGAAGTAGTGGAAGTGCGACGGATCGACCGCGAGACGGAGCGGTGCGCCGGGCCGGGCGGCGGTGCCCGGATCGACGCGCGCGGTGAAGAGCGAGCCTGCGACGGTCGCGATCGCCTCGTCGTCTCCCGTGGCCTCCCGAATCTCTCCCACCTCGACCTGCGGCTCGTCGACGCCGAAGATGACGTTCGTGTCGGCTCCGAGCTCCTCGACGACCTCCACCTGGACGTCGAGTTGCGGCAGGGACGGGTCGGCGAAGGCGCTGTCCTCGAATGCCTCGGGGCGCAGCCCGGCCACGACTCGGCCCTGCGACGGGACGGCGTCGGCGGGAAGCGGGATCTCGTAGCCGCCGAAGCGGAGGGTGCCGTCGATCACCTCCGCTTCGACGAGGTTCATCGCCGGCGATCCGATGAACGCCGCGACGTAGAGGTTGGCGGGCTGCGAATAGAGCGTCTGCGGCGTGTCGACCTGCTGGATCTTCCCGTCGCGCATCACGGCGACGCGCTGGCCGAGGGTCATCGCCTCGATCTGGTCGTGCGTGACGTAGATCGTCGTCGTCGCCAGGCGGGCGTGGAGCGCGCCGAGTTGGGCGCGCATGCTCACGCGGAGCTTCGCGTCGAGGTTCGAGAGCGGCTCGTCCATGAGGAACGCCTTCGGCTCGCGGACGATCGCGCGTCCCATCGCGACCCGCTGGCGCTGACCGCCCGAGAGAGCAGCCGGCCGCCGGTCGAGGAGAGGCTTCGAGACCGAGGAGCTCGGCGACCGTGTTGACCCGTTTCTCGATCTCCGCCTTCGACGTCTTCCGCACCTTGAGCCCGTAGCCGAGGTTCGCGCGCACCGACATGTGCGGGTAGAGCGCGTAGCTCTGGAAGACCATCGCGACGTCGCGGTCGCGCGGCGGAAGCTCGGTGACGTCGGTGCCGCCGATCGTGACCTTGCCATCCGTCGTCTCTTCGAGGCCGGCGATCATGCGGAGCAACGTCGACTTCCCGCAGCCCGACGGACCGACGAGGACGAGGAACTCCCCGCTGTCGATCTTGAGGGAGACTCCGTCGACGGCGGTCACGCCACCTGCGAAGATCTTGCTGACGTTTTCGAGGACGATCTCAGCCATCCGGAGGATCAGGGAGTCTATACCGCATTCCTGTTTCGAAAGCAATGGCATTGACCAGTTGTCCGTTGTGGATCTATAGTCGAGTGAGCCCATGGACCCTGTCGCCACCCCTCAGAAGATGACGAAGCAAGACGCGACGCGCCAGCAGGTGCTCGAGTTGATCGACCGTCTTTGGATCGGCGCCGCGATTCCATCCGAGCGCCAGTTGAGCGCCGACCTCGGCGTCTCGCGGCTCACGCTTCGCGCCGCGCTCGACGACCTCGCGCGCGAGGGCTACGTCGTCCGCCGCCGCGGCAGCGGCACGTACGTGCAGCTGCGGAAGATCGCGCAGGAACTCACGATGACCTCGTTCAGCGAGGACATGCGCCGGCGCGGGATGGAGCCGGGCAGCCGCACTCTTTCTCTCACCTCTCAGCTCGCAGGCGCACGCCTCGGCCGCTTCCTCAATGTCTCTCCTGGAGCCGAAATCGTCGTTGTCAAGCGGCTCCGGCTCGCAGACGGAGTCTCCATGGCGATCGAGACGCTCCACGTTCCTACGGAGGTCGTTCCCGGGGTCAAGCCCGCCGATCTCGAGGGCTCGTTCTACGAGCTGCTGCGCACCCGGTACGCGATCGAGATCGCGACCGCGACGCAGACGATCGAGCCGACGGTGACCAACGAGGAGGAGTCGGCGGCACTCGGTGTGCCACTCCACTCGCCCGCGTTCCTGTTCGAACGGACGAGCCGCGACGCGACCGATCGCACGCTCGAGTTCGTCCACTCGATCTACCGCGGCGATCGCTACCGGATCGTCTCCGAGCTCACTCCGTCGTAACCCGCATTCACCGCGCGGTCACCACCTCTTGACATGAGCGGCCTGGTGTGGGACAGTCGCGCCGTGGCTAATTGGTATAGACCATTCGGCGCACCGCTGGGCGTTGCACGTCCTCCGGCCACAGACGTCTTACGCGCTCTGCTCTTGCGTCGCCGGCACGAGGGAGATTGGGTATGAGATTCCGTATTGCCGCGGTGATCATCGCCGCGCTCGCACTCGGCGTCGTAGTCGCGACGACCGCAAGCGCGAGCACAAAGACCTCGCACACACTCACCGTGTGGCTCCAGGTCGACGCACAGAGCGGCTGGCCGAGTGTCGTCGCCAACGCCAACACGAAGTTCGAAAACGACAACCCCGGCTGGAATGTCGACGTGCAGTACCAGACGTGGGGCAACCACCTGCAGAACTTCGACGCCACGATCGCGGGCAACACCGTGCCTGACGTCATCGAGATGGGCAACACCGAGATGACGAAGTACATGGCCGCGGGTGCGTTCTCGAACATCACGTCGCACAAGGGACAGTTCGCGAACTCGGCCCACTGGCTCGGCGGCCTCGCGAAGTCGTCGACGTACAACGGGAAGCTCGAGGGCGTGCCGTACTACGCCGGCTCGCGGCTCGTGACGTACCGGACCGACCTCTTCAAGCATGCAGGAGTCAAGTCGCTTCCCAAGAGTCTCGCAAGCTTCGAGACGGATCTCGGCAAGGTCGCGAAGAAGAACGCCGCCAACCACGCGTTCCATCCCTTCTACATGGCGGGAACCGACTGGTACAGCGCGCTGAGCTTCCTGTTCGACTTCGGCGGGGGCATCGCCAACCTCAACGCCCACGGCAAGTGGGTTGGTCAGCTCGAGTCGGCGAACTCCATCGCCGGATTGAACGCCTACAAGAAGTTCTTCAACGGCTACTCGCCTCATTCGGCTGCGACGCTGAACGAGAGCAATCCGGCCCCGTACACCGTCTTCTCGCAGAACAAGACGGGCGCCATCTTCGGCCCCGGCTGGTTCAGCTGCTGCACGGGCGCGACGTACAAGACCGTCACGAGCCAGTTCGTGATGCCGAGCCACACCTCGGGGAAGGCCATGCCGGGCTTCCTCGGCGGTTCGGATCTCGCCATGCCGCAGCAGGGCGGTCAGCAGGCCCAGGCTCGCGAGTGGGTCGCCGACTTCACGAACACGCCGAACGAGAAGGCGTTGCAGGCGAAGGGCAACATCCCGAACGCGACGAACCTTCTCGACAACTCCGTCAACGACCAGGCCGCGAAGTCGAGCTGGTTCGTGCCGACGGCGAAGCACTGGGTCGACGTCGAGAACGCCAATATCCTCCGCGTGATGCTCTCCAACATCCTCACGGGGCACGCCAGCACGAAGGCGGCGGCGCATACCGCGGATTCCCAGATCGTTCACCTCCTCAACCAGCCCTAACGCACTGAGCGGGGAGGCCCCCACTATGGGAGCCGCCGCCGAGGCCGTCACGACGAGGCCTCGGCGGCGCCCGCTCACCTGGAGACGGACCCGCCGCGGCGCCGTCCCGTATCTCTTGATCTTCCCCGTGCTCGCCGTGCTCGCGGCGATCCTCGGGTACCCGCTCTACCAGCTCGTTCGGCTTTCGTTCCAGCAGTACCAGTTGCCCGAGCTCATTGCCCACAAGGGCATCTACGTCGGTCTTGCGAACTTCAAGAGCGTCCTCAGCGACGGGATCTTCTGGCACACGCTGCTGCGGACCGTCGTCTTCACGGCCGCATGCGTCAGTCTGACGATCGTGCTCGGGACGCTGATGGCTCTGCTCCTCGTACGCGTCTCCGGCTGGGTGCGGATCCTCATCACCGTCGGCCTCATTCTCGTCTGGTCGATGCCGCCCGTCGTCTCCGTCCAAGTGTGGAACTGGATGACGAACGTGCAGAACGGCGTCCTCAACAACACCCTCACCAAGCTTCATGTCGGGAACTACCTCGAGCACAACTGGTTCGCGAGTCCGTTCTCGCAGCTTGCGATGGTTACCTCGCTCGTCGTCTGGGGCGCGCTGCCGTTCGTCGCGATCACGACCTACGCGGCGCTCTCGCAGGTGCCGCATGAGCTGATGGAGGCGGCGCAAATCGACGGTGCGCGCTCGTGGCAGGTCTTCAAGGACGTGACCTACCCCGTCATCCAGCCCGTGCTCTTGATCTTGACGTGTCTTTCGATCCTCTGGGACTTCGGCGTGTTCACGCAGGCGTACTTGCTGATCGGGCAGCCGCAGATCCTGCCGTCGAACTACCTCATGTCCATCTACCTCTGGGAAGAGGCGTACTTCAAGAACGACTACGGGCGCGGCGCCGCGATCTCGATCCTCATGCTCGGCTCGGTCGCGATTCTCAGCCTCATCTACGTGCGCCGGATGCTCTCGGTCGGCGAGGTCGACCGGTGAGCCTGCGGCTGCCGCGCAAACTCGGCTGGAACATCATCGGCATCGCCGTGTTCGTCGTGATGGCGTTCCCGGTGTTCTGGATGATCTCGACGGCGTTCAAGACAAACGATCAGATCAACAGCACGCAAACGTGGTTCCCGCTCCATCCGACGCTGGAGAACTTCAGCAACGCGATCAACAAGCCGTACTTCTGGGCGGATATCAAGAACACGGTCATCGTCGTTCTCGTCGCCGTCGGGATCGCGACGGTCCTCGCGTTCCTCGCGGCCGTGGCGCTCGCGAAGTACCGCTTCCACGGCCGCCGGCTCTTCGTTCTCCTCATCATCGGCGTGCAGATGATCCCCGGGATCGGCCTGATCATCCCCCTCTACGTGATGCTCGCCGACGTACCGGTGCTCGGCGTCAACCTCGTCGGCAAGCTCACCGGGGTGATCATCATCTACATCAGCTCGGTGCTGGCGTTCTCGGTTTGGATGCTGCGCGGCTTCCTTCTCGGCATCCCGAAGGAACTCGAGGAGGCGGCGATGGTGGACGGCTCGACACGGCTCGGTGCGTTCATCCGCATCCTCCTCCCGCTCGTCGCTCCGGGTCTCGTCGCGTGCTCGGTCTTTGCGTTCATCACGTGCTGGAACGAGTTCATCTTCGCCAACCTCCTGCTGCAGCGGCAGGGAAACCAGACGATCACCATCTGGCTCGCGTCGTACACAGGCGGGCAGACGTACATCGACTGGGGCGGCCTCATGGCTGCGTCAACGCTCATCGCGGTCCCGGTTGTGGTCTTCTTCCTCATCGTCCAGCGCAAGATCGCCTTCGGGCTCACCACCGGTGCGGTGAAGGGGTGAAGTGGTCATGACCAGATCAGGCTGCTCATACTTCGGTGTCCGGATCCCCCGCCACGTGCGCCGCGACATGGCCGACCTTGCCGCGCGCGGGTACACGGGCGTGCTGCACACGTTCTCCGAGAACGACCTCGCGTATTACCGCGGCACGATGGGCGAGATCGTCGCGGCCTCCCATGCCGAAGGCCTCTACGTCCAGGCGAGCCCGTGGGGTCTCGGACGGACGTTCGGCGGCGAGGCCGAGAGCCGCTGGGTCGCGTTCCACCCGGAGGAGTGCCAGGTCATGGACGACGGGCGCCGCGTCGCCGCGGCGTGCCTCAACAGCTCCGCATACAGGGACTTCTGCAAGGAGTGGGCCGGCTGGGTCCTCGAGTGCGGTGTCGACGCGGTGTTCTGGGACGAGCCGGCGTGGGTCGTGCCGA
The DNA here is from genome assembly GCA_963816735.1 of uncultured Actinomycetes bacterium. Taxonomy (GTDB): domain Bacteria; phylum Actinomycetota; class Thermoleophilia; order Gaiellales; family Gaiellaceae; genus Palsa-739. The sequence goes on from CAWFLY010000008.1 coordinate 8,544, forward strand.
TCCACGTCGGCGTCGACGACGAATCGCGTTGGACGTGCCGGTGCGATCGGTGCGCCGAACGGTTCGGCGCACCGATCCCGGCCGAGTTGACGCCCGAAGTGCAGGCGTTCCGCGAGGCGTCGGTCGTCGACTTTCTCCGCGAAGTCGTCGCGCATGTCGCTGCGAGCGGCGGCGCGAACACGATCTGCCTCCTCCCGTCGACCGAAGGGAATCACGGCATCTCAGACTGGAACGACGTCGCGTCGCTCCCGGGGCTGACGACGTTCGCGACCGATCCGTACTGGAAGCACTGGAACGAGCCGGCGGGGCCGTTCGTGCGCCGCTTCGCGCGGCTGCTGCGCGAGACAACGGAGCGCCACGGTGTAGCGGCGCAGCTGTGGGTGCCGAGCTTCGGGCTCGCGGCCGACGAGATCCCCGAGCTCGAAGCCGCGCTCGCAGGCGCGCGCGAGGAGGGCGTCGACGACCTCTGGACGTGGGGCTACGAGGCGTGCGGGAACATGACCCACCTCGCGACCCCGGACTCGCCGGCGGTGTGGGAAGCGGTCAGCGCAGCGCTCACCGGGCGGCCGCAGCTCGCCGTCACGGAGACGGCACGGCCGGATCTCGCCGACCTCGACGTTCGGCCGACGCGCGACATCGTCCGGCTCCTCAACGACGAGGACGCAACGGTTCCCGCCGCCGTCGCCGAGACCGGGGACGCGCTCGCCGCCGCGATCGACGCGATCGCCGAGCGACTCGGCCGCGGCGGCCGGCTGATCTACGTCGGCGCCGGCACGTCGGGCGCGCTTGCGGCGCTCGACGCAGCCGAGTGCGGCCCGACCTTCGGCTCGCCTCCGGGCGAGGTCCTCGCCGTCGTCGCCGACGGTGAAGCGGCCGAAGACGACAGCGCTGCGGCGACGAACGCTTTGCTCGAGTTACCCCTCCTGCCCGAGGATTGCGTCGTCGCCGTAAGCGCGTCCGGCTCGACACCGTTCGCACTCGCCGCGCTCGCGACCGCGCGCGCAGCGGGCGCGCTCACCGTGGCGGTCACGTGCGTCCGTCGCAGTGTGGCCGGGACGGTCGCCGAGCACGATGTCGCCGCCGTCGTCGGCCCGGAAGTGCTCGCCGGCTCGACCCGCCTCAAGGCCGGGACCGCGCAAAAACTCCTGCTCAACACGATTTCCACCGTGACGATGATTCGCCTCGGCCGGACATACGGTGGCCTGATGGTCGGGGTCGCGCCCGACAACGCGAAGCTCCGCGAACGCTCGCGCCGCAACGTCGTCCTCGCAAGCGGCGCACCCGAGGAGCAGGTGGACGAGGCGTTCGCCGCGGCGGAGGGAGACGCACGTGTCGCGCTCGTCTCGATCCTCGCCGGCGTCGACGCGGACTCGGCCCGGGCGCGGCTCGACGCCGCCGGTGGCTCGGTGCGGAAGGCGAGTGAGGACGTATGAGGCTCGGCGTCGAAGCAGCGCTCGTCCACGGCGAGCTTGTGTACGGCGACGTCGAGGTCGAGGACGGCCGGATCGAAACGGTCGGTATCCGAGGCGGAACGCGCGGCCGGATCGCGATCCCCGGCTTCGTCGATCTCCAGGTGAACGGCTACGGCGGAGTCGACTTCCTCTCGGCCTCACAGGAGGACTACTCGCGCGCCGGCGAGGCGCTGCTCCTCTCCGGCGTCACGGCGTACCAGCCGACGTTCATCACCTCGGCGGAGGCGGCGGTGGTCGAGGCGCTCCAGGCAATGCCGGAGACGGCATCTGCATCCGGCCCGCGCATTCTCGGGGCGCATCTCGAAGGCCCGTTTCTCTCCCCGGAACGGCCTGGCACGCATCCGCTCGAGCACCTTCGCGCACCCGACGTCGCCCTCCTCGACCGCCTGCTCGACGCCGGCCACGTGACACAGATGACGCTCGCGCCCGAACTGCCGGGCGCGGACGCGCTGATCGAGCGGCTCCGCGAGCGCGGTGTCGCCATCTCGGCCGGCCACACGAACGCGACCGCCGCGGACGCCGAGCACGCGTTCGACCTTGGCGTCGGCGCGATCACCCACGTCTTCAATGCCATGCGTCCCTTCCGCTCGCGTGACCCAGGCATCGCCGGCGTCGCTCTCACCCGCCCCGATGTCGTGATCACGATGGTTGTCGACGGCCACCACCTCGCCGACGAGACCGTGCGCCTCGTCTGGGCCTGCGCCGCCGGCCGCGTCGCACTCGTCACCGACGCGATCGCTCCGGCGGGCACGTCGTCGAACGGCGGCACCTACCAACTCGGCGACGTCGAGGTCGAGGTCGGGGTCAACGGCGCACCGATGCGCGAGGACGGCACGCTTGCCGGCACGGTGCTGACGATGATCGATGCCGTCCGCAATCTGCACGCGCTCGGCGTTTCGTTCGAGGACGCCGTCGGTGCCGCGACCACCGTGCCCGCGCGGTTGATCGGCCGAACCGACATCGGCGTCCTCGAACCGGGCGCCGCCGCAGACATCGTCGTCCTCGACGAACGGCTCGAGATCCAGTCCGTCCTCTGCTCGGGACTCAGCGATGTCGTGGCTCGAGACTGAGCTGCGCGCGCAGCCGGAGGCGCTCGCGCGTCTTCTCGACCAGCAGACCGACGCCGCGCGGAAGGCCGCCGAGCTCTTCCGCGGCAACGACATCCGCTACGTCCTGATCGCATCGCGCGGCAGCTCGTCGAACGCGGCGCGCTACGCGCAGTACCTCCTCGGCCGCGCGCACCGCGTACCGGTGATGTTTGCGACGCCGTCGCTGTACACGATCTACGGTCAGCCGCCGCGGCTCGACGGCGGTCTTGTCATCGGCATCTCCCAGTCGGGAGCCTCGCCCGACGTCGTGGCGGTGCTCGCGGAGGCGCGCAGCCAGGGACGGCCGACACTCGCCCTGACGAACGCGGTCGACTCGCCGCTCGCGCAGGCGGCAGAAGCCGTGTTGCCGCTCGAAGCCGGTGAGGAGCACGCCGTCGCCGCGACGAAGACGTACATGAACTCGCTCGGCGCGATCGCTCTCCTCTTCTCGGAGCTCGGCCCGGACGCGGCTGCTCGGGAGGAGCTGGCGCGCATGCCCGAGGCACTCGCGGCGCAGATCGAGCTCTCGCTCGGCGACGCGGTCGCGCTCGAGGAGTACCGCGACGCCGCCGGACTGACGGTCGTCGCGCGCGGCGTCAACTACGGCACGGCCTTCGAGATCGCGCTCAAGATCCGCGAGCTCTCGGGCCTCATGACCGAGGCGTACTCGCCGGCCGACCTGATGCACGGTCCGATCGCGGCGGTTCAGCCCGGCTGGCCGGTGATCGTCGTCGCTCCGAACGGGCCTGCGCGTCCGACCGTCGAGGAAGTCTTCGCTCCGCTTCGCGCCCGCGGAGCCCGCCTCATCGCTGTCTCCGACGTCCGTGCCGTCCTTCGTCGCGCGCAGACGCGGCTGCCGCTCGCACCGGGAGTACCGGAGTGGCTCAGCCCGCTCACGGCGGTCGTGCCGGGGCAGGCGATGGCGCTCCGCCTAACGCAGCTCCGCGAGCTCGATCTCGACAGCCCGCGCGGGCTGCGCAAGATCACGCTCACGACCTAACCAGCGTCGAGCGCCTCGAAGCCGACAAACGCGGCGCCGATCAGCCCG
>CAWFLY010000009.1:0-58395 GCA_963816735.1 uncultured Actinomycetes bacterium
CATCAACTGAAGCAGCCCCTGCGCGCCGGCGCTCGACGTGGCCCTCGGCTGGAAGCGCGACTCCACCTGCGCGACGGCGATCAGCAGCGCGAGCGGCAGGCCGGTGTCGTTCGAGGCCGCGACGAACGCGGCGCGGAACCGCACCGGCACCGGGCAGCGGTTCGCCGACACGGGCGCGATCGGAATCGCAGGGATGCGGGCGACGGCGGGCCGCTCGCTCCGCGCGCCCGCGACCGCGACCGCGGCCGCCCCAGAGCAGGCCGCGACCAGTAGGAGTGCGAGAATCCGGCGCCGCATGGACTCGGGATGCTAGCGCCGCCGCGGGCAGTCGGCGGGATTCCGTCCGGCAGGGGGCTCTATGCCGCGACGGCAGCACGCGCGCGCGCGACGAGCGCCTCCGCGATCTGCTCTTGTACGCCGTTCCGGCAGCGGGCGTCGCCTCGTCCAGCGATTCGAGCAGCCACGGGATCGGCGCGACGCCGGCGAGGCCGACCGCGTCTCCTCGCCGAAGCGCGCGGCGGCGACACCGACGAGCGCGAACGACCAGCGCCTGCCGGTCCATCGCCTTGAGGTAGGTCGACGCGTCCGGGTGCGGGACGTCGAGCTCGAGGATGAGCTCGTCCTTCGCGAGCGTCGTCGTCGTCGCGGTCGTTCTCGGTCGGGACGCGGTACAGCTCGACGAGCGGGAGCTCTCGGCGGTCGGTGCGGATCGTCGCGCCGAGCGCGAGTAGCGCCGCGGCCGGGTCGGACGGGTGCGCGGACGCGCAGAAGTCATTGGCGAGGATCGCGTGCTCCCGGTGCTCGCCGTCGCGCGCGTGGCAGACATCGCCGCCGTGCAGCCGGCACGGGAACTTGAGCCGCCAGTACCAGCAGCGCGTCGCCTGCAGGAGGTTGCCGCCGATCGTGCCGACGTTCCGCAACTGGGGCGACGCGGAGAGCCGGCACGCCTCGCGCAATGCGCCTCCGGGATCGACGTGTCCGCCTCCAGCTCGGCGAGCGTCGTCCCGGCCCCGATCTGAGTTAGTGGCTGAGAGCCACTAACTCCCTTGGGCACTGCGCGGGCGAGCTCGACGAGCGTGTCGGCGACGACGATCCGGTCGCGCAGGAGCGGGACGAGCTCGGTGCCGGCGCCGAGCGCGACGGATCCGTTTCCGAGCGCCGCGACGGCGTCGGCGACGGAGTCAGGCCGAACGAGATCCACGCATCGCCTCCCGCCTTGTAACACTGTGTTGCAAGGCCTCGTGGAGCTGGGCTCCGGTTGCGCGACGCGCACCGGCTCGAGATCCTCGGGGACGTCCAGCCGCCGCGGGAGGATCGTCGTCGCGGTTCCGTCCGCAGGTAGGATCGCGAGCCGCGCGGCGCGGGCGACGTCCAGGATGATCTTCGACAGCTCGGGCGTCAGCGTCGTGACGAAGAACGTGCACGTCTCGTCGTCGACGGTGACGAGCGCGTAACCGCCGTCGGCCGTCTCGACCGGCGCGTCGTCGTCGCCGATGCCGTTTCGCGCCAGCGCTATTTCGACTGCATCGCGGTCGAAGTCGTCGAAGCTCTCGAGGAAGACGTCGAGCGTCACGCGGTGACTCGCTCGCGCTTGGCCTCCCGCGCCCGCTCCTCCGCGTCGCGCAGCGCGCGCAGCATCTCCTCGCGCGTGATCGGCAGCGAGCGGATGTTCGCGCCTGTCGCGTCGCGGATCGCGTTTGCGATCGCCGCGCTGACCGGGACGATCGGCGGCTCGCCGAGGCCCTTCGAGCCGAGGTTCGTCAGATGCCGGTCGGGGATGTCCAGCAGCTCGGAGATGATCTCGGGGACGTCGGCGATCGTCGGCATTTTGTACGCGTCGAGCGTCTGGGTCAGGATCACGCCGGTCGAGGGGTCGATGAGCCGCTCCTCGGAGAGCGTGTGGCCGATTCCCTGGATGATCCCGCCCTCCACCTGCGACGACGCGCCGAGCGGGTTGATGACGCGGCCGACGTCGTGAATCGCGGCGATGCGCTCGACGCGTACCTCGCCGGTCTCGACGTCGATCGCGACCTCCGCGACCTGTACGCCGAATGTCAGCACCTGCATGCCGGCCGGGTTCGGGCCGCGCGCGCCCTTGCCGAGGATCTGCGCGGCCTCGAGCAGGCCGACGACGTCCGCGAGCGGCCATGAGCCGCCATCGCTGCAGACGACGTTCCCGCCCTTCAGCGAGAGCGTTCCTTCCGCCTTCTCGTAGCGCTGCGCGGCGATCTCGATCACCTGGCCCGCCGCGTCGGCCGCGGCCGCGCGAACGGCCGGGCCCATCGACGGGATCGTCGAGGAGCCGGCGGAGATGGACGCATACGGCCCGCGCGCAGAGTCGCCGGCGGCGATCTCGATCCGATCGAGCGGGAGCCCGAGCTCCTCGGCCGCGATCTGCTGCATCGCAGTTTTCGAGCCGGTGCCGATGTCCTGCATCGCCGTGATCACGGAGGCGCGGCCGTCGGAGCCGAGGCGCACCCACGCGTAGGACGGTGGGCCGCCGCCGCCGTACCAGATCTGCGACGCCATGCCGACGCCGCGCTTCCACGTCGCGTCGCTGCGCGCGCGCACCTCGTGGCGGCGTTCCCAGTGCTTCTCGGCGCGTTGGTAGCACTCCAGGAGGTTCTTGGACGAATACGGGCGTGAGTCGTTCGGGTGCGCGTAGTTCTTGCGCCGCAGCTCGAGCGGATCGAGGTCGAGCTTTGCCGCGAGCTCGTCCATCAGGCATTCGAGCCCGAACGTCCCCTCGACGAAGCCCGGCGCACGGAACGCCTTCATCGGCGGCGTGTTCAGCTTCGCGCCGTACTCGAGCGTGTGCAGGTTCGCGCAGTCGTAGAGCATCTGCATCGGGCCGGCCGTGGAGGCGAGCCAGCCCGACCAGCCGACGGACGCGATGAACTCGCCTTCGAGCGCGACAAGCGTCCCGTCGGCGCGCGCGCCTGCGCGGAGCTTCTGGATCGTGGCGTTGCGGTTGCCGGCCGCGACGTTCTCCTCGCGCCGCGTCAGCGCGCACTTGACCGGGCGACCGGTGCGTCTGGCGAGCTCGGCCGCGATGAACGTGTAGTCGTCTGGGCCGTCTCGAGCCGAAGCCACCGCCCATGTAGTCGCAGACAACGCGGACCTTGTCGGCTGGCATCTCCAGCCGCTCCGCGACCGCCTCGCGCACACCCCAGATGAACTGCGTCGAGATGTAGAGGACGAGCGTATCGCCCTCCCAGTCGCACACGGCCTGGTGCGTCTCCATCGAGTTGTGCAGCACCGTCTGCGTGCGGTACGTCGCCTCGACGACGACGTCCGCCTCCGCGAATCCGAGCGCGACGTCGCCGCGCGTCGCCTCACGCGGATCGGTCGTCAGCTGCTGTCGCGCGACGGCCTCCTCGGGATCGAGCAGCGGCTCGAGCACGTCGTACTCCACGTCCAGCAGGCGCAACGCGGCGTACGCCTGGCCGACGGTGTCGGCGGCGACGGCCGCGATCGGCTGGCCCTGAAAGTGACACTCAGCCACTAAGTCGCCCGTATCGCCCGGGACCAAGACCTCGTGGACACCGGCTGCGCTCAACGCACGCGTGGTGTCCAGCTTCGTCACGACTGCGCGCGGGTGCGGCGAACGCAGCACGACTGTGTGCAGCATCCCGGGCAGCGCGATGTCGGCCGTGTAGCGCGCCTTGCCGGTCGCGCGCTCGAAGCCGTCCTGCCGCGGCGCGGCGCGACCGACCACGTCCTGCGGGCCGTCGGGCCACTGGTCGAGGGGATCTTCCTCGACGACGAGCCAGATCTCTTCGTAGCGGCCTTCGACTTCCTTTTCGGTTCGGATCAGTCTTGCCATGTGCGGATGGCCTCCTCGATCTTCGGATAGGTGCCGCAACGACAGATGTTGCCCGCCATCGCGTGGCGGATCTCGTCGTCCGACGGCGCCGCGTTCGTGGCGACGAGCGCCGCCGCGGAGACGATCTGACCGGGCATGCAGAAACCGCACTGCACGGCATCCGTCCGCACGAACGCGCCGACGAGCGGATGCTCGCGCAGGCCTTCGATGGTCGTGATCTCGCGTCCCTCGACCGTGTGGACGAGCGTGATGCACGACAGCGTCGGCACGCCGTCGACCTGCACCGTGCACGCGCCGCAATGGCCCTCGAAGCACGCGATTTTCGTCCCCGTCAGCCCGAGGTCGTCGCGCAGGACTTCGGCGAGCGAGCGCCCGACGGGCGCGTCGACGTCGTAGCGGTGGCCGTTGACGCTGAGCTCAGACATGCGTCGTCACTGAGAGAATGTCCGCGAGATGGACGAGCCGAAATGCGGCTCGTATCTCGTCCACCCGTTCCGCCTGATCGCCGTGGTCCATCGCTTCGGTCCACAGTACCTCTGCCGTTCCGATCAACTCGCGGATCTGCTCGGTCGTCTCCTGGTAGCCGTTCATGCGGCTGTCGCACGCGTTCAGCGCGAGGCCGAGTACGCCGATCCGGTCCGGCTGGCGCGTCCACATCAGCGGCGTCGCCATCGAGAGGTACTGGTGGATGCGCGCGAAGACCGTCGGCTGTGAGAACACGTCGCCGCCGAGCGGCGTCGACGGCGTCAGCGGCGGGTCGCCGTTCGCGATGCGAGCGGCGTTGCGGCCGAGCAGGTTGCGCACCTGTTCCTCGTCAAAGCCCGCCGTGCGCGCGGTGCGCGTCGCAAGGATGAGCGAGTTCGGCTGGCGCCCATAGGGATAGTCGGAGGCGTACACGATCTGCTCCGGCGACATCTGGCGGTAGAAGTCGAGCAGGTCGATCGCGCTCCACACCGACGTGTCGAAGAATACGCCCGGCAGGCCGGCGAAGCGCGACGTGAGATCTGCCATGTCGGCGATGCCTGCGTGCGCGACGATCAGCTGCACGCCCTCGCAGCGCTCGACGAGCGCGTGAAGGTGCGCTGCGATCGGCGGCAGCCCGCGCCCGCCGTGGATGAGGATCGGCACGCGCCGTTCGGCCGCGAGTGCAAAGACCGGCTCGAGCCGCTTGTCCTCCAGCGACATCTTCTGCGCCCGCGGGTGGAGCTTGATCCCACGTGCGCCGGCGTCCAGGCAGCGCGTCGCCTCCTCCATCGGGCTCTCGTTCAGGTCGAGTCGCACGAACGGGATGAGCCGGCCGTCGGACTCCGCAGCGTCCGCGAGCGTTCGCGCGTTCGGTGCGCGAAACCCGGGATGCCGATCGGGCTCGTCCAGGCAGAACATGAACGCGCGTCCGACGCCGTACTCGTCCATGACACCGAGCAGTTCCTCGCGCCGTCCGGCCATCCCGTCGATGTCGTCCCCGAGATGGACGTGCGCGTCGAAGATCTCGGCGTCGGCCGGAATATCGGCACGGAGCTCCGCCCGCCAGACCTCGAGCAGCCGCTCGGCCCGTTCGAGCACGTCCTTCATCTAGACGTCGGAGAGCGCGCGCTCGGCGGGACCGACGTACACGGCGCTGGGACGGATCAGCCTGCCCGTGAGCTTCTGCTCCACGATGTGCGCCGACCAGCCCGCGGTGCGCGCACAGGCGAAGAGGGCGGGCGTGATCGCCGCAGGAACCTCCGCGATCTCGAGCACGATGGCGCCCCAGAACTCGACGTTCGTCTCGAGCGGCCGGTCGGGCTTCTTCTCATGGAGCGCGGCGATCGCGGCCTTCTCGAACGCCTCCGCCACCTCGAGCCGCGGCGAGCCGAGCTCCTGAGCGGTGCGGCGCAGGACACGTGCGCGGGGATCCTCGGCGCGGTAGACGCGGTGTCCGAAGCCCATGATTCGCTCGCCGCGCGCGAGCATGTCGTGGACGTACTTCTCGGGATCGCCCGAGGCCGCGACGGCGTCGAGCATCGGCAGCACGCGTGCCGGCGCGCCGCCGTGGAGCGGGCCGGAGAGCGTGCCGACCGCAGCCGCAAGGCACGCCGCGCAGTCCGCGCCCGTGGAGGCGGCGACCCGCGCGGTGAAGGTCGAGGCGTTCATCCCGTGCTCGGCCGCGGACACCCAGTAGACATCGATCGCCTTCGCATGCGCCGGATCGGCCTCGCCGCGCCAGCGGATCAGGAACTCCTCGGCCGCCGTTTTCGCCTTCGCGACCTCGCTTGCGGGCACCACGGGCTCCGCGCCGCGCAGCGACTGCGCGACGATCGACAGCGCCGCGGACGAGAGGCGAGCCAGATCGTTCCGCGCCTGGTCGGCGTCGATGTCGGCGAGCTGCTTCAGCCCCCAGGCGGGCGCCAGCGTCGGCAGCGAGGCCTGGAGGTCGACGCGCGCATTCCCGGAACGGGAGACCGGCTCCGAGTCGGGCGCCGGGACGGGCAGGCCGCGGTCGAGCGACTCGTTGACGATCAGGCCCCAGACCTGTTCGAAGGGGACAGTCCCGGCGAGCTCCTCGATATTCACGCCGCGGTAGCGGAGCGACGAGCCTTCCTTGTCCGGCTCGGCGATCTCCGTCTCGAAGGCAACGACCCCCTCGAGGCCCAGATTGGCGGTGGAGCTCACATCGGCATTGTTGCTGAACCGCCCCCGTTTGCGCGTTAGAGTGGCCGCATGCCCGACGTCATCATCCACGGGGACACGGTTCGCAATCCCGAGCTCAGGCACGAAATGCCGCTCACGCTCGGCGATCCCTTCCTCTACCTCGAGAAGGACGGCCGCAAGCATGTCGTCATCACCGATTTCGAATGGCCGCGCATCCAGGAGACCGGCGTCGAGGTCGAGCTGATCTCGCCGTACTCGCTCGGGCTCGACGAGCTGATGGACACCGGGAAGAGGTTCTGGGAGATCTCGCTCGAGCTGGCTTGCGCGGCGTGCGAGCAGGTCGGCGTGACGAGCGCGACCGTCCCGCACCGGTTCCCGCTCGCGCTTGCCGACCTCCTGCGCGCCGACGGCGTCGATCTGAGCATCGACTTCGAGTTCTTCACCGAGCGCCGCCGGGTGAAGAACAAGCGCCGAGATCGAGGGCATCCGCCGCGCTCAGCGCGCAGCGGAGGCGGGGATGGACGCGGCGCGAGACCTCTTCAGGCGCGCGCAGCCGTCCAACGGCTCGCTGGCGGTGGACGGAAAGGCGTTGACGTCGGAGCGCGTCGAAGCTCGCGATCCAGACGGCGTTCACCGCGCACGGCTGCACCGCAGACGAGTTCATCGTCTCGCACGGCGCGCAGTCCGCGATCGGGCACGACATGGGCTCCGGCGCCATCAAGGCGGGCGAGCCGATCGTGATCGACCTCTGGCCGAAGGACGGCGAGACCGCGTGCTACGCCGACATGACGCGCTCGTTCTGCATCGGCGACGTTCCCGATCAGTTGCGCGACTATCACCGTGTTGCGAAGGAGTCGCTGGACGGTCGATCGCCGCGCTGAAGGCGGGCGTGAAGGGCTCCGAGGTGAACGCCGTTTCCTGCGAGCCGTTCCACGCGGCCGGCCGAGACGCTGCTCGACAAGATCCCGGCGAGATCCTCGACACGGGCTTCTTCCACTCGCTCGGCCACGGAGTCGGGCTCGAAAGTGCGCGCGCAGCCGAGCCTGTCGCGCATCGGCGAAGAGCTCGTCGCCGGCGACGTCGTCACGGTCGAGCCGGGGATGTACAGCTGGCGGCTGGGGCGGCTGCCGGCTCGAGGATCTCGTGCTCGTCACGGAGAGCGGCGCCGAGGAGGCCTCACCGAATATCCGTACGACCTCGAGCCCTAGGGCCGACGCACACATGGGCTCGATCGAGACGATGCAGCTGGAGGAACGGCGCTACCCGCCGCCTCCGGAATTCGCCGCGCAGGCGAACGCGCAGCCCGAGATCTACGAGCGCGACCCCGACGAGTTCTGGGAGAGCGGGGCGCGAGCGCGTCACATGGTTCGAGCCGTTCCGTCGCTCTCGAATGGGAGCTTCCCTGCGCGAAGTGGTACGTCGGCGGCAAGATGAACGTGACCTACAACTGCGTCGACCGGCATGTCAAGACCGGCGACGGCGACAAGGTTGCGTTCATCTGGGAAGGAGAGCCAGTCGACGACCGGCGCGCGCTCACGTATCGCCGACCAGCGCGACACGACGAAGGTCGCGGACGCGCTGAAGGCGCTCGGCGTGGAAGAAGGGGACGCGGTCGGCATCTACATGGGCATGGTCCCCGAGACCGCGATCGCGATGCTCGCCTGCGCGCGCCTTGGCGCGCCTCACACCGTCGTCTTCGGCGGCTTCAGCGCCGACTCGCTCCGCGACGCGCCTGCAGGACATGGGCGGCGAAGTCCTGATCACGCAGGACGAGGCATGGCGCCGGGGCACCTCCGTCCCGCTGAAGCAACCGCGGACGAGGGCATGGGGCGTCGCTCGAACGTGCGCAACGTCCTCGTCCTGCGCCGCGCCGGCGGCGACGGGCCCGATGGAGGCCGGACGCGACGTCTGGTGGCACGACGTCGCGACGACGAGTCCGACCGCCAGTGCGAGCCTGGGACGCGGAGGATCTCTGCTCGTCCTCTACACGTCGGGGACGACCGACGAAGCCGAAGGGCATCGCGCACACGACTGCGGGCTACCTCGTCGGCGCCGGCCAGACCCACCGCTGCGTGTTCGACGTGAAGGACGATTCGGTGTTCTGGTGCGCGGCGGACGTCGGCTGGGTCACCGGGCACAGCTACATCGTCTACGGGCCGCTCTGCAACGGGGCGACCGACGGTGATGTACGAGGGCACGCCCGACTTCCCGGACAAGGACCAGCTGGTGGGAGATCGTCGAGCGCTCCAGGTGGACGATCCTCTACACCGCCCCGACCGCGATCCGCGCGCACATGAAGTGGGGGCCGGAGTACGCGGCGAAGCACGACCTCTCGTCGCTCCGCCTGCTCGGTCGGTCGGTGAGCCGATCAACCCCGAGGCATGGGTCTGGTACCACGAGCACATCGGCGGCGAGCGCTGCCCGATCGTCGACACGTGGTGGCAGACGGAGACCGGGATGATCCTGATCACGCCGCTCCCCGGGATCACGACGCTGAAGCCGGGCGCTGCCGCGCGGGCCGTTCCCGGGCGTCGACGCCGACGTGTTCGACGAGGAGGGCGACGACGTCGGCCCGGGCGGCGGCGGCTACCTCGTGCTGAAGCCGGCCGTGGCCGGCGATGCTGCGCGGCGATCTACGGCGACGACGCGCGCTACCGCGACACGTACTGGTCGAAGTACCGCGACCCTACTTCGCCGGCGACGGCGCGCGCGTCGACGAGGACGGCGACCTCTGGCTGCTCGGTCGCGTCGACGACGTGATGAACGTCTCCGGGCCACCGCATCTCCACGATCGAGGTCGAGAGCGCGCTCGTCGACCACCCCGACGTCGCCGAGGCAGCGGTCGCGGGCGCGCAACGACGCGCTCACCGGCCAGGCGATCGTCGCGTTCGTCACGCTGAAGACGGGCATCGGCGGACGGTCGCGAAGCTCGAGGAGCTGCGCGACCACGTCGCGAAGAAGATCGGCCCGATCGCGAAGCCGGCGAACGTCGTCTTCACGCCGGAGCTACCGAAGACGCGCAGCGGCAAGATCATGCGGCGCCTGCTGCGCGACGTCGCGGAGAGCCGCCGCTCGGCGACACGACGACGCTGGCCGATCCCGGCGGTCGTCGACGAGATGCGGACGCGCGCGGAGCCGCGCGGCCGACGACTGAGAGATTCGGCGACTCAACGTGCTGACGCGCTCGCCGGGCCTTCGTACTCGCGGTCACACCGGGCACACAGCGCGACGGTGGCGGTCACCGTCGCCAATGTCTGGGCGGCGCCGGGACGGCGGACGATCTTCCGAACGACCCGCACGTCTGGCCGACGGCGGCGGTGACGTACGAGCAGCGCCGTGCGCTCGTCGGCCACATGCCGACGCAGGTGCTCTACGGCGAGCGGGTCGTCGTGGCTCGACCGGCGCGGCGCGTGGACGAAGGTCGCCGTGCCCGACCAGCCGTTCGCCGCTCGACCCACGCGGCTACCCCGGCTGGGTGCGCGACGTGGCAGCTCCGCCGGCGCTCGCCGGCGGCCGATGACCGTGACGGTCGCGCATCCCCAGGGCGACGCTCTCGAACGGCCGCGAGGTGAGCTTCGGCACGCGGCTGCGGGTCATCCGGGCGCGACGCAGGTGTGCCCGTCCGGACGCCGGCAGGCACGGCGCGGCTCCCCGCCGCCGCCGCGAGCCCGCTCCCGCGCACGCGCGCCGACCTCGTCCGCAGCGCGAAGCATGTTCCTCGGCCTGCACTACCTCTGGGGCGGCCTGTCGGCGTGGGGCTACGACTGCTCGGGCCTGACGTGGGCCGTCTACCGCGCGCACGGGATCACGATCCCGCGCGACGCCGACGCGCAGTTCACCGCCGGCCGGTCGGTCTCGCTCGAGAACGCGATGCCCGGCGACCTGATCTTCTACGGCACCTCGTTCGTCCACCACGTGACGATGTACATGGGCCGCGGCCTGATGATCGAGGCGCCGAACTCGGCGAGCGAGGTGCGCATCGTTCCGGTGCGAACGAACGACTTCCGCGGCGTGCGCCGGTTCATGTGAGGAACCTCCTTGTCGCCGGTACCGTCGCGATCCTCGCGTTCGCAACGATCGGACAGCTGTCACACGACCATCACGTCTCGCTCACCGGCTATGCGGCCGATGCGCTGCCCCTGCTCGCAGGCTGGTGGGCGGTCGCGTTCGCGACGCGGAGGTTCGTACCGACTTGGCTCGTCGGTGTGACGGTCGGTGTCGCCCTCCGCGCCGTTGCGCTGGGTCACTACCACTGGAACCAGCTCACCTTTCTGCTCGTGGCGCTCGTCTTCGTCGGCCTGTTCGCGCTGATCGTTTCCGCACGTTGGTCTTCATGAAGCGACGCGGATCGGGGACACTCGCGGGATGAGCACCGACCGGCAAATCGGTGTCGACCTCTTCAACGAGACGTGGCGCCTGATGAGGTCGCGCGAGGACGACGTGCGGATGATCAACTGTGCCCACGCCTCGGCCTATCACTGGTCGATTGCGCCGGAGTGCAAGCCGGAGAACGTCGCACGCAGCGAGTGGCTCCTCTCGCGCGCCTACACGGTCGTCGGCCGTGCCGAGCCGGCGCTGCACCATGCGCAGCGATGTCTCGCAATCTGCGAGGACGCAGACGTGGGGGACTGGGATCTCCCGTACGCGTACGAGGCGATCGCCCGCGCGTACCTCGTCACCGGTGAGCCGAACGAGGCCCGGCGGTACGAACAGCTCGCACGCGACGCGGGCGAGCAGATCGCCGATCCCGAGGATCGCGAGCTCCTGCTGCAGGACCTCGCGACACTTGCCCGGTAGTCTTGCCGCCCGTGTCCAGTGAAGGAACCGACGTGACGGGCGTCGAGCTGCTCCGCATGCTCGAACGACTCGCCGGCAATCTCGCGTTCTCGTGGCTGCCGTCCGTGCGCGATCTGTTCCGCGACCTCGATCCTGCCCTCTGGAACGAGAGCACCGCAACCCGATCGTTCTCCTCGCAGGCCTCACGGACGACCGCTTCGAGCGAATCGCCGAGGACGGGGACTACGTCCGCCGGGCCGTCGAAGCCGTGGGCGCGATGCAGCACGAACTGGCCGGAGCGACCTGGTGGGACGAACAGCATCCCGGTGAGGAGTTTCTGGCCGCGTACTTCTCGACCGAGTTCGCACTCGACGAGAGCCTGCCCGTGTACTCGGGCGGTCTCGGCGTGCTCGCCGGCGACCATCTCAAGTCCGCGTCGGAGCTCGGCGTCCCGCTCGTGGGCGTGGGGCTCTTCTACGAGCGCGGCTACTTTCGGCAGACGCTGGACGAGACGGGCTGGCAGCAGGAGCGGATACTCACTCAACAATCCGGCGCGGCTGCCGTTGACGCTCGAACGGCGACCGAGCGGGGAGCCGCTGCACGTGCACCTTGAGCTCGCCGGTGAGCCGATTAGCCTTCAGATCTGGCGCGCGGACATCGGCCGCACGCGCCTGTTCCTCCTCGACGCCAACGTCGGAACGAACAACGAGGGCGCCCGCTCGATCACCGACCGCCTCTACGGCGGCGACCGCGAGCACCGCATTCGCCAGGAGGTCGTTCTCGGCGTCGGCGGCGTCCGCGCGTTGCGCGCTCTGGGACTGGCGCCGACCGTTTTTCACATGAACGAGGGACATTCGGCCTTCCTCGCGATCGAGCGGCTGCGGGAGCTGACGGCGTCCGGGACTCCGCTCGAGCGCGCGCTCGAAGAGGTTCGCGACTCGACGGTGTTTACGACGCACACGCCGGTACCCGCCGGCAACGAGGTCTTCGCACCGGCGCTCGTGCAGCGCTACCTCGCGGGCATCGTCGCAGGGACGGGACTCGACTGGGACGACTTCCTCGCGCTCGGACGGGTCACCGCGGCCGACCTCTTCGGGCTGACGCCGCTCGGGCTGCGGCTCGCCGGGCGGGCGAACGGCGTCTCAGCGCTCCACGGAAGCGTGGCGCGCGAGATGTGGCAACCGCTCTGGCCGGAGAAGAGCATCGACGACGTCCCCATCGGCAGCGTCACCAACGGTGTCCACGCGCGGACGTGGCTCGCCGGCGACCTCGCCGCGCACCTCGGCGGCGACTGGTCGCGCATCCGGGAGCTTTCGGACGACGAGCTGTGGCGCATCCACCTGTCGCTGAAGCGCGATCTGCTCGCGGTCGCCGAGAGCCGCGGGAACCCGCTGACCTCGGGCGAGGACGCGCTGACGATCGGCTTCGCGCGCCGGTTCGCGACGTACAAGCGGGCCGGGCTGCTCTTCTCCGACCCGGATCGCCTCGCGCGCCTGCTCGCGGACACGGAGCGGCCCGTGCAGGTCCTGCTCGCCGGCAAGGCGCACCCCGCCGACGACGGCGGCAAGCAGCTGATCCGGGAGATCTGGGAGTCTATGCGCGACAGCCGCTTCGAAGGCCGCGTCGTCTTCCTCGAGGATTATCAGATGACACTCGCGCGTCACCTCGTCCAGGGTGTGGACGTGTGGCTGAACACGCCACGGCGACCGCAGGAAGCGAGCGGCACGAGTGGGATGAAGGCGGCGATGAACGGTGTCGTGAACCTTTCGATTCTCGACGGCTCGGTGGGCCGAGGCCTACTCGTCCGAGGTGGGCTTCGCGATCGCCGGCGAGCCGGAGGGAGCGAACGACGAGGAGCAGGACACGCGCGACGCGGCGTCACTGTTCGACGTGCTCGAAGGCGAACTCATCCCCGCGTACTACGAACGCGACGAGCACGGGCTGCCGCACCGCTGGCTCGAGCTGATGCGCGCGTCGATCGAGCAGCTCGGCGGCGAGTTCAACACGAACCGCATCGTGCGCGAGTACGTCGACACGATGTACCTCCCGGCGCATCGCGCGCTCACCGGTGTCGTGGCATAGTGTGACCAGAGGCACTCCTGCGGCCCGGAAGGTGAGGGCGCCATGGCAACTGAGATCATCGGCAGGCGGGAGGAGCTCGTTGCGCTGGGTGCGTTTCTCGAGGCGGTTCCCGCCGGCGGGTCGGCCCTGCTGTTCGAGGGCGACGCGGGCATCGGCAAGACCGCGCTCTGGCAGGAAGGCGTTCGCCTCGGGCGCGACCGCGACTTCCAGGTCCTGACGGCGCGCGCGGCTCACTCGGAGCTGCGCACAGCGTTCGCCGTGATCGGCGACCTGTTTGCTCCGGTGCTGGACGAGACGCTGCCGCAGCTTGTCCCGGTTCAGCGGCGCGCCCTCGAGATCGCGTTCCTGATCAGGGAGGCTGATGGGTCGCCGCCGGAGGCCCGGCTGCTCGCCGCGGCACTTCTCTCGATCGTGCGCCTGATCGCGGCGGACCGGCCGATCCTGCTCGCGCTCGACGATGCGCAATGGATCGACTCGAGCTCGGCGGAGCTCCTCGAGTTCGTGCTTCGCCGTCTGGAGGGCGAGCCGGTCGGCGTCCTGGCGACGGTTCGCGGGCGGCCGGCCGAGGCGCCGCTCGAGCTCGAGCGCGCATTTGCGGTAGTCCGGCGCGTCATCGTCCCACCGCTCTCCGTTGCAGCGATCCACCGGCTCCTATGGCGTCGCCTGATGCTGAACCTGCCGCGCCCGTTGCTGGTGCGCGTGCACGAGGCGTCGGGTGGGAACCCTTTCTTCGCGTTGGAGGTCGGGCGCGCGCTCGTCGACGGCACGATCCGTGCCGACGGCGTGCACGTTCTGATGCCCGAGCGTCTGCGCGTGCTCGTCGCCGAGCGGCTGACCGCTTTGCCCGCGCGTGTGCGCGAGACGCTCGTGGCCGTCGCCGCCGTCGGAGCTCCCTCGGTGACGCTGCTCGCGCCGCTCGCACCGACGACGGTCGCCGACATCGAGGTCGCCGAGCGCGACGGCGTGCTCGAGCACGACGGCGACAGAATTCGCTTCACTCATCCTCTGCTCGCGCCCGTCTGCTACGCGGATATGCCGCTGCATCGGCGACGCCGGCTGCACCGCCGGCTCGCCGACCTCGACGTCGACCCGGAGGAGCGCGCCCGCCATCTCGCGATCGCGGCCACCGGCCCCGATGAGGAGATCGCGGTGGCACTGGACGCGGCGGCGGCGCATGCGCGGCGGCGCGGCGGCGTTCAGGTTGCCGCCGAGTTGGCCGAGCGCGCAATCGCGTTGACTCCTGCGGACGCGGTCGAGAACGTCAACCGACGCCGCATCACCGCGGCGGAGCATTCGTTCTATGCGGGAGACCGGCAGAAGGCGGGCGAGCTCCTCGAGGCGGTCGCCGGCTCGTCTGATCCCGGGCCGACGCGAGTCGAGGCGCTCTGTGCGCTCGCGGTCGTCAGCCAGTTGACCGACGGGAAGCACACGGCCGCCGAGATCTACACGCGCGCCCTCGCTGAGCCCGGCCTCGACGCCCGGCGGCGCGCCTACATCCTTTGCGAGCTTGGGTGCCTCGCAGCCTCCCGTTGGGATGCGCAGGACATCGAGTATGCGAACGCGGGCCTCGCGCTGGCCGAGCAACTGGGCGACCCGGATCTCCTCGTCTTCGCTCTCGTCACGGTCGCTTCGGTCACGTTCTGGCATACCGGTCGCAGCCGCCGTGACCTGCTCGACCGCGCGCTCGAGCTCGATCGCGTCCACGGCTCCGCGCCTCGGTTCGACCGCATCCCACCGATCGCACTCGTTGACGGCACTCCTCGCGCCACGCTCGCCTGGCAACTCGGTCGATCCGCGTGTTTCGGCGAGGCGCGCGTCAGGTGGCGAGAGCTGATCGATGAGTCGCTCGAGCGAGCCGATCCCGGCGTCGTCGGCCGTATGTTCTTCCTGGCTCGAATTGAAGTCATGGCCGGCGCCTGGGCTGAGGCCGAACGGCTCTGCGACGAGGCGGTCGAAGTCGGCCGCGAGACCGGTCGCGAGCTGATCGAGCCGTTGTGCCTCAACATCCTGGCCGAGCTCGACGCTCTGCGAGGCGAAGCCGAGAAGGCGCGCCGCGAGATTCCTGCGCTTCTGCGAGTCGCCGAGCGCGCGGGCTACAGCGGTGCGATCCACGACCTCCATCGATCGCTCGCGGTGCTCGAGCTCTCGTGCGGTGACGCGGCGGCGAGTTGGCGACAGCTCGAGCCGCTCTTTGCGGGTGTGGACGAGATGCACGAGCTCCGTGCCCGTCTGGCGGGGTCCGTAGCAATCGAGGCTCTGATTGCTCTCGGCGACCTCTCCGCCGCAGAACGGCTGCTGACGCTCCTCGAGCAGGTTGCCGCCGAAGCAGCGACGCCGCTGCTCGCGCTCGCCGGTCGCTGCCGCGGTGTCCTCCAGGCTGCTCAGGGCGACCACGAGCTCGCGATCGCAACGCTCGCGGCCGCGGCAAAGGATCCGGCTTTGCCGCAACAAGTGAATCCGTTCGAGCTCGCGCGGACGCTGCTCGCGCTTGGAACCGTGCAGCGCAAGGCGCAGCACAAGCGCGACGCGCACGGCACGCTCCAGCGCTCGGTCGAGATCTTCGAGCAGCTCGGCGCGCGGCTGTGGCTGGAGCAGGCACGCTCGGAACTGCGGCGCATCGGCGGGAGAACGGCGTCCGGTGCTGAGCTCTCGGAGACCGAGAGACGCATCGTCGAGCTCGTCGTCGCGGGCCGCAGAAATCGCGAGGTCGCGGACGCGCTGAGCCTGAGCCCGAACACGATCGCGTGGAACCTGTCGAAGGTGTACCGCAAGCTCGGTGTCACCTCGCGTACCGAGCTCGCGGCGCACGTTGCCGCATCACCGCCCGTGTAAATCCACAAGTTCTGGCGGTTGTTCGCTCGAGACCGTGGCGCCATCGTGGAGCGCGATGTCGACCTATCTCGTAGAGCGATACCTCCCCGGCCGCGATCGCGCGTGGCTCGTGGAGGCACTCGCACAACTTCCGAGAGACGACGCGGACGTGTCGTATCTCGGCTCGCTCTACGTCCCTTCGGACGAATCGTGCTTCTGCCGGTTCAGCGCACCGGACGCAGACAGCGTCAGGCGCGTCAACGAGCTCGCCGGGGTGCCGTTCGCGCGAATCGTGGCCGCCGTCGAACTTGCTCATCCATGACCAGTTGGGAGGGGAAATGAAGAAGCTTCTCGTGCTCGGGGCCGCAATCGTCGTTGCCGCGGGCATCACCGTCGCCGCTGCGAGCTCAGCACCGTCGCAGCGAAAGAATGATCTCCATGTCACGAAGGAATGTTCCAGCTACGCGGGCCTCGCCGATCAGTACTGCACGATCACGTCCTCGAACGTGAAGGCGATCAAGGTGGGCTCCAGAGTCGTCTATCTGCAGGCAGCCGGTGCGACTTCACTGGACAGCGACATCGTGCTCGTCGTCGGCCCCGGCAACTATGCGCTCGGGCATGTCGTTCTCGATCTCGCGACCGGCACCGGAACGATCACTATGTCGGGCGGGACCGGGGACTTCGCGGGGTTCCACGCGAAGGCGGCTGTCTCGCACATCGGGGGAAACAACTGGGCGTGGGACGGGTCGTTCCGCTTGCGGCACGGCGACGACGACTGAACGCACGCAGGTTCGGCCTGGCGACACCCATCGCCGGGCCGAACCGCGGTTCAGCCTTCGAGCAGCTTCTCGAAATGCTCGGCGTCGTCGAACGGGCCGATCAACGCGAGGTTCGGGCCGTGTGCGCCGATGACGTCCTGTGCGACCCGGTGCACATCTTCGGCGGTGACCGCGTCGATCGCGGCCATCACCTCGTCCGGCTCGACGGCGCCGCCTTCGAGCACCTCGCGGCGCAGGCCGAACAGCAGCAGGCCTTGCGGGTTCTCGAGTTGCAGGACGAAGCGGCCCTTGGCGAAGTTCTTCGCCTTCTCGTAGTTCCGCGGCCGGAACGGGCTCGTCCACGACGCGCTTCAGCTCGGTTGCGATCGTCGTCACGGCCTCGTCGATGCGGTTGATGTCGACGCCGGCCTGCGAATAGAGCGAGCCCGCGTCCGTGTAGCTGTGATTCACGCCGTACACGTAGTAGGCGAGCCCGCGCCGCTCGCGCACCTCTGTGAACAGGCGCGAGGACATCCCGCCGCCGAGGACGGTTGCGAGCACCTGCGTGATGTAGCGGTCGGGATGCGTGAGCGGAATGCTCGGGACGCCGAGGATCAGGTGCGCCTGGTCGGACTGCTTCGTGTGCACCTTGACCGCGGCTTCGTGCCGTCCGGCACCTCGACGCGGTGCGGCTCTCCGGTCGTGCCCGGCTCGAGGTCGCCAAAGAGGCGCTGCACCTCGGCGCGCACGTCGCCGTCGAGCCGTCCGGCGACGCCGACGACCATGCGCGACGGCTTGTACCAGTGGTCGATGTAGTCCAGGAACGTCTGGCGCGTCGCGTTGCGGACGGTTTCCTTGCGGCCGATGATGTCCCACCCGAGCGGCTGGTCGCCGAAGAGGAGCTCGTCGTACACGCCGCCGATGAAGTCGCGCGGCGTGTCGAAGTACATGTTCATCTCCTCGATGATCACGCCCTTCTCGCGCTCGATCTCCTCCTCGGCGAACTTCGAGTGCTGCAACATGTCGCTGAGGACGTCGAGCGCGACACCTCGGTGCTCCGCCGCGCACTTCACGTAGTAGCCGGTGTACTCCTTGCCGGTGAACGCATTGAACTCGCCGCCGATGCCGTCGATCTCGACGCCGATGTCACGGGCGGTCGGTCGCCGCTCGGTTCCCTTGAAGAACATGTGCTCGGAGAAGTGCGCGATCCCGTTCGTCTCCGGCGTCTCGTAGCGCGAGCCCGCCGCGTAGAACACGAAGCAGGTCGTGGACGCGACTTGCGGCATCGACGCCGTGAGCAGGCGCACACCGTTGTCGAGGGTCTGTCGCTCGAAGGCTGGCATCAGGCGGCGAGTCGCTCCTTCCATTCACTGGGGATCTCCATGGACATTGCCGTTGCGTAGTCGTACGCGACGAGAACGGTCTTCGCCTCGGCGACCGTGCGGTCGCCGGCTCGCAGCACGTACTCGAGCTCGAAGCTCTTGGTGCCGACGCGCGTCGGCGTGACGCTGATCTGCACGGTCTCACCGAGCTCGACCGGCGAGCGGAAGTCGATCTCGAGGCGAGCGAGGATCATGCTCGTCACCTCGGCCCCCTGCGGCTCCAGAAATGCGAGGCGCGCCTGCTCGAGAAACGTCGAGTAGACGGCGTTGTTCAGATGACCCATCGCATCGAGGTCGCGGAAGCGGACGGTCTCCTGGTGGACGAACGGCACTGATCTCTGATGCTATAGACGACGATATGGCCGGCGAACGGACGAGGGAAGCGGTCTTCGCGCAGCCGGACTGGCTGGGGCGGGTCCCGACGGATGCGCGGCTGCCGGAGGGCGTGCGGATCGTCTACACCGGCTGCGGCACCTCGTTCCACGCGGCCCAGACCGGCGGCAACGCGGTCCAGGCGCTCGAGGCCGTGCTCAGCACGCCCGACGCGGACGTCCTCGTGGTCGTTTCGCACGAAGGCGACACGCCGCTCACGCTCGAGGCTGCCCGCGCCTTCCCGGGCGAACGCTGGCTCGTCACCGCCAAGCCGGACTCCCCGCTCGGCGAGCTCTGCGAGAACGTTGTCGTCGCGACGCCGGAGATCGAGCAGAGCTGGTGCCACACCGCGTCGTACACCTGCGCCGTCGCGACGCTCGCGGCGCTTCGCGGCGACGACATCGCGTGGCTGCCGGACGCCGTCGCCGAGGTGCTCGCATCGCCGGGCCCGCAGGCGTCCGCGCACGAGCGCTGGCTGATCGCGGGTGCGGGCCGCGACTGGCCGACGGCGCAGGAAGCCGCCTTGAAGTTGCGCGAGGGCGCCTTCGTCGCCGCGGAACCACACCAGACAGAGCAGCTCCTCCATGGGTACCTCGCCGCTGTGGACGAGCGCGTCCGTTGTTTCGTCCTCGAAGGCGAGGGACGCGCTGCAGAGCGTGCGCGCGACGCAGTCGCCGCGCTGCGCGTGCTCGGCTGCGACGTCGAGCTGTTGCCGACCGTGCATCCGGTCGTCGACATCGTTCCGTTCCACCTGCTGACGCTCGCGCTCGCGGAGACGCGAGGCGTCGATCCGGATCGGATCCGCCGCGACGACGACCGCTGGGCGCGGGCGGCGGCCGTTCACAAGGGATGAATCGCGCCTCGCCGCAGAGCCGGTCGCGCGCCTACGACTGAGTCGCGGCGAGCAGTTCGCGCTCACGCTCCGGCGTCATGCCGGCGGCGTCGGTGAGCTCGGCTTCCGCGAGCGTCGCGCGGATCGTGTCGTCGACTGGGCGGAAGGTGAGGCCGTGCGCAACCGCCTTCGAGACATCCGTCTGCAGGAGGCCGATCATCTCCGGGTCGACGAGCCACAGCGGTAGCTCCATCCACTCGCCGACCTCTCGCTCACGCAGCAGGTCTGCGTCGACCCAGATGAAGCGCGCGTCCGGGTTGACGGTCGCGCGGCACGCTTCGAGCAGCTGTTCCATCGTCATCGGCGCCGCAGGCCCCGTCGCGTTGAAGTAGCCGCTCGCGCTCTCCTCGACGAGACGCACCATCCACTCGGCGAGATCGC
Source organism: uncultured Actinomycetes bacterium (assembly GCA_963816735.1). Taxonomy (GTDB): domain Bacteria; phylum Actinomycetota; class Thermoleophilia; order Gaiellales; family Gaiellaceae; genus Palsa-739. Next base: position 19,912 of record CAWFLY010000009.1, read on the forward strand.
GCACGTCGATGAACTGCACCTGCGCGGCGCGCGGCTCGGGCGCGAGGACGTCGCCGCCGCGCGCGATCCGGTGCGGCCAGTACGTGAAGCGACCGGTCGGGTCGTGCGGTCCGACGATCAGCCCCGGCCGGACGATCAGGGCGCGGTCGCCGTAGATCTCCTGGACGACGCGCTCGCACGAGGCCTTGCGTTGTCCGTAGAACTCCAGGTTCGTCTCGTCCGGCGGCTCTTCGGTGAACGCGGGGTCGGCCTCGGTCGGCCCGCGCTCGAAGTTCGCATACGCGGAGATCGACGACGTGAAGGTGTAGTGCGGAACGTTCTCCCGCAGCAGCTCGGCCGATTGGCGGACGACGCGAGGGATCTGGCCGGACGTGTCGATCGCCGCGTCCCACCCGCGTCCGCGCAGCGCGTCGAGGCCGCCGTCCCGGTCGCCGCGAAGCTTTTCGATCCCGGGGAAGAGATCGGGATTCGTCTCGCCGCGCGTGAAGATCGACACATCGTGGTCGCGCGCGAGCGCCGCTTCCACCACTGCCCGCCCGAGGAACTTCGTCCCGCCGAGGATCAGTAACCGGATAGCGACTCCAACAGGCGGTCGACTTCCTCGGCCGTGTTGTAGTGGACGATGCCGACGCGGACGGCGCCGCCCGCGCCGAGACCGAGACGCTTCATCACCTCGACCGCGTAGTAGTCACCCCACCACACGGCGATGTCCCGCTCGCCGAGTCGCGTCGCTATGTCACGCGACGACAATTCGGGATGGTTGAACGCGAACGTCGCGACGCGGCCTTCCATCGTCGGCAACCCGTAGAGCGTGTAGCGGTCCGGCAATCCGTCGAGAAACCGCTCGCCGAGCGCGCGCTCGTGCGACTGGATCGCGTCCCAGCCGATCGACTCGATGTACTCGACCGCGGCGATAAAGCCGGCCAGCAGCTCGTGCTGGAGCGTCCCCGTCTCGAAGCGCTTGCCGACCGGCTCGTCCGGCGCGGGTCGCACCTTGTAGGGGCGCCAGCGCTCGAGCAGCTCGGCGCGGCCGAAGGCGAGGCCCATATGCGGGCCGAAGAACTTGTACGGGGAGCAGATGAGGACGTCCACGCCGAGATCGACGACGTCGATCGGCCCGTGCGGCCCGTAGTGCACCGCGTCCGCCCAGGCGAGCGCGCCGACCGAGTGCGCGAGCTCGACGATCTGCTTCGCGTCCGTGCGCGTCCCGACGGAGTTCGCCGCGACCGGGAACGCGACGACTTTCGTGCGTTCGGTCAGCTGACTCTCTAGGTCGGCGAGATCGATCGTCGTGTCCGCGCGGATCTCCGCGAACCGAACGACGAGGCCGAGATCGTGCGCGAGCTCGAGCCACGGCGACACGTTCGCGTCGTGATCGAGCTTCGTCACGAGGATCTCGTCGCCCTCGCGGAACTCGCGCCCGGCGGTGCGGCTCAGCGCGAAGTTGAGCGTCGACATGTTCGGCCCGAAGGCGACCTCGGCAGCGTCGCAGCCGAGGAAGCTCGCGGCCGTCAGGCGCGCCTGGGCGATCACCGCCTCCGTTCTGCGGCTCGTCGGATACGGCCCACCGACGTTCGCGTTCTCCTCACGGAAGTACCGGGAGACGGCGTCGATCACCGAGTCGGGAACCTGCGTGCCGCCGGGGCCGTCGAAGAACGCGAAGCCGCTCTGCAGCGCCGTGAACCGGGCGCGAACAGCCGCGACGTCAAAGGCGACCGTGGACATATCGCGAACGCTACCGCAGCGTGTCACTGCCGCTGCTCGTCATCGTCTTCCTCGGCGCCGCCGGCGCCGTCTGGCTGGCCGGCATCGAGCTCTCGAAGACGACCGACGTCCTCGATCACCGCCTCGGCATCGGCGAGGCGATCGGCGGGCTCGTCTTCCTCTCGATCGCGACCAACCTGCCGGAGATCGCAATCACCGTCAGCGCCTCGGTGTCGGGCCACCTCGACATCGCGATCGGCAACATCCTCGGCGGGATCGCGATCCAGACGGTCGTGCTCGTCCTCCTCGACGCGTTCGGGCTCGGCGCAATCAGCGCCCTCACGTATCGCGCCGCGTCGTTGCTGCTCGTCCTCGAGAGCAGCCTCGTTGTCGCCGTGCTCGTCATTGCCGTTGCCGGGACGCAGCTGCCGCCTTCGCTGACGCGGTTCCGCCTCGAGCCGGCCTCGGTGCTGATCGTCGTCTTCTGGGTCGGCGGGCTCCTCCTCCTGAACCGCGCGCGCAAAGGTCTGCCGTGGCAGGAGTCCGGCATTCCGCCGGACGGCCAGAAGGAGCCGATCGCGCACTCGAAGGCGAAGCTTGCCGAGAAGGCACCGTCGACGATGAGGACCGTCGTGTTGTTCGCAGTCTCTGCAGCCGTGACGCTTGCGGGAGGTGTCGCGCTCGAGAGCAGCGGCGCGCGGATCGCGGGCCACCTGAACATGACCGGCGTCCTCTTCGGGGCGACGGTCCTCGCAGCCGCGACGGCGTTACCCGAGGTGTCGACCGGCCTGCAGGCCGTGCGGATGCACGACTATCAACTCGCAGTCAGTGACATCTTCGGCGGCAACGCGTTCCTGCCGGTTCTCTTCGTCGTGGCGAGCGTCATCACCGGCAAGGCCGTGCTGCCGCAGGCGCAGTCGACGGACATCTACCTGACCGCGCTCGCCGTCCTGCTCACGTGCGTCTACAGCTACGGCCTGATCTTCCGCTCGCAACGGATGTTCCTCCGCATGGGTCTCGACTCGGTCACGGTCCTCGTGCTCTACGTGGTCGGGATCGTCGGGCTGCTGGCGATCGTGAAGGGCTGACGTCCACTGCAGAGCGGGCGCCAGAGGGTTAGGCACCCGCTCCGTGGTTGCCGTCCTCGAGCGCTTCCGCGGTCCGCGTCGGGCGTAGAGCCTCGCGGCGCATTGGTGACGAAGGCGATGACGGGCTTCGTTGATTGCGTTGAGCTCATGGAACCACCGAGTCCTGCGAAAGCCCGAAGGACTGGATAGGAGATCGATGTGGCTTCGGCCGCCGTCCGGACTCGTGCCTAGAGTCCGATCATGCGAATGCGGTCACTGACCGAGGCCGAGTGCTACGCGCGTTGCTATGGCTCCCGGGACGACATGGTTCGCGTCGTGCGCCTCGAGCCGCGGCGTCGCCGCTACGACCTGAAGCCGTCGGGCGAGGAGTTACGCCGCTTCTTCGAGGAGCGGCTCGACGATCGCACCGAGCCCGAAGCGGCCTAGTCCCGAACCGCCGATCGTGGGCCGTGGCCTCGCGGGGCACCCCAACCCACCACCCACTGCGAGCATACCGGCGAAAATCGCACGCGTGTGTGCCGACTCTGTGACAAGTTCCTGCGCGTCCGGTGGTTCGACCGAGCGCAGCGATGTCCCGGACGTGCTCGGCGCAGACCTGACCGTCGTCTTCTGCGGGATCAATCCGGGCCGCGTTTCGGCCGCCGCAGCTGCACATTTCGCGAATCCGCGCAACGACTTCTGGCGTCTGTTGCACGTGACGGGGTTCACGCCGCGGCTGTTCGATCCGAGTGAGCAGTTCGAGTTGTTGCAGCATGGCGTCGGCGTCACGAACGCGGCGTACCGCACGACGGCGGGATCCGGCGATCTCCGTCGCGCCGACTTCGTGGGCTCGGCGGAACGACTCGACCGTGTCGCGCGCGAACTGCGGCCGCGCGCGATCGCGTTCGTCGGCAAGGAGGCGTACCGCGGCGTGTTCAACCAACGGCCGGAGCTAGGGCCGCAGGCGCGCACGCTCGACGGCGTCGGCCTCTTCGTCCTCCCGTCGACCTCCCCTGCGAATGCCGCCGTTCCGTGGGAGGAGCGTCGCCGTTGGTTCAACGAGCTCCGGGAGTGGCTCGACCCGACACCGCGCTTCTCGGTCCGGGCACTACTCCTCGACGGCGACGACCGGATCCTGCTCTTTCGTTTCGAGGACGCTTTCGGCCAGAAGTGGTGGGCGACGCCCGGCGGAGGAGCCGAGGGCAGCGAGACCGAGGAGGCGACGCTTCGCCGTGAGCTCGTCGAGGAGGCGGGCCTCTACGACGCGGAGCTGGGCCCGCTCGTCTGGTGGCGCGTCAACGACTTCGCCTGGGGCGGGCGTATCTACCGTCAGACCGACCACTTCTACCTGGTGCGAGTTGACCGGCACGAGGTCGCGCCGACGATCGATCTCGTCCCGGAAGGAATCCACGGCCACCGCTGGTGGTCGCTCGAGGAGATCGCCGCGAGCGAGGAGACCTTCGCCCCGCGTTCGCTCGCCGCGAATCTCCGCGAGCTCCTCCACACGGGCGTGCCGACGCAGTCCGTGGAGCTCCGCGGCATCTAGCCGGCCCAACGGTTCGTGATCGGCGTCCGCCGGTCACGGCCGAACGCCTTCGTCCGCAGCCGCGGTCCCGGCGGCGCCTGCCGCCGCTTGTACTCGGCGTGGTCGACCATCGCCACGACGCGTTCCACGATGTCCGCGTAGCCGTCCGCCGCGAGCTCCTCTCGCGAATGATCGAGCTCGACGTACGCCTCGAGCACCCTGTCGAGCACGTCGTAAGGCGGCAGCGAGTCTGCATCGAGCTGGTCCGGACGAAGCTCCGCGCTCGGCGGGCGCGCGATCGTGGATTCGGGAATCAGCTCGCGTCCCGCGCGCGCGTTCAGGTACCGCGCGAGCCGGAAGACGTCGGTCTTGAAGACGTCCTTGATCAGCGCGAAGCCACCAGCGAGATCGCCGTACAGCGTCGAGTAGCCGACGGACAGCTCCGACTTGTTGCCGGTTGCGACGACCAGCCAGCCGAACTTGTTCGAGAGCGCCATCAGGAGCGTGCCGCGAACGCGCGCCTGCAGGTTTTCCTCGGTGAGATCCGATTCGCGTCCTTCGAAGGACGATGCAAGCGCGTTCGTGAACTCCTCGACGGTTGCCTCGATCGGCACCTCGCGGAAGTCGCAGCCGAGGTTCTCCGCCAGCTGCTGCGCGTCCGTGCGCGTTCCCTCGGAGGAGTAGCGCGACGGCATCGACACGCAGTGGACGTGCTCCGGGCCGAGCGCCTCCGCCGCGAGTGCGGCGGTCAGCGCCGAGTCGATGCCGCCTGAGACGCCGATCACGACGTCGCCGAATCCGTTTTTCGTCACGTAGTCGCGCAGGCCGAGCTCGAGCGCGAGGCGCATCTGCTCGAGCTCCTCCTCGAATGGGATGACGGCGCCGTCGAAGCGATTCCCATTCACCCCCGGAGGCCGGACACCGCCAACGTGGACGACCTGCACCGGAGGTGCCGTCTCGCGGTCGTCGGCGAGAGTGCGGCGGCGCACGTCGCGCAGCCGACGGGCGAGCACCGCCTTCGGATCGATGTCGACGATCAGTAGCGTTTCCTCGAAACCGACCGCGCGCGCGACGACCTCGCCTTCGTCGTCGAGCACGCACGAATGCCCGTCGAAGATCAGCTCATCCTGCCCGCCGACGGTGTTGCAGAACGCGACGAAGCACGAGTTGTCGCGCGCGCGCGTCACGAACATCTCCTCGCGCTCGACTTCCTTGCCGACGTGGAACGGGGATGCGGAGAGATTCACGAGCAGCTCGGCCCCCGCGAGTGCGAGGTCGGTCGCCGGCGGGCCCGGCTGCCACATGTCTTCGCAGATCGTCACGCCGACCAGGCTCTCCCCGACCTCGATCAGCACGAGGTCGCGGCCGGCGGCGAAGTAGCGGTACTCGTCGAACACGCCGTAGTTGGGGAGGAAGCGCTTGCGGTAGATCGCCTTGATCTCGCCGTCGGCGCACACGGCGCACGCGTTGTAGAGGTCGGACTCCAGGTGCGGGAAGCCGACGAACGCGACGATGTCGCGGGTCTGCGCCGCGATCTGATCGAGCGTCCGCGCCGCGGCATGGACGAAGCCCGGCCGGAGGAGGAGATCTTCGGGTGGGTAGCCGGTCACCGCCAGCTCCGGGAAGACCGCGAGGTCGGCGCCCTTGTCCCGTGCCTCGTGCAGCCGCGCCAGGATCAGGTCTCGGTTGCCGTCGAGGTCACCGACAACGGGATTGATCTGGGCCAGCGCCAGCCTCAGTGTTCCCACCTCATCGTTTTCGCCTCACAGGCTAAAACTAGCGCTTGAGGCGGATCGCGTTCAAATCCTGCTCGCGGATCTCGTCGGCCCGGCGGATCAGATCCTCGATGTCGTCGTGCTCGGCGTGGAGGTAACGCCCGGCGAGCGCATCGGCGCGTCCCGAGGCGAGGACGCGGACGAGATGCGGCGCGAGCTCCGGCGGCGTCCAAGGCGCGTCGTCCGCGACGAACCCCTCCGTCAGCTCTGTCCGGACCAGCCCGGGACTGATCACGAAGACGTGCGCTCGGCCTTCGAGCTCGTTGTTCAGCGTCTCGCCGTAGCGGCCGACCGCCGCCTTCGACGCCGGGTACGCGGTCGCCTTCGCACCGGGGAGATACGAGGCGCCGCTGCCCGTGATCACGATCCGGCCGCCGCCGCGTTCGAGCATTCCGGGGATTACTGCGCGGCAGCAAAGATGGACGCCGAGCACGTTCACCTCGAACGTCTGCCACCACGAAGCAAGATCGCCCTCCCACGTAGACTCACGGTCGCCGAGGCCCGCATTTGCGCAAAGCAGATCGATCGGCCCCAGTTCGCGCTCGACCTGCGAGACCATTGCCTCGACTTCGCCGCGCTTCGACACATCGGCGACGACTGCGAGCCCGCCGATCTCGCGCGCGACGGCCTCGACCTCGTCCCGCGAGCGTGCGCTCACCGCGACACGCGCGCCTGCGGCCGTCAGCTCGCGCGCGATGTTCGCGCCGATCCCGCGGCCGCCGCCGGTGACCAGCACAACCTGTCCGTCAAGCTCGGGCATTCACATCGATCTCCTCCAACGATTCCGGATTCTCCAGTGATGACACGTCGCCCGGATCGAGCCCGAGCGCCTTGGCGCGCACGGCGCGTCGCACGATCTTCGCCGATCGCGTCTTCGGCAGCGCACTGACCCAGACGACCCGGTCGGGCTTGAAGGCCTTCCCGAGCTCAGCCGTTACGGCGGTGGTGACGCGGTCGGTATCGGTCTCCTCGCCCGGCCGCGCGACGCAGAACAGCCACGCCACCTCGCCTTTCACGTCGTGCGGGATCCCGACCGCCGCGACCTCCGCGATGATCCCGGACCCCATCGCAGCCGACTCGAGCTCCGCGGGCCCGATCCGCTTGCCCGCGATGTTCAGCGTGTCGTCCGAGCGCCCGTGGAGGAACCAGTAGCCGTCCGCGTCGACGGACGCCCAGTCGCCGTGCGTCCAGACCCCGGGAAAGCGCCGCCAGTACGTCTCCAGGTACCGCTCCGCGTCGCGCCAGACCCCGCGCGTGACGCCCGGCCAGGGCCGCCTGCAGACGAGCTCGCCGACCTCTCCACGGACGGAACGCCCTTCGGCGTCCACGACGTCCATGTCCAAACCGAGCGCGGGAAACCCGACCGCGACCGGCTTGATCGGCTCGACGAGCACGGTCGAGAGAAAACACGCGCCGACCTCCGTCCCGCCGGAGATGTTGACGATCGGGACGTGTTCCTTGCCGACCGTGCCGAAGAGCCAGAGATACGGATCACGATTCCACGGCTCACCAGTCGTGCAGAACGTCTGCAAGGACGACAGATCCGCGGCCGGGTCGCCCTTCGGGATCAAGGCGCGGACGAGCGTCGGCGACAGACCGAGCATCGTCACTCGCTCCTCCTCGACGATGCGCCACAACCGGTCGTCCGGCCAGTCGGGCGCGCCTTCCATGTAGACCACCGTCGCGCCGAGAGCGCCGGCGCCGACGACGGTCCACGGGCCCATGATCCAGCCCATATCGGTCGCGAAGAAGACGCGGTCACCGCGCTTCACGTCGAGCTGATACGCGGCCTCCCGTGCGATCGACACGAGGAAGCCACCGTGCACGTGGAGAGCGCCCTTCGGCCGGCCGGTCGTGCCGGACGTGTAGGCGAGCAGGTACGGGTGCTCCGAGTCGACCTGGAGCGCCTCGAGCTCGCCGGGCTGCTTCGTCACGAACTCCGGCCACGCGCGGTGCCGGCGGTTCCACTCGATCACCGGCGCGCCCGCAGTGTTCGCTTCGGCGAGGATCTCTCCCATCGGCACTTCCTTGCCGCGGCGCAGCGACCAATTCGCCGAAACGATCGCCTTCGGCTCCGCGTCTTCCAGCCGCGCGGCGATCGCCGGCGCCGCGAAGCCGGAGAAGATCGGCATCTGAACGGCGCCGATGTGCGCGCACGCGTGCGACGCCACGGCGACCGCCGGGCTCATCGGCAGGAAGATCGCCACGCGGTCGCCGGCCTCGACGCCGAGCTCGACGAGCGCTTCCGCGAGCTGCTTGACCTCCCGCGAGAGCTCTGACCAGGTGAGCGAGTCGCGAGTGCCGTCCTCACCCAGCCAGACCGCGGCCTCCTCGGCGGCCAGATCGCCATCCGCCCACTTGTGGACGCAGTTCGACGCGATGTTCAGCTTGCCGCCGACGAACCACTCGGCCCACTCCGGCCCCCGGCTCTCGTCGAGCACGCGCTCCCACGGCGTCGAGAACTCGAGTGCCAGGTCGTCGACGACGGCCGGCCAGAACCGGTCGGGTTCGTCGACCGAAACCCGATGCACCTCGGCGTAGCTCACGCAGCCGAGCCGCGTCATCAGGCGCGTCACGTTGGCCTGTTCGACGAGTTCCGTGGGAGGTGTCCAGCAGACGTCCTTCACGTCGGTAGCCTAAGCGCTGGATGAGAGCACGCCTCTTCTCACCGGAGTTCCGCAAATGGTGGACGCTTGCAGCGGTCTCGTTCGGGCTGTTCATGATCATGCTCGACAACACGGTCGTGAACGTCTCGCTGCCGTCGATCGAACGCGATCTCCACATCCAGCTCTCCGAGCTGGAGTGGGTCGTCAACGCCTACGCGCTCACGTTCGGTGTCCTCCTGCTGACCGGCGGCAAGCTCGCCGACCTCTTCGGGCGGCGGAAGATCTTCGTCATCGGGCTCGTCATCTTCACCGCATCGTCGTTCTTCTGCGGGATCGCGAACAACGCCGGGATGCTGATCGGCGCGCGGACCGTGCAGGGGATCGGCGCCGCGCTGATGAACCCGGCAACGCTGTCGATCATCACGGCGACGTTTCCGCCGCGCCAGCGCGGGATGGCGATCGGCATCTGGGCCGGCGTCTCCGCGATGGCGTTGGCAATCGGCCCGCTCATCGGCGGCCTGCTGACCCAGCACGCCAGCTGGAGCTGGATCTTCTTCATCAACGTTCCGATCGGGATCGCAGGGATCGTCGCCGCGTTCATCTTCATCGACGAGACGCGCGACGAGTCGAAGGAGCAGCGGCTCGATCCGCTCGGGCTCCTGAGCTCCGGAATCGCGCTGTTCGCGCTGACCTACGCGCTCATCGAAGCGAACACGTTCGGCTGGGGCTCGACGCGCATCATCACGCTGTTCGTCGTTGCCGCCGTGTTCTTTGCCCTCTTCATCGTGCTCGAGCTGCGCCAGCGGATCCCGATGCTCGACCTCACGCTTTTTAAGAACGCGACCTTTGCCGCGTCGAACGCGGTGATGTTGCTCGTCGGGCTTGCGATGTTCGGCGTCTTCTTCTTCATCTCGCTCTACGTCCAGGGAGTGCTGGGCTACTCGCCGACGCAGGCAGGTGCGACGTTCCTGCCGATGACGGTGCTGATCATCCTCGTCGCCCCTCAGGCGGGACGGCTCTCGGACAAGTTTGGGCCGCGCTGGCTGATCACGGTGGGGCAGGCACTGCTCGCGGTGTCGCTCTTCCTCTTCTCACGCCTCGGTCTGCACTCGGACTTCTACGACCTGCTGCCGGCGCTGCTCCTCGGCGGCCTCGGGATGGCCCTATCGATGGCGCCGCTCACCTCGGCGGCGATGGGCTCGATCCCCGTCGACAAGGCCGGCGTCGGCTCCGCCGTCATCAACTCGATGCGCCAGATCGGCGGCTCCATCGGTCTTGCCCTCATGGGCGCGATCATCGCCAGCCAGGGCGTCGCCGCGTCCGGCGCTCCGTTCACGATCGGCGGCTTCCAGCTCGGCCTGCGCGTCTCGTCGGGAATCGCCGTGTGCGGCTGCCTGATCGCGGTGTCCTTCATCCGCGAAGTTCGTGTCAGAGGCGCCGCGGTTCCAGCACCGGAAAGCGCGTAGTCCCGTAAGTCGGCCGGGCTTGGCCCGGCCGAAGCCCGTCACATGCACAAGACCCTCGACCTGGCGGCGGTAGCCGCCGGTCCAAACGAGAAGGGCCCCGGCTGCGGCTCCGGGGCCCTTCTCTTCGGTACGGGGAGAGCCGGCTGCGGCTCCGGCTCGATCCCTACTTACGCTTCGGCCCCACCCTCCGGGACGACTCCCGAAACCTTGACCCTGCGGCTCGGTCACTGCTTCGGATTTCATCGCCCTTCCCGGCGCGACCTTCTTGCGGGTTCCGGGCCGGCGTCTAGGCCCTTCCTGCAAGCTAGGTGGACTGTAGGCGGCACTCGTAACCTTGTCAAGTAACTCGGTCAAGTGATTTTGCATTAGGCCTGGTTCACCCGTTTCGTCATGAGCCATGCCCCTTTTGGGGGGTACCCATCGGACAGAGGTTGCGCTTGAGTCAAGTATGAGCTTCACTTCCACACGTAGCCGCTGATGTCCACTCTTGACCGCCGCCCCAGCACTGCCCGGCCGATTGCGCCCGGCTCCCGCCTGGGCGACCGGCTCCGGCAACTCCGCGTCGCCGCCGGCCTGACCCAGACCGACGTCGCGGGCACGCGTTTCAGCAAGGAGTACATCAGCCAGATCGAGCGCGGCAAGACGCGCCCGACGCGCGAGGCCGTCGAGTGGCTGGCGCAGAGGCTGGGAGTCAACGCCGATTTCCTGCAGAGCGGTGTCTCGACCGACGAGCGCACGCGCATCGAGACCCGGCTCGCCCGGGCCGAAGCGCTGACCGAAGCCGCCGAGCACCTCGAGTCGATCGAGCACGTCGAGGACATCAGGACCGCAGTGCTGGCATCGGGCTCGCCCGAGCTGGAGCTGCGGATGCTGGCCGTCGAGGCCTGGGCCCGGCAGTCCGTGGGCCAGGTGCGCGAGGGGATCGATCTGCTCGTACGGGCCCGCTCGATCGCGGAGGCGCCGCAGTTCTCCGACGTCGACCGCGCCGACGTGCTCTTCCGGCTTGGTGTGTGCCGGTACAAGCTCTCCAGCATCGCGACCTCGGTTGCGCTTCTCGACGAGGCGCTGCAGCTGGCCGACCGGTCTGGCCTCCCGTGCGATCTCCTTCGCTCGAAGGTCCTGGACTGGCGTTCGCGCTGCCGCCGGCGCCAGCGCGACTACGAAGCCGCCCGCGAGGACGTCGAGCGCGCGCTCGAGCTCGCCGAAGGTCTCGACGACCCGCGGATGATCGCGCACGTCTTCTTCCAGGCGTCGCTGATTGCCGAGCGCGAAGGCCAATGGGTCAGCGCCCGCCGCTACGCCGAGCGCGCCAAGGCGCTCTACGAGGAGGTCGACGACCGGCTGGACGTCGGTCGCATGCTCAACAACCTCGGTGCCTTCAACTTCCTGCTGGGCAAGCCGGACGACGCGCTGAAGTACCTGCAGGACGCCGTCAAAGTCCTGATCGACGTCGGCGGCCGCTCCGACGAGGTCGCAAATGCGATTTCGTCGCTGGCGCACGTCCAGCTCGACCAGGGTGATCTTCACGCCGCGGAGGAGCAGGCGCGTCACGCGCTCTCACTCCTCGAGGACCACGAGGACCGGCTCGGCGAGATCGGGAACGCGCACCTGTTGCTCGGTCGCTCGCTGCTCGAGCAGGGACGCCTCGAGGAGTCGGCCGGCTCGCTCGCAGAGGCCGAATCGACGTTCGACAAGTTCGAGTCGACGAGCCATCGCGCCGCCGTGTGGATCGCCAAAGGCGACCTCGCAGCGCGCCGCGACGACGACGCAGAAGCTGCGCGGTTGTACCGTCGCGCCGCCGAGACCTTGCAAGACTTCCGGTTCTAAGACGAAAGGAGGTGTACAGAATGACAAAATCACGTTTGATCTTCATTGCGGTGTTGCTGGTCGTTGTTGCGCAGGCGTTGCTCGCGGCTCGCTACGGCATCGGTGGTGGCAGCAAGGGCGGTCACGTCGGGCTCTACGACGGCTCGTAGCTTTACGATCTGTCACGGAACCGGCTTCGCTGCGGAGCTTGTTGCGTTCGCGTGACCTCGTAAGACCCGAACTCGTCTGTGAGCTCGGTGATCATGCTCGCGGCGGCGTCTAGGCGTTTCCTTCCTGCGGCACCTTCGTTGAGTCTGGCCTTGCCATGCGGCACGGGGCTCGTTCAGGACACTCTCAGCCTGAACGAGCAACGTTCGCTGCCCGCAGACAAGGAGCCCGGTGAGCACGGCGGTACACTCGGGCGGGTGCGGCTGCGCGTCCTGGTTCTCGGCGGTGCCCTGCTCCTCGCAGGGTGCGGCTCGTCGAAGACGCCGCAGGCGGCACCCGGCACGCTCGAGGCGCTCTCACCCGGGGCAGCTCGCACAGTGGCGCTCACCCCCGGAGACGAGGACTTCGCCCCTGGGCCCGTCCGGTACAGCTTCCTCGTGATCGCGAGGGACGGTCAGCTCATCGCCAGGAAGCGAGCGTCCGTCTGGCTCGCGCGCGGCCTGAAGGAGAAGCCGTTCCAGCACGCGACTGCGACGTTGCAGGCGGTCGGCGTCCCCGGCCTCTCGACCGCCGACAACGTGCCGTCGGTCTACGTCGTGCACCTCCACGCGCCCGCGGCGGGAACGTACTGGGTGCTTGCGAAGCCGAAGGGCTCTCCGATCGCGGGCCTCGGGAACCTCGTCGTCCGCGACCACACGTTCTCGCCGGCGATCGACTCGCCGGCGCCCAGGTCGAAGACGCCGACGCTCGAGACAACCGGCGGACGCCTCGGACCGCTGACGACGGCGACGCATCCCGACCGCGAGCTCTACACGACGTCCGTCGCGCAGGCGATCGCCGCGCACAAGCCGTTCGTCGTCACGTTCGCGACACCGAAGTTCTGCACGAGCCGCACATGTGGTCCGGTTGTCGACGTCGTCTCGCACGTTCGCAAGGAGCTGAAGGGGACGCCGGTGAAGTTCATCCACGTCGAGGTCTTCACGAACAACAACCCCGCGCGTGGGTACAACCGGTGGATGCGTGAATGGAACCTGCAGTCGGAGCCGTGGACGTTCCTCGTCGGGAGCGACGGGCGGGTCAAGGACAAGTTCGAAGGCTCCGTCTCGGTCGCCGAGCTGCGCGCGGCCGTTCAGTCCAAGCTGCGGTAACGCGCCACGCGGCTACGCGAAGCCTTCGCCGAGGCGCTCGATCACGACGTTCGGGATCCTTGCGCGCGGCCCGAGCCGGAGCAGCATCAGGACGACCTCGGCGCAGTCTTCGGGACGGATCATCTCGTCGGCGCCGAGTCCCGACCACGACGCCATCGGCGTGTCGACGAACCCGGGGCTGATCGCGGTCGCGCGGATGCCGTCGTCCTCGAGCTCCGCGTTCATCGTCCGCGTCAGTGCGATGACCGCGGACTTCGTCGCGCCGTAGACCGAGAGACCCGGCGTCGCGACGGTGCCTGCGATCGACGCGAGGTTGACGATCAGGCCTTTGCTCTCGCGCAGCATCGGGATCGCCGCCTGCGTCACGAGCAGCAGGCCGCGCAGGTTGACGTCGAGCTGCAGATCGATCTGTTTCGGCGTCAGCTTCTCCAGCGGGCCGCCGATGCCGATGCCGGCGGAGTTCACGAGCACGTCGAGTCGTCCGTGTCGTTCATGGTGTTCGTGCACGAGCCGTGCACAGTCCTCGTCGTTCGCGACGTCGGCCGCGACGGCGAACGCGCCGAGCTCCTTCCCGGCCGCCTCGACCTTCTCCGGCCGGCGTGACGCGAGCGTTAGCGCGAAGCCCTCCGCCGCCAGCGCGCGGGCGATCGCGAGCCCGATCCCCGAGGAGCCGCCGGTGACCAGCGCAGCGCGGGAGGGCAATTCGCTCATCCGGCGAATCTACAACGCGGAGTCCCCCTTGCGGGCGCTCTCCCCTGGCCGGCCGCGCGGACCTGGTCGCCGTTGCCGTGTAACGGACGGGAATAGAAACGAACTGTTCCTGCGTTGTGGACGAAAGAGCGTCGGGTGCCTACACTCGCCGGACCACGAACGAGGGAGGACGGTCGTGCCGATCGAGACCGGGAGGGTAAAGCTCACTGATCTTGCTTCCTGCGGGGGTTGCGCAGCGAAGTACTCCGCGGCTCGTCTCGAAGAGCTGCTGAAGGGGTTCGTTCCCGTGGAGGCCGAGAACCTGCTGGTCGGGCTCGCGCCGGCCGACGACGCGGCGGTCTACCGCCTCGACGACGAACGCGCGCTCATCTTCACGCTCGACTTCTTTCCGCCGGTCGTCGACGAGCCAGGCGACTACGGCGCCATCGCCGCGACGAACGCGTTGAACGACGTCTTCGCGATGGGCGGCACGCCGCTGCTCGCGCTCTCGATCGCCGCGTTCCCGGAGGAGCTGCCGATCGAGATGCTTGCCGAGATCTTCGCCGCGGCCGATCAGCAAGTTCGCGCGGCGGGCGGAATGCTCGCCGGCGGTCACACGATTCGCGACGACGAGCCGAAGTACGGCCTCGCCGTCGTCGGCACCGTTCATCCGAAGGGCATCTGGCCGAAGAACGGCGCGCGCCCCGGCGACGCGCTCTTCGTCACGAAGCCGCTCGGCACGGGGCTGATCATGAGTGGACACAAGCGAGGGCTTGTCGGGACGCAGCAGCTCGAGCGTGCAATCGGGTGGATGCGCACGCTGAACAAGGATGCCGCGGACGCGCTCCGCAGCTTCGCGCCGAACGCTGTCACGGACGTCACCGGCTTCGGGTTGTTCGGTCACACGCACGAGGTGGCCGATCGCAGCGGCGTGCGCATCGTGCTCGAGTCCGAGCGCCTGCCCGCGATCGACGGCGCGCTCGACCTCGCGCGCAAGGGCGTCCGCACGAGCGGCGATCCGCGCAACCGCGACTTCGCCGCGCGTCACGTCACGACCGACGCTGCGAGCGAGACGATGGAGGCACTCGGCTACGACCCGCAGACTGCGGGCGGCCTGCTCGTATCGCTGCCGAAGGAGAAGGGAGCCGCGCTGGAGGCCGCGTTCGAGGCGCAACATCTGTTCCTACGTCGCGTCGGGCGGGTGGAGGAAGGCACTGGGGTCGCCGTCGTTTGAAGCGAGGTTCACCTCGGTTCGCTGACGCGTCGCCGGCGGTGCGAGGCCGGAGGGAACAGTATTCGTAATACGGGCCCGCAGAGCATCGTGCCGCCGGCGGCGCGAGTCGTTCGCGGAGCCGGGCTCCGCCCGGCGGGAGCGGAGGACGATCAGTGAAGCGAGGGATGATTCATGGGCGCTTCCAGCCCTTTCATCTGGGACACCTGGAGTACTTGCGCGGTGCGGCCGAGCGCTCGGACGAGATCTGGGTCGGGATCACGAATCCCGATCCCACACGGATCAAGGAGGAGCCGAGCGACCCGCTCCGGCACCTGCCCGAGTCGAATCCGTACACGTACGCCGAGCGGCTGCTGATGGTGAAGGAAACGGCCGCGGACGAAGGGATCGTCGTCCACGTGATCCCCTTCCCCGTGAATGAGCCGGAGCTCTGGGATGCGTACGTCCCCGTCGACGTGACGCAGTACATCCGGCTCTTCTCGGATTGGGGCGGGACGAAGCTCGACCGGTTACGCGCGGCCGGTTACGAGGTCGTCATTCTCGACGAGGGTGCGGAGAAGGAGATCTCCGGTGTGGAAGTGCGCGCCGCGCTGCGCAACGGCGGCAACTGGCGCGCACTCGTTCCGGCCGGCGCTGCGCGCGTCCTCGACCGTTCGTCTTAGTAGGGTCGCATTCGTGTATCCGATCGTCGTCTTGTTGCTGGACGGGCTCGCCGACCGCGCGCACGATGTCCTCAAGGGGAAGACGGGCAACGAGGCGGCGCGCACGCCGAACCTCGACCGGCTCGTTGCACGTGGCTCGAACGGCGTCATCTACGGCGTCGGCCCGGGTCGCGCGCCGTCGAGCGAGGTCGCGCACTGGTCGATGCTCGGCTACCGGCCCGACGAGTTTCCCGGACGCGCCGTGTTCGAGGCGCTCGGGCGCGGCCAGGAGGTGTCCGACAAGCACGTCTTCGCGTACGCGGCGCTCCGTCCCGCCGAGCTTCGCGAAGACGGCTGGTGGTTGACGGGTCGGCCCGATCCTGACCGCGACGCCGCCGACGCGCAGGCGCTCGTCGAGGCATGCGACGCCCTCGAGGTGGACAAGCTGTTCTTCGGGTTGACGCACGTGTGGCGCGGCGAGGCGGTGTTGCGCGTCGAAGGCGCCGCGGACGACAGGATCACGGACACCGACGCGTTCTTTCGCGACCGTCATCCCGTCCTGCGCCCCCTTCCAGTTGTGCCCGAAGCTGCGCGCGCCGCTCAGGCGGTTGAGGAATGGACGCGCTGGACGATGGAGCTTCTCGCCGAGCACGAGGTGAACCGGCGGCGTGGCGACGAGGGACGGCCGGTGTTCAACGTGATCACGCTCAAGTGGTGGGGGCGGCCGAAGCGCGTCCCGACATTCCTCGAGCGTCACGGGATCACCGGGACGTTCATCGGCGAATCCGCGTTCCTGCGCGGCCTCGCGACCGCCGTCGGGCTCGAGACGATCGAGGCGCCGGAGACGAACGATGCGCCGGGGGATCTCGTCAGGCGGCTCGAGCTCGCCGAGGAGCGGCTCGCGGCGGGGGACACATTCGTGTTCGTCCACCAGAAGGCGACCGACGCGGCGGGTCACACGAAGGATCCGACGATCAAGCGCGACGTGATCGCGTCGCTCGACGGTGTGCTCGCCGGGCGGCTTCCGGTGGAGCACGCTGTCGTCGTCGTCACCGGCGACCACGCCACTCCGGCGTCTCCGGATGTCATCCACTCCGGCGATCCGGTGCCGTTCGTCGTCGCGGGGCCTGGCGTACGCGCGGACCACGTCCGCCACTTCGGCGAGATCGACTGCGCCGCGGGAATCCTGGGCCAGCTGCGGGGGCCGGACATGATGCCCGTGCTGCTGAACGCGGCCGACCGCCCGCTCTTCCTCGGCTCACGCCCGACGCCGTTCGACGGCGCCGACGGCTACCCGGCGCTGCTCGAGCCGCTGCTCCCCTGAGCTAGACAGCTCTCCAGCAGCGCGTCGTCGATGTTCCGTCCGGTGACGATGAGCACGACCGGCCGCTCCGGAACACGCGGCAGCGCCGCGAGCGCCGCAGCCGCGGACGGCTCGGCCCGAATCCCGGCCTCCCAGTACATCGCGACCCCTTTCCTCAGAGCGTCCTCAGACACGAGGACGAGCTCGTCGGCCGCGCCCTTCACCCAGTCCACGGCCAGCGGAATTGCGACGCGCACGGAGAGGCCGTCCGCGATCGTCGCGCAGCGGTCGGATTCGACGACGTGACCGGCGCGCCAGCTCTCCACCATCACCGGCGCCGCCTCGGCCGCGACGCCGACGACGCGAACGCCGTCGTCAAGGCCGCGGCTGACGCCGGCCAGCAGCGCACCGTTGCCAAGCGGGATGATCACCGCGGCCGGCGGCTCGTCGAGCTGTTCCATGATCTCGCGCCCGATCGCCGCGTAGCCGTCGAGCTGCGCGGGATCGTCGCCATCCTCGAAGAAACGCACGCCGTTCTCGTCGGCGAACGCGCGCGCGGCGTCCTTCGCCTCGTCGAAGTCCGCGCCCTCATGCCGGAGGTCGGCGCCCTGCGCGCGGATCAGCGCCAGCTTCGTCGCGCTTGCCTCTTCCGGCACGAAGATCGTCGCCCGCAGGCCGAGGCGGCGCGCGGCCCAGGCCGTCGCGGCGCCGTGGTTCCCCGTCGACGCCGTGACGACGTCCGCGCCCCAACGCTCCAACACCGGCAGTGCACCGCGCCACTTGAATGCGCCGAGCTCGTGGGCGTCTTCGCGCTTGAGATACACGCCGTCCTGCCAGCGCTCGAGGGGGGTCGGGACGGGCACGGTGGTACGAAACTACACTCGGCGCGTGCAGGTCGACTCGTCTCTGGTCGCGCGGGCCCGCAGGATCGAGCTCTCGCCCGCGGCGTTCCGACGCCTCGCGCTGCTCTCGGCGTTCGCGCTCTGGTTGATCATCGGCAGCGGTGCGACCGTGCGGCTGACGGCGTCCGGGCTCGGCTGCCAGCATTGGCCCGGGTGCACCGCGGGCGACCCGCTGCCCGCCAAGGACTATCACGCGTTCATCGAGTTCAGCAACCGCGTGGTCAGCGCGTTGACGATCTTCGCGACGCTGCTCGCGTGGCTCGGCGCGCGGGTCACGGCAGGGCTGCCCAAGCGCGTCAGGCGACTGGCACTCGCGACCTTCCTCGGCACGCTCGCGCAGGCGCCGCTCGGCGCGATCACGGTCTACTCGGGATTGAACCCGCTGCTCGTGATGACGCACTTCCTGCTCGCGCTCGTCGTGCTCGCGGCGGGAGTCGTCGTCTTCACGGAAGCGCTCGCCTTCGAGCAGGGCGTCACAGAACAACGGTTGCCACTGCAAGTGCGCCGCGGCTCGGTGCTCCTCGCGGTCTCGCTGCTCGCGCTCGTCGTCAGCGGCACCGTCGCCACCGCCGCCGGCCCGCATCCCGGCAGCGTCGACGTCCGCCGCCTCTGGCACCTGCACGCCGCCGTGTACGTCCACGTGCGCGCGACGGCGGTGTTCGGACTGCTCTTCCTCGCCGGCCTCGTGTACCTCGCGCGGAACCGCGCACGCTGGCCGCTCTACCTCGAGGGGATGGTCGCGCTGCTGTTCCTGCTGGTGCTCCAGATGGGAGTGGGAGAGCTGCAGTACCGGACACACCTGCCCTGGTGGCTCGTGCTCGTCCACGTCTCGCTTGCGGCGGCCGTCTGGGCGACAACCGTTGCCCTGGTAGCGCTCGTCCACCGACCCCTGAGACAGCTCGCGCCGCACTCCACATAGACTTTTCGAATGGCGGACGAGCTGAGAATCGCCGAGCGGCCGGTTCTGCGCCGGCCGATCCTGATCGCCGCCTTCCGCGGCTGGAACGACGGGGGCCAGGGCGCGTCTCTCGCCGCCGGCTACCTCGCGCGCGCCTGGGACGCGACGCAGTTCGCCGACATCGATCCCGAGGAGTTCTTCGATTTCCAGGTCACGCGGCCGCAGGTGACGCTCATCGACGGAACCCAGCGGAGAATCGAGTGGCCCGAGACCGTGTTCCACTACGCACCGATCCCGGAACTCGACCGCGACGCGATCCTGCTGCTCGGCATCGAGCCGAACATGCGCTGGCGTCGCTTTGCCGACATCATCAGCGACCTCTCGGTGGAGCACGGCGTCGAGCTCGTCGTGACGCTCGGCTCGCTGCTCGCGGACGTTCCCCACACGCGCCCGTCTCCCGTCACCGGCAGCGGCAGCGACGAGAAGCTGATCAAGGAGCTGGGGCTCGAGCGCTCCCGCTACGAGGGTCCGACCGGCATCGTCGGCGTCCTGCACGACGCCTTGCACACGCGTGGGATTCCTGCCGTCAGCCTGTGGGCGGCGGTGCCGCACTACGTGTCGCTTGCTCCGAGCCCGCGCGCCGCGCTGGCGTTGTGCGAGCGCCTCGGCACGCTGCTCGGTGTCACGCTGGAGCTGGGCGAGTTGCGCGAGGCTGCCGACGCCTATGCGGAGCAGGTCAGCGCCGCGGTTGCGTCCGACGCCGAGACGTCCGCCTACGTCGAAGAGCTCGAGGCGCGGAGTGACGAGTTCGAAGAGGAGAACATCCCCTCGGGCGACACGATCGCAGCAGAGCTGACGCGCTTCCTGCGCGAGCGCGAGCGCGGCAACGGCGGCCCGAAGCCGCCGCCGGACGAAGGCCCGCGCGGGCAGTGACGCTCTAGTCGGTCAGCGAATCTTGACCGCGGCGGAGATCGCGGTCGCGGTGCCGCCGGGGTCGGTCGCGTAGACACTGACACGCAGCGTCCCGGTGACGCCCTTCGGGACGACGAGCTTGCGGCCGGTGACCGGCCGCCCCTTCTTCTTGAGCGGGCTGCAGGGGACGCCCGACGTGCCGCAGCGCATCCACTTGTAGATGTAGGTGATTCGGCCCGAGCCCAACCAGACACCCGGGCTTGCGGTGACCGTCCGTCCGACCGACGCGACGCCCGTGATCTTCGGCGCGACACTGTCGCTCGGTGTGGCGAGTGCGACTGCCACTGCGACCAATGCGGCCGCTGCAAGGCACGAGACGGAAAGGATCAGGCGCTTCATCGAGCCATGGTAGGGACTTTCCCGGGTGTCGGCGGAGGCTCGAGCCTGGTGCTGACTCGACGAGTTCGATCTCGATCTGACCAAGGTCTACCCGAAGGTGAAGGCGTAGCCGGAGACCCCCGGCGAGAAGCGCAGCTCGAGCAGCGCCTGCAGTTCGCGCGGTGAGTCGACCAGCGTGTAGAGGCGGTCGCCGTCCACGCGCACCGTCTTGACCGGCTTTCCGTCCACGAGCACGGTGACGTTCCCGTGGCCGCCGAGGACGAGGAAGACCTTCGACGCCTCGAAGTGAAGTCGAAGGCGTGCGTCCTTGACCGCGACGGCGCCTTCCTTGCCGATGTTCCAGCGTCCGCCGTACGCGAGATCGTTCGGCGGGACGCTCGCCGGGAAGTGGTACGTCCACGGCACGTCTGCATGGATCGCGTCGCCGAAGAGACGGTCGAGCCGCGCGGTGCCGAGGTACGTCTCGGGCGTCATCAACTCCGTCGGCGTGGTGTCCGCGACGTTCGTCATCGGCGCCGAGGTGACGCCGAGGAGCTGCCGGATCAGCTTCTCCGTGTGCGGGTACTCGCCTTCCCCGAAATGCGCGTGCCGCACGCGGCCGGTCTTGTCGATCAGGTACTCGGCAGGCCAGTACTGATTCGCGTACGCGTTCCACGTTGCGTAGTCGTTGTCCTGAACGACCGGATAGCGAATGCCCAGCCGCTTGATCGCGGAGCTCACGTTCGACGACACGTGCTCGAAGGCGAATTCGGGCGTGTGCACGCCGACGATCACGAGGCCCTTCGCGCGATAGCGCGCATCCCACGCTTCGAGGTGCGGCAACGTGCGCAGGCAGTTGATGCAGGTGTACGTCCAGAAGTCGACGAGAACGACCTTGCCGCGCAGTTGCGCGATGGTCAGCGGCGCGGAGTTGAACCAGCGCCCGCCGGCGATGAAGTTCGGCGCGGGGCCGAAGTCCGGCAGCCCGGCGGCTTCGGCCTTCACGCGCGTCGAACGCGGGTGGACGACCTTCGCGAGGGCGCCCTGCGCCGTCGCGTTGCGTTCGAGCTTGTTCTGCAGCCAGTTCGTGTAGCCCGGGAGCGCCGTCTGGAACCGCGTGTCCGCGCCGAGCGCGATCGCGAGCGCCGACATCGCGATGAGGACGCCCATGGCCTGCCGGAACCTCGTTGCTCCGCCGCGCAGGCGTTGCGCGACGCGCTGGCCACCCAGCGCGATCGCGATCATCGGGATCGCGGCGCCGAGCGCATATGCGAGCGTCAGCGCGACGCTTCGGAAGCCGATGTTCTGGTTCGCCGCGACGACGGTGACCGCGGCGAGCACAGGGCCCGCGCACGGCACGAACACGAGGCCGAGACTCGCTCCGAGGAGGAAGCCGCCGCCGAGCTCGTTGCCACTGCGGCGCGTCAGGAAGAGGAACGGCCGCTCAGCGAGCCGCGCCACGGCCGGGAAGAGGAGCGTCGCCGCGAGCAGGAAGAGCAGGGCGATCGCGAGGTTGCGGAGAAAATCCAGCGGCAGGCCGAGCGCGCGCAGCAGTCGCGCCGCGAGCAGCGTAAAGACCGTGAAGCTCGCGACCAGCCCGGCGACGATGGCGAACGGGCGCCGCGGCGATGTTCCCGACGCGCCGCCGGCGAGCAGGATCGGCAGGACGGGCAGGACGCACGGCGAGAGGGCGGTGATGAGCCCCGCAGCCAAGCCGATTCCGATCAGGACTAGCACGCCTGTTCTACAGTCGCGTCAACGCGACGGATGTTTCAGTCGGATAGAGGGTCAGGAGCCGGTTCAGGGGCGGCTGCCGCGGGCTGCCCGGCGCCGTTGGTCGCGGCGGCGGGTTTGCGGCGGCGCCTGCGGCGACGTTTCGGCGCGGGGGTCCCTTCGGCGGCGCCGACGTGGGCCGTGACGTCGGCGGTCGCGGGCGGCGTCCCGTTCTGCGACTCGGCGGGCTTCGTCTCGTCGGGCTTGCGCTTGCGCTTGCGACGGCGCCGGCGGGCGGGCTGGAGCTTTGGCTGCGGCAGGTTGTCCGCGAGCGCTGCGGCGATCTCTCTGATCGTTCCGAGTTGCTCACGCGCGGCGTCCAGCAGTTGGTTCGCACGCGGGGTGTAGCCCTCGCTCGACGCGAGCAGCGCCGCGCCGACGGCGAGCGGCTGGTCTCGCGCAGTGTTGACGAGCTTCGCGGCGTTCTCCTCGTGCCGGTGGCCGCGCGAGTTCGCAAGCGCTCCGAGCAGCCGCTTGGCTTCCGGGAACTCCGCGCTCGCGCGCCGGTCCTGCGCCTTGCGCGAAGCGCGCGCGAGCTTCCACGTCCAGCGCTCGAGGATCTGGTCGGGAGCGACCGCGTGTCCGTCCGCGATCGCCCGTAGCAGGATGCGGATGCCCTGCAGGCGGTCCTTCTCCCACGTCGGCGCCTGCGTCACGAGCGTGACGAGGTCGTCGAAGTCCGCGCGCTCGACCGGAGTCGAGACGCGGTCTGAGAGTGCGATCATGCGCAGTCGCCGGTTCGGGTTCTCCGCCGCGCAGGTCGCGAGGAACTGCTCCAGCGCGGCTTTCGACGCCCCGCGCTCGGTGAACTTGCGGACGAACTCGGTGCGCTCCTCGAAGCGCATCATGCGTCCCGCGATCGTGCCCCAGAAGCGCTGCTCGTCCTCGTCCAGATACTTCGGGTCGATCCGCTGCCACTCTCGTTGGATGACCGCCAGTCGCCGCCCGACGTCGGGCGTGACCGGGACGAGCCACGGCGCCGGCGTGAGGCGCCGGCGTGCGCGGCGCTGGTGACGGCGCCGCGGTGCGGGCGTCACGCGGGCGCCCTCGCGGTAGAAGTCGGCATCGAGGAGCGAGTGGAGCGAGACGACGCGGTCGTTGTGCGTTGCCGACTTGTGCACGAAGTCGACGACGATGCCAGCCTCCTTGCGCGGATGCAGTCGCATGATCCGGCCGATCCGCTGCTGGTAGACGCGCTTCGACGCGGTCGGTGCAAGATGCATGCACACCGTCGCGCGCGGCGAGTTCCAGCCTTCCGCGAGCAGCATCGCGTTGATCAGGACGTTGATCTCGCCGCGCTCGTACGCGGCAAGCGTCTCGGCGAGCTTCACGGGCGGCGTGCGGCCGCTGACGGCCTCCGCCTTGATGCCCGCGGCGCGGAATTCCTTCGCGAGGTTGTACGCGTGCTCGACCCCGGCGGCGTACACGATTCCGGGCGTCGAGTCGAAGCGGTCGCGGTACATCGACGCGGCGGCCTGGTTCAGCGCCTCGTGGTCGAGCACCTTTGCGAGCTCGCCTTCGTCGAAGTCGCCGCCGATGATCGGCACCGAGTGGATCGCGGCGGCCGGAGGGATGCGCAGCGAGCGGAGCGGTGCGATCAGCCCGCGGCGAGCAGCGTCCGCCAGGGGCAGGTCGTCGACCGACGCGGGGAAGACATCAGAGACCTGCTTCGCGATCAGCTGCTCTGTCGCTGTCATGCCGATGAAGATCGGTTCCGGCATCGAGCGGATCGCGGCGCTCGTCTTCTCGCCGAGCGCGGTGTGCGCCTCGTCGGCGATGACCAGCTGGTACGCCTCGCGCGAGATCGTGTCGACGTGACGCGCGAACCATGCATACGTCTGAATCGTGAGCGGAGCGCCGTTCAGCGGCTCCATCCCCTTCAGGATCGCGGGGGTGAAGCGGTCGGCATACCCCTCCGCGGTGAGCTCGCGCTCGAACTGCGAAACGAGCAAGCGGCGGTGCGTGAGGATCAGCACTCCGAGACTGCGGGCGGCCTCGACGAATCCGGCCGCGGCGATCGTCTTGCCCGACGCGGTCGGATGGCGGAAGCGGAAGCGCCGCTTCGCGCCTGGATCTTCCTCGGCGGTGATCTCCGCCTCCAGCTCCTCGTCGTCGTCGATCTCTCCTTCGAGAACCTCGTCCTCGTCGTCTTCGCCGTCGTCCACCTCGGCGAGCGCGACGCCGTTCCCGTTCTCCTCGACCGGCAACTGGTTCGTCGCGATCAGCTCGGTCAGCATTCCGGCGAGCGCGTCGATCTGGTGGCGGCGAAGCTCAGTGCCGGCCGCGGTGTGCGGCGGCTTTTCGGAGAGCACTCGCTCGAGCCCGAGCATGAGGCCGTAGCGCACCTTCCAGCGCGCGGACGGCGCGAGCTTGCCCGAGTCCAGCTCGTCGAGGGCGTCGTCGAGCGCGCGACGGCGGGCGGTCCCGGGAGCGAGCGCGGTCTCGGGATCCTCGCCGGCGTGAAGGAACGGCTCGCCGGCCCACGCGCGCGCGCGCTCGGTGTCCGCGACGAGGGCGATCGTCGAGTCGGAAGAGAGGATCAGGTCGTTGGTGGCTTCCTGCATGGGTGCAGCACGAAAGGTGCCGCGTCCTTCATGTAGAGGTGAGGCGCGTTCGCGATGAAACCGCGAACAGCACTTTCACAGCATAACGCAAAAGCCGGAGGGCGCGTTACTGGCTGTTCAGGCCGGGGCCGGGGCGGCGCGGAGGTCGGCCAGGCGGGCGCCTGCGACTCGCTCGGAGATCCCCTCGTCATCGAGGTACTTCGTAATGCCGCCGAGGAAGAAAGGCCAGCCGGCACCGAGGATCAGCGTGGTGTCGACGTCGGCTGCCTCGGCGACCACGCCCTCTTCGAGCAGGTGGCGGATCTCGTCGGCGATCGCCTCGAGCACGTCCTGCGTGATCTGCTCGCTCGTGCGTAGGCGCTCCTCGGCGACGACGATCGTCTCGTCCCCGTCGGCATAGTTCGCGAGCGTCGGCGATAGCGGGAACCGATCGGGATACGCCTCGTGCAGCGTCTCGAGCACGTGGTTCGCGACGCGCGGCCCGACCATTGCGAGCAGCACCGACGGCGCCATCGGGAAGCCGAGGCGTAGCACAGCGTCGTCTGTCTGCTCGACGGTGTTGCCGTGCTCGAGCGCGTCCATCAGCACCGTCGTCATCCGCGTCAGCACGCGGTTGACAACGAATGCGGGCGCGTCCTCCACGAGCACCGCGCGCTTGCGGAGCTTTTTCGTCACGTCCCACGCGGTCGAAAGCGTCACGTCGTCGGTCTCCGGCGCGCGAACGAGCTCGACGAGCGGCAGAATCGCGACGGGGTTGAAGAAATGCATGCCGACCACGCGTTCGGGATGCTCGAGGTCGGCGGCCATCTCGCCGACGGAGAGCGACGACGTGTTCGTCGCGAGGATGCACTCCGCGTCGACGACCGTCTCGAGCTCGGCGAAGACGTTCTTCTTGAGCGACAGCTCCTCGAAGACCGCCTCGAGGATCAGATCACAGCCGGCGAAACCGTCGAGGCTCGTCGTTCCCTCGACGGGACACCAGCGGTCGCCGAGCTCCTCGCGGATCGACGCGACCGCGCGGTCGACGGTCTCCTGGTCGAGGTCGCGGATCACGAGCGGTACGCCGAGGCGCTTGAGGAAGAGCGTTGCGAGCTGCGTCGCCATCAGGCCGGCGCCGACGATGCCGACCTTTTCGATGCGGCGAGGGTTCACGTCGGGGATCCCGACGCCTTTCTTCGCGCGGCGCTCGACGAGATCGAACGCGTAGAGCGATCGGCGTGTCGCGGGGGAGATGATCAGGTCGGCGATTGCCTCCTCCTCGGCGCGGTAGCCGTCCTGCAGCGACCAACCGCCGACGGCGCCCTCGATCAGGTCGAGCGCGACATACGGTGCGCGCGTGGCGCCGTGCACGGCGTCGTCGGCTTGCGAACGACCCTTGCGCAGCGCCTTCGCGATGTCGCCGTGGTCCGGCTCGGTGCGTCGTAACGGCGTTGTAACCAGCTCGAGCGCGTACGCGATGGACTCGTCGACGAACTCGACCGGCTCGAGCATGCGGTCGGCAAAGCCGAGGTCGAACGCCTTCTGCGCATCGAGCATCTTGTTCTGGCGCAGCGGGTTGGAGACGACGAAGCGGATCGCGTTGTCGATCCCTACGAGCCGCGGGACGAGTTGCGTCCCGCCCCACGCGGGGAAGATCCCCAGGAAGACCTCGGGGCAGGCGAAATGGCGCACCGCTGACGAGATCGTGCGCGCGGAGCAGCTCAGCGCGACCTCGACGCCGCCGCCGAGGCACGCTCCGTTGATCGCGGCCACGGTCGGGAACGGGAGTTCGCCGATGCGCGTGAACAGCTCGTGTCCGGCGCGAGAGCCGGCGATCGCCTCCTCGCGGTCGCGGATCTTCGGGAACTCCTTCATGTCGGCGCCCGCCGCGAACACGAACGGCTTGCCGGTCAGCACCATCGCGACCCAGTCGCCTTGCTCGAGTTGCTCCAAGGTCTCGAGGAGGGATTCCATCGCGGTGCGCCCGAGCACGGTCGGCTTTGTGTAGTCCTCGCCGTTGTCCATCGTCACGAGCGCGAGCCGCCCGAGCTTCGTGTCGACGGGGTTCAGCTTGAACTGCGTCACGGGATCGCTCACTGCAGGTTCTCCCAGAGCAGTGCCGCGCCCATGCCCATGCCGATACACAGAGCGGTCAGTCCGTAGCGCCCGCCGCGCTCGCGCAGGCCGTAGGCGAGCTGCGCGATCAAGCGGACGCCGGTCGCCGCGAGCGGGTGACCGAATGCGATTGCGCCGCCGTAGGGATTCAGCCGCGGATCGTCGGGCGCGACGCCGAGCCCGTGGCACCACGTGAGCACCTGCACGGCGAACGGCTCGTTCAGCTCGAAGAGGTCGACGTCGGCGACGGTGAGGCCCGCGCGCTCGAGCACGCGCTGCGTCGCGGGGATCGGGCCGATGCCCATCAGTTCGGGCTCGACGCCTGCGTACGCGAAGCCGATGAGGCGCAGCTTCGGCTTCAGGCCGATCTTCTCTGCGGCCTCCGATGATGCGAGGAGTCCCGCGGTCGCGCCGTCGGTCAGTCCAGCGGAGTTGCCGGCTGTGACGCGGCCGCCCGGCCGGAACGGTGTCCGGAGGTCGGCCAGCGCCTCCATGGTCGTCTCGGGCCTGAGGAACTCGTCGCGGTCCGCCACCTTCCAGCCGTCGTCGGTGAACACCGCCATGGGAACGACCGTCTCGCGCATCACGCCGTTCTGCCATGCCGCGGTTGCTTTCGCCTGTGACGCGACCGCGAACCGATCCGCGTCCTCTTTCGTGAGGTTCGGGAACTTGTCGTGCAGGTTCTCCGCGGTCGCGCCCATGTTCGCGGCCGACATGTCGAGCAGGCGCTCCGAGACGAAGCGCGGGTTGAAGTCGACGTCGGCGCCCATCGGGTGGTGCCCCATGTGCTCGATTCCGCCTGCGACGACGACGTCGCACGCGCCCATCGCGATCTCACCGGCACCGGCCGTCACGGCGGTCAGGGCGCCGGCGCACATACGGTCGATCGCAAAGCCGGGCACGCTGTGCGGGATTCCGGCAAGCAGCGCGACGTCACGGCCGAGCGTCAAGCCCTGGTCTCCGACCTGCGCGGTCGCGGCGAGGATGACATCGCCGATCTGGTCGGGTACGACCTCGGGATTGCGCCGAAGCAGCTCGCGGACGACCTTCACGCCCATGTCATCCGCGCGTGTGCGCCAGTACACGCCTTTGTCGCCCGCGCGGCCGAAGGGCGTGCGCACACCGTCGATGAAGACGACTTCCCGGTTCACTGAGCCAGCCTACTCCGCGTTATGCCGCTGCGCGTGCTTGCGCAACGACGAGCCGCTCGCGCAGCTCGTCGAGGTGCTGGCAGTCGGCGTCGAGCACCTGGCGATGGAACTGGACGAGCACGTGCCCAGGCATCCGCAGCTTCCCGGCGCTGCAGACGTCGAGCAGGCCGCGCAGGTGACCGAGCCCGTCGTCGGGGGCGTAGACGGCATCGGCCGGCTCGCCCTCGTACTCGGGCCGACGTTGGGTTTGAGGCAGGTACGGGAGGTTGGCGACGACGAGGTCGACGGGATCGGGCACGGGCTCGAGCAGGTTTCCATGCACGACGTAGACGCGGTCGGAGACGCCGTGTCGCTCGGCGTTCTCGCGAGCGAGCTCGACGGCCGCCTCGCTGCGGTCCGTCGCCCAGACCTCGATCTGCGGCGCCGCGATGGCGATCGAGATTCCGATCACACCGGAGCCGGTGCCGACGTCCGCGAGGGTCAGTTTCCGCGTGCCGATCTCCGCCAGCGCCGCGTCCACGAGCGCCTCGGTCGTTGCCCGAGGAGTGAACACGCGGCCGGGCGCGGTGAGGAACGTGAGTCCGTGAAAGGTGATTTCCATGAGAATGCGGCCGTGGCCGACTGGGCTCAGCACTTCCGGCGCGAAGACGAACGTTACCGGGACGGTGAGGCCCGGCTGCCGGACGCGGAGGATGCTGACGCGCGCCAGCGCCAACTGACCCGAATGGGCAACGCGGCCGCAGGAGCCGGGTTATCCCTCGTAATGCAGGGGAATCATCGGGACGCCCATGCCTGGTTCGACCGCGCGTGCGTCCGGTATCGGGAGAGCTGGGAGCACGCTCCGCCCGGGAGCTGGGGTCGTCCGGTCGCGATTCTCAAGGCGCGCGTCCTCGATCGCGACTGGGATGCGGCGGAGCATGACGCGGTTTGGACGCTCGAGGTCGGGGCAGGGGCGTCGGAGTCCCCGATCGGACGCTACGCGGCAGCGCTTGCACATGCGGTGCTCCGCGACTGGGAGGCGATGCACGCCCTCGCGGACGGCCTGCGAGGCGCGGACGGCTTTCCCGCGGACGTCGGGAACGCACTCGCGGCCGTCGCCGCCGGCGACCGGGGCGGGTACAGGCCGGCGATCGGCTCGGTGCTGGAGTCGTTCGAGACGCGCGGCGCCTACCTCGAGGACCTTCCGGCGGCTGACACTGTCTTGGTCCTGCAGGCACTGGCCGAGCGACGCGGTCTCGTCCCCGCGGAGCTCGAGTCGGAGCTACTCCCGGACTAGTCGGTCGACGTCGGTGCGTGGAAGAAGGTCGTGAAGACGAACGCGTCTTGCGATTCGTCTTCCGCAGCTTCGAGCCGCTCGTTGAATTCACGCAACAGCTCGCGTGCCTTCTCGAGCGACAGCTTGACCGTCACCTGCGCTCCGCGGAACCGGCCCTGCGGACCGAACTTCGAGAACCCGCGCTGGACCTCGTCGAGCATCGCGGCGTGCAGGTCGCGGGACAGACCCGCCGACGTCAGCTCCGGAGCGACCCGGATCATGCGCGCCGCCGAGCGGTAGGGCTTCTCGCGGCGCTGCCCGCCGTCGACGAGCTCGATGAGTCCCGCCTTGTGGAGCATGCGCACGTGGAAATGGAGGTGGCCGGGATCGATTCCGAGTCGTTGCGCGAGGTCGCGGTTCGTCAGTGACTCCCCATGTGCGCCGAGCTCTTCGAGGACGCGGAGGCGAAGCGGGTGGCCGAGTGCTTTCAGTTGCTCGGGCTGGTCGATGGTCAGCGAGTCCTGCATGTGCCTATATCTAACAGGTCGCTTGAGCGCGGGCGAGATCGGCGTGATGGACGTTCGTCTACATATAGGGCTAGGACGCGGTGATTCGCGCCGCAGCGAGGCGGTCGAGCACCGCGATCGTCCGTCCCCCGCGGGATCGGATCATGCTCGCTGGAGTCTCAGCGCTCTCCGGGCCGGCAAAAGCGCGCGCGGCAGCCTCGGCCTTGTCGGCGCCTGTGACCAGGAACAGGACGAGGTCGGCGTCCTCGAGCATCGGCAGCGTCATCGTGACGCGCATCACCTTGGGTTCGAGTCCCGGCTCGGCCGCGATCGCGAGACGTTTGCGTTCAAGAAGACCCGGCGCATTCGGAAAGAGTGACGCCGCATGGCCGTCCGGGCCGATGCCGAGGAGGTTCAACCGTAGGCGCACCCCGTGCAGCGCAGCGTCGTATTCGTCAGCGGCGCCCTCGGGCTCGAGCTCTCCCCGGATGCGATGGATCGCCGCGGGCGCGGCCTCGAGCCGGTCCAGGAGGGTCCGCTTCGCCATGCCGAAGTTCGACCGTTCGTCGTCCGGCGGGACGCAACGATCGTCGCCCCACCACAGCTCGGTCCGGCTCCAATCCGGCTGGAGCCTCGCGGCGGTCTCGTGCGCGCGCTCCGGGCTCCGTCCGCCGGAGAGAGCGATGTGCCCACCCTCGCGCGCGGCCTCGGCCAGGAATTCTCCGGCGCGATCTGATGCTCCGTCGGCGTCGTCGACGACGATGAACTCGATGGCCATCTCGTCATTTTGCGCATTTGCGCAGAAGTCGTGACGCTCTTGTCGCTCGCCCTTGGCGATCAGACAGGTGATGTAGGTGTACACCTACATCACTTTGAGCCGACGAACGCAAATCACGTTCAAAGATCGCCAGCACCGCCTCCTGCTGGAGGAGTCGGCACGGACAGGATTGCCGATGGCCGAGCTCGTGCGCCGTGCGATCGACAGCGTCTATCGCCCGGTGAGCAGGCCGAAGGTCGCCGGGTTCAGCGTCAGCGCCGGCGTCTGGCGCGACGCAGACGCAGCACTTGTCGGTCGCCGGGTGGTGACGAGGAAACCGCGACTTTCGGACGACGCGTACTAGGTCACGCGGCGACGCGGGCCCAGGAGCGGCTGCGCGCCCGAGAGCCGTCCGGCAGCGTGATCAGCCCGCGACCGAATCCGGCCAGGAGGTAGACGCTTGCGAGGCCCGACCACTCGCCGTACGGCTCCAGCAACTCGGCCGTCTCGGGCGTATCGGCCCGGCGACCGCGGAGGGCCGCAACGAGCTTCAGGAGACCGAGGTCGCCGACGAGACCGTGCTCGTAACTGCCGAGTCCGCTCAGTGCGATCACGCCCAGCGACCACGGGCCGAGTCCACGCTCACGCAACAGCCTCGCAGCAGCGACGTCGCCGGGCAGTGTCTTGAGCCGCTCGAGATCGACAGAGCGACACAGCCGCGTGAGTGTGGCGCCGCGACGCGCGCGGAGCCCGAGCCGCCGCAGGTCGGCCGGCGAGCGCGCTGTGAGCGTGGCACACGTCGGCGGCAGCGCGTACCGGCCGATGCGCGCGCTCGTCGCGCGCACAACGGTCCGCTCGAGCTCGCGCGCGCGGTCGGATTCGATGAGCTGGCCGCAGAGCGCTCGAAGCAACGCGCCTGCAACGGTGGGAACGCGCAGCGGGCGAAGACCGCGCAGCTGTCGAATTGGCTCCCGAAGCAGTGGATCCTCGGCGAAACGGCGCAAGAACTCCGAGTGGTCTTCGTCCACGGCGAGAACCCAGCGAAGACGCTCGACTGCGGACGCCAGTTCTGCCCGGATCACGATCGCACCGTCGGGGCGTTGCCACGCCTGCACGACTTCGCCCTCGAGCGCACACGTGAGAATGCCGTCCAGATACGAACGCGTTGCGTCATACGCCAGGCGCGCGGTCAGCGCCAGGGAGTAGGGGCCGCGGGGTCGAAACTCGATCTCTGGCAAGAGGCGATGATGCCACGCGCGGTGGGCGGTACGCTCACCGCGATGGGAGCGCGTGACATGCGGTCGACGTGGGACACGCTCGCGTCCGACCCCGACGCCTATGTTGGGGACCCATCGAGAGGTCGCGAAGAGCTCGACGCTCTCTTCGGCAGGCTCGGGGCGGATCCGCGCGGCGGGATCTGCATCGAGGTCGGCTCCGGGCCGGGCCGGATGACGGCCGGGCTCGCGGATCGCTTCGACCGCGTGCTCGCTCTCGACGTCTCGCCCGCGATGCTGGCGCAGGCGCGTGCCGCGATCCCGGACGAGCGCGTCGAGTTCCGCGCCGTCTCCGGCGAGCGGCTCGACGGAATCGACGACGCGATCGCCGACGTCGTCGTTTGCTACCTCGTGCTGCAGCATCTCCCATCGCGCGACGT
Organism: uncultured Actinomycetes bacterium; assembly: GCA_963816735.1. Classification (GTDB taxonomy): domain Bacteria; phylum Actinomycetota; class Thermoleophilia; order Gaiellales; family Gaiellaceae; genus Palsa-739. Next base: position 51,886 of record CAWFLY010000009.1, read on the forward strand.
GGTCCTCTCGTACATCTCCGAGTTCGCGCGCGTGCTCAAGCCGGGCGGCGAGGCGTTCGTGCAACTGCCCGTGCTGGAGGACGGCGTGCGGCCACGCCTATGGCGCGCGTCACGTTCTGCGCTCGTGCCGCTGACGCGGTTCCTCGGTCCCACTCGCCGTCCGGAGTTCCGCGGCTACCGCTTGCTGCGCAGCGAGCTTGACTCCGGCGTCCAAAGCGCCGGGCTGCGCGTCGTCGCGACGGACTTCGGTCCCGACGCACCGTACCGCTACAGCCGCGATCTGTTCCTGCGGCTCACGCGGTGACCACGCTCGCGCTCGTCATCTACGCAATCGTCATCGCCGCCGCGGTTGTCGTCGTCTGGAGCCGTCCCGTCGTGGCGTTCTACGCGTTCCTCGTCGGCCTCGCTTTCCACAACATCGTCATGGACGCGCTGTACGCGGGCGGGATCCACGGCGGAGCGCTCACCGCGATCCAGGCGTGGAAGGACATCCTCCTGCTCGTGGCGCTCGCGCGTGTCGCGACGGACGCGTCGCGCGCGCGCCGCCTCCCGTTCACGCCCACGCTCGCGGACGCGTTCGCGCTCGCGTTCGCCCTGCTCGTCGTCGTCTACGCGTTGATCCCGCAGAGCGCACTGGACGGACACGCAACGCACAAAGCGATTGCGTACGCGCTGCGCCATGACCTGACCGGCGTCGGCGCGTACTTCCTAGGGCGCGCCGTGATCGTTCGCGTCCGTGACATCAGGTGGATCCTGCTCGTCCTCGCGGCGGCCCTCGCCGCGTGGGGACTCGTTGATGTCTACGCGATCCACCTGAGCTGGTGGCGTCACAACGGCACCGTCGGCTACTTCCACAACCAGCTCGGGTTCGACTACGGCAAGGGCCTCTCCGGCTTGCCCGAGAACTTCGTCTACAACACCGGGAACGAGCTCGACCTGCTCCGGCGTCTCGTCTCGACGTTCCTCTCGCCGCTTGCGACCGCGTACCTCTGCGTCGTCGCGCTGCTCGTCGCGCCCCGAACGCGCGCTGCGATTCCGTTCGCCGCGCTCGCCTGGCGGCGGGACTCCTCTGGACGCACACCCGCGCCGCGCTGCTCGCGCTCGCGGTCGGCTTCCTCGTCGTCGCCGCGGTCTCACGACGCATGTGGCCGCTCGCCGCGGCAGCTGCGACGCTCGTCGCCGGAGTCGCGTTCCTTCTGGCCTACCCGCACATCGGCCCGAAGACACGGTTCACCCCGGCCGAACTGGTCGTCCAGCGCGCGAACGCGCACCGCACGCCGCAACCCGCGAACGGGAACTCAACGAGCGCAAGCGAACCGTCGACGCAGTCGCACGTGAACAGCCTGCGCGAGGGAATCCGAACCGTCGTCCGCCACCCGCAGGGCTTCGGCCTCGGGAATGTGGGCGAGGTCGCGTCCCGCACCGGCGTGCCGCTCAAGGCGGGCGAGTCCAACTACACGGAGATCGGGGCCGAAAATGGACTACTCGGCGCGCTCCTCTTCATTGCGTGGAACGTCACCCTCACCGTCAATCTCGCACTCGCGCGCCGCGCCGAGCTCGCGGGTGTGCTCGTCGCGATGCTCGTCCTCGCTCTGCAGACAGACGCGTACGGGATACCCTGGCTCGCATACTGCGTCTGGTGGCTTGCAGGCTCCGGCCTGAGGAGGGAACCCGCATGAGCAGCATCGATCCCGGCGTGGATCGGTCACGTTCATCTGAAGGTGGCGGATATCGAGCGTTCGCTCGGCTTTTGGCGCGACGTGCTTGGATTCGAGTTGCAGCAGCGCATGGGTGACCCAGGCCGCATTCATCTCCGCCGGCGGCTATCACCATCACATCGGGCTGAACATCTGGGAGTCGCAAGGGGGCTCACCACCACCCGCGGGCACCACCGGGCTCTATCACGTCGCCATCCTCTATCCCGACCGCGAGGTCGCTCGCCGACGCGCTCCACCGCGTCCTCGAGGCGCGGATTCCGCTCGACGGCGCGACCGATCATGGCGTCAGCGAGGCGCTCTATCTCCGCGACCCGGACGACAACGGCGTCGAGCTCTACCGCGACCGGCCTCAAGAGGAATGGCCGCGCCCGGCGGACGGTCAGGGCGTCGCGATGACACTCACACCGCTCGACCTGCAGGGACTCCTGGCCGAGCTCGACGAACCGGAATGATGGCGGCGTCCCGCGTGGGCTAGACCGAGCGCTGGTACGAGCCGAACGCGCGCGTCGCGATCACGAGGCACACGGCGCAGAGGCCCGCGAGCAGCGCGAACCGGGTCCCGACCATTCCCCAGTCCGTCCCGGGCAGCACCGACGCGCGACCCGCCTCGACCGCCCAATTGACCGGATTGAACGCCGCCGCTGACTGCATCCACTTCGGGATGAGGCTCTTCTGCATGAACGTCACCGAAGTGGAACGTGAGCGGCAGGAGGACGAAGTTCATCACAGCGATGACCGTCTCCTCGCGACGGCGACGCGACGAGCGCAAGCGCGTACGACAGTGCGCCGAACGATGCACCGAGCAGCGACGCGAACGCGATCAGCACGATGACGCCCCACACGTTGGGGAAGCGCGCGCCAACGACGATCGCCAGCCCGATGATGATGAGCGATTGCACAACGATCACGACGGTTCCCTGCATCAGGCGGCCGAGAATCAGCGAGCCGCGCACCGTTGGCGAGACGAGACAAGCGATCGGTCACTCCCTTGTCGATGTCGTCGATCACCGCCATCCCGCTCCAGCCGGACGAGAAGAGCGCCGTCATGATCACGATCCCCGGCGCGAGGAACTGGATGTAGGAACCTGAGTGGAAGCCCGGCATCTTCACGACGCTCTTGAACAGCGCGCCGTAGAGCAGCAGCCAGATGATCGGCTGCACGAGCGTGACGGCGATCCAGATCGGCTGTCGCCAGAGGTTCGTCAGATGACGGAACATCATGTACCAGGACTGCCTGAGCATGCTCATCGCTTCGCTCCCTCCTCGTCGGCCCGCGCGAACGCGCGACCGGTGTGGCGCAGATACACATCGTCGAGCGACGGGCGCGCCACGGTCACGGACACGACGTCGACGTCCTGCCCTTCGAGCGCGCTCAGGACAACCGGCACGGCGCGCGCGCCGCTCGCTGCACGGGCATGCAGCCAGCGCCCGTCGACCTCCACTTCGTTGACGCCGTCGAGCGCTCCGACCGTCTCCACCAGACCGGCGACTTCGTGCGCGAGCTCGACGTGGATCGCGTCGCCCTGCAGCTGTGCCTTCAACGCCTCGGGCGTTCCCTCGACGACGACCTTGCCCCGGTTGACGATCGCGAGGTTGGACGCGAGCAGGTCGGCCTCCTCGAGGTAGTGCGTCGTCAGCAGGATCGTCTTGCCCCTCGTCGAGCTCCGGCACTCGATCTCGTGCCTCATCGCGACGCGCTTTCGGGATCGAGCCCGGTCGTCGGCTCGTCCATGAAGAGGACGCGCGGCCGGTGGACGAGCGCCATCGCGATGTCGAGGCGTCGCTGCATCCCTCCCGAGTACCCGCGCGTGATCCGGTCACCTGCGTCCGCGAGCCCGAGCTGGCCGAGGAGCTCTTGCACACGCGCCTCCAGCTCGCCGCCGCGCATTCCGAACACGCGACCCTGGAGCCGCAGGTTCTCGCGGCCCGTCAGGGCGAAGTCGACACCGTGTTTCTGCCCGACGACCCCGATCTCGCGGCGGACGCGCGCAGCGTTGCGCTGCACGTCGTGCCCGGCCACGCGCGCCGTCCCTTCGGTCGGGGCCGCAAGCGTCGTGAGGATCTTCACGGCCGTCGACTTGCCGGCGCCGTTTGGGCCTAGGAGCCCGAAGATCGTCCCGGCTGGGACGGCAAAGCTGAGCCCGTCCAGGGCGCGTACCTCGCCGTAGGTCTTGACGAGCCCTTCCGCCTCGATCGCCTGCTCCTCGGACACGCCCATACTCCTACCTGAACGGCTTCGGGAAACTCCGGCCGAACATCGGGGTTTTCCGCGGACGAGGCCGGCCTGGCCGTGTGGTAATCCTTCGTGGATGTCCAAAGCTGTCGAGCAGCGCCAGAACGTGATCATCCGTTTTGCCGGAGATTCCGGGACGGAATGCAGCTCACCGGCGGCCAGTTCGCCAGTGAGAGCGCCGTTCTCGGCAACGACCTCTCGACCCTCCCCGACTTCCCGGCCGAGATCCGCGCGCCCGCGGGCTGGCTCCCGGGCGTCTCCGGCTTCCAGGTGCATTTCGCCGACCACGACATTCTCACGCCGGGCGACCCGCCGGATGTCCTCGTCGCGATGAACCCGGCGGCGCTGAAGACGAACCTCCACGACCTGCCGAAAGGCGGGACGCTGATCGTCAACACCGACGCGTTCAACGAGCGCAACCTCGAGAAGGCCGGCGACGGCAACACCCTCGAGGACGGCTTCGTCGAAGGGTTCGCGCTGCACGAGGTTCCGGTGACGTCGATGAACGCCCAGGCGTTGAAGGACGCGACGCGACGAAGCGCGAGGCAGAGCGGGCGAAGAACATGTTCGCGCTCGGCTTGATGGCGTGGTTGTACCACCGTCCGACTGAGGGGACGATCGCGTTCATCCAGAAGAAGTTCGAAAACGCAGAGTCGATCCGCGACGCGAACGTGAAGGCGTTCCAGGCCGGCTACGCGTTCGGCGAGACGACGGAGTCGTTCGCTGTGTCGTACGAGGTGAAGCCGGCCGTCCAGCGGCCTGGAACGTACCGCACGATCACCGGCAACACGGCGATGGCGTACGGCCTGATCGCGGCGTCGAAGCTCTCCGGCCTGCCGCTCTTCCTCGGCGCGTATCCGATCACGCCCGCATCGTCGATTCTCTAGGAGCTCGCGAAGCACAAGAACTTCGGCGTGCGCACCTTCCAGGCGGAGGACGAGATCGCCGCCGCAGGCGCCGCGCTCGGCGCGTCGTTCGGCGGCTCGCTCGGCGTCACGACGTCGGCCGGCCCGGGCATCGCGCTGAAGATGGAGACGATCGGGCTCGCGATCCAGCTCGAAGGTCACTGGTGATCCTCGACATCCAGCGTGCGGGCCCGTCGACCGGGATGCCGACGAAGCCGGAGCAGGGCGACCTGCTGATGGTCATGTTCGGGCGCAACGGCGAGTCGCCGGTGCCCGTGCTCGCCGCGTCGACGCCGGCGCAGTGCTTCGACGCCGCGATCGAGGCTGCGCGCATCGCGCTGAAGTACCGGACTCCCGTCTTCCTGCTCTCGGACGCCTACCTCGCGAACGGCTCCGAGCCGTGGCGCCTGCCGGACGTCTCGACGCTGCCCGACATCTCCACGGCCTTCGCGACGGAGCCGAACGCTGCCGACGGTGAGTTCATGCCCTACCTGCGCGATCCGTCCACGCTCGCCCGACCCTGGGCGGTGCCTGGCACGCCCGGCCTCGAGCACCGCATCGGCGGCCTCGAGAAGGCCGACGTCACCGGCGACATCTCCTACGATCCCGACAACCATGACCTGATGGTGCGCCTGCGCGCGCAGAAGGTCGCGGGCATCGCGGCCGACATCCCCGAGCTCGAAGTGGACGACCCCGACGGCGCGAAGCTGCTCGTGCTCGGCTGGGGCGGACGTACGGGCCCATCGCAGCAGGCATCCGGCGCATCCGCAGCGACGACGGCAACGTCGCGCACGCGCATCTCCATTACCTGAACCCGTTCCCGCGCAACCTCGGCGACGTCCTTCACCGCTTCGACAAGGTCCTGATCCCGGAGATGAATCTCGGCCAGTTGCTGAAGCTCGTGCGCGCGGAGTTCCTCGTCGACGCCGTCGGCTACAACCACGTGCGCGGAATGCCGTTCCGCGCCGGCGACATCGAAGAAGCGATCAAGGGGATGCTGTGAGCGACCTCGCCGCCAAGGACTTCAAGTCCGATCAGCAAGTGCGGTGGTGTCCCGGCTGTGGTGACTATTCGATCCTCGCGGCGATGCAGCGTTCATGCCCGACACTCGGCGTGCCGCGCGAGAACTTCGTCTTCGTCTCGGGATCGGCTGTTCGGCGCGCTTCCCGTACTACATGGAGACGTACGGCATGCATCGATCCATGGTCGCGCGCCGGCGATCGCGACCGGCCTCGCGACGTCGCGGCCGGAGCTCTCGGTGTGGGTCGTCACAGGCGACGGCGACGTCCTCTCGATCGGCGGCAACCATTCATCCACGCGCTGCGGCGCAACGTGACATCACGTGTGCTTACAACCGGATCTACGGTCTGACGAAGGGGCAGTACTCGCCGACGTCGGAGGTCGGCAAGGTGACGAAGTCGTCGCCGACGGTTCGCTCGATCGCCCGTTCAATCCGATCTCCCTTGGCGCCTCGCGCGGAGGCGATTCGTTGCGCGGTCGATCGACACGGACCGCGCGCACCTGACCGAGGTGCTGCGTGCGGCCGCTGCGCACAAGGGGTCGTCGTTCGTCGAGATCTTCCAGAACTGCAACATCTTCAACAACGGCACGTTCGATTTCGTGCGGGACGACAAGTCGAACCGGATCTACCTCG